>NZ_FNWP01000002.1:0-617741 GCF_900108435.1 Methylobacterium sp. 275MFSha3.1 | reverse complement strand
ACGATCGACGAGCGGGTGGTGCTGGTCCACGAGAACGAGGCGGTCTACCTGCCGATCGGCTCGATGCACCGGCTGGCCAACCCCGGCAAGATCCCGCTGGAGTTGATCGAGGTCCAGGTCGGCTCCTACACCGGCGAGGACGACATCATCCGCGTCGAGGACATCTACGGCCGCTGAGCGCCCGGCCGGGCAGCCTGCGACCCGATCACCCGCAGGCGCGCCCGGAACATGCGGCCACCCCGATCGATAGCCTAGCGTGTGGCCGCTCCCGTGCGGCCGCGCCACAGCGTCGGGGATACCGTATGAAGCACAAGCCGCTCCGCGAGCAGGTCATCGTGATCACCGGCGCCTCGTCGGGCATCGGTCTCGCAACGGCCCGGATGGCGGCCGAGCGCGGCGCCCGGGTAGTGCTGGCGGCGCGCAGCGGCGACGCCCTGGCGCGCATCCGCGCCGAGATCGAGGGCGTCGGCGGCAAGGCGATCGACGTCGTCGCCGATGTCGGCCGGCGGGCCGACGTGCAGGCGGTCGCCGACCGGGCCGAGGCGACCTTCGGCGGCTTCGACACCTGGGTGAACGTGGCCGGCGGCTCGATCTACGGCCGGCTGCGCGAGATCAGCGACGCCGACCACGAGCGCCTGATCCAGACGAATTTCTGGGGGACCGTCTACGGCTCCCTCGTGGCGACCGAGCACATGCGCCAAAACGGCGGCGCCCTCATCAACGTCGGCAGCATCGCCTCCGACCTCGCCTTCCCGTTCCAGGGCATGTACGCGGCCTCGAAACACGCGGTGAAGGGCTTCACCGACGCCCTGCGCATGGAGCTGATGGACGAGAACGCGCCGATCTCGGTGACGCTGATCAAGCCGGCCTCGATCGACACCCCCCTGCCCCAGCGGGCGCGCAACTACATGGACCGCGAGCCGAGCCTGCCGCCGCCGATCTACCCGCCGGAGGAGGTGGCGAACGCCATCCTGCACGCGGCCGTCCACCCGCAGCGCGACATCTTCGTGGGCGGGGCCGGCAAGGCCTTCGTGGCCGGCAAGGAATTCGCCCCCGGCGCCTACGACTATCTCGGCCCGGCGATCATCGCGCTCCAGAAGCGCCGGAGCGCGCCCCGCAACCCGGACGGCGCGCTGCACGCGCCGGTCTCGGCGGGCGAGACGCGGGGCGACCCGCCCGTCCCGGTCATGCGGACCAGCGCCTATACCCGCGCGACCCTGCACCCCCTCGCGGCGGCGGCCGGCCTCCTCGGCGTCGGCGCGGCCACGGCCTTCGCGGTGCTCGGCACCTCGTCCGGGCGCCGGCGGCGCCTGTAAATGGCTGTCGCGACGGAGACCCTGCCCGGCCCCGCCCGACCGGCGCGGGAGGCCGGGACCGGCACCGAGGCCGATCCCCGGATCGTGCCGCGCCGGATCGTGTCCCTGGCCGACGACCGGACGATCGCCTACGCGGAGACCGGCGCCGGGCCGGACCTCGTGGCGATCCACGGCACGCTGATGTGCCTGGAGGACGTCTGGCTCGGGCCCGTGCCGGCTCTGGCCGAGCATTTCCGCGTGGTCGCCGTCGACCGCCCGGGCCACGGCTTCAGCCGCCGGCCGCGCGGCGGGGGCGCCGACATCTGGGACCAGGCGGCGTCCATCCGGGAGGCGGTGCGGCGCCTCGGCCTGGAGCGCCCGGTCATCCTGGGCCACTCGTTCGGGGGCGCCGTCGCCCTCGCCTACGGCATGCTCCATCCGGACGAGGTGGCCGGCATCGTCGCTCTCGCGCCGATCTGCTTCCCCGAGCCGCGGCTGGAGCAGGTGCTGTTCGGGCCGCGGGCGCTGCCCTTCGGCGGCGACGCGCTGTCGGCGTTCCTGGGCGCCAGCAGCGACCGGGCGCTGCTCCCGCTCCTGTGGAACGCGATGTTCTTCCCCGAGGCGATGCCGGCGCGCTTTGCGCGGGACTTCCCCTTCGCCCTCGCGGGTCGCCCGGCGCAGATCACCGCCGAGGGCGAGGATGCGGGCTGGCTCTGGCCGGGGCTCGCGCGCAGCGTCCTCGGCTACCCGTCCCTGCGCCGGCCCACCCGTATCCTGGGCGGCAGCGCCGACCTGGTGGTGAACACCGAATTGCACGGCCGGCGCGCGGCCGGCCTGATCCCCGGGGCGCGGTTCGAGTCCCTTCCGGGGGCCGGCCACATGCTGCACCACCTGCAGACCGACGCGGTCGTGCGCGCGGCCCTGGCGGTGCGGTCGGAGGCCTGACGGACCCGGTCACGAGCCCCGCGGGCGGGGCCTCCCTCAGCGGATGAGCGCCTTGATCTGCTGCTTGGCGCCCGCCTTCAACCGGGCCAGCCCGCCGCGGGCCTGCCGCTCGCGCTCCTGCCGCAGCGTGCGCTTCTCGGCGTTCCAGGGATGCTCGTGGCGGAGCGTGTGCTCCGGCGCGCGGACCCCGAAGCCGAGGGCATAGGCGCGCCGCGGTCCGGCGCTGAGATTCGGCCCGGCGCAGTGCAGGGTCCGGCAATCGTGGAAGGTGGCGCCGCCCGCCGGGAGCGGACACGGGACCGCGCGCTCCACCGGAACGCCGAGGGCCTCGAGCCCGTGGATCCGCGGGTCGCCGCCGATGCTGCGATGGGGGAGGAGCGGCTCCCGGTGGCTGCCCGGGACGTAGAGCATGCAGCCGTTCTCCGGCGAGACGTCCTGCAGGGGCATCCAGACCGTGATCGCCCGGTAATTCGTGTAGGCGGCGTAGAACGCCTCGTCCTGGTGCCACGCGGTGGCGGCGCCGATCTTCGGCGGCTTGCGGATCGCGTGCTCGAAGACGAGGGCCGCGCGGTTCCCCAGGAGCTGGCGCGACATGGCCAGGGCGTTGGCCCGGAACAGGATGTCCCGGAGGAGCGGCTCGAAGCGGGACGGGTTGAGGAGCTGGGGCGAGCGCGCCTCGCTGGCGCCGCGGTCGACGTCGACGAGGTCGAATAGGCTCCCGTCCTTCCAGCCCCGCGCCTCCTCGAACAGACGGTCATAGGCGCCGCGCAGGGTGTCGAGCTCCTCGGCGGTGGTGATCGCCGGGACGGTGACGAACCCGTCGCGCCGGAACACGGCGATCTCGTCGTCGGTCAGGATCCGCGTCGGGACGCGCGCCGCCGCGCGATTACCCACGATCCAGCGGACGAGCCGCGTCCGTGCCTCGGCCGCGCGGGCGGAGAGGCCGTTCCCGGCATCGGCGACGCCGAGCCCCAGGCGATCCGGAATCGTGACTGGCATCGCACCCTCCGCTTCGAAGTGATTCCGCGAAGATGCCCACGTCTATTCCAAGGCTTACAGTACCTATTCTTAGGTATGACTGAGCGTCACGGCCTCAGGCATTTGCCTTCAGCTTCATCATGAACCACCTCCGGTTGAGATTTCCGGTTGCAGCTCTTTCCGGCGCCGGACGCGGTTGCCGGTCGCCAGCGGCGCTCCCGCCGACGGGCAATGCCGGCGCGGAAGCGCCGCGCCAATGCATCGGATTGATCGCATTTCCGGAACCATTTTCTTTCATGGCCGATATTTAATGCATCTGCGGGGGGTATTGATGGGTTCTGTGAAAGATCGGGGCGATCAATACGGACCGATTTCTCGGAGAGTGATGATGAATATCTTAACGAAAGCTGCCGCGGCCGTAGCCCTGGCGGCGCTGCCGGTCTCGGCCGCGCAGGCGATGCCGGTCGTGGCCGATCCGGGCCTCGCGGCGCCGATCACGCTCGTGGCGGGGGGATGTGGGCCGGGCGCCTGGCGCGGCCCCTGGGGCCACTGCCGCAGCACGCCCTATGTCGGTCCGCTGCCCGGCGGCTGGTATCAGGTGCGAGCGGGGAACGGCTGCCCGCCCGGCTACTGGCGCGGACCGTGGGGCCATTGCCGCAACACGCCGTATCACGGACGGCTGCCGAACGGCGGCTACCGGTAGCCACCCGCCCTCACCGTCGACGGAGGCCGGCGCCGGAGCGCCGGCGGGCGGTGAGGGACTCGAAATCCTGACCCTCTCCGTGGAAGGATTGGCGTTCCCAGGCCGTAGAGCGACGGCGCAGGAAAAAAACGTAGCGGGCCATCCGGAGCCCCGTCGGGCCTTCGTTTCCGGAAAATATCCGGAGACCTGTTCCGGGCCGGTTCGTCGGATGCCCCCTGTGTTCTACAGGGCACCCATGTCGGCCCGTAACGGGTCACGCGGTCGTCGCACCCGGCTTGTCGCTCGACGGCTTCGGCCTTGTCGCCATCGTCTCTATCGCCGCACCGGGTACAGACGCTGTCGAGCGCGGAACAGCACCTGACGCCGCCGGCCACATTGTGCCCGCCGGCGCGCCGTATATCGCACCCGACCTCCCGGCACGTCGCGATCGCCGCAATCCGTTCCAACTGCGCGACCCCGGCGCGGATCTCGGCCAGCTTGTCGGCAAGCTCTCGCATAGACCTATGGACGATTGAAAAACCCTATTGGCGGACCTCTGACTTCTTGACTGTTGTTCTTTTATTTGTCACTCATGAATGCTGATTTTTTCATATTTTTGAGCATCAAAATCTGCTGACGGATCGACTCTAAGCCGATTCCGAAAATGCCTATAACAACGCAGGCGACAGAATGGAGTTTCCGAACATGACACATACTCGCGAGGCCGTCGCCGGACTCAGCAAACAAAATGTTTCTTCTCTGAGGTATAACAGCAGAAACAATAATCGATACGAAAGCACGGGATTATTGATTTCGTTTATGAAAAAAAACAAAAAGCTATTAGATGTTGGATGTGGAACAGGGACGATCACATCCACACTGAGAGACGCGCTCTCTCTTGATGTAGTTGGCGTTGAGCCTCATCCCGAGAGAGCCGAGCAAGCGCGCACAGAAGGATTAAATGTCATCACTGGTGTTTATGATCAAACTTTCGCACAGAGAAACGAGAAATTTGACTACATCTTATTTGCAGACGTTTTAGAGCATCTTGTAGACCCAGCAGAAATGTTGAGAGAAGTAAAAAATTCGCTGGCGCCAGATGGTCGCGTGCTGGCCTCTATTCCAAATGTTGCGCATTGGACCGTAAGAGCGCAATTATTATTCGGAAATTTTAACTACAAGCCGACCGGGATAATGGATGCCACACATCTCCGATGGTTCACGCGCAGGAGTGTACGTCGTTTGTTCGAGGCGGCGGGATATGAAGTTGAAGATATTCGCGGTGCCGCGGGTGGCTGGATGGGCGTATACCGCTACACGCCCTTTCGCTTTCTCCCTCAAGATCAGAAGAGTTTTGTGCTCGGCCAGCTCTGCAGGATCGCGCCCGCCCTTTTTTCAGTTCAACATGTGATAAAAGCTCGGCCAAAGTAATATTTAAGACGTAATCAAGGTTGTTATTCTGCACTTATGTGCATGATCCTGTGTCGCTTTTCGATGGAGTTCCTGTCTGCCTCCCGCCCGACCACCCCGAGACACGGTCTCCACAACGCCGCGCAGATGCTCCGGGAGGTGGTGGCCATAAACCTGCTCCACGACCTGCTCGTTGGTGCCGAGTGCTCGAGCAACCTTGCCGAACGGCACGCCCGCCCTCATGCCCCCCGTCGCGAAGGTGTGGCCCAGTGCGCGCGGCAGTTCAGCCAGGTCGAGTTGGCGCCCGACAATGCCTGATTGAACTCATCAATAATAGTGACGGCGAATGATCAGCGCGATGAGGGCAGCAACGGCTCCCAAGGACGCCCCGATTGGCGTGAAAAGCAAAACGACCATATAGCCGGCCGTGCCTTCGCGCTGAGTTACCTTCATGATGTCAACATACCAAGCACCGACGAGAAAACCCAGTATTCCACCCACCACTGCCCCGCAAATAGCGGCACCTAGATACACAAAAATCGAAAATAAAATCTGATTGAACGCCATCGACACGCGAGCCCGCCCTCGAATCAGGGCGAAGCATCCGTAGATCCTCCTGCTTTTGCAACAGGCCCACTCTGTAATTGTGTCCTAGTACTGATATTCGCCCTCGCCAGATTTATCGGTGCCTCCACAGGCGCGCCGCCTCGTAGCGGGGCAGCTAGCGTCCCGTTCGCTTCAACGTCCCTTGGAACTCACACGAGGCGCCGTGCCACATCGTGCAGCCCTGTTCTTCCAGGACGACGGACCGGAAATCCGAAGCGTAGCGGGCGGTGATCCGGCAGGTTTGCCCACCGTCGGTTTTGCTGAAGACGACCGTGTCGGGTCCGGTCGGCCGCCCTTTCATCGTCACCTCACCGCCGCAGCCCTTGGTTCCCGTTGAGAACTGGGCCGTGAAGCCGGCTGCGCCCGCGGCCTTCACCTCGACGCCCTGCTCGTAGCCGTCCTCCTGGTGCTCGAAGGTGCCCACCGCCCTGGCTCCGGGGCCCGCAGCGTGCGCGACCGTGGAGACGAGCAAAGGGAGGAGGATCGCGAGCCGGCGAAGCATTACCGCACCTTATCAGATCGAGGAGAGCGATAGCCCTGGGCGGCCCGCACGATGATCGCCACGAAGCTGACGGCCAGCAGAAGGATCAACGCCTCGTAAGCCCACGGCCCGAGCCACGATGCGACCGCGTCCGGCATGTGACGCACGAGCGTACGCACGATGCCCGCGGCGAGCGCGATCAGCGTGACGAGGCCGAGGGCGAATTGAAGCCAGCGGGGCATGCGGCTTAGGTTAGCACGCCCCGCCAAGCCGGTCAGCGGGCAGCCTGCCGCTCGAACTGGATCCCGCATGTCTTCTGGACGGAGACCTTTTCCAGCGCCTTCATCTCGCCCTTGAGGCGCACCAGCTCGGTTCGGCGTGTCCTAGGACCGGGCCGTGGAGGCGCATCAGCGCAGGCGCGACGGTCAGAAGATGACCGAGGCGCTCGAGCCGTCGACCGCGGCTTCACCAGTCCTCTCCTGTGGGCCGCGGCCTAGCCGGAACCAAGGTGCCGTAAGGCGCCGTCAGAACGGTTGTTGAGGCCGGAATTTGCCGGCCTCACATCAGCAAACAATGGAAAACGAGAAACAATCTTGGTGGGCGGTGAGGGACTCGAACCCCCGACCCTCTCCGTGTAAAGGAGACGCTCTACCAACTGAGCTAACCGCCCGGCTGGCGACCGTTACGGCATGGTCCCGGTCCGGTGCAAGGGTCCGCACCCCGGATCCTTATCAGGGGTCGATGAGCCGCGTCGCCAGCGCGGGTGTCAGGCCGATGCTCTCGACAGGGTCGGGCCTCGACGGGGCCTGCCCGAATGCGCCCGCGGCCAGAACCGCGCGGGTCCCCGCCTCGACCGAGCAGATCACCGGAACGGGAACCTGCGGAGCGATCCGCGCGGCGAGCCCGGCCAGACCGGCACCGCCCAGGATGACCGACTCGGCGCCGGCCCCCGCGCAGGCGCGGCAGGCTTGGGCGAGGATCTCCAGGGCCGCGTCCGGGTCACGGGCGATGGTGCCGCCGCTCGGAGCCACCGTGCGGAGGGCCGCGAGGGCGTCGGCGAGGCCGAGCGCCGCCACGAACTCCCGCAGCATCGGCTCCCAGGCCGCGCCCCCGGTGACGATCCCGAAGCGACCGGACGCAGCGGCCTCGCGGCAGGCCGCCTCTGCCATGCCGATGACCGGTACCCGCGACAGCTCACGCAGGGCGAGGAGGCCCGGATAACCGAAGCAGGCCAGGTAGACCGCATCGCAGCCGGCGCCGTGCTCCGCGAGAGCGTCGAGGGCCGCGTGGCCGGCGATCGCCGCCGCCGCCCGGCTCGCGATGTAGCGGGCTCCGAACCGGCCGGTGACGGCGCGCAGCTCCGCACGGCCGCCGAGCTGAGTGCGGACATGGCCGGCGACGAGATCGGTGACGTGCGCACTCGTGTTCGGGTTGATCAGCAGGATGCGCATCCGGGCCTCCGCGCTCGCGTCCGCGCATGAAAAAGCCCCCGGGGCTCGGGGCACCGGGGGCTCGTCTCAATCGATCGGTCGGCTCAGTGCGCCACGAAGGCGGCGCCGTCCTCTTCGGTCCGGGCGGGCTTGGCCACCGGGAGCGGCTCCTCCCACTCGATCGCCTCGGGCTGACGGACCAGCGCCTTCTCCAGCACCTGATCCATCCGCGACACGGGCACGATCTCCAGCCCGTTCTTCACGCTGTCGGGCACCTCGGCGATGTCCTTGGCGTTCTCCTCGGGGATCAGCACCGTCTTGATGCCGCCGCGCAGCGCGGCGAGCAGCTTCTCCTTCAGGCCGCCGATCGGCAGGACCCGGCCGCGGAGCGTCACCTCGCCGGTCATCGCGACGTCGCGACGGACCGGGATCCCGGTCAGCGTCGAGATGATCGCGGTGGCCATGGCGATGCCGGCCGACGGACCGTCCTTCGGGGTCGCCCCCTCGGGAACGTGGACGTGGATGTCGCGCCGGTCGAACAGCGGCGGCTCGATCCCGAAATCGATCGCCCGGGAGCGGACGTAGCTCGCCGCCGCCGAGATCGACTCCTTCATCACGTCCTTCAGGTTGCCGGTGACCGTCATCTTGCCCTTGCCGGGCATCATGACGCCCTCGATCGTCAGCAGCTCGCCGCCGACCTCGGTCCAGGCCAGACCCGTCACCACGCCGACCTGATCGTCCGCGTCGATCTCGCCGTAGCGGAACTTCGGCGGGCCGAGGAAGACCGGAAGGGTCTCCACGTTCACCGCGACCGACTTGGTCTTGGTGATCAGGATCTCCTTCACCGCCTTGCGGATCAGGTTAGACAGCTCGCGCTCCAGGTTGCGGACGCCGGCCTCCCGCGTGTAGCGGCGGACCAGCATCATCAGGCCGTCGTCGTCGATCGACCACTCGTGCGTCCCGAGGCCATGCTTCTTCAGGGCGTTCGGGATCAGGTGCTTGCGCGCGATCTCGACCTTCTCCTCCTCGGTGTACCCGGCGATGCGGATCACCTCCATCCGGTCCATGAGCGGGCCCGGGATGTTGAGGGTGTTGGCCGTGGTCACGAACATCACGTTCGAGAGGTCGTAATCCACCTCCAGGTAGTGGTCGTTGAAGGTGCTGTTCTGCTCAGGGTCGAGCACCTCGAGGAGCGCCGCCGACGGATCGCCGCGGAAGTCCATGCCCATCTTGTCGATCTCGTCGAGCAGGATGAGCGGGTTCGAGGTCTTGGCCTTGCGCATCGACTGCACGATCTTGCCGGGCATCGAGCCGATATAGGTCCGACGGTGACCGCGGATCTCGGCCTCGTCGCGCACGCCGCCGAGCGACATCCGGACGAACTCGCGACCCGTCGCCTTGGCGATGGACTTGCCGAGCGAGGTCTTGCCGACGCCGGGGGGACCGACGAGGCACAGGATCGGGCCGGTGAGCTTGTTCGCGCGCTGCTGCACCGCGAGGTACTCGACGATCCGCTCCTTGACCTTGTCGAGGCCGAAATGATCCTCGTCGAGCAGCGCCTGGGCGCCGAGCAGGTCCTTCTTGATCTTCGAGCGCTTGCCCCACGGGATGCCGAGCATCCAGTCGAGGTAGTTGCGCACGACGGTCGCCTCGGCCGACATCGGCGACATCTGGCGCAGCTTCTTCAGCTCGGCCGTCGCCTTGTCGCGGGCCTCCTTGGAGAGCTTGGTCTTCTCGATCTTCTCTTCCAGTTCGGCCAGCTCGTCGCGGCCATCCTCGGAGTCGCCCAGCTCCTTCTGGATCGCCTTCATCTGCTCGTTCAGGTAGTACTCGCGCTGGGTCTTCTCCATCTGCCGCTTGACGCGGGTCCGGATGCGCTTCTCCACCTGGAGCACGGAGATCTCGCTCTCCATCAGCGACAGCACGCGCTCGAGGCGCTGCGCCACCGTGGGGGTCTCCAGGATGCCCTGCTTGTCGGAGATCTTGACGAGCAGGTGCGAGCCGATCGTGTCGGCGAGCTTGGACGGCTCGTCGATCTGGGTCACGGCGGAGACGACCTCGGGCGAGATCTTCTTGTTCAGCTTGACGTAGTTCTCGAACTCCGAGAGCACGGAGCGCGCGAGCGCCTCGGCCTCGACGCGGTCGCCGAGCTCGTCGTGGAGCGCCTCGGCGGTCGCCTCGTAGAACTCGTCCGAGCGGGTGAAGTCGACGACCTTGGCGCGGCCGACGCCCTCGACCAGCACCTTCACGGTGCCGTCGGGCAGCTTCAGGAGCTGGAGCACGGAGGCGAGCGTGCCGATCTTGTAGATGGCGTCGGTCGCCGGGTCGTCGTCGCCCGCGTTGATCTGGGTAGCGAGCAGGATGTGGCGGTCGGTGCGAACGGCCTCCTCGAGGGCGCGGATCGACTTCTCGCGGCCCACGAACAGGGGCACGATCATGTGCGGGAAGACGACGATGTCGCGCAGGGGGAGGACGGCGTAGGTGCCCGTCGAACCCGGGACCACCGGCTGGCGCGATTTCGACTGTGACATGTGACTTCCTCTCAGGGACGCCCAGGTTCGACGCCCCCATGCACGGAGCGCGCCTACAGCCGGGTGCCGACCGGGCCGCGAGGGTCGGATTTCGCTAACTTTGCGGCTGGCGACGCGGACCGGACCTCGAAGGAGCGTGCGGCCACCGCGCTGAGCCTGAGGTGGCTGCGAGGAAGCGCGTTTTCAAGGCGATCCCCGCAGCGCGCCCGGCCTGGGCCGGGCGCCTGATGCAACCCTGCCGAGTGCCTACGCGCTGACGCTCGCGGGCGTGTCCTTGTTGCGGTCGCCGTGGATGTAGAGGGGGCGCGACTTGCCCTCCACCACCTCCGGACCGATGACCACCTGCTCCACGGACTCGAGGCCCGGCAAGTCGTACATCGTGTCGAGCAGGATCGTCTCCAGGATGGAGCGCAGGCCGCGGGCGCCGGTCTTGCGCTCGATCGCCTTGCGGGCGACGAGCGACAGCGCCTCGTCCTGGAACGTCAGGTCGACGTTCTCCATCTCGAACAGCCGCTGGTACTGCTTGACCAGGGCGTTCTTCGGCTCCTGCAGGATCTTCTTCAGCGCGGCCTCGTCGAGGTCCTCCAGGGTCGCCAGGACCGGCAGACGGCCGACGAACTCGGGGATGAGGCCGAACTTCAGCAGGTCCTCCGGCTCGACCGAGCGGAAGATCTCGCCAGTGCGGCGGTCGTCCGGGGCCTGCACGGTCGCGCCGAAGCCGATCGAGGTGCCCTTGCCGCGCTGGGAGATGATCCGCTCCAGCCCCGCGAAGGCGCCGCCGCAGATGAACAGGATGTTGGTGGTGTCGACCTGCAGGAATTCCTGCTGCGGGTGCTTCCTTCCGCCCTGGGGCGGGACGGAGGCGACCGTGCCCTCCATGATCTTCAGGAGCGCCTGCTGCACGCCCTCGCCCGACACGTCGCGGGTGATCGACGGGTTGTCGGACTTCCGGGAGATCTTGTCGATCTCGTCGATGTAGACGATGCCGCGCTGGGCCCGCTCGACGTTGTAGTCCGAGGCCTGGAGCAGCTTGAGGATGATGTTCTCGACGTCCTCACCGACATAGCCGGCCTCGGTCAGCGTCGTGGCGTCCGCCATGGTGAACGGCACGTCGAGGATCCGGGCCAGCGTCTGCGCGAGCAGGGTCTTGCCCGAGCCGGTCGGCCCGATCAGCATGATGTTGGACTTGGCCAGTTCGACGTCGTTGTGCTTCGTCGCGTGGGCGAGCCGCTTGTAGTGGTTGTGCACCGCGACCGAGAGGACCTTCTTGGCGAAGTCCTGGCCGATGACGTAGTCGTCGAGGACGCGGCGGATCTCCTTGGGCGTCGGCACGCCGTCGCGGCTCTTCACCAGCGAGGATTTCGACTCCTCGCGGATGATGTCCATGCACAGCTCGACGCACTCGTCGCAGATGAACACCGTGGGGCCGGCGATCAGCTTGCGGACCTCGTGCTGGCTCTTGCCGCAGAACGAGCAATACAGCGTGCTCTTCGAGTCGTTGCCGCCAGTCTTGCTCATATCGGTCTCCGATTCCTCGCGTCCGCCGCCGGCAAGGGGCGGACGCGCATCGCATGAATGTAGGGGGCCCGTTTAAAGAAACAGTGTGCTGCGCGCCTTTGACCGAAGGGCCCGAACCTCGATGCAAACACGCTGCCGCGGCGGGATCAAGGCCGCGCCGCGGCGGTCAGGCGACGCGGGCCGGTCAGGCGGCCGCCGGCTCGGGACGCTTCTCGATCACCTCGTCGATGAGCCCGAACTCCTTGGCCGCGTCGGCGGTCATGAAGTTGTCGCGCTCCAGCGCCGTGTGGATCGTGTCGTAGTCGCGGCCGGTGTGCTTCACGTAGATCTCGTTCAGGCGCCGCTTCAGCGCCTCGATCTCGCGGGCGTGGATCAGGATGTCGGTCGCCTGCCCCTGGAAGCCGCCGGACGGCTGGTGGACCATGATCCGGGCGTTCGGCAGGGCGAAGCGGTGGCCCGGCTCGCCGGCGGTGAGCAGCAGGGAGCCCATCGAGGCGGCCTGGCCGACGCAGAGGGTCGTCACCGGGCAGCGGATGAACTGCATCGTGTCGTAGATCGACAGGCCCGAGGTGACCACGCCGCCGGGGGAGTTGATGTAGAAGGAGATTTCCTTCTTCGGGTTCTCCGCCTCGAGGAAGAGCAGTTGCGCCACGATCAGCGACGCGCCGTAATCCTCCACGGGGCCGGTGAGGAAGATGATGCGCTCGCGGAGCAGGCGGGAGTAGATGTCGAAGGCGCGCTCGCCGCGGCTCGACTGCTCGACGACCATCGGCACGAGCGCGTTGTTGTAGACGTCGATCGGATCTCTCATCTCATCCTGCCCCGGAGTGAGGCCCGGGGCTGCCGCGAATCAGGGCAGCCCCGGGCATGTCAGCGAACACCGGCGATGCTTAACCATCGCCTAACCCTTGCCCGCCGTCCTGGGACAGAGCGGGACTCAGTCGGCCTTGGCTTCGGTCTTGGACTCGCCCTTGGCCTCGGCCTTGTCTGCCGGCTTGCCGCCGGTCGTGTCGTCGTCATCTTCGTCCGCGAAAAGCGCCTCTTTCGAGACGGGCTCCTCGACGAGCTTGACCTGCCCGAGGACGTGGTCGACGACCTTCTCCTCGAACAGGGGCGCGCGGAGTTCCGCGAGCGCCTGCGCATTCTTCCGGTAGAAGTCCCAGACCTGCTGCTCCTGGCCCGGGAACTGCCGGACCCGGGCGATGAGGGCCTGGTTCACCTCCTCGTCCGAGACCTTGATATCGGCGCTCTCGCCGACCTGCGCAAGCACGAGACCGAGACGGACGCGCCGTTCCGCGATCTTCCGGTACTCGGCCTGGGCCTTCTCCTCGGTGGTGTCCTCGTCCTCGAAGGTCTTGCCGCGGGTCTTGAGGTCCTGCTCGACCTGGGCCCAGACGGCGGCGAATTCCTGGGCCACAAGCGACGGGGGCAGCTCGAAGGCGTACTTGCCGTCCAGCGCGTCGAGGAGCTCCTTCTTGAGCCGGCGGCGCGAGGCGGCCTCGAAATCCCGGCCGATCGCCTCGGACACGGCCTCGCGGAGCTTCTCCAGCGACTCCATGCCCATGGACTTGGCGAGCTCGTCGTCGATCTTGGCCTCGCCCGCCGCCTGGATCTTCGTGACGGTCACGTCGAACTCGGCGTCCTTGCCGGCGAGGTGCTCGGCCCCGTACTCGGCCGGGAAGGTGACCTTCACGAGCCGCTTGTCGCCGACCTTGGCGCCGACGAGCTGCTCCTCGAAGCCCGGGATGAACGAGCCGGAGCCGAGCTCCAGGTCGATGCCCTCGCCCTTGCCGCCCTGGAACTCCTCGCCGTCGATGCGGCCGACGAAGTCGATGGTGACGCGGTCGCCGCTCTGGGCCTCGGCGCCCTCATCGCGCTCGGTGAACGGACGGCTCTGGCCGGCCATGCGCTCCAGGGCCTCGTCGACCTCGGCGTCGGCGGGCTTGGCGACGAGCTTGGTCAGGCTGACGTCGGAGAGGTCGGCGAGCTCGAAGCTCGGCATCACCTCGAGGGCGACCTTGAAGGCGAGGTCGCCCTTGGCGTCGAGCGCCTTCTCGACCTCGGCCTGGTCGGTCGGGAACTCGACCTGCGGCTCCAGGGCGAGCTTGAGGCCGTTATCGGTGACGATCTGGCGGTTCGCCTCGTTGACGGCGTTCTGCACCACCTCGGCCATCACGGAGCGGCCGTAGACCTTGCGCAGGTGCGCGACCGGCACCTTGCCGGGACGGAAGCCCTTGAGCTGCACCTTGTCCTTCATGCCGGACAGCTCGTTGGTCAGGCGCTCCTCGAGTTCCTGGGCGGCCAGCAGAACCTGAAACTCGCGCTTCAGCCCCTGGGCGTTGATCTCGGTCACCTGCATCGTCGTCGTCGCTCTTCAAAGAAACCTGGGTTCGCCGGCCGGGCCGGCGTCGTGCTCGCGCGGACCGGGATGCCGAGATGTCGGGTACGGGGCGGAGGGTCCCGAGGGGACCGCAACCTCAGCAGAGGTCCTGGTGCGGGCGGAGGGGCTCGAACCCCCACGTCTTGCGACACTGGAACCTAAATCCAGCGCGTCTACCAGTTCCGCCACGCCCGCGCGCGCCGACATCCGGCGCATCGCCGGCCGCCGGAAGCGCGCCCTATAGCATGGGCCGGCGGGCCCGCAGCAAAAAACTTGCCCCTGTGGCGCGGGAGCCCGCGCGCCGCTAAGGAGCGGGTCCGTCGCGAGCCGCAGCCGAGATCCCATGCCGCCATCCCGCACCGTGCCGCCGACCGATTCGCGCGCCGGCACGCCGTCGCGACGAACCCTGCTCGCCGCCGCGGCGGCCTTCGGGCTCGCGCCGGAGGCCGCGCGGGCCCAGGCGCCGGCCGCCGCGCCGGGGACATCCGCGCCCGTCCAGCCGCAGCCCGAGCCCGCGCCGGCGGCCCTGCCGGCGGCGCCCGGCAAGGCCCGGTTCAGGCCGGACCCCGCACCCGAGACGGCGGTCTGGTGCTTCGACGGCAAGGCCCTGCCGCCCGTGGTCCGGGTGAAGCTCGGGCAGGCGTTGCGCCTCAAGGTCGAGAACCGGACCGACAAGCCGCTGTCGCTGCACTGGCACGGGGTGCGCAACGTCAACGCCATGGACGGTGTCGGCGGCGTGACCCAGGCGCCGATCCCGCCGGGCAGCGACTTCCTCTACATTTTCACGCCGCCGGATGCCGGCTCCTACCTGATCCGGCCCCTGGTCGTCGGCGGGGCGAGCGAGCCGTCGGGCCGGGGCCTCGCGGGCATGCTGGTCGTCGAGGAGACGAACCCGCCCGCGGTCGACGCCGACGTCAGCGTCGTCCTGCAGGACTGGCGGCTCCAGGACGACGGCACCCTCATGCCGTTCGGGCAGACGGCGCTCGCGGCCGCGCACGGGCGCCTCGGCAATCTCGTGACCGTCAACGGCAAGCCGGTGCCGGGCGCCTTCGAGGCGAGGCCCGGCTCCCGAATCCGCCTGCGTCTCGGCAATGCCTGCAACGCCCGGGCAACGCGCATCAAGTTCGAGGGCGTGAAGGTCTACGTGGCGGCGGTCGACGGCCAGCCCACCGACACGTTCGAGCCCCTGCGGGCGACCCTGCCCTTCCCGCCCGGCACCCGCTACGACCTGCTGGTCGACCTGCCGGAGGAGGAAGGCGCCACCTGCGAGATCCACGCGCTGATCGGCAAGGGCCTGGTCCTGGCGAGCGTCGTCACCAAGGGTGCTCGGATCACCGAGAAGCGACCCCCGATCGGGCCGATCGGCGAGAACAAGCGCCTGCCGGCCGAGATCAAGCTCCAGAACGCCCTGCGCCGCGACGTGGTGATCACCGGCGGCGCCTTCGTGCCGAAGGGCAAGGACGGAGTGAAGGACGGAGCCAAGGACGGCCCCGCGCCTGATCCGGTCTACACGGGCGACCCGCAGAAGATCTGGTCGGTGAACGGCGCGAGCGGCACCGCCGGCCTCGCACCGATCTTCTCGGTGAAGCGCGGGCAGGTGGTGGTGCTGGCCCTGCGCAACGAGACCGCCTTCCCGCAGGCCCTGCACCTGCACGGCCACTGCTTCCGCCTGCTCCATCCCCTGGACGACGGCTGGGAGCCCTACTGGCTCGACACGTTCCAGCTCCTGGAGGGGCGGACGGCCCGGATCGGCTTCCTGGCGGACAATCCGGGGCGCTGGCTGATCAGCGCCACGGTGCTGGAGCGGTTCGACACCGGCCTCTGGACGATGTTCGAGGTTACCTGAGCGGTCAGCCGCCGGGTCAGCCCCCGGTCGACGCGACGAGGTCGCGCAAGACCGCCGGCATCAGCTCGGGGATGTCCTCGGCGATCAGGCCCGGCCCGTGGCGCAGGCCGGCATCCCCGTGGAGCCAGACGCCCGCCGCGGCGGCCGCGAAAGGCTCCATGCCCTGCGCGAGCAGGCCGGCGATCAGGCCGCCGAGCACGTCCCCGGACCCGGCCGTCCCGAGATAGGGGCTGCCGTGGTCGTTGATGGCCGCACGGCCGTCGGGGGCCGCGATCACCGTGTCGGCCCCCTTGAAGACCACCACGGCGCCGGTGAGCGCGGCCGCCGCGCGGGCCCGGGCGACCTTGTCGGCGCCCTCGGCCATCGCGTCCGTCCCGTCGAAGAGCCGCGCGAACTCGCCGGCATGCGGGGTCAGCACGGCCCGCGCATCCCCGTCGGCGAGATGGGCGGCGAGCAGCGGCGCCTTGCCGGCGAAGCTCGTCAGCGCGTCGGCATCGAGGACGAGGCCGCGCCCGGCCGCGGCCGCCACGGCCACGCGCTCCCGGGTCGGCTCGCCGGTGCCGAGCCCGGGTCCCGCCAGGATCACGTTCAGCCGCTCGTCGGTGAGCAAGTCGTCGAGGTCGTCGGCGCTCTCGCAGGGCCGCAGCATGATCGCCGTGAGGTGGGCGGCGTTCTCGGGCAGCGCGGCGGTCGGGGACGCGACGGTGACGAGCCCTGCCCCGACCCGCAGGGCGCCGCGGGCGGCGAGCCGGGCGGCGCCGGTCTTGGTGGCCGGCCCGGACAGGACCAGGGCGTGGCCGCGGGTGTACTTGTGACTCGCGCCGGTGAGGTGCGGGACGTCCCGGCCCCAAAGGTCGGGCCCGTTCCGGTCGAGGGGCGCGCCGGCGGCCAGGCCCGCCTCCAGCGCCGCCGGGCCGGTCCCGATATCGGCGAGGCTGAGCTGGCCGCACAGGCCCCGCCCGGGCTGGAGCAGGTGCCCGGGCTTGAAGGTCACGAAGGTCACGGTCTCCACTGCCCGGATGGCGGCGCCGCGCACCGCGCCGGTATCGCCGTCGACCCCGCTCGGCACGTCGACGGCGAGCACCGGCATCCCGGCCTCGTTCACCGCCTCGACGAGCGCGCGGGCGGCGCCGTCGAGGTCGCGCGACAGGCCGGCGCCGAACAGGGCGTCGATCACGAGGTCGCCGGACGGCAGCGCGCCGCCCTCGGCCGGGCGCACCGGCCCCGTCCAGGCCGCGGCCGCGAGCGCGGCGTCTCCTGTCAGCGCCGACACCGCGCCGAGGCTGAGGAGCTCGACCGCGTAGCCGGCTTCGGCCAGCAGGCGCGCGGCCACGTAGCCGTCGCCGCCGTTGTTGCCCGGCCCGCACAGCACGACGACGCAGCCACCGGCCGGGAGCCTCGCCCGGGCGCGCCCGGCCACGGCGGCCCCGGCCGCCTCCATCAGCATCAGGCCCGGCACGCCGCCCTCGATTGCCGCGGCATCGACCCGCCTCATTGCCGCGACCGTCAGCAACCGCATATCCGTCTCCGCCTCTGCCCGTGCACCGATCAGCCCTGACTAAAATCGCGCCAGATTCCGGTGAAGCGCTCTAAGGATGTGCGTGCATCGCACAGCAAATAGGCACTATGGTCGGACACGCCGCGAAAACGGCGTGGCGAAGGCGTCACGAGGATGTTAGAAATGCCAGGCACCGCAGCGCAGGCCCGAGCGGCATGAAGAAGATCGAAGCGATCATCAAGCCTTTCAAGCTCGACGAGGTGAAGGAGGCGCTCCAGGAGGTCGGCCTCCAGGGCATCACCGTCATCGAGGCGAAGGGTTTCGGCCGTCAGAAGGGCCACACGGAGCTCTACCGGGGCGCCGAGTACGTGGTCGACTTCCTGCCCAAGGTGAAGCTCGAGATCGTGCTGTCCGACGCCCTGGTCGAGGGCGCCGTGGAGGCGATCCGCAAGTCGGCGCAGACCGGGCGCATCGGCGACGGCAAGATCTTCGTCTCGACGATCGAGGAGGCGATCCGCATCCGCACCGGCGAGACCGGCACGGACGCGATCTGACCCGAGCCCGCCCGCGGTCCAGGACCGCCGGCGGCCGCGCACCGCGCGACACTGCCTAAGATTTCGCACTGCGCGAATGTCCGGCATCGGCGCCTCCGGCCCTGGAGCGCCGCTTCCCGCACCCCACATCATCGAGAACGGCCGGCCCGATCGGCCGCTCGAACCGGTGCAGGAGGAAGTGCGATGGCCGCCACGGACCCGCGCGAGACCGCCAAGATCTACGATCTGTCCGCGTTCCGACGCGCGCGCGATACCGCCCGGGCGGCTCCGGAGGCGAAGCCCGCGCCCGTGCCGAGCTTCGGCGGAGGCGCGTGGTACCACGAGGCCGCCATCCGCGAGGACGAGCGCCCGCGGCGGTCCTGAGGCGGGGGAATTCGGGAGCGATGGCGCCCCTGCGGCCGTCGAGCAGGCCCGACGGGCTCCCTCACCCGACCCACTCATCCTGACGTGCCCGCGCCAGCGGGCTTCGAGAGGGCGCACGGCGGTCCGCGCGATCCCCGGAGGCCTCCGTCGAGGCCTGCGCCGCGCTCCAACCCCCAGGACGGGGTAGATCGGAAGCCCGTTACCCCGGAAACGGCGAAGCCGGACCCGAGGGCCCGGCTTCGCATCGTCTGTCGAAGCTCCGCGTCTTACGCGGCTGCAGCGGCCTCGGTCGGCACGGAAGCGATCGTCTTCAGCACCTGCGAGGCGATCTGGTAGGGGTCGCCCTGCGAGTTCGGGCGGCGGTCCTCCAGGTAGCCCTTGTAGCCGTTGTTCACGAAGGAGTGCGGCACGCGGATCGAGGCGCCGCGGTCGGCCACGCCGTACGAGAACTCGTGGATCGAGGCGGTCTCGTGCTTGCCGGTCAGGCGCATGTGGTTGTCCGGACCGTAGACGGCGATGTGCTCCTCGCGGGCGTTCTTGAACGCCTCCATGAGCTTCTCGAAGTAGGCCTTGCCGCCGTGCTCGCGCATGAACGCGGTCGAGAAGTTGCAGTGCATGCCCGACCCGTTCCAGTCGGTGTCGCCGAGCGGCTTGCAGTGGTACTCGACGTCGATGCCGTACTTCTCGCAGAGGCGCTGCAGGAGGTAGCGGGCCATCCACATCTCGTCGGCGGCCTTCTTGGAGCCCTTGCCGAAGATCTGGAACTCCCACTGGCCCTTGGCCACCTCGGCGTTGATGCCCTCGTGGTTGATGCCGGCGTCGAGACAGAGGTCGAGGTGCTCCTCGACGATCTTGCGGGCGACGTCGCCGACGTTCGAATAGCCGACGCCGGTGTAGTACGGGCCCTGCGGCGCCGGGTAGCCGGAGGCCGGGAAGCCGAGCGGGCGGCCGTCCTTGTACAGGAAGTACTCCTGCTCGAAGCCGAACCAGGCGCCGGCATCGTCCAGGATGGTGGCGCGCTTGTTGGACTCGTGCGGGGTCACGCCGTCCGGCATCATCACTTCGCACATCACCAGCACGCCGTTCTTGCGGGCCGGGTCGGGGAAGTGGCGCACGGGCTTCAGCATGCAGTCGGAGCTGCCGCCCTCGGCCTGCTTGGTGGACGAGCCGTCGAAGCCCCACATCGGGAGCTGCTCGAGGGTCGGGAAGCTGTCGAATTCCTTGATCTGCGTCTTACCGCGGAGGTTCGGGGTCGGCGTGTACCCGTCGAGCCATATGTACTCGAGCTTGTATTTGGTCATTCCGGTTCTCTCGTCCGTATCGATGCGCGACCTGGGCAACCCGGGAAGACGCGAACGGCTTGCCGCCTCGTCGACGGCTGCGGCCGCAATTGCATGGATCGTGCCAGGAAGGCCATTGCCGGAGAACAACGGTGCCCTAGAAACGGAGCTGCCGATCACGGTTACGAGATCGGGTGCGCGAACGGGCCGATCGTTTCATCCGTCGGCCGATTCCGCTGCCCGGCGGGTGGCAAGGTACGCCCGCGCCGGATATCAAGCGCCGCTTGCCGGTGCGCGCGACCGCGTGCGGGTGCGCCACGAGAGCCGATTCAGAGATCCCTGGAGGATGCCCACGATGACGACTGCGGCCGAGGTGCTGAAGACGATCCGGGACAACGACGTGCGTTACGTGGACTTCCGGTTCACCGACCCGCGCGGCAAGTGGCAGCACGTCACGTTCGACGTGTCGCTCATCGACGAGGAGATCTTCGACGAGGGCACCATGTTCGACGGCTCCTCGATCGCCGGCTGGAAGGCGATTAACGAGTCCGACATGCTGCTGATGCCGGATCCCGTCACCGCCACGCTGGACCCGTTCTTCTCGGCCGCGACCATGTCGATCGTCTGCGACGTGCTGGAGCCGGCCACCGGCGAGCCCTACGGCCGTGACCCGCGCGGCACCGCCAAGCGCGCCGAGGCCTACCTGCAACAGACCGGCATCGGCGACACGATCTACGTCGGCCCCGAGGCCGAGTTCTTCGTGTTCGACGACGTGAAGTTCGGCGCCGACCCGTACCGCACGGGCTTCGAGCTCGACTCCACCGAATTGCCGACCAACGGCTTCACCGATTACGAGGGCGGCAACCTCGGCCACCGGGTCCAGACCAAGGGCGGCTACTTCCCGGTGCCGCCGCAGGACTCGGCGCAGGACATGCGCGGCGAGATGCTCGCGGCCATGCAGTCCATGGGCGTGAAGGTCGAGAAGCACCACCACGAGGTGGCCTCGGCCCAGCACGAACTCGGCATGAAGTTCGACACGCTGACCCTGCTCGCCGACCACATGCAGATCTACAAGTACTGCATCCACAACGTCGCGCAGAGCTACGGCAAGTCCGCGACCTTCATGCCCAAGCCCGTCTACGGCGACAACGGCTCAGGGATGCACGTCCACCAGTCGATCTGGAAGGACGGCAAGCCGGTCTTCGCGGGCGACAAGTATGCCGGCCTGTCCCAGGAGTGCCTCTGGTACATCGGCGGCATCATCAAGCACGCCAAGGCGCTGAACGCCTTCACCAACCCGTCGACCAACTCGTACAAGCGCCTGGTGCCGGGCTACGAGGCGCCGGTGCTGCTTGCCTACTCGGCGCGCAACCGCTCGGCCTCCTGCCGCATCCCGTGGACCAAGAGCCCGAAGGCCAAGCGCGTCGAGGTCCGCTTCCCCGACCCGATGGCGAACCCCTACCTCGCCTTCTCCGCGCTGCTGATGGCCGGCCTCGACGGCATCCGGAACAAGATCGACCCGGGCCCGGCCATGGACAAGGACCTGTACGAGCTGCCGCCGCGGGAGCTGAAGAAGATCCCGACCGTGTGCGGGTCGCTCCGGGAGGCCCTGAACAGCCTCGACAAGGACCGGGCCTTCCTCAAGGAGGGCGGCGTGTTCTCGGACGACCAGATCGACTCGTTCATCGAGCTGAAGATGACCGAGGTCCTGCGCTACGAGATGACCCCGCACCCGATCGAGTTCGTGCAGTACTACTCGCTGTGATGTGAGAGCCGGCCGGGCACGAGGCCCGGCCCGGCACGCACTTCCGGGCCGGGGCCTCTCGCGGGGCCCCGGCCTTTTTCTTGGGGACGCTCAGGCGTTACCCCTCGCCGCCTCACCCGAGGCAGCCCGTGAGCGCCGAGACCGGGGCGGGACCGGTGCGGTCCCGGGCATGCCCGGCGGCCGGCTGCATAGGTGCCCGCGCACACGGAGCCCGAACGATGCTCACCCTCGACCACCTCGTCGTCGTCGCGCCCGACCTCGCGGAGGGCGTGGCCCATGTGCGGGACTGCCTCGGCCTCGCCATGCCCGAGGGCGGTCGCCACCGCGAGATGGGCACGCGCAACCACCTGCTGCGCCTCGGCGGCGCCCTGTTCCTCGAGGTGATCGCCGTCGATCCGGAGGCGCCGCCGCCGTCGGGCGCCCGCTGGTTCGGCCTCGGCGACGCGGCGCGGGTGCGGGCCGACTGGGATTCGGGCCGGCGGCTGCGCGGCTTCGTCGCCCGCGCGGACGATCTCGACGGCCTCCTCGCCGCGCACGGCGCGCTCCTCGGCGCGGCGGCGACGATGACCCGGGGCGACCTGTCCTGGCGCTTCGCGGTGCCCCCGGGCGGGGCGTGGCCGGCGGACGGTGCCGCGCCCTGCGCGATGGCGTGGGGACCGCGCGGCAATCCCGCCGCGACGATGCCGGATCTCGGCGCCGGTCTGGAGGCGCTCGTCCTGACGCATCCGGATCCCGACGCCGTCGCGGGGCTTCACGCGGCGCTGGGCCTCGACGTTCCACCACAGGTTGTGTCCGGCCCGGGCCCGCGCTGGACTGCCCGGATCAGCACGCCGTCGGGCCCGCGGACCCTGACCTGAGGGCGACGGACCCTCCTCGCCGGCCTGATCGGGTGGGCGACCGGCGAGGAGGGCCTGGCCGGGACTCGGAAGTCCAGGCAGCCACAACCTACCAGCGACTTATCGCGGTGCGGTGACAGGAAAGTCTCACTCCGCACAGGAAGTGTGCAGGCCCCGCCGGACCCTCAGGTGTGCGCGAAGATGTCGGTCTCGGGCCAGCCGTCGAGGTCGAGGTGCGCCCGCGTCGGCAGGAAGCCGAAGCAGGCGGCCGCGAGATCGGTGCGACCCTCCCGGGCCAGCATCGCGTCGAGCCGCTCCCGGGCCGCGTGGAGGTGGAGGACGTCCGAGGCCGCGTAGTCGAGCTGGGCCTGCGACAGGGTCTCGGCGCCCCAGTCCGAGGATTGCTGCTGCTTCGACAGGTCGACGCCGACCAGCTCGCGGACCACGTCCTTCAGCCCGTGGCGATCCGTGTAGGTGCGCGCGAGCTTCGAGGCGATCTTGGTGCAGTAGACCGGGCTCGGCATCACGCCGAGGGCCCTGTACAGGACCGCCACGTCGAACCGCGCGAAGTGGAAGATCTTCAGGATGCCGGGATCGGCCAGGACCCGCTTGAGCACGACCGGCTCCGGCCCGTCCTGCGGGATCTGCACCACGTCGGCCGTGCCGTCGCCGGTGGAGAGCTGCACCACGCAGAGGCGGTCCCGATGCGGGTTGAGACCGAGCGTCTCGGTGTCGATGGCCACCGCCCGCCCCGCGTCGTAGGTGGCGGGCAGGTCGCCGCGGTGGAGACGTACGGTCGGGCTCGGCATCGTTCTCGGACCTTGCGGGGTTTTCGGCCGGTAGCATCGGTGCCAAGTGCCGGCAAGCCGCGGACGATCCGCGCGGCCGGGACCGACAGGGAGCTGGACATGACGGCAGCCGAGGTGATCGCGACCCTGGGGTTGAAGCCCCATCCGGAGGGCGGCCATTACCGCGAGACGTTCCGCGATCCACGGACCGTCGACGGCCGTTCGGTCGGCACCGCGATCTACTTCCTGCTCGACCTCGGCGAGGTCTCGGCGTGGCACCGGGTCGACGCCACCGAGATCTGGCACTGGCACGCCGGCGCGCCGCTGGTGATCACCACGAGCCCCAACGGGCACGACGCCGAGGCCCGGCATCTCGGGCCGGACCTCGCCGCCGGGCAGCGCCCGCAATGCGTCGTGCCGGCCGGCCACTGGCAGACCGCCACCAGCCCGGGCGCCTGGACGCTCGTCGGCTGCACGGTCTCGCCGGGCTTCGACTTCGCCGGCTTCGAGATGGCGCCGCCCGACTGGCGGCCGACGCCGCGCGGATGATCCGCCGCTATCATGGCGGCGGCGCGCCGGGGCGTGCGGGGTCACGCCCCTGTCACCGTCCCCCTCTACCGGCGGCCTGAAACGGGAGGTTCGCGATGCGTGCGATCATGTTGGGGCTGGGGCTGCTTCTGGGAGCGGGCCCCGCGCTCGCCGGCGAGGCCGCCCAGCTCGGCCCCCGGCCCTTCTATCTCGTCGACCAGCTGAAGCCCGGCCCGCTCAAGGACAGGCTCGCCGCCTGCGGCGTCGACCGGACCTACACGCCCCGGACCTTCTCGATCTCGCACCGCGGCGCGCCGCTGATGTTTCCCGAACACACCCGGGAGGGCCTGCTCGCCGCGTACCGGATGGGCGCCGGGATCATCGAGTGCGACGTGGCCTTCACCAAGGACCGCCAGCTCGTCTGCCGCCACAGCCAGTGCGACCTGCACACGACCACCGACATCCTCGCCCGGCCCGAGCTCGCGGCGAAGTGCACGCAGGGCTTCACGCCGGCCGACCCGGCCACCGGGCGGAAGGCCTCGGCCAAGTGCTGCACCAGCGACCTGACGCTGGACGAATTCAAGTCGCTGAACGGGAAGATGGACGCGTCCGACCCGGACGCCACCACGGTGGCGGCCTACATGAACGCCACGCCGCGCTGGCGCACCGACCTCTACGCTGGCACCGGCACGCTGATGTCGCACAAGGAGTACATCGCGCTGGTGAAGGGGATGGGGCGGAAATTCACCCCCGAGCTGAAGGCGCCCCAGGTTCCGATGCCGTTCCAGGGCACCTACACGCAGGACATGTACGCCCAGCAGCTGGTCGACGAGTACCGGGAGGCCGGGATCCCGGCCTCCGACGTCTACCCGCAGAGCTTCCAGCTCCGCGACATCCTCTACTGGCTGGAGAAGGATCCGGAATTCGGCCGCCAGGCGATCTTCCTCGACGACCGGGACGAGACCGCGAAGGGCTTCGACCCCGAGAAGCCCGCCACGTGGCAGCCCGGCATGGCCGAGCTCGCCCGGAAGGGCGTGAAGATCCTGGCGCCGCCGCTGTGGATGCTGGTCCGGCCGGGCCCGGACGGGGCGATCGAGCCCTCGACCTACGCCCGGGAGGCCAAGGCGGCCGGGCTGGGGCTGATCGCGTGGTCGCTGGAGCGCTCGGGCCCCCTGAAGGGCGGCGGCGGGTACTATTACCAGTCGATCAAGCCGGTGGTCACCGGCGACGGCGACATCCTGCGGCTGCTCGACGTCCTGCACGGTCAGGTGGGCGTGCTGGGGGTCTTCTCCGACTGGCCCGCGACCACGACCTTCTACGCCAACTGCGTCGGCGCTCCTTAGCGCCGCCGCTCAGTCGGCCCAGAGGGCCACGAGGGAGAAGAGGCCGGCCATCACGAAGTTCACGATCAGGAAGCCGGTGATGATGAGGGCGAGCGTCATGGTGGCCTCGGAGGCGGCGCGGTCTGGGGGATGGGTGCGCGGCGCGGCCAGGTCTTCGTGGACCTGCGCCGCCCGCCGATGAGCCCCGCGGCGCGTCCGCGGGGCCGTGCGCGGTGTCCGCCTAGTGCGGGCTCAGCACGTGGAGGAGGTTGAACAGGTACTCGCCGCTCAGCGGCTTCCAGCCGAGCCGCCGCCGGATCAGGCCGTAACCCGCGCAGGTCAGAGCGGCGGAGCCGAGGACCGCGAGCGTGAACCAAGCGAGGCTGGCGGTCGCGAACCCGACGGCGATGCCGATCAGGGCCACGGTCACGAAGATGATCCGGCTCGGGTTGCGCGGGCCGCGCGTCGTCATGTCGGACATGGGAACCTCCCTCGATCCGGATCAGCGGGCGCGGCAGTTCGGGCCGTACCAAGTCATGGTCCGGCGATCCATGCCGCCGTCCGAGGAGGCGCCGCAGACGGGGAACCGCGCGTCGCCGGTGCGCTGCAGGCTCATGACCTTGTAGAGGTCCTGCTGCGCCTCGCGGCGGCGGTTCTGCTCGGCGAGCTGCGCCTGCCAGTACAGGTTGCTGTTGGACTGGGCGACGGCGCGCTGCTGGTGGAGCCCCATCATGCACTCGGCGAAGCCGTCGGTGCCGGGCTCGAAGCCGAAGGCGTAGCACTGGTTCTGATCCAGCGCGTGGCGCTCCTGCGGGGTGACGCAGGCCGCCAGCCCCAGGGCACAGGCCGCCGCGAGGCCGAGCTTCGCGATTGCGGGCAGCGCGGAGCGGTCGTCACGCATCGCGGTCGTGCGGGAAGAACAATTCTGGCTCGCGCCGATAAACTGAACGCTGAATTTACCGTGAAACCAGTTGTTCATGATCCTCAGGACCTCGATTTCTATCGGCAGGACCATCCGTGAGCCGATGGAAGGAGGTCTATACGAGGCCGTTCGAATTGTTCGTGTCTCAGAACACGCGGGCCGGCGGCTCGATCGCTGCCCGCAATGCCCGTTATCCCGCCCGACGCGCGATTCCGCACGCGGGGAAGGACTTTCGTCACGCTTGATGGGTCGGATGGTCCGGGCTCGCGACCACGGCCGGCGGCGCGCGGGCCGGACCGGCGCGTCCCGGCACGGTCGCCGGCAGGTGGGGCCGGCGCGGGGAGCGCCGTCGTCGGGCTCGGCCGCGCGGAGTGTCGGAAGGAACGCTCACCGGACGGAGAGATGCGCGTCCGGCGCGGTGGGGCGGCTCGCCCACAGGGCGGGCGCGCCGGGTCGATCCGGCGCGCCCGCGGCGATCAGACGAAGTGCTGGCCGCCGTTGATGGTCAGCGTCGAGCCGTTCACGAAGCCGGCCTCGTCGCTGGCGAGATACTCGACCGCGTGGGCGATCTCGTCGGCCTCGCCGAGGCGGCCGGTCGGGATCGTGGAGATGATCTTGTTGCGGATGTCCTCCGCCACCGCCATCACCATCTCGGTGGCGATGTAGCCGGGCGCCACCACGTTCACCGTGATGCCCTTCGAGGCGCTCTCCTGCGCGAGCGCCTTGGCGAAGCCGATCACGCCGGCCTTGGCGGCCGAGTAGTTGGTCTGCCCGGCCTGGCCCTTCTGGCCGTTGATCGACGAGATGATGATGATGCGGCCGAAGTTGCGGCTGCGCATGCCCTCGATCAGCGGACGGGTGCAGGTGAACATCGAGTCGAGGTTGGTCTTGATGACCGCCTGCCACTTCTCGAACGTCATCTTGTGGAAGGCACCGTCCCGGGTGATGCCGGCGTTGTTCACCAGGATGTCCACCGGGCCGAGTTCGGCCTCGATCGCCTTGATGCCGGCCTCGCAGCTCGCGAGATCACCCACGTCGAACTTGAAGACGGGGATTCCGGTCTCGGCCTTGAAGGCGTTGGCCGCCTCGTCGTTGCCGGCGTAGTTGGCGGCGACCTTGTAGCCCTTGTCCTTGAGCCGCTTCGAGATCGCCGCGCCGATGCCGCGGGTGCCGCCCGTCACGAGGGCGACGCGTCCTTGAGCCATTGTTTCCTCCTGTTCGCATCACTTGATGCCGCGTGCGGATGGCGTCCGCACGCGATTTTTTCTGACTTCGGCCTTAAGTCTATGTTGTGGGCCGATACTGTCGTGACAGACCGATCAGGTCCGCTCGACGCACATCGCCACGCCCATGCCGCCGCCGATGCAGAGCGTGGCGAGGCCCTTCTTGGCGTCGCGGCGCTTCATCTCGTGGAGCAGGGTGACGAGGACGCGGGCGCCCGAGGCACCGATCGGGTGGCCGATGGCGATGGCGCCGCCGTTGACGTTCACCTTCGCGTCGTCCCAGCCCATGTCCTTGTTCACGGCCAGCGCCTGGGCCGCGAAGGCCTCGTTCGCCTCGATCAGGTCGAGGTCGGACGGCTTCCAGCCGGCCTTCTCCAGGGCCTTGCGCGAGGCCGGGATCGGGCCGGTGCCCATCACCTTCGGGTCGACGCCCGCGGTCGCCCAGGACTTGATCCGGGCGAGCGGGGTCAGGCCGCGGCGCTCGGCCTCCGAGGCCGACATCAGCACCAGGGCGGCGGCGCCGTCGTTGAGGCCCGAGGCGTTGGCGGCCGTGACGGTGCCGTCCTTGGTGAAGGCCGGCTTCAGCTTGCCCATCGCCTCCAGGGTGGCGCCGTCGCGGATGTACTCGTCGGTGTCGACGATCGTGTCGCCCTTCTTGCCCGGCACCGTGACGGGGACGATCTCGTCCTTGAACCGGCCCTCCTTGCGGGCGGCCTCGGCCTTGTTCTGCGAGCGGGTCGCGAACTGGTCCTGCTGCTCGCGGGTGAGCTGGAAGGCCTGGGCGACGTTCTCGGCGGTCTGGCCCATGTGGTAGCCGTTGAAGGCGTCCCAGAGCCCGTCCTTGATCATCGTGTCGACGAGCTTCACGTCGCCCATCTTCTGGCCGCCGCGCAGGTACTGCGCGTGGGGCGACAGCGACATCGATTCCTGGCCGCCGGCCACGATGACCTTGGCGTCGCCGTTGGCGATCTGCTGCATGCCGATCGCGACCGTGCGCAGGCCCGAGCCGCAGACCTGGTTGAGGCCCCAGGCGGTGGCCTTCTCGGGGATGCCGGCCTTGATGGCCGCCTGCCGGGCGGGGTTCTGGCCGGCGCCCGCGGTGAGGACCTGGCCGAAGATCACCTCGTCCACCTCGTCGGGCGAGACCTTGGCGCGCTCCAGGGCGGCCTTGATCGCCGTCGCGCCGAGCTCGTGGGCCGGCACCGCCCCGAAGGCGCCGCCGAACGAGCCGACCGGCGTGCGCGCCGCCCCGACGATGACGATCTCTTCGCTGCCTGCCATGTGAACGTTCTCCTCTCGCGAGCCGGCGCGCCTTCCACGTCCCGGGGCGCGCTCTGTGCCGGCCCTGGGATGAAGGGCCTGAGGTGGGCGAAGTCAAGGTTGTGGATCAACGCGCCAAACGCGCCGATGACGCGACCGCGAGACTGAAATGGCGCGACCGCCCCGACCGCTCTGCATTATTCTGCGTTGAACAGCTGCAGTTTGCTGTTTTCTGCGCCCGGGGAAGGCTTTAAGGATCGTGTTGCGGGCGCGAAGACAGCCCCCGTCAGACAGCACCGCGCGTCTGCAACGCCCCCCGGTCCCGAGTCCAGAAAGGCCGTTCCCGATGGCGGATACCGTCAAGGCCACCCAGACCGTCATCAAGAAGTACGCCAACCGGCGCCTCTATCACACCGGCACCTCGACGTACGTGACGCTGGAGGACCTCGCCACGATGGTGCAGAACGGCGAGGATTTCGTCGTCTACGACGCGCGCACGGGCGACGACATCACCCGCTCGGTCCTGACGCAGATCATCTTCGAGCAGGAGAACAAGGCCGGCGCCGAGAACCTGCTCCCGGTGGCGTTCCTGCGCCAGCTGATCCGCTTCTACGGCGACAGCATGCGCACGATGGTGCCGAGCTTCCTCGAATTCTCCATGGCGAACTTCGCCAAGGACCAGGACGGCCTGCGCGAGAAGTTCGCCCAGAGCTTCGGCCCGGCGGCGTTCCAGAACGCCATCGAGCAGCAGGTGCGCACCAACATGAACTTCTTCGGCGATGCCATGAAGATGTTCACGGGCTTCGCCCCGCCCGCGCCGGGAGCCCAGCCGACCGCGCCGGCCGCGACTCAGCCTACATCCTACGGGGGCGGCGAGCTGGACGATCTCAAGCGCCAGATGCTGGAGATGCAGCAGCGCCTGGAAGCGCTCGCGAAAAAGTAATTCGGCCGGACCGACCGGACGAAGGGTTGACGATCGGTAAACGTCGGCCCCACCTTTGCGACACGGGCACGGAAACGTGCGGAGAATGTGCGCATGGTGCGTATCGGAACAGTCAGCCGTCTCGGCCCGACACAGGTCCGCTCCACCCGGCGCGCGCCGGCCCCGGACGCGGACGTCTCCCCAGAGGCGGCGCGGACGGAGGTCCAGGCGCTCGCCCTGATCGACGGTGGCCGCTCCGACGAGCCGCCCGCCCCTCGGACAGCGGAACGCGCGGCCGCGGGGAGACCCCGCGCCGGCTTCATCGCGCAGTTGCTGACGGCGGGCGATCCGACGCTGCTGCCGTCGCGCCTGGAACGGACCCGGATGGCCGCCGCGCGCTACGCGGAGGCCGCGCGGCGCCTCGCCTGAGGCGCCGCCTTCGCGAGGCTCAGGCCTCGGCGGACTTCACCTTCAGGACCTGACGGCCGCGGTACATGCCGGTCTTCAGGTCGATGTGGTGCGGACGGCGCAGCTCGCCGGAATCCTTGTCCTCGACGTAGGTCGGCGCCTTGAGGGCGTCGGCCGAGCGGCGCATGCCGCGGCGGGAGGGGGAGGTCTTTCGCTTCGGAACGGCCATGGCTGGATCCTTCGTGACGCCGCGGACAAAGCGGCGCGCGGGCGGCTCCTCGATCGAGGATCGCCACGCACACCGCGGGATACGGATGAGGCCGGGCTTATAGCTCCGGCGCCGGCCCGTGACTAGGGGTGCCGGACCACAACCGTTAAGGGCGGGTTCAAGCGGAGCGGCGCAGATCTGGCCGGACGGCACCGCGGTGCGGGCCGCGCCCCTCGGGAGAACGCCATGGCTTCCTCCACCAAGACCCTCGCCCTCCTCGCCCTCCTGTCGAGCCTCGTCGCGGCCCCGGCCCTGGCGCAGGCGCCGCAGGCGCCGACGACCGCGGCACCGACGGCCCCCGCGAAGCCTGCCGCCCCGAGCGCGCCCGTCGCCGGATCGCCGAACGCCGCCAAGGGGGCGCTGATCGATCTCAACAGCGCCAGCACCGAGGAGCTCGACGCGCTGCCCGGTATCGGCGCGGCGCGCGCGGCCGCGATCATCAAGGGACGGCCGTATCGCGGGAAGGACGATCTCGTCTCCAAGAAGATCATCCCGCAGAGCGTCTACGACGGCATCAAGGACAAGATCATCGCCAAGCAGAAGTAGCCGCTACTCGGCGATCGCCCCCTGGGGCATGGAGAAGCCGGGGGGCGTCTTCGGGGCCGCTGCGGCCTTCGGTGCCGCCTGGCGGGGCGCCTTCTTGCGGGCCTCGGCCTTCGGCACCTTCGGCGCCTTGACGGCGGGCGGCGCCTCGCAGGCGCGGAAGGTCAGCTGCGCCAGGGGCGTCCCCTCCTCGCTCACGATCGCGATCGGGTCGGGGAAGGTCGGCAGCGTCGGCTCCCAGTGGATCGGGCTGCCCAGCATCGCCTCGACACCCGACGCGGCGCCGCCGCGCCGCAGCGTCGTGAAATCGGGCCCGTAGGCCGTGGCGACCTTTCCGGCGATCACGACCTGGAGAACCTCGTTCACCTCGGGCGTGAGCGGCCTGAGCGGGTTCGTCGTGCGGACCTGCCCGGCCCGCGTGATCACCATCTTGAACCCCTTGGCGCTCTCGAAGCGGGCCGCCTGCGTCCCGCAGGGCTGCTCGAGGGTCGGGCCGGCGGCGGGCGTAGGGCTCGCCGCCTGAGGGGCGGCTTGACCTGGCGGCGCCGTCGCGGCGGGCGCGGCCGGTGCGGGCGCGACTTGCGCGGGCGAAGCCTGGGGAGGCGCGGCCGGCGCCGGCTTGCCGGCAGGCGCGGCGGTCGCCTGCATCGTCGACAGGCAGAGAGGACCGGCGAGCAGCAGCCCGGCCACCCCGCGCGCACATCGCTTCATCGCCCGGCTCCCGGCGGATCTCCGCGGAGCGCCGCGTCGCGCTGTGTCCGGTCGAGGGCGCGGATCGGCTCCAGTTCGATCGCGTCCAGATCGAGCACGCGCGGGTCGAGCACCTGGGCGCTGCGGTCGATCGGGCTCTTGCGCGGTCCGACCGAGCCGATGACGAGGTCCTCGTCCTCGATGTCGAGTTCGGAACCCATGCGCAGGGGCTCGCGCCGGCCGCGCGCCGCCATCGCGGCCACGGCGACGATGGCGACAGCGAAGACCAGAATAGCCAGGATGATGAACAGGCGCTCCATCAGGAGGTCAGCTCTAGCCTGCGGTTCAGGCCGCCGCCACCCCATCCCATCGTGGATATCGCCCCGCCGCGTCGCGGTTGTGTTCCCCGTCACGTCCTCGGCCCCGTCCTCTGTCAGGATCCGGTCAGTCCCGGGTCACGTGCGGAACGCTCCTTGCGTGGGCCGGCGGACCGGGTAGATGCGGGCAGACCGGAGCCGGGACCGACCGATGCAGCACGAGCCGAGCCGCGAGCCCGAGGAACTGGAGGCGCACCTCCTCGGACTGATCGAGGCCGCCCGGGATCAGGCCCGGGAGGACCCGTTCCGCAATCCCGTCCTGGCGGTGACTCTGGCGATCACCCGGCGCTTCGACCGGAACGAGATCTCGACGGGCGACCTCGACGGCCTGTTCGTGCGCCTGCGTGCCGCAGCGCTGGCGGCGCGGGCGGAACGGCTGCGGGCCTATGTCGGGCTCGATGCCGGGCCGGAGGATCCGCAGGCGGCGATCCCCGCGCGGCTCGTGGCGGCGGCGCCCGACCGGCCGGACGGCGTCGAGGCCTTCGCGGCCCTGATCCACCGCACCGCCTTCGCGGTGGTGTTCACGGCCCACCCCACCTTCGGCATGCCCCGAGCCGTCGCGGGCCTCCTCGCCGAGGCCGCGAGCCTGCCCGACGCCAGGGACCGAGCCGGGCTGGTCGCGCGCGCGGCGGCCCTGTCGACCCGGCCGGACGCGCCGATCACCCTGGATGTCGAGTTCGAGCAGGCCTGCGCGGCGGCCAATAACGGCCGGCTCGCCCTCGACGCCTTCAACGGCGCCCTGCTCGACGCCGCCCGCGCCCGCTGGCCCGACCGCTGGACCGAGCTGACGCCCCGCCCCTTCGCCATCGCCAGCTGGGTCGGCTGCGACACCGACGGGCGCACCGATATCGGCTGGTGGGACACCCTGCGCTACCGGCTGATCTCGAAGCGCATGCAGTTCGACCGGGTGATGCGCGACCTGCCCGAGATCCCCGCCTGCCGCGAGGTCCGGGCCCTCGCGGAGAACGCCCTGGCGGCCGTGAACCGCCAGCTCACCGTGGCGCCGCGCCTCGGTGACCAGCCGTCCCTGGAGGCGGTGCACCGCTTCGCCCTCGCGCTCATCATCGAGCGCGAGCGCGCCCAGACCGATGCCGGTGCCCTCGTCGCCGCGCTGACCAAGGCCCTGGAGGCCGCCGACGACGCGGCCGACCAGCGCCGGATCGCCGTCCTGCGCGCGGGCGTCGCGACGCACGGCCTGTCGAACGCCCTGCCGCATTTCCGGCTGAACGCCAGCCAGATCCACAACGCGGTGCGGCGGGTGATCGACCTGGAGGGCGAGCCCACCGACGCGGCCCGGCGCCGCTCGCACCTCGCGACGATCCACACGCTGCTGAACGACGTCCGCCCGGTGGCGGTCGATTTCGGGGCGCTCGCGGCCGAGCGGGCCTCGGCGGCGCGGCTGATGATGACGATCGCCCAGATCCTCAAGCACGTGGACGGCACCCATCCGGTGCGCTTCCTCATCGCCGAGACCGAGACCGGCTACACCCTGCTCGCCGCCCTCTGGCTCGCGCGCCACTACGGCATCGCCGACAAGCTCGAGATCACGCCGCTGTTCGAGACGGCGAGCGCGCTGGAGCAGGGCATCCGGGTGCTCGACGACGCCCTGCGCAACCCGCACTGGCGCCAGTACCTGAAGCGCATCGGCCGTCTCACCGTGCAGTTCGGCTACTCCGATTCGGGCCGCTACGTCGGCCAGCTCGCGGCGACCTTCTGGATCGAGCGGCTGCGGCTGCGCATCACCGAGATGCTGGTCCAGAACGGCCTGTCCGACGTCGAGCTCGCGATCTTCGACACGCACGGCGAGTCGATCGGGCGCGGCGCCCATCCGACCTCCCTGCGCGACCGCCTCGCCTACCTCGCCCCCGAGGACGCGCGCGACCGCGCCCGGAAGGCCGGCATCCGGGTCCGGCTCGAATCGAGCTTCCAGGGCACCGACGGCTACCTGCTGTACGGCACCGAGGCGCTGGCGCGCGCCAGCGTCGCCCGCATCGCCGAGCACGTCTACGCCCTCGACGTGACGGAGGAGGATTCGTTCTCGGACTACGCCCTGAACGACCGACCGAAGGCCTCCGAGGACAAGATCGACCCGATCTACGCCGAGCCGGACTTCGCCCTCGAATTCTTCACCGCCGCCCGCCAGGACATGGAGGCGCTGGTCGACGACCCGGGCTACGCGGCGCTCCTCGGCACCTTCGGCCCGAGCCTGATCGATCGGACCGGGTCGCGCCCGGTGGCGCGCCAGACCGACAATGGCGGCCCGGCGCGGATCACCCATCCGCGCCAGATGCGGGCGATCCCCAACAACGCGATCCTGCACCAGCTCGGCTTCCTGGCGAACTCCCTCCACGGGATCGGCCGGGCGGCCCAGCGCGGCCCCGACCTGTTCCGCGACATGCGGCGCGACTCGGTGCGCTTCTCCCGGGCCTTCCGGCTGGTCCAGCACGCCGCCTCGGTCGGGGACCTCGACGTCCTGCGGGCCTATATCGACACCCTGGACCCGGCCGTGTGGCTGGAGCGGGCGCGGCGCACCCAGAAGGATTTCCGCCGGGACGAGCTGGTGGTGATCTCGGGAGCGCTGGAGCGCCTCGACCTCGCCCCCGCGCTGCGGAACCTGTTCGGACGCCTGACCCGGGACTGGCTCGCCCTGAGTGCGGCCGCCCCGGACCTGCCCGCCATGTCGGCCCGGCTGACGCTGCTCCACGCCCTGCGGCTCGCGCTGATCCACCGGATCTGGTTCCTGGCGGTGCACATCCCGGGCTTCCGGCCGCAGGCGGGCATCTCCCGCGAGCAGCTGCTGGAGCGCTTCCTGCGGCTGGACATCGACGGCTGCCTGAAGCTCCTCGACGCGATCTTCCCGGTCACGCCGGACCCGACGCTGGGCCTGAACTTCGGCGAGCCGGCCGGCCCGCGCGACGTCGGCACCTACGAGGCGGAGCACGCCAACCTGTTCCAGCCGATCCGCCGGATGTTCGATCAGGTGCGGGAGATCTCGGGGATGATCCAGCACGAGGTCGGGGCGTTCGGGTAGGCGCGGCCCTCAGGCCGCCTCCACCCGCAGGACCGTGCCGCCGATCCCGGTGACGCGCACCCGGCGGCCCGCCGGCAGGTCGGGCCCCTCGACCCGCCACAGCGTGTCGTCGAAGCGGATCCGGCCCGCGCCCCGCACGATCGGCTCGTCGAGCACGCCCTCGCGCCCGATCAGGCCGCGGTCGGCGCGGTTCAGGTCCGGCCCGGCCCGCCTGCCGCGGTGCTGGAGGCGCGCCGCGAGCGCCACCAGGGCGACGGCGAGACCGGCGAACAGCAGGGTCTGGCCCTGCCAGGGCATGGGCAGCGCCGCGGCCGCGAGGCCGGTCGCGACGGCGGCGAGGCCGAGCCAGATCAGGAACACGCCGGGCAGCAGGATCTCGGCACCGGCGAGCACGAGGCCGGCGATGACCCAGCTCCAGGCCGCCCCGAGGGTCCCGAGGGTTCCGGCGAGGGAATCGAGCGTCACCGGCGTCAGGCCCGCGGCGGAGCGACGTTCGGCGGGCTCCCCGCGCGCCGGGGCGCCGCGGCGCCGTCGCCGAAGACCGTGCGGGTGAGCTCGCCGATGCCGCCGAGGATGCCGGCCAGGGCCGCCGCCTCGATCGGCACCACCACGACCCGCTGGTTCGGCGCGGTGGCGATCGCCCGCACCGCGTCGACGTACTTTTCGGCCACGAGGAAGTTCGCCGCCGCGATGTCGCCCTCGGCGATCGCCCGGCTGACCATGCCGGTCGCGGCCGCCTCGGCCTCGGCCGAGCGCTCCCGCGCCTCCGCGTCGCGGAACGCGGCCTCGCGCCGGCCCTCCGCCTCCAGGATCGCCGACTGCTTGCGCCCCTCGGCCCGCAGGATCTCGGCGGCGCGCTGCCCCTCCGCCTCCAGGATCGAGGCGCGCTTCTCGCGCTCGGCCTTCATCTGCCGGGCCATCGCCCCGGCGAGGTCGGCCGGGAGCACGATGTCCTTGATCTCGATCCGGTTGATCTTGACGCCCCAGGGCGAGGCCGCCGCGTCCATCACCCGGAGCAGGCGCTCGTTGATCTCGTCGCGGTGGGCGAGGAGCTGGTCGAGATCCATCGAGCCGACCACGGTGCGGATGTTGGTCATGGTCAGGGTCGTGGCCGCGAGGTCGAGGCTCGAGACCTCGTAGGAGGCGCGCGCCGCGTCGAGCACTTGGTAGAACACCACCGCGTCGATGGTGACGCCGGCATTGTCGCGGGTGAAGGCCTGCTGGCTCGGCACGTCGATGACCTGCTCCATCACGTTGACCTTGCGGCCGATCCGCTCGACGAAGGGCGTGATCAGGCCCAGGCCGGCGTCGAGGCTGCGGGCGTAGCGGCCGAAGCGCTCCACCGTGTAGACGTGGCCCTGGGGCACGATCTTCACGCCCGCGGCCAGGGTGATGATCGCCAGCACCGCCAAGCCCACGGCGAACACGCTCAGCCCCAACGGAAGCCCCATCGACACCCCTCCCCTGACGGCGCCACGGCCGGCGCGGCCGCGCAGCCTAACAGGCCGATCGGGGCTCCGCGACCGCGTGTCCGCGGGGCAGCCCGGAGGCGTGCCGCGCCGCGGCGTGAACGGTCACCCGCGGATGTCGATCATCAATGGTTCAGGCCGCCGCGCTTAGGAAGCCGGCAAGCGTCGCGTTCGTCGTCGCTCGGACCCCGTCAACGCAACGCTTGTTGAAGAAATATTCGGCATGATCCCCGCCACCCTCGCTGCGGAAAGAAGTCCTTTCGCGCCGCTGCGGGCGGCAGAAATCCCCACCCAACCGGACTCGGTGCGCGCGTGAAGATCGCTGTCCTCGCACATCTGAAATACCCGATCGGCCAGCCCTACGCCGGCGGCCTGGAGATGCACACGCATCTCCTGACCGTCGCGCTGAAGCGGCACGGGCACGACGTCACGCTGTTCGCGAGCCGCGGGTCCGACCCGGCGCTCGACCCGGTCATGCTCTGCGATCCGACCGGGGACGCGCTCCTCGACCCGGAGCGGGAGGAGGCGATCGACCGGGAGGAGGAGGACGCCTACCGGCGCATGATGGAGATGGTCGCGGCCGGAGGCTTCGATCTCGTCCACAACAACGCGCTGCACGCCCTGCCGCTGCGCGAGAGCGCCCGGCTCGGCCTACCCTGGGTCACCGTGCTGCACACGCCGCCCTTCGACTCCCTGGTCGGCGGCGTCGTCCAGGCCGACCCCGACATGGCCTTCCTGGCGGTGTCCCCGTCGCTGGCGCAGGAATGGGCGCATCTCGTGCCCGGCGCCCAGGTGGTCGACAACGGCGTGGACCTCTCGACCTTCGCGTTCTCACACGCTGCCGACGATACGCCCTTCGCCTTCTGGTCGGGTCGGATCGTGCCCGAGAAGGGGCTGCACCTCGCGATCGACGCGGCCCGCGCCGCCGGGCTACCGCTGACCTTCGCGGGTCCCAAGCTCAATCCCGGCTACTGGGCCGCCGAGATCGCCCCGCGTCTCGGGCCGGACCTGACGCATCTCGGCCATCTCTCCCACCGGGACCTCGCCCATCATCTCGGCCGGGCCCGCGTGGCGATCGTCTCGCCCCGCTGGGAGGAGCCCTTCGGCCTCGTCGTGGCAGAGGCCCTGGCCTGCGGCACGCCGGTCGCCGCCTTCCGGCGCGGCGCCATGCCCGACATCCTGGACGCGTCCTGCGGCCGCCTCGCCCGCCCGGACGACCCGCAGGATCTCTCGGTAGCGATCCGGGAGGCCGCCGGCCTGTCGCGCCGGGCCTGCCGCGACCGCGCCGAGGCGCTCTACGACGCCGCCGCCATGACCGGGCGCTATCTGGAGGCCTACGACGCCGTGATCGCGCGCTGCGCCGAGCGGGCACGGCCGGCCCTGCGCGTCGCCGGAGGACGCGGCTGAACGGCGCGGATCCGCGCGCCGCAATCCGCACCCGAGCCCGGAGCCCGGCGGCATGACGGGCCGCCCCTGACCTCCGCGGCGCACGAGGGTGCCACGGGAGACCTGCCATGACCACCGACGCCGACCATCCGGCCCCACCGCCCTGCGTCGTCTGCATCCCCGCCCGGAACGAGGCCGAGCGCCTGCCGCGCCTGCTCGCCTCCCTGGCCGCGCAGAACGGCGTCTCGGCGCGGGCGCCCCTGCGCGTCGTGGTGCTGGCCAACAACTGCACGGACGGGACCGTCCAGGCGGTGCGCGACGTCGAGGCCTCGGGCATCCTCGCGACCCTGACCCTCCGGCTGATCGCGGTCGAGCTCGGCGGCGCGGACGCCCATGTCGGCACGGCGCGGCGCATGGCGCTCGATGCCGGGGCCGAGTGGCTGGAGGCGGACGGGGAGCCGGACGGCATCCTCCTCACCACCGACGCGGATGCCCGCCTGCCGGCCGAGTGGGTCGCGGCCAACCTCCGCGCGCTGGAGGCCGCCGACATCGTCGGTGGCCGGCTGGTGATCGACGACGACGGCACGCCGGACCCAGCCCTGACGGACCTGCACGCGCGCATCGAGCGCTACTGGTCCGGCGTCCGACGCCTGGAGGATCTGCTCGACCCGCCGCCCTACGATCCCGCCCCCCGTCACGGCGACCATACCGGCGCGAGCCTCGCCGTTCCCGCGATCCTGTACCGGGCGGTCGGCGGGCTGCCGGCGCTGCCCTGCGGCGAGGACAACGCCCTCGTCGGGCTGCTGCGCGCCAACGGCGCGCGCCTGCGCCACTGCCCGGACGTGCAGGTGCTGGTCTCGTCCCGCCACCAGGGGCGGGTCTCGGGCGGCATGGCCACCGAGATGCTGCGCCGGACCCGCGTCCTCGACGGGGAGGCCTACCTGCTGCCAGAGGCCGCGCACTGGCAGGCGCTGATCCTGCGCCGCGCGGCCCTGCGCCGGGCCTTCCACCTCGACCCGCAGGCCCGCGCCACAGCCTGCGCGCGGCTCGGTCTCGACGCCGACGACCTCGCCGCCGTCGGGGCCTGCCCGAACGACATCGCCTTCGTGGAGCGGGCCGACCGGATCCTCGAGTCGCGCAGCCCGCCGGCGCGGGACTGCGCCCTCGACCAAGCGGTCGCCGATCTCGACGCCCTCGCGTCGTCCCTGAGGGACGCCGCGTGACCCGGGGCATCGGCTGGTACGTCCATCACCAGGGCGCCGGCCATCTCCAGCGGGCCCGGGCCGTCGCCGGTGCTCTGGACCGGCCCTGCACGATCCTCGGGACGCTGGCCGGGTTCGACACCGCCGGCCTCGACACCGTCGACCTGCCCGACGACCGCCCCCGCGACGACGCGGCCTTCGACGGCCGGGACGGCGCGACCGAGCGGCCCGAGGCGCTGCACTACGCGCCGCTCAACCATCCGGGGGTCCGCACGCGGATGGCGCGCATCGCCGCCTGGGCGGAGCGGGCCGAGCCGGCCCTCCTGATCGTCGACGTCTCGGTGGAGGTGGCGCTCCTGGCGCGCCTCCTGTCGGTGCCGACCCTGGTGGTGCGGCTCGCCGGGACGCGGACCGACCGGCCGCATCTGGAGGCCTTCCGCGGCGCGACGCGGCTGCTGGCCCCCTTCCCCGCGGCACTCGACGGCGCGGCGGTGCCGGACTGGGTCCGGGCCAAGACGCTGTACGCGGGCTTCCTGGGCGCGCCGGCGCAGGCCCCGATCGAGGCGGGACGCGAGATCGTGGTCGTGTTCGGCCGCGGCGGCGCGGGGGGCGACCTCGCGGATCTCGCCGCGGCCGCGCGGGCGGTGCCGGACCGGCCGTGGCACGTCCTGGGGCCGGTCTCAGGCTCGGGCGCCGTCCCCGGCAACCTGCACCTGCACGGCTGGGTCCCGGACGTCGAGGCGCGGGTCGCTCGGGCGGCTTTGCTGGTGGGCGGCGGCGGCGACGGCGTGGTCGCCCTGGCGGCCGCGCAGCGGAAGCGCTTCGTCTGCCTCCCGGAGGAGCGTGCCTACGGGGAGCAGACCGAGAAGGCCGAGGCTCTGGCCCGGCTCGGGGCCGCGATCGTTCATCCCGGCTGGCCCTCGGCCGCGGCGTGGCCTGGCCTCATCGCGGCGGCCCTCGCCATCGACCCATCGGTGATCGGCGGCCTGCACGACCCGGACGCGGTCCGGACCTGCGCCGCGACGATCCAGACCCTGATCGCGGATCTCTGAACGGCCGGGCCGCGACGGAGCGGGCGGTCGCCGCGCCGGCGCGGGTGCCTCAGTCCACACTCATGTCCGGACTCAGGAGATCAGGTCGAGCTTCGCGGCCTCGATCCCGTCGGCGCGGATCGTGTCCGGCAGGGACGAGAAGTCGCGATAGCCCGCCTCGCGCGCCATGGCGTCGAGGGCCGTCTGCTCGTCGTCGGCCGCCCCCGTCCAGAGCACCGCGCCGCTCTTCTTCTGCCTAATCTGGAAAATGCTCATCGACCCCTCCCCGGTCCCGAGAAGACCATCGGCCTATTAACGTCGCTATTCGTGGCTGGTTGCAGGTTGAGCGCCGTGAACGGCCGCGCTCCGGCCGCCCCGATCACCTGCGGCGCGAGGCCCGGCGACGGCCCCGCCGGATGGCGCTATGCTCGACCTCCGGTGGAGTGGCTCGCCATGAAAACGCCGACCTGCCCAGCGAGGGAGAGGCAATACCAGTCCAGCGCCGCTTGCGAGGCCCCCGTCGTGAACTCCGTCCGTTGGCGCGCGCCCCGCCTCACTCTCCTGTGCGGGCTCGCGATCCTCGCCGGGGCGCCGGCCCGGGCCGTCGAGACCGCCGCCGTTCCCGACGCGGCCGCCATCGCGCCCGCCGTCACCGTGGTCCCGGCCGAGAACCGCGAGATCGTCGAGCGGGCGGTCGTTACCGGCACGCTGGTCCCACGGGACGAGATCCTCGTCTCCCCGGAGGTCGAGGGCCTGCGCATCACCGATCTCCTCGTCGAGGAGGGCGACCGCGTCACCAAGGGACAGGTTCTCGCCAAGCTGTCGCTGGAGATGATCGTCACCCAGGAGGCCTCGAACGCCGCGGCGATCGCCCGGGCCGAGGCGGCCATCGTCCAGGCCCAGAGCCAGATCGTCCAGGCGGAGGCGGCCAACGTCGAAGCCAAGCAGTCGCTGGAGCGGGCCCAGGCGCTCGCCAAGACCGGGAACGCAACCGCGGCCGTGCTGGAACAGCGCGTCTCGGCGGCGCAGGGGGCGGAAGGGCGCCTCGCCGCCGCCAGGGGCGGCCTGCAATCGGCCCAGGCCGACCTCGCCACCGCCCGGGCGGCCGGCGCCGAGATCGCCCTGCGGCGTGCCCGCACCGATATCCGGGCGCCGGAGGCCGGCATCGTCAATCGCCGCACCGCCCGGATCGGCGCCACAGCCACCGCGGTGGGCGAGCCGCTGTTCCGGCTGATCGCCCGGGGCGAGATCGAGTTGGAAGGCGAGGTGCCGGAGACGTCGCTGGCGCGCATCCACGTCGGCAACCCGGCGAGCCTCGACCTCGATGATGGCCGCCGCCTCGCCGGCAAGGTGCGCCGGGTCTACCCAGAGGTCGACCGGGCGACGCGGCTCGGCAAGGTGCGCATCCGCCTCGGCGACGATCCGGCCCTGCGCATCGGCGCCTTCGCGCGCGGCAACGTCGAGATCGCGCGCCGCACCGGCGTGGCCGTGCCGGTTTCCAGCCTGCTCTACGCGGCCGACGGCCGCGCCAGCGTGCTCGTGGTGAAGGACGGGCGCGTCGAGGCGCGGTCCGTGACCGCGGGGCTCTCCGCCGACGGCTTCACGGAACTCCGCTCCGGCGTGGCGGCCGGCGAGAGCGTCGTGGCCCGCGCCGGAAGCTTCCTGCGCGACGGCGACCGGGTGCGCGCCGTGCCGGCTCCGACCGGCACGCCGATCGCCGACGCGGCCCCGCGGTAGGACGAGACGAAGGATCCGGCCATGCGCCTCAACGTCTCCGCCTGGGCGATCCGCAGGCCCCTGCCCTCGGTGGTCCTGTTCCTGGTCCTGATGATCCTCGGGCTCGTGAGCTTCCGCGCGCTGCCGATCACCCGGTTCCCCAACATCGACATCCCGATCGTCTCGGTGACGATCACCCAGTCGGGCGCCGCGCCCGCCGAACTCCAGACCCAGGTCACCAAGTGGGTCGAGGATTCGGTCGCCGGCGTGAAGGGCGTCAAGCACATCCTCTCGACGATCACGGAGGGCACCTCCACCACCACGATCGAGTTCCGCCTGGAGGTGAACCAGGATCGGGCGACCAACGACGTCAAGGACGCGATCGCCAAGATCCGCCAGAACCTGCCGCGGACGATCGACGAGCCGATCGTCTCGCGCGTGGAGATCGCCGGCCTGCCGATCATGGTCTACGGCGCCTCCGCGCCCGCCATGACGCCCGAGGACCTGTCGTGGTTCGTGGACGACGTCGTCGCCCGGGGCCTCCAGAGCGTGAAGGGCGTCGGCGGCGTCGAGCGCCTCGGCGGCGTCGCCCGCGAGATCCGCGTCACCCTGAAGCCCGACCGCCTGCTGGCGCTGGGCATCACCGCCGCGGACGTGAACCGGCAGCTGCGCCTGACCTCGGCCGACATGGCCGGCGGCCGGGCCGAGGTCGGCGGCCAGGAGCAGTCCATCCGGGCGCTGGCCGCCTCGGCGAGTCTCGAGACGCTCGCCAAGACCTCCATCGTGGTGCCGGGCAACCGCAAGGTCCGCCTCGACGAGCTCGCGACCCTGTCGGACACCGCCGAGGAGCCCCGCACCTTCGCGCGCTTCAACGGCGAGCCGGTGGTCGCCTTCGCGATCTCCCGCGCCAGCGGCGCCAGCGACGCCGACGTGTCGGTGGGCGTCGCCAAGAAGATCGCGGCGCTTCACGCGGCCAATCCGAACGTCCGGTTCGACCTGATCGACACCAGCGTCGTCAACACGATCGGCAACTACCACTCGGCCATGATGGGCCTGATCGAGGGCGCCCTCCTCGCCGTCGTGGTGGTCCTGCTGTTCCTGCGCGACTGGCGCGCGACCCTGATCGCCGCGGTGGCGCTGCCCCTCTCGGTGCTGCCGACCTTCTGGGTGATGAGCGCCCTGGGCTTCTCGCTCAACGCCGTCAGCCTGCTGGCGATCACGCTCGTCACCGGCATCCTGGTGGACGACGCGATCGTCGAGATCGAGAACATCGTCCGGCACATGCGGATGGGGAAATCGCCCTACCGCGCGTCGCTCGAGGCCGCGGACGAGATCGGCCTCGCGGTCATCGCCATCACCGCGACGATCATCGCGATCTTCTCGCCGGTGTCGTTCATGGGCGGCATCGCCGGCCAGTACTTCAAGCAGTTCGGCCTGACCATCGCGGCCGCGGTGTTCATGTCGCTGCTCGTGGCGCGCCTGATCACGCCGCTGCTCGCCGCCTACTTCCTGCGCGACCACGGGCCGGACCACGAGCGGGACGGCGTCGTCATGCGCGGCTACACCCGCCTCGTGGCGTGGTCGGTCCGGCACAAGTTCATCACGCTGGTGCTCGGCCTCGCGTGCTTCGCCGGCTCCATCGCCTCCACGGGCCTGCTGCCCGCGGGCTTCCTGCCGGCCGAGGACCAGGCCCGCACCCTGTTCGTGGTGGAGCTGCCGCCGGGCGCCCGGCTCCAAGACACGGTCCGGGTCACCGACCGCATCGAGGAGAAGATCCGCGCGCTGCCCGAGGTGAAGAGCGTGTTCGTGGACGGCGGCCGCCAGCTGCCGGCCAAGAAGGAGGTGCGCCTCGCGAGCCTCACCATCAACCTCACGCCGAAGAACAGCCGCGACAAGACGCAGAAGCAGATCGACGCCGAGGTCGCGGCGATCCTCCGGGAGGAGCCGGACCTGCGCTTCTGGGCCCTGCGCGAGGGCGGCCAGCGCGACCTCGCGCTGATCATCGCCGGCCCCGACAAGGCCGTGGTGGCCGAGACGGCGGCCAAGCTCCAGCGCGAGGCCCAGCAGGTCCCGCACCTCGTCAACGTCATGTCGACCGCACCCCTCGACCGGACCGAGGTCCGGATCCGGCCGAAGCCCGCCGTGGCGGCCGATCTCGGCGTCAGCACCGACACCATCGCCGAGACCGTGCGGGTCGGGACGATCGGCGACATCGGCATGAACCTCGCCAAGTTCAACGCCACCGACCGGCAGATCCCGATCCGCGTGCAGCTCCCCGAGAGCGTGCGCGGCCGGCTCTCCGACCTCGAGACCCTGAAGGTGCCGGTGAAGGGCGGGACGGCCGTCCCGCTCGCGACCGTGGCCGACATCAGCCTCGGCCAGGGCCCGACCGGCATCGACCGCTACGACCGCGCCGTGCGCGTCGCCCTGGAGGGCGACATGCAGGGCACCGACGCGCTCGCCGAGCTGATCAGCCAGGTCATGAACCTGCCGACCGCCAAGAACCTGCCGCCCGGCGTCACGATCAGCCAGACCGGCGACGCCGAGGTGATGGGCGAGGTCTTCGAAGGCTTCGCGCTGGCCATGGGCGCCGGCCTGATGATGGTCTTCGGCGTGCTGATCCTGCTGTTCGGCAACTTCCTGCAGCCGCTGACCATCCTGTTCTCGCTGCCGCTCTCCATCGGCGGCGCGATCCTGGCGCTGCTGATCTGCCACATGCCGATCTCGATGCCGGTGGTGATCGGCATCCTGATGCTGATGGGCGTCGTGACCAAGAACGCCATCATGCTGGTGGACTTCGCCGTCGAGCAGATCCGCGCCGGCGTCGACCGGAACGTCGCGATCGTCGATGCCGGCCGCAAGCGCGCCCGGCCGATCGTCATGACCACCATCGCCATGGCGGCCGGCATGGTCCCCTCCGCGATGGCCTACGGGATCGGCGGCGAGTTCCGCTCGCCCATGGCGGTGGCGGTGATCGGCGGCCTGATCGTCTCGACGGTGCTGTCGCTCGTCTTCGTGCCGGCGATCTTCGTGCTGATGGACGACCTGTCCCGCCTGCTGACGCGGCTGTTCGGCCGCTTCATCGGCGAGCGCGACGATCCGGAGGATGCCCCCGTCTTCGATCCGGCCCATCCGGCCAATGACGGTCACCCGCCGCCGCCGCGGATCGCCGCGGAGTAGAGCGGGTCGGCGCGGAGAGCGGGTGCCGGATCGGCGGCGCGGATTGCGTCGCGGATTGCGTCGCGCGCCGCGATGGGCTGTGACTCGGCCCCGCCGAATCAACGGAGACGAGCGAGACGATGTCGGGTGGTCACGGGGCGGTCGAGGGGTCGAACAAGCGCGTGGCGCTGCTGATCTCGGTGCTGGCGCTGTTCCTCGCGTTCAGCGAGACACTGGGCAAAGCGTCCCAGACGGATTCGATCGGCGCCAACGTCGAGGCCGCGAACCAGTGGGCCTATTTCCAGGCCCGCACGATCCGCGCGACGGTGCTCAAGACCGCCGACGAGGCCCTGGCGCTGGTGCCCCCGGGACCGAACCAGGACGCGATCGCCGCCAAGCGCGCCGAGTGGTCGAAGACGCTGGCGCGCTGGGATTCGGAGCCGGCGACCGGCGAGGGCCGCAAGGAGCTGTCCGAGAAGGCCCGCGCGTCCGAGGGCCGGCGCGACCTCGCGCTGCTGCGCTACCACCACTACGAGCTGGCCTCGGCGGCCTTCCAGATCGGGATCGTGCTGGCCTCGGCCGAGGTCATCACCGGGATCAGCCTGCTGGTCTTCGCCGGCGGCTTCCTGGGTCTCGCCGGGGCGGCGCTGCTCGGCTTCGGCTACCTCGCGCCGCACGCCCTGCCGTTCTTCCACTGAGCGGCCCTGGCCGCCGGCAGCGACGTAACGCCACCCCCGATCCCGATCGATCGAGCACAAGCGTCGCCGCACTGGACGCGCGGTCCGGAAGCTGATCGTCTCGGCGCATTCCAGGGGGGAATGATGTCGGAACACTCAGAAGACCAGGGACGCCTGACGAAGGTCGCCAGCGCGATCTTCCTGCACACCGAGCACGCGATCTACGCGGCGCTCGGCATCCTGCTGGCGCTCACCGCCCTCGTGGCGCTGATCGAGGCCGCCGGGATGACCTGGGAGGCAATGCGGGCGCTCGGCGGCGCTCAGCAGATCCTCGAGGTGATCGACCGGCTGCTGTTCCTGCTCATGCTGATCGAGATCCTGCACACGGTCCGGGTCTCGATGCGGTCGGGGACGCTGACCTGCGAGCCGTTCCTGATCGTCGGGCTGATCGCCTCGATCCGGCGGGTTCTGGTGATAACCCTGCAATCGTCGGAGATCATGCACGCCAAGGACTGGTCGCCGGAGAAGCAGGCGCTGTTCCAGGCCTCGATGATCGAGCTCGGCGTGCTGGCGGGGCTGATCCTCACGATGGTGTTCGCGATCTTCCTGCTGCACCGCGCGCGCGACGACGGCAAGCCGGCCGGCGAGGAGAAGCCCGAGCACGTGTCCTGAGATCCGCGCGCCTTCGCGGCGTTCACGAAGGACCTGCACTGTTCCGTACGCCTGACGGCGTCCGGATTGCCCTGACCGTCCTTGCGAGCGCAGCGAAGCAATCCAGTTGCGCCACGCCGACCGAGGTAACGCTGCACTGGGTCGCTTCGCTTCGCTCGCGATGACGGAGCGAAACCGAACCGGAAATGGAAATCAATTCATCCGCAGGATCGCGGCGTTGAGGAGCGTCGCGAAGGCGACCCAGGCCGCGTAGGGGACGAGGAGCCACGCCGCGAGCCGGTCGAACCGCCAGGTCAGCCGGATCGTCCAGAGCACCATCACCAGCAGCATCGCGACGACGATCAGGCCGGCGCCGATCGCGTGGGCGGTGAAGAAGACCGGCGTCCAGGCGGCGTTGAGCGCGATCTGCACCACGAACGCCGCGAGGGCGAGCCACCAGCCCTGGCGGCTCGGTCCCGTGCGCGGCATGGCGCCGAGCAGGCGCCAGAGCGAGACCGCGATCATCGTGTAGAGGATCGTCCAGGCGACCGGGAACACCCAGTTCGGCGGGTTGAAGGCCGGCTTGTTCAGGCTCGCGTACCAGCCCGGGATCTCCGCCTGGGTCGACGCCGAGCCGACGACGGCCGTGGCCGCGACGGGCAGGATCGCGGCGGCGAGGCGCAGCCAGCGCGGCAGGGGCGATCCCTCGGGGACCTGTGTGGCGGCGGTCATGATCGTCTGTCTCCACGGGGCGCGGCATGTGGCCCGGCATGTGGCGCGGCTTGCCGGCACCCGCGCGCCGTGGCACGCGCCCGTCTCCATCCGCCGAGAATCGCCAGATGTCACAGCCTTACGCGCCGCAGGGTCCGTCGGATACCCGGAGCGACGCCGAGCCGGAATACACGCGCCGGAGCCTCGCCGCCCAGGCCCTGGGGCGGATCGAGCCGGAGACGCGGGCGGTGGTGATGCCGCTCCACGTCGCCACCACCTTCATCCGCGATCCCGACAACGGCTACAGCTCCGGCTACAGCTACGCGCGGCCCGACAACGCCACGGTGCGCGAGGCGGAGTCGGTCCTGGCGATGCTGGAGGGCGCCGCCGCCGGCGCGCTGCTGTTCGGCTCGGGGATGGCGGCGGCGACCGCGGTGTTCGGCGCGCTGGAGCCCGGCGACCACGTGGTCGCCGGCACGGTCATGTACTGGGCGCTCAAGCGCTGGCTGCGCGAGGAGGCGCCCCGGCGCGGCCTCACACTGAGTTTCGTGGACACGGACGACGCGGGTGCGCTGCGCGCCGCGATCGAGCCCGGCCGGACCAAGCTCGTCTGGATAGAGACCCCCGGCAACCCGCTCTGGACCGTCACCGACATCGCCGCGGCGGCCGAGATCGCCCACGCGGCGGGGGCGCGGCTCGCCGTCGATTCGACGGCCGCCTCACCGGTGCACACGCGCCCTCTGGAACTCGGCGCCGACATCGTGATGCACTCGGCCACCAAGATCCTGAACGGTCATTCCGACGTGGTTGCGGGCGTGCTGGCGGGGGCGCGGGCCGACGCGTTCTGGGAGCGGATCCGGGGGATCCGCGCCGGCAGCGGCGGCATCCTCGGGCCGTTCGAGGCCTACCTGCTGATGCGCTCGCTCCGGACCCTGCACCTGCGGGCGGCCGCGCAGGCGGCGGGCGCCCTGCGCCTCGCCGGGCGCCTGAGCGGGCACCCGCACGTGACACGCGTCCTCTACCCGGGCCTCCCGGACGATCCCGGCCACGCGGTCGCCTGCCGGCAGATGCGGGACGGGTTCGGCTTCATGCTGTCGATCCGGGTCGCCGGCGGCGAGGCCGGCGCCATCGCCACGGCGGCGCGGGTGCGGCTCTGGAAGCGGGCGACCTCGCTCGGCGGCGTCGAGAGCCTCATCGAGCACCGCGCCTCGGTGGAAGGCCCGGGCAGCCCCTGCCCGCCGGACCTGCTGCGCCTGTCCACCGGCATCGAGGACACGGACGACCTGTACGGCGATCTCGACCAGGCCCTGCGCGGCGCCCACGCGGGCTGATCGTCGCGGGCGCTTGGTGCCGAACCGGCTCCTGGCGCGTTGTGCCGGCAGTTCCGGCGGCGCGAACCGCCACAGATCGCGAGTCTGACGACATGACGACCCGTTCCCGCACGATGGTCCCCGGCACCTTCGCGCTGCTCATCCTGGCGCTCGCGCCGGCCTCCGCCCGGGCCGACGCGGTGCCCGATCTCGACGTCGAGCGGACCTGCCGGTCGGCTCAGGTCGCCAACACGAGCATCAGCGACAAGGCGAATTACGACGGCTGCATCCGCTCCGAGCGCGACGCCAAGAAGGAGGCCGAGCGCCACTGGAGCAGTTACACGCCCGCCGCGAAGAGCCAGTGCCAGAACCAGTTCAAGGCGGGCGGCTTCCCCTCCTACGTCGAGATGGTGACCTGCCTGGAACTGGCGTCCGGCACGGTGCCGACCCAGAGCGCCGAGGGCGGCCGCGCGGTGGGCGGGCCGGGTGCGCCGAAGGACGTCAAGGTGCAGCGGGAGGGCGGCGCCAACCTGACCAAGGAACCGCCCGCGAGCCAGCGCACGGATCCGATCCAGGTGCTGGAGAACAAGTAGGCGGCGCGGGCGCCGTCACGCGCCGCTGTCGGCCGTGGTGACGAAGGGGAGGTCCACGGTCTCGCGGCCGGCGCGTTACCGGGTGCCTGCGATGAGGGCCCGCACCGCCGCGGCGACCCGGGCGCGCTCGGCGGCGCGGTGATTCTCCCCCCTCTCGTCCGGCATGCCAGCACAGCTTCCGACGGGGCGCGACGCGGCGCGCGGGCGTGCTATGGGCCGAGTCCTCCCCCCGCGCACCAGCCCCCGCTCCCGCCGGCCCCGTGAACGCCCTCGCCATCATCGCCCCGATCTTCGGGATCGTCCTGATCGGCTGGGCCGCCGCCCTCGCGGGGCTCCTCTCCGACAAGGTCAGCGACGGGCTGTCGGAATACGTCTTCGCCGTCGCCGTCCCGGCGCTGATCATCGCCACGCTGACCAAGCCCGGGATGAGCGGGACCATCGCGTGGTCCTACTGGGTCGCGTATTTCGGCGGCGCGGCGATCTCGTGGTCCGTCGGCACGCTGATCGCCCGGCGGCGGGCCGGGATCGAGCGCCGGGGTGCGATCCTCCACGGCTTCGCGGCGAGCCAGTCGAACACGGTGTTCGTGGGCGTCCCGATGATCCTCCAGGCCTACGGCGAGGAGGGCGCCTTCCCGCTGTTCATGCTGCTGGCCGTCCACCTGCCCCTGATGATGGGCAGCGCCACTTTCCTGATCGAGTCCGATTCCGGCCTGCCGGTCCTGGCGCGGATCCGCGGGCTCGCCCTGGTGCTGCTGCGCAACCCGATCTTCGTGGCGCTGCTGATCGGCATGGCCATGAAGGCCCTCGGCCTCGCGCCGGTCGGCATCGCCCAGTCGCTGATCCACGCCTTCGCCGGCACAGCCTCCACCTGCGCCCTGGTGGCGCTGGGCGCCGGCCTGAAACGCTACCGGGTGCTGTTCGACCTCAAGGGTGCGCTCGTGATCGCGCTCCTGAAGAACCTCCTGCACCCGCTGGCGGTCTGGGTCCTGGCCTTCCACGTCTTCGCGATGCCAGCCGCCTACGCGGGCGTCGCGACCCTGTTCGCCGCCATGCCGGTGGGGATCAACGCCTACCTGCTGGCGGCGCGCTACCGGACCGAGACCGGCATGGTCGCGGCCTCGGTCCTGGTCTCGACGCTGCTGGCGCCGCTCACCACGCTGCTCTGGCTCATGCTCCTCGGCCGGGCGTGACGGCGGCGCCCCGGCGTCACCGCGCGCGTTGGACCGGGCGGCGCACGGGTCTAGGGTAGGGTCAAGCGCGCGGGCCGCGAAGACCCGCGCCACCCTGCAGGCGAGGAATCTCGATGAACGCTCCGATGCGCCCTCCGGGCAGCGCCTCCCCGTCGGCCCCGGCCTCGGCCCGCTTCGTCTGGGACGACCCCTTCCTGCTGGAGGATCAGCTCACCGAGGACGAGCGGGCGATCCGCGACGTCGCTCAGAGCTTCGCGCAGGAGCAGCTGCTGCCCGGGATCGTAGAGGCTTACGCCACCGAGAAGACCGATCCCGGCCTGTTCCGCAAGATGGGCGAGCTCGGCCTGCTCGGCGTGACGCTCCCGGAGGAGTACGGCTGCGCGGGCGCCTCCTACGTGGCCTACGGGCTCGTGGCGCGGGCGGTCGAGGCGGTGGATTCCGGCTACCGCTCGATGATGAGCGTCCAATCCTCCCTCGTGATGTACCCGATCCACGCCTATGGCTCGGAGGAGCAGCGCGAGAAGTTTCTGCCGAAGCTCGCCTCGGGCGAGTGGATCGGCTGCTTCGGCCTCACCGAGCCGGATGCCGGCTCGGACCCGGCCGGCATGAAGACCAAGGCCGAGAAGATCGACGGCGGCTACCGGATCTCCGGCGCCAAGATGTGGATCTCGAACGCCCCCTTCGCGGACGTGTTCGTGGTCTGGGCGAAGTCCGACGCGCACGAGGGCGCGATCCGCGGCTTCGTCCTCGAGAAGGGCATGAAGGGCCTGTCCGCCCCGACGCTGAAGGGCAAGCTGTCCCTGCGCGCCTCCACCACCGGCGAGATCGTCATGGAGGGCGTCGAGGTCGGCGAGGACGCGCTGCTGCCGAACGTCTCGGGGCTGAAGGGGCCGTTCGGCTGCCTCAACCGGGCGCGCTACGGCATCTCGTGGGGCGCGATGGGCGCCGCCGAGGATTGCTGGCACCGCGCCCGCACCTACACGCTGGAGCGCAAGCAGTTCGGCCGGCCCCTGGCGCAGACCCAGCTCGTCCAGAAGAAGCTCGCCGACATGCAGACCGAGATCGCGCTGGGCCTCCAGGCCTCGCTCCGCGTCGGGCGGCTGATGGACGAGGGCAAGATGGCGCCCGAGATGATCTCGCTGGTCAAGCGCAACAATTGCGGCAAGGCGCTGGACATCGCCCGCACCGCCCGCGACATGCACGGCGGCAACGGCATCATGGGCGAGTACCACGTGATGCGCCACGCCCAGAACCTCGAGACGGTGAACACCTACGAGGGCACCCACGACGTCCACGCCCTGATCCTGGGCCGGGCCCAGACGGGGCTGCAGGCGTTCTTCTGAGGCGCGGAGGACGCGCCTCCCACCGGGTCACCTCATCCTCAGGTGCGGCGCAGTCGCCTCGAAGAAGTCCCCCGGAACCGCGGCGATATCGGGAGGCTTCCTCGAGACCTCCGCTGCGCTTCGGCACCTCAGGATGAGGGCGCGGGCGGGGTCACTCCCCGCCCTCGTCCCCGGCGAGCGACCACTCGAGCACCCGGGCGAGGTGGTCGTAGGCGCCGTACCGGCTGGCATATTGCGGGTAGGGCCGCGCCGTGTAGGCCGCCTCGCCGGTCATGAACCGGGCCACGAGCCCCCGCAGACGCGCAGCGTGCTCGGCCACGATCGCCTCCACGCCGCGCTCCTCGCCCCGGGGCGGCTTCACCGGGATCGGGACGAAGGGCTTCCGGCCGCCCGAGGCGTGGACGTAGAGCAGGTCCGGCGTCGTCTTCACGGCCGGCAGATCCGCGAAGGCGCCGTGCATCAGCATCGCCGCCTCCAGGGTGAGCTGCGGCGAGAACCCGGAGAAGATCATCTTGCCCGAGGGCGGCGTCCCGGTCTTGTAATCGACGATGCAGGCGGTGCCGTCCGGCCGCAGCTCGATCCGGTCGGCCCGGGCGCGCAGCGTGAAGGTCTCGCGCCCCATCGGGATCGCCCAGCGGCCGGAGACCTCCGGGTAAACCCGGGTCAGGCCGGGCCGGCGCTGGGTCTCCCAGTCCAGATAGGCCGAAGCCATGCGCTCGTAGCGCGGCCACCACTCGGCGTAGAGGTTGGGGTACTCCGCCTCGATGTCGCCGAAGGCGTTCACCGCGAAGTTCAGCAGCCGCTCCGCGGAGTCCGGCGGCAGGTCCGCGGGATGGCGGGCGGCGAACTCCGCGAAGACGTCGTGCACCAGGGAGCCGCGGGTGGCGACGCCCGGCGCCGCCGCCAGCGGATCGAGCGGGTCGAGCCCGAGCACGTGGCGGGCGAAGATGCTGTAGGGATCGCGCACCAGCGTCTCGATCTCGGTGACGCTGAGCGAGCGCGGGAACAGCGCCGGGTCCGGCTTCGGCGCGGGGCGCTTCAGCCGCGGCTCCGGCGGCGCTGTGTCGAGCCGCGCGGCGAGGCCCGTTTGCCGGCGCCCCGCGTGCAGGACGCTGTCCCAGCGGGCGTCGCCCGAGAGGGCGCGCAGGCGCTGGATCAGGCGCGACGGCACGGTCGGCGCGCCCTCCCGCTTCAGCGCGCGGGTGATCACCGCGTCGCGGCAGCCGAGCGCCTGCACGAAGTCGTGGGCCATCTGCCCGATCCGCCGCTCGGGCGGGTTGAGGCCGACCCGCTCGCGCATCGGCCGGTTGAGGAACGAGTCGGTCAGCGTGCGCACCGGCCAGACGCCCTCGTCCAGCCCGCCGAGCACCACGCGATCCACCGACAGGAGGCGCGCCTCCAGCAACCCGAGGATGCGCAGGCGCGGATGCGGCGCGTCGCCTGAGCAGGCGACTTTGCGCTCCCGGGCGAGCGACGTGAAGAAGGTGGCGTAGTCGTCGAACCGCCCCGGCATCAGGCCGGGCTCCGCCATCTCCAGGTCGTCGAACAGGGCGTCGAGGCAGGACAGGGATCCGTCCGTCTCGACCGGGGGACCGTCCTCCGGCCCGGCGATCAGCCGGTCGCACGCCTCACGGTGACCCGCGGCGGTGGTGACGAGGTCGCATTCCCCCGCCCCGTCCGGTCCCGGGAAATCCCGGAACACCAGATCGAGCCGGTCCAGCAGGTTCGCGGCCAGCTCCCAGTCGACGTCCTTCAGGCGGCGCTTGGCCCGGGGCCGGTGCTCGGGCGGCCCGGCGCGCTCGGCGGCGAGGGCCTTGCGCAGGCCGTCGAAGCCCGGGGCCGGGACCGGACCGCGCAGCAATCCGATCTCCAGGGCGGCCGCGCCCCGGACCACGTCGGGACGCGGCAGGCCGAGATGGACCATCGGATGGGAGAGCAGCGCGATCAGCCGGGCCGGGATCGCGTCGGCCTGATCGCGGGCGAGGTCGGCGGCGAGCTCCGCCGCGAGCCGGGCGAGCCGCCCGGCCGGGCTCACGGCCAGGGACAGCCCGGCGGAATCCTCGGCCACGATGCCCCAGCGCAGCAGCTCGACGGCGACCCGGCCGGCGAGCCCGCGGTCGGGCGTGATGAGCGCCGCAGTGGCACCGGGGGTCTGCAGGGTCTCGCGCAGCGCCAGCGCCGCGACCAGCGCCTCCTCGCGCTCGTCGGCCGCTTCGGCGAGCGCGAGCCCCTCGAGGCCGAGGCGGGCGACGGTGTCGCGCTCGGCCGGGTCGAGGGCGGCCCACGCGTCGGTGGTGTCGGCCGGCCGCAGGGCCTGCGACAGGAGCGCGGCTCGCGCCGCCTGGCCGGGGTCGGGCTCGCCGAGGGCGACGACCTCGGCGCGGTCGAGGTTGAGGTTCTCCGGTCCGAGCAACCGGTGCAGCACCGCCTGCGGATGGCCGTGCGCGATCACGCGGGAAAAACCCTCCCCGGTGTCGATGCCGTCCCAGCCGGCCGCGTCGAGGTCGAGATCGAGCCCGGGCAGGACCACGGCGCCGTGTGGCAGTTTGGCCACGGCGGCGATGAGCCGGGCCGTGGCGGGGACGGAGCCCAGCGAGCCGGCGACGATCACCGGGTCCGGCGTCGCGCCGCGCGACAGGCGCCTCTCCTCGGCGAGCACGAGCCCGCGGGCGCGGGCGACGGGATCGGCGAGGCCCCGCTCGGCCAGGAGCTTCGGCCAGTTCTCGGCGGCGATCTTCACGAAGTCGAGGGTCAGGCCGAAGTAGCGGGAATACTCGGCCTCGACGGCCGCGCCGATCTCCGACCAGGGCAGGCCCTCGACGGTGAGCGCGTCCATCAGGCGCTCGAGATCGCCGGCGAGCCCGACCGCGTCCGCGGGGGAGGACGGCACCAGGAACGGCACCTCGGCGTCCAGCGGCAGCAGCGTCCGGTCGACGGTCCTGGCCCAGGCCTGGACGAGGCGGGCCAGGATCAGCCGGCGCTCCAGCGGCGGCATCGGGATGCTCAGGGGGTCGGCGTTCTCCTCCAGCAGCGGCTCGGCGGCGAGGTCGAGCTCGGCCTCGTCGGCCTCGCCGAGCGGCACCATCCGCGGCAGCAGCGTCGCCTGGCCGGGCGCGTCCCGGCCGAGCCTCTCGGCCAGGATCGCGCCGAGCGCCCGGGCCGCGCGGCGGGTCGGGAGGTAGATCGTGACGGAGGCGAGCGCCAGCGGATCGTCCGCCACCGGCCCGACCAGGCGGCCGGAGAGCAGCGCCTCGGCGAGCGTCGGCAGGAACGGGACGCCGCGGGAGATGGTGAAAACGGCCTGTCGGGCGGGCATGGCTGGGCTTCTACGCCCGCGCCGGGGCGGCGGACAGGGGACGATGGGCCGCTGGGGAACGATCGCGCGGCTTCCCTCCCCGCATCGGAGGAGTTCGGTCGCGCTCCGCCGCTGACCTCAGCCCTTCGCCCTCGCGGCGGCGCCGTAGCCGGCGCGGCGGCCGAACACGACGCCGGAGGTCAACCCCGAGCCGCCGGGATAGCCGTTGAAGAACACGCCGCCGACCATCTCGCCGCAGGCGTAGAGGCCGGGAATCGCGCCGCCGTCCGCGCGCTTCACGCCGCCGTCGTCGCCGACCTCGACGCCGCCGTAGGTGAAGGTGATGCCGCCCGTGACCGGGTAGGCCTTGAACGGCCCGGTCTCGATCCTCTGCGCCCAGTTCGACTTCGGCAGGGCGAGCCCCTTCGTGCCGCGCCCGTCCTTCACGGTCGGGTCGAAGGGCACGCTCTCGTCCACGGCGGCGTTGAACGCCGCGATGGTCCGCCGCGCCGCCGCGCGGTCGATGCCCTCGAGCTTGTCGAGGAGCCCGTCCAGGGTGTCGGCCTCGACGAAGTGCGCGTCGTGGAACCGGTACTCGCTGTAGAGCAGGTGATCGACCTTGGCGTCGAAGATCTGCCACGCCACGTGCCCGGGCTGCTCCATGATCGAGCGGCCGAACTGGGCGTAGGTGTAGTTGCGGAAATTCTTGCCCTCGTCGACGAACCGCTCGCCGTCCGCGTTCAGCATGAGGCCCAGGAAGTAGCAGATCTTCCGGTAGTGCTTGCGCTCGCCGTGCGGCAGCTCGAGGTTGCCGTAATCGGGGGTGTGCAGGTCCATCGGCGTGGCGTGGCAGCCACCGTAGAAGCCGTGGGCCTTCGCGCCGAGGTCGAGCGCCATCTGCAGCCCGTCGCCTTGGTTGTGGGGCGTGCCGCGTACCCGGGCCTTGTCCCAGCCCTCGCCGATGAAGCGTGTCCGGAGGGCGGCGTTCGACTCGAAGCCGCCGCAGGCCAGCACCACGGACGTCGCCCGGACCGGACCCTGCGGCGTCTCCACGCCGACGACACGCCCGTCCTCCACGATCAGGCCCCGGGCCGGGCAGCCGTAGCGGATCTCGCCGCCGGCCCGGGTGAAGGCCTCCAGCTCGGCCCGGGCGAGGCCGAAGCCCTCGTCGTGGGTGGCGAGCGTCAGGCCGCCCCAGAACACGAAGCGCCCGTCCTTCTCGAACGACTGACGGGAGTAGATCGGCTCGAACTTCACCCCCTGCGTCGCCAGCCAGCGCAGGGCCGCGCCGCTCTCGTCGATCAGGATGCGCTGCTCGCGCGAGAGCGGCCGCCCATCGTTGAAGCCGAGCAGGTCCGCCTCGAATTTCTGTGCCGTGTAGGCACCGAAATCGGTCCGCGGCAGGCGCGGGTCCTCGGGATCGACCAGCAGCGGGATCAGGTCGTCGTTGCCCGCGTAGACGAAGCGCATGGCCCCGGCCGTGTAGGCGGTGTTGCCGCCGGCGAGGTCCCGCTCGGCCTTCTCGATCATGAGCACCGAGGCGCCGCGCTCCAGGGCGGCGAGGCCGGCGCTCATGGCGGCGTTGCCCGACCCGACCACGACCACGTCCCACGGCGCATCGTCCGGACGCTGCATGCTTGCCTCCTCTCCAACAGCTGCTCTCGGAGCATTGTATACGTTTGTATGCAATTCTTAGCAAGCGTTTCAGGCGTCACGCTTTCGCGCTATGGCCGAGCCGAGGAGAGCCGGACATGAAGGCCAGCGAAGCGGAGCGCTCCAGCGGCGCCGGCGCCTACGAGCGGCTGCTGCGGGCGATCGAGGAGGGCGAGCTCGCCCCCGGCAGCCGCCTGCGCGAGGCGGAGCTCGCCGAGCGGTTCCAGATCAGCCGCACGCCGGTCCGCGAGGCGCTCGGCCGGCTGGAGGCGCAGGGACTCGTCGCCCACGAGCCGCACCGGGGCGCCAGCGTGGCGCAGCTCGACTACGGGCAGGTGAGCGAGCTCTACGACCTGCGCGAGGTGCTGGAGGGGACGGCCGCGCGCCTCGCGGCGATCCACGCCAGCACGGTCGAGACCGAGATCCTGGAGGAGATGGTCGCCCGGGACCGGACGCTGCTCGGCGACGCGCCCGCGCTGGCACGGACCAACCGGCTGTTCCACCGCCAGATCCACGGGGCGGCGCGCAACCGCTTCCTGCAGGGCACGCTGGAGACGATGCGCCTGTCGCTGGTGCTGCTCCCGGGCGCCACCACGCTGGCGGCGCCCGACCGCGCCGCGGAATCGCTCGCCGAGCACGCGGCGATCGTGGCAGCGATCCGGGCCCACGACGGGGATGCCGCCGAGGCCGCGGCCCGGGCCCATATCCGCGCCGCCTTCAAGGCGCGGATCCGGATCTGGCAGGAGAGCTGAGAGCCCCCGACCCTCAGGCGTGGGCCGGCACGCGCTCCAGACCGGGCCGGCCGCGGAACAGGGCGAGCGTCGCGACGATGCCGCAGGCGGCCGCCGCCATCAGCCAGTAGCTCGGCGCCGCCCGGTCGCCGGTCTTCTCGATCAGGAAGGTCGAGACCATGGGCGTCGCCGTGCCGAACAGCGCGGTGGCGAGGCTGTAGGCCAGCGAGAAGCCGCTGGCGCGGACATGGGCCGGCACGACCTCCGAGAGCGAGACCACCATCGCGCCGTTGTAGACACCGAAGAAGAACGAGAACCACAGCTCGACGGCGAGCATCTTGCCGAAGGTCGGGTCGGCCACGAGCCAGTGCAGCGCCGGGTAGGTGGTCAGCAGCGACAGGGTCGAGATCGTCAGCAGCACCGGCTTGCGACCGATGGCGTCCGACAGCGCTCCGCCCACGGGCAGCCAGACGAAGTTGGTGATCGCCACGAACAGCGTCACGATCAGGCTGTCGGCCTCGGTGAGCTTGAGGACGTTCTTGCCGAAAGTCGGGGTGTAGACGGTGATCATGTAGAACGTCACCGTCGTCATCGTGGTCAGCATCATGCCGAGCAGCACGATCCGCCAGTTGGCGGCCACCGTGGTCAGGATCTCGCGGGTGGTCGGGTGGCGGGTCCGCTTGGCGAATTCCTGCGTCTCCTGGAGCGACCGCCTGATGAAGAAGATGAACGGCACGATCAGGCAGCCGATGAAGAACGGGATGCGCCAGCCGAAATCGCCGAGCTGCTGCTTGGTCAGCAACGCGTTCAGCCCGTAGCCGATCAGGGCGGCGAACATGATCGCCACCTGCTGACTCGCCGACTGGAACGACGTGTAGAAGCCGCGCCGGCCCGGCGTGGCGATCTCGAACAGGTAGATCGAGACGCCGCCGATCTCGACGCCCGCCGAGAAGCCCTGCAGCAGGCGCCCGGCCAGCACGATCAGCGGGGCCGCGACCCCGATCGTGTCGTAGCTCGGGCAGAAGGCGATGAGCACCGTTCCGCTCGCCATGATGGCGAGGGTGATGATCAGGCCCTTCCGGCGGCCGATCCGGTCGATATAGGCGCCGAGCACGATCGCCCCGAGCGGCCGCATCAGCGCCCCGAGCCAGAAGGTGCCGAAGGTCAGGAGCAGCTCGGTGGTCTCGTTGCCCGAGGGGAAGAACGCCCGCGCGATGTAGGTGGCGTAGAACCCGAACAGGAAGAAGTCGAACATCTCCAGGAAGTTGCCGCTCGTCGAGCGGAGGATCGCGCCGATCCGCGACTTGAGCGTGGCCCCGACGGCCCCGGGATCACCGGCCATGACGACGTCCTTTCCGGGTGCCCGTCAGGCACCGATCCACTTCATGGCGACGATCGTGCCGGTCACCGTCAGCGCGCCGCCGATGCGGGTGGCGATCTGCGCGAAGGGCATCAGGGCCATGCGGTTCGCCGCCGTGAGGATCGCCACGTCGCCGGTGCCGCCCTGGCCGCTGTGGCAGGCGTTCACGATGGCGGTCTCGATCGGATACATGCCGAGCCAGCGGCCGACGAAGAAGCCGACCGTCATCAGCGTCACGACGGTCGACACGATCGTGATCAGGTTTACCAGAGTGAAGGCCGCCATCAGCTCGTGCCAGGGCGTCAGCGCGACGCCGATGGCGAAGAGCAACGGGTAGGTCATCGAGACCTGGACGAACTTGTAGACCACGAAGCCACCGGCCTGGAGATGGGGCGACACCGCGCTGGCGAGCTTCGCCAGGACGGCGAGGAACAGCATCGCCACCGGCGCCGGCAAGCCGACGAGGTGGTGGGCCATGACGCCGAGCAGGTAGAGGGTGATCGCCGTGAGCCCGGCCGCACCGATCGTGGCGGGATCGATCTGGCCCTTGGCCGCCTCGGCCTTGGCCTGGGCGTCGCTCGACTTGATGCCGTCCGAATCGGGCTGGAGGCGGCCCTCGCCGGTGAGGTGCGGGTAGCGCTTGCCGACGGAGTTGAGCGTGCCCGACAGGATGATCGCGGTCAGGGAGCCCAGCATCACCGGCGGCAGCACCTGGGCGAAGATTACGCCCTGCTGCATCCCCAGGATCGCCGCGTAGCCGATGGAGAGCGGGATCGCCCCCTCGCCGACGCCGCCCGCCATGATCGGCACGACGATGAAAAAGAAGGTCTTGTAGGGGCCGAGGCCGAGGAGCGTGCCGACCAGCGTCCCGACCAGGGCCGCCGCCACCGAGCCGAGGGCGAGCGGCGCGAAGATCTTGAGGAAACCCTTGATCAGGACCTCGCGGTCCATCCCGAGGATCGAGCCGACGATGATCGTGGCGATGTAGATGTAGAGGAAGTTGGTGAACTTGGTGAAATCGGTGATCGCCTTGACCATCTGCGGCGGCACCAGGGCGTAGTAGACCAGCGCCGAGGGGATGAAGGTCGCGAAGATCGCCCCGGCTCCGATGTTCTTCAGGATCGGGATCCGCTTGCCGATCTCCGCGCAGGTGAAGCCGCCCATCACCAGCACGGCGATCATGGTCGGCCCGTCGGGCTTGATCTCGCCCTCCTGGACCAGGACGGTGAGCAGGATCGCCAGCACGACGAAGATCGGGAGCGGTATGATGCCGATCTTGAAGTCGATCAGCCGCCACCAGACGTCCGGCCAGAACCGGGCCGCGCGCCCGTCCTCGGCCCGGCCCTCCGCCGGCGACGGGATCGGGCTCGGTGAAACGGTGCTGGTCATGGCGTCCCCCCGGATCTCTGACCGCTCGCGGGCCGCTTCGCCGCGCCCTCGCGACCGCGCGCCGGGCCACGATCCATCGGATCGCGCACGATCGGCGGCAATAAAGTGACATCCGGCGTATCAGCGCGGATGAAGGGCGGCAACGCGATCCACGGAACAAAGGACGCGACCTGTCCCGTCGGCCGGGATTAAGATCCCGTCTCCGTCGTGATCACAGCGCAGAGAATTGGCCACGCGGCCGACCGGGCCATGACGGCATCGGACGGGGACAGGCGACGGGACCGAGGCCCCGCCGCCGGGATCGTCGATCAGAAGTCGCGCTGGACGCGGAAGCGGACCTGCGAGACCGAGTCCTGCGTCACGGTGCGCGGGACGAACGTGCCGCTGTTGATGCCGGCGACGTTGGCGTAGGCGGTGGGACTCTTGTCGGAGTCGATCGCGCGGCCGTGCTTCACGCCGATCTGGGTGTAGAAGGCCTCGACGCCGATATCGAGGTCGCGCACGGGCGACCAGATGATGCTGCCGCCCGCGACGAACTGATAGGTGTCGCGCAGCGCTTGGCTCAACTGGTAGAAGCGGGTTCCGGGCGCGCCGACCGCGTTGGAGCCGAGATTGGCGGCGCCGTTGAAGCTCAGGACGTTGTAGAGCGCGCCCTGGGCGAGGCGCGCGTTGCGGGAGAAGTCCTGCTCTCCGTAGGCGCTGAAGACCGCCGAGCGCCATTCCGGCGTCCAGTAATGCAGGAACGACGCGACCGCCGAGAAGGATTGCGATGTCTGCAACTGGCCGGTGAAGGGGTTGATCGTCGCGTCCGAGAAGCTCTGGTAGATCTTCTGGCCCTGGAAGCCGTTGTTGAGCTGCGTGTAGCAGCCGGTGAAGGCGCAGTATCCCGTATACATCTGCGCGCCGTCGGCGTAGGCGCTCTGGAGATAGAGGGCGTCCCCCGGCGCGACGAAGGGGGCGTTGATCTTCAGGCCGCCTTGCACCGCCCAGCCCTCGACGCTCCTGGTGTGCGCGACGCTGACATTGGCGCCCGCCGCGGGCGTCGCCGCGATGTTGCCGACGTTCAGCTCGTGAACCGCGGCGGAGAGCTGCGCCGAGCCCCAGCCCTGATCGACGCGCAGGACGCCGACGACATCGGGCAGCCGCTCGCGCTGGATGCTGTCGACGCCGCTGACCCCGATCGGTGCGCCTCTGAAGTAGCCGACGAAGACCGGGCTGACCGGCGACGCAGTGCCGGCCGGCGCGTAGATCGGGCTGCGCCGGAAGACCGGGTCCTCGACCGACAGCGTGGCCGACAGCCCGGCGCCGGCCGTCACCGTGTAGGCGAGGAGGTTGGTGGAGGAGACGTCCGAGCCCGCGGTCGCGCCGTAGATCTCGAAGTCGTGGGCGTAGAAGTCGAAGAACGACGAGGCGCGACCGGCGGTCAGGCCGGCGAACTGGATGAACGCCTTGTCGACGTTCATGAACTGCTGCGCATGCCCGGCCTGGTCGACGCCGGTGGCGTCGTAGGCCTGCCCGATGCGCGCCTGCGTCCCCGAGCGCGCGTAGCCGGTGCGGGATCCCGCATCGAGGCGGACGAAGGCACGCAGGGTGCCGTAAGCGGTCTGCGTGCGGGCATCGAGGTTGATGCGCAGACGCGCCTGATAGCCCGCGCTGTCGCCGGCGTTGGTGCCGGCCTGCCGCGTCGACGCCGTCATGTACCCGCCCTCGTACCGGGCGCGGCCCGAGATGCGCAGGCAGGTGTCGGTGCCGGGGATGTAGAAGAAGCCGGCGCCGTACGCGCCGCAGACGCGGACGTACTCGACCGGGACAGCCTTCTTGACCGGCAGGTCGGCGGCGTGCGCGGCGCCCATTGTCGCGAACGCGGCGGCAGTCGCCAGCAGCGATGATCTCAGTAATGTCATCGATGTCTCCGGAATTTGAAGCTCAATTCTCGCAAACGGATGAGCAAGACCGGACACGCCAAATATAATCCACGATTTATTCGCAGATCATTGGCATGTTCTCGCTCGCCACGGCGGTTTTGAGGCCCATTTGCCCGGCGACGATGTGCAGCGGCCCCACCGCGCGCAACAAAGATTCAGATTTATATTCAATCCTGCAGATGAACGTTGCGCATCCGCAACAAAATGTTATCCAATAATGCAAAATCGGAGATAATTACTCAGTATATCTATATATTATCAGCTTAGATGCACGGATGAGATATTGCTAAAGCCGGCTTGTTCGAACGACCAGCACCAATCGAGAGGCGATGGCCCGGAAGTCGACTCGGAGCTGTCGCGCGGGCCGTCTCAGACCGGACAGGCGTGGCGGATGCAGGCAGAACCGCCTCGGTGCCCCGCGAACGGCACGCGGTCGCCGGCGAGCGATTCGACGCGCGAGTCCTGCCCGTCCGACGCGTCGGCCGGAGGCTCGGCTCATTTGCGGGACGGCACGTGTCGCACGGCGCGGCGGCGTTTGCCCGGCTCGATGGACGCGGCGCGCGCCCGGAAAGCGGGTCCGAACGAACGATGGCGCGCACTGGCGGCGCCCTGCGCGCGGGGCGGCGCATCGCCGGACCCTATCATGGGTCGGTCACCGGACCGGCCGGGAGCGGGCGGGATCGCGGCGCGGAACGCACCGGGTCGCGTGGCCGACCGCGCGCTGGCGGCCGGAGGCGTTACGGATCCAGGGCGGCCCGGCACAACGAAAAAGGCCCGGCCGAAGCCGAGCCTTGAGGTTCCTAAAGCACGGGGACCGGCGTGGAGGCCGAGGCCCCGGCACCGGTGGAGTGGCTTAGAAGTCGCGCTGGACGCGGAAGCGGAAGGTGGAGACGCTGTCCGCCGTCGTGGTCCGCGGCACGAAGGTGCCGTTGTTGATGCCGGCGACGTTCGCGTAGGCCGTCGGGCTCTTGTCGCGGTCGATCACGCGGCCGTTCTTGACGCCGATCTGGGTGTAGAAGCCCTCGACGCCGATATCGAGGTCCTTGACCGGCGACCAGATGATGCTGCCGCCCGCCACGAACTGGTAGGTGTCGCGCAGGGCCTCGCTGAGCTGGTAGAACCGGCTGCCCGGCACGCCGACGCCGTTCACGCCGAAGGAGTTGCCACCGGTGTTGTTCGCCAGCGCGAAGGCCGCGCCCTGGGCCAGACGAGCGCCGCTGCCGTAGCTCATCTCACCGTACGACCCGAAGAAGGCCGAGCGCCACTCCGGCGACCAGTAGTGGAGGTACGAGGCCGTCGCGGTGAAGCTCGTCGACTGCTCCAGCTGACCCGTGAACGGGTTGAGCGTCGCGTCGTTGATGTACTGCGCGAACTTCTGCCCCTGGATGGTCGCCGGGTTCTGCGAGTAGCAGCCGCTGAACGCGCAGTAGCCTGTGTACATCTGGGCACCGGAGCCGTAGGCGCCCTGCAGGTAGAGGGCGTCGCCCGGCGCGATGAACGGCGTGTTGATCTTCAGGCCGCCCTGCACCGCCCAGCCGTACGAGTTGCTGGCGTGCGGGATGCTGATGTTCGAACCGGTGCCGGTGCCGGCGCCGTTGGCCACGTTGCCGACGTTCAGCTCGTGGACGGCGGCCGAGACCTGAGCCGAACCCCAGGCCTGGTCGAGGCGCAGGGCGCCGACGAAGTCGGGCATGCGCGAGCGCTGGATCACGTCGACGAAGCTGTACCGGGTCGGCACGCCGTTGGTGTAGCCGATGAACACCTCGGCCGGCGCGTTCGTCTGCGCGAAGTTGGCGATGTTGGCGTTGTTCGTCACGCCGGCCGGGTTGTTGGTCTGCGAGAAGATCACGCTGCGGCGGAAGACCGGGTCTTCGGCCGAGATCGTGGCAGACAGGCCGTTGCCGAGCGTGGCCGTGTAGGCGAGCAGGTTGGTCGAGGCGATGTCGGAGCCGAGCGTGGCGCCGGCGAACTCGAAGTCGTGGGCGTAGAAGTCGAAGAACGACGAGGCGCGACCGGCGGTCATGCCGGCGAACTGGATGAAGGCCTTGTCGACGTTCACGAACTGCTGGGCGCGGCCGAACTGGTCGATGCCGAGGCCCGGGAAGGCCTGGCCGATGCGCTGCTGGGTGCCGGAGGTGCCGACGCCGGAGTAGCCGGTGCGGGAGCCGGCATCGAGGCGGACGAAGGCGCGCAGGGTGCCGTAGGCGGTCTGGGTGCGGGCATCGAGGTTGATGCGCATCCGGCCCTGGTAGCCCGACGTGTCGCCGTTGCTACCCTGCCGCGAGTAGCTGGTCATGTAGCCGCCCTCGAACCGGGCGCGGCCGGAGAGACGCAGGCAGGTGTCGGTGCCGGGGATGTAGAAGAAGCCGGCGCCGTAGGCGCCGCAGACGCGAACGTACTCGATCGGGACCGCCTTCTTGACCGGGAGGTCGGCGGCGTGGGCTGCGCCTACCGCCGCGAACGCAGCAGCAGACCCGAGCAATGAGCTCTTCAAGAGCTTCATAGACATCTCCAAAGCTTCGAGACCCAATGATGCGGACCTGCCCGGTTATCCGGGTCTAGCCGCACGTTCTGTAGGTTTGGCCTGCGTCTTAGGTGGCAGGCTCCTGCGGGCTCTCGCTTGGCGATGCCCCCGTGCACGATCACCATGTGCGAACGGGTTTCCGCGAGCAACGAGGATTCGCGGCTGCCTTGGCAGTTCCAGCGCGATGTTGCGGCCTGGCAACATTCTCGGGGCGCTTTAGTCGGCAACGGTCCGCCGAATGTGCACGAATGCTGTCCTGAGCGGCTGAGCTGCCGCGCCGACGGGCAGCCTTTCGCCCGGCCCCGACCCGGGACCGGGCGGCTCACGCCATCCCAGCCGATTCGCCGGCGCCGGACGGGCGCCTCACATGGGCGGCGTCAGCCCGTCCTTTCCGACGGCGACGCGCCGCGCTGTGATGCGGCCGTCGTCCCCGCGCGCGGCGATCACGAAGACCTTGGCGCCGGGCGCCACGGCCGCGGCGCTGGCGGGCTCGAAGCTGACGACCGGCGCCTGCGGCGGCACCAGGATCTGCAGCGACTGGCCCTGACCGTAATCGACCGTGAGGGTCCGCTCCGCCCCGCCGCGGCTCGCCTTGACCGTCCCGTTGGTCATCGCGCTCTTCACGCGGGGCGCGTCGGGAGCGGTCGAGCGCACGTCCGCCTTCACGGTTCCGTTGGTCATGGCGCTCCGCACCGGCGCCCCGCCCGCCGTGTGGTCGGGGATCATGTCCCAGTCGTAGTGCCCCTCGCCGGTGCCGCGCATCGCCTCGGGAAACAGCACCACCTCCAGGGCCACCGGCGGCTCGCCCTTCGTGGCCGTGCCGATGAAGACCCCGTCCCTGATCGCGTCGAGACTCGACGGGACCACCCAGGAAACCTTGGCGTCGGGGGCGAGCGCCACGGTCTCCGACGCTCCGTCCCGTGTCTTCAGCGTGAAGCCGCCGCCCGCGACCGCCTCGACGGTCCCGCGCAGGCGCTCGACCTTCGGCGCCGCCTGCGCACTGGTGGTGACGGCCAGCAGGCTCATCAGGGCGAGCGTCGTGAGTTTTGCCATGGGGGTTCTCTTCCTGGTGCCGGGATTGTCGCGACCGGCTGGACGTGGGGCGGGATGATGGGACGTCAGCCCACGAGGGCCTGTGACATCGCATCCGGGTTCGCGCCCGTGCCCGGCCCGGTTACGCGTCCCCGGCCTGTCCCAGGCAGATCAGGAACGGCGCGGCCGCAGCCTCCGCGGCCGCCTCGACGGCCCGGTAGCGCCGCACCACGTCGGTGCCGAAGGCCGAGAGGCGCGCGCCCCCGCCGGCCCGGCCACCGGTCTGCGCCTCGACCACGGGGCGGCCGAAGCCGGTGTTCATCGCCTCGACCAGCAGCCAGGCCCGGCGGTACGACATGCCCAGCGCGCGGCCGGCGCCCGCGATGGAACCGTGCTCGGCGATCATCTCTAGGAGCCGCACCTTGCCGGGGCCGAGGCGGTGCCCCGGCCCGAGATCGATGCGGATGCTCAGCCGGGGCGCCGCGCCCGCGGCCCGGGCGGGTCTCCGGAGCGGGTCGGGTACGGCGCTCAGGCGGGGAGCGCCAGCAGCGCGAGACCGGCCGCGGCGAGGCCGGCACCGAGGGCCGGGGCGGCCCGCGTCGCTCCGATCCGCGACGCCGCGGCGCCGAGTCCGATCCCCGCGGCGTGCAGGAGCGCGGTGGCCGCGAGGAACCCGAGGCCGAAGGACAGGCCGGAGGCGGTCTCGGGCATCTCGGCACCGTGGGCGTAGCCGTGAAACACCGCGAAGACGCCGACCAGGGCAGCCAGCAGGGCCACCGGCGCGCGCAGGCCGACGATGGCGGCGAGGCCGAACACGACGATGGACAGCGCGATCCCGAGCTCGACATGCGGCAGCACCGCGCCGGCCATGCCCAGCCCCGCCCCCACACTCATCAACCCCAGGAACGACAGGGGCAGCGCCCAGAGCGCCCGTCCGCCGCGCAGGCTGGCGAGGAGGCCGACCGCGACCATCGCGAGAACATGGTCGGCGCCCAGGAGCGGATGGAGGAACCCCGCCTCCGCGCCCGTCGCGGTGCCGTGCCCCGGATGGGCGAAGGCCGCCTGGGGCAGCAGGACGAGTGCGGCCGGCAGGAGCGCCAGGGATGTGGCGGAACGGGCGGAGAGCGGTCGCTTCATCGGTGATCCTTCGCTGGACCCGCGAAGTTGTAGCGCCCTTCCGCCGCCTCTGCGAGGGGCGGGTGGCCGATGATCGCCGCTCCGCGGCGGCGCCGGGATCCGCGGGCGGCCCTCAGAGCGACATCGCCTCGTGGACCGCGGACGGCGCGAACGGCTCCGAGAAGGCGGCTCCGACACCGTGGGTGAAGTGGCGCATCACGGTGGCGGTCTTTCGCCCGACCCGGATCATCGCCCCGATCTCCAGCGCGTGGTCGACGAGCAGGGCGACGCCGGAGGCCGAAACGTTGAGGACGTGTCCCTGGAGGGCCTCGCCCGAAGCGGTGGTGATCTGGACGATCTTCTGCTTCGGCACGATCCGACGGTGCGCGCGGATCGGTTCGGGTTGCAGGTCCTGGGCCTTTGCCAGCGTCACGAACTGACGGGCAACGTCAGTGAGGGTCGCGCGCCCGCCACGGACACAGACAACGAACTCCTGACCGGCGACGCGGGCGATGCGGGCCTCGAGCGTGCCGATATGGCGGATGCTGCAGGTGAGATGCTCACCCGGCACCAGGAGCGACGAGGAGCGGAACCGGATGCCCTCGGTCGAGACGTCGGCGGTCACGGCGTAGAAATCGCGACGCCGCTGGTTCCAGCACAACGCGGGCAACATGACGATGTGCCGCCGGACCATCACACCCGCATCATCATAAAGAATACATCGGCGACCTTCTGGGGCCGAAGTTTCTTCTGGCCTGTTCAAGCAATGCGTAAAATTGGACTTATCCCGATCTAAGTCGCACCTCAGATCCGGCGCTCACGAAGCTGTTCGAAGGCCGATCTCGACCTTGGCGCGGTCGCGCCGTCATCGAACGCCGCCGGCCGGCTCGAAACGGCGGCCTCAGAGGCTCGCGGCGCGGATTGAATAAAAGATGCATCCTGATTGTATGGCATGGATGCTGCCTGGGATTGTGCATGCCAAACGGCCGCGCAACACTGCCGGCCGCCTCCGGAACGGACCGGCCGGTCCGCTCCGCTTCTCCCGCCTCCACCCGGATCGGTCTCATGTTGCGTTACGCCGCCTGTCTCCTCGCCGGGCTCGCCCTCACCGGGCCCGCCGCCGCGCAGACCCTGCGCTACGGCATGATGGAGGATCCGGACGCCCTCGACCCGACGCTCGCCCGGACCTTCGCGAGCCGGATGGTGTTCGCCGCGCTCTGCGACAAGCTCGTGGATATCGGCCCGGACCTGAAGCCGGTGCCGCAGCTCGCCACCTCCTGGGAGCTGTCGCCCGACGAGAAGGCGCTGACCATGCACCTGCGTCCGGGCGTGCTGTTCCACGACGGCGAGAAGCTCGACGCCGCCGCCGCCAAGTTCTCGATCGAGCGGCACATGAAGATGCCGGGCTCGCAGCGCCGCTCGGAGATCGCGCCGATCGACTCCGTGGACGTGGTCGACGACCTGACCTTCCGCATCAACCTGAAGCAGCCGTTCGCGCCGCTGCTGGCGCAGTTCACCGACCGGGCCGGCATGATGGTCTCGCCCAAGGCCGCCGAGCGGCTCGGCGACAAATTCGCCTCCGCGCCGGTCTGCGCCGGTCCGTACAAGTTCGTCGAGCGGGTGCCGCAGGACCGGATCGTGGTCGAGCGCTTCCCCGACTACTGGAACAAGGACGCGATCCACATCCAACGGATCGAGTTCCGGCCGATCCCTGACGCCACCGTGCGGCTCACCAACCTCCGCGCGGGTCAGCTCGACCTCTTGGAGCGCCTCGCCCCCACCGACGTGGCGCAGGTGAAGCGTGACGCCAAGCTGAAGCTCGACTCGACCACCGAACTCGGCTTCCAGGAGATCCTGTTCAACCCCCACAAGGCCGGTTCGCCGGTCTCCGACCCGAAGGTGCGCGCCGCGTTCGAGGCGGCCATCGACCGCAACGCCATCAATCAGGTGGTCTACAACGGCGAGTTCCTGGCCGGGAACCAGTGGGTCAACCCGAAGAACCCGAACTACGTCGCCGAGTACCCGATCCCGAAGCGGGACGTCGCCAAGGCCAAGGCGCTGCTGGCCGAGGCCGGGAAGCCGAACCCGCAGATCACGCTGACCGTCTACGCCAACAGCGAGTCGCCACAGGTCGGCCAGGTGATCCAAGCGATGACCAAGGAGGCCGGCTTCGACGTGAAGATCCAGGCCGTGGACTTCACGACCGCGCTCGATGCCGCCGACAAGGGCAACTACGAGGCGCAGCTCTATTCGTGGAGCGGCCGCTCGGACCCGGACGGCAACACGTTCAGCTTCCTGGCCTGCAAGGCGGCGCTGAACTATCCCAAGTACTGCAGCCCGGAAGCCGACGCGGCCCTCCAGGCGGAGCGCGGGACGGTGGATCCGGCCAAGCGCAAGGCCGCCTGGAAGGCCCTGGCCGATCAGGTCCTGAAGGACCGGCCGGGCATCTACATCCTGCACCGCAAGCTGCTCTGGGCCTACAGCCAGAAGATCACGGGTTTCGTGCCCTACCCGGACGGGCTCGTGCGCTTCACCGGGCTGAAGCTGAACTGATGCTGCGGTTTCTGGCACGGCGCCTTGCCCTGGCGGTCCCGACCTTGATCCTCGCCTCGATGATCATCTTCGCCCTGCAGCAATTGCTGCCGGGCGACGTCGCCACGGCGCTCACCGGCGAGGAGCGCGACCCGCAGGTGATCGCGTTCATCCGGGAAAAATACCACCTCGATGAGCCCCTGCCGGTGCGCTACGCCTACTGGGCCGGCGGCGTGCTGCGGGGGGATCTCGGCGAGTCGATCCGGCTGCAGAAGCCGGTCTCCGAGCTGATCGTCGAGAAGCTGCCGGTGACGCTCGAACTCGCCTGCCTCGCCATGCTGGTGGCGCTGGCCATCGGCGTGCCGATGGGCGTGCTCTCGGCGGTCAAGCGCGGGCAGGCCGCCGACACGATCGCGAACGGCGTGGCCCTCTGGGGCCTGTCGGTGCCGAATTTCTGGCTCGGGATCCTGCTGATCCTGCTGTTCTCGGTGGAGCTCGGCTGGCTGCCGGCCTCGGGCTACGTCTCGCCCTTCGAGAGCCTGTCGGAGAACCTCGCCGCCATGGCGATGCCGGCTTTCGTGCTCGGCAACGCCATCGCGGCGGTGATGATGCGCCACACCCGCGCGGCGATGCTCGGCGTGCTGGGCTCCGACTACGTCCGCACCGCGCGCGCCAAGGGCGTCTCGCCGCTGCGGGTCACTCTGCGGCACGCCCTGCCCAACGCCGCGATCCCGATCATCACCCTGGGGGCGCTGGAATTCGGCCAGCTCCTCTCCGGAGCGGTGCTCACCGAGCAGGTCTTCTCCGTGCCGGGCTTCGGCAAGCTGATGGTCGATGCGGTGTTCAACCGGGACTTCGCCACCGTGCAGGGCGTCGTGATCTGCACGGCCGCCACCTACATCGCCCTGAACCTCGCCGCCGACCTGCTCGCGGCGGCCGTGAACCCGAAGCTGAGGCGGGCATGAGCACCGGCAGCGAGATCGCCCGCGCCGAGGCGGTCGGCCTGGAGGCCGCCCCGTCCGGCGCCCCCACCAACGGGCTCATCCAGGAGCCCGGCACCCTCGCGGCCTTCTGGCGACGCCTGCGCGCGCGCCGGAGCGCGGTCGTGGGCCTCGTCATCGTCGGCCTGCTGGTGCTGATGGCGGTGTTCGCGCCCTGGATCGCTCCCTACGACCCGACAGCCACCGACTGGGGCAACGTCCGCGGGCCCCCGAGCCTCGCGCACCCGTTCGGCGGCGACGAGGTCGGGCGCGACGTGCTCTCGCGGATCATCTTCGGCACCCGGGCCTCGCTCGGCGCCGGCCTCGTCTCGGTGGCGCTGGCGGTGTCCCTCGGCCTGCCCCTGGGATTGCTCGCCGGCTACGCGGGTGGCTGGATCGACGGCGCGATCTCCCGGCTCACCGACGCGCTGCTGGCGATACCGTTCCTGATCCTGGCGATCGCGCTCGCCGCCTTCCTGGGCCCGAGCCTCGTCAACGCGATGATCGCGATCGGCCTCTCGGCGACCTCGACCTTCATCCGGCTGACCCGGGCGCAGGTGCGCGCCGTGGCGGCGGAGGAGTTCGTCGAGGCCGCGCGCGCCATGGGCAACCCACCCTGGCGGATCGCCCGGGTCCACATCTTGCCCAACATCGTCCCGGCGATCCTCGTGCAGGCGACGCTGACCATCGCGGCCGCGATCATCGCGGAGGCGAGCCTGTCGTTCCTCGGCCTCGGTCAGCAGCCGCCCGAGCCGTCCTGGGGGGCGATGCTCAACACCGCCAAGAACTTCATGGACGAGGCGCCCTGGATGGCGATCTGGCCCGGCCTGTCGATCTTCCTCGCGGTACTCGCCTTCAACCTGTTCGGCGACGGCCTGCGGGACGCCCTCGATCCGAGGCAGCGCACATGACGGCCGCGATGACGAAGCCCCTCCTCGACGTCCGCGACCTCGCGGTCGCCTTCGACACCGACGGCGGCGCGGTCCACGCGGTCAACGGCGTGTCCTACACCCTGCACGAGGGCGAGACGCTGGGGATCGTCGGCGAGTCCGGCTCCGGCAAGAGCGTGCACGTGCTGGCCATGCTGGGCCTGATCCCGCGCCCGCCCGGCCGCATCACCGGCGGGCAGGTGCTGTTCGAGGGACGCGACCTCCTCGCCCTGAAGGAGCGGGACCTGCGCAAGATCCGCGGCGGCGCGATCGGCTTCGTGTTCCAGGACCTGATGAGCTCGCTCAACCCCGGCATGACCGTGGCGGCGCAGATCGTCGAGCCGCTGCGCATCCATCTCGGCCTCGACGCCCGCGCGGCCCGCGCCCGGGCCCGGGAGCTGCTCGACCTCGTGCGCATCCCGAACGCGGCCGCGCGCCTCGACCAGTACCCGCACGAGTTCTCCGGCGGCCAGCGCCAGCGCGTGATGATCGCGATCGGCCTGAGCTGCCGGCCGAAGCTTCTGATCGCCGACGAGGCGACCACGGCGCTCGACGTCACCGTCCAGGCCGAGATCGTCGCCCTGGTGCAGGAGCTGAAGCGTGAGCTCGGCATGGCGATCATCTGGATCACCCACGATCTCGGCGTGGTGGCGGGCATCAGCGACACCGTGCAGGTGATGTATGCCGGCCGGATCCTGGAGCGCGGCCCGGTCGACGACATCTTCGCCGATCCCCGTAACGCCTACACGCTCGGCCTGCTGCGGTCCCTGCCGGATCTCTCCGGCGGCCGTGCCGGGCGGCGGCGCCTCCACCAGATCGAGGGCGCGCCGCCGGACATGCGCCATCTCCCGCCGGGCGACCCGTTCGCGCCGCGCAACGCCTACGCAACGCCGCGCTGCCGGGCCGAGATGCCGCCCCTGGCGCAGGCACCCGGCGCCGCTCCGGGCCACCTCGTCGCCGCCTGGTACGACCTGCCGAAGCTCTTGGGTGAGGAGGCCGCGCGATGAACGCGTCGCAGCAGCCGGTCGTCTCGGTGCGCGACCTGTCCAAGCATTATCCCCTCCGCTCCTGGTGGGGCGGCAAGGGCGCGGTGTTCCGCGCCGTCGAGGGCGTGAGCTTCGATATCCGCCCCGGCGAGACCCTGGGCCTCGTGGGCGAGTCCGGCTCCGGCAAATCCACCATCGGCCGGGCCGTGACCATGCTCAACCCGCCGACCTCGGGCACGATCGCCTTCGAGGGCACCGACCTCGCCAAGCTCTCGGCGGGCGCCATGCGCAAGATGCGCGCGCGGATCCAGACCGTGTTCCAGGATCCCTACGCGGCCCTCAACCCGCGGATGAGCGCCGGCGAGTACGTCGCGGAGGCATTCAAGCTGCATCGGCGGGACATGCGCGGCCCGGAGCGGCGGGAGGCGGTTGCCGCCCTGTTCCAGCGGGTCGGGCTCGATCCACGCTTCATGGGCCGCTACCCGCACCAGTTCTCGGGCGGCCAGCGCCAGCGCATCTGCATCGCCCGGGCGATCGCCCTGAAGCCCAGCTTCATCGTCGCCGACGAGCCGATCGCGGCGCTCGACGTCTCGATCCAGGCGCAGGTGGTGAACCTGCTGCAGGACCTGCAGGACGAGATGGGCCTGTCCTACCTGTTCATCTCGCACGACCTGCGCATGGTGCGCTACCTCTGCCACCGGGTCGCGGTGCTCTGGCGCGGGCGGATCGTCGAGCTCGCCGAGGCCGACGCGCTCTACGAGGATCCGCGCCACCCCTACACGCGCCGCCTGCTCGCCGCGGTGCCGGTGCCGCACCCGGCCGAGGAGCGCGCCCGCCTCGCCGCGCGGGACCTCGCCGGCCACGATCAGCCGCCCGACGGGCCGCTCACCGAGGTGGCGCCGGGGCACTGGGTGGCGCTGCCGAGAGGGCAGCACGCGTGATCGTCCAGGCGATCCTCGATCGGAACAACCGGTCAGCCCGGCCTCCGCGGTCATCACGAGCGCAGCGAAGTGACCCAGGGCAGCGCGAGGTTGCCCAGCGTTGCGGCGACTGGATTGCTTCGCTGCGCTCGCAAAGACGAGGCGACGAAGCCATCCGTCATGGACGAGGCCGCGCCGTCATCTCCGTCACCGCCTCATCCCGAGGTGGCGATATGCATCAAGCGGTGATTCTTTAAGTCGCCCAGCAGAGCAGGACATCCCGTGAGAGACTTCTCCGCCCCCGGCCGATCCCCGGTCTACGCCGCCAACGCCGCGGTCGCGACCTCGCACCCGCTCTCGACGCTCGCCGCCATCGAGGTGTTGCGCGCGGGCGGCAATGCCGTCGATGCCGGTATCGCGGCGGTGGCCGTGCAGTGCGTGGTCGACCCGCTGATGACCGGGATCGGCGGCGACTGCTTCGCGCTCTACGCCCCCGCGGGCGCCACCAAGCCCATCGCCCTCGATGGCTCGGGCCGCGCGCCCGCCGCCGCGACGCCCGACTGGTACGCCGAGCACGGCGTCGCGATCACGCCCACCTCCCCCCACGCCGTGACGGTGCCGGGCGCGGTCGCGGCCTGGGATCTGCTGGTGCGCGAGCACGGCACCCGGTCGCTGGGCGAGCTGCTCCAGCCGGCGATCCGCTACGCGGAGGACGGGTTCGTCGTCCAGCAGCGGGTCGGCTGGGACTGGCTGCGCGGCGCCGAGCGCGTCGCCGCCGATCCCCACGCCGCCGCGACCTACCTGGCCGGCGGAGAGGTGCCGGCGATCGGCAGCGTCGTCCGCTTGCCGAAGCTCGCGGCGACGCTCCGGGCGATCGCCGAGGCGGGGGCGCGCGCCTTCTACGAGGGCCCCGTCGCCGAGGACATGGTGAGCCGGCTGAACGCCCTCGGCGGCCTGCACACGCTGGATGACTTCGCGGCCGCGCGGCCCGACGTGGTCGCGCCGGTCTCGACCCGCTACCGTGGCTACGACGTCTACGAGTGCCCGCCCGCCGGCCAGGGTCTGGCGGCGCTGATGATGCTGAACGTGCTGTCGCACTACGACGTCGGCGCGCTCTCCGACCTCGACCGGCTCCACCTCTTCGCCGAGGTCTGCAAGCAGGGCTACCATCACCGCGACGTGCTGTTCGGCGATGCGGCCCTCGCCAACGTGCCGGTCGAGCACCTGCTCTCCGACGCCTGGAAGGCCGCCGCCCACGGCGCGATCGACATGGGCCGGGCCCGCGAGCCGGAGATCTATCCCGAGATCGCCCGCGAGATGGCCGAGGGCCGCGCCCATAAGGACACGGTCTACCTCTGCGTGGTCGACCGGGACGGCAACGCGCTGTCGCTGATCAACTCGATCTTCCAGGGTTTCGGCTCCGGCATCCTGGCGCCCGAGAGCGGCGTGCTGCTGCACAATCGCGGCCTGTCGTTCCGCACGGAAGGCGGCCACCCGAACAGCGTCGGCCCGGGCAAGCGGCCGATGCACACGATCATCCCCGGCATGCTGATGAAGGACGGGCAGGCCGTCGCGCCGTTCGGCGTCATGGGCGGCCATTACCAGGCCATGGGCCATGTCGAGCTGCTCTCCGGTCTCCTCGACCGGGGCCTCGACGTGCAGGAGGCCCTCGATGCCCCGCGCAGCTTCGCCTACGGCGGCAGCCTGGAGGTCGAGGGCGGGATCTCCGACGCCGTGATGGCGGGGCTGGTCGAGCGCGGCCACCCGGCGATCCGCGCGCCGCTGCCGCTCGGCGGGGGGCAGGTCATCTGGATCGACCGCAAGGCCGGCACGCTGGCGGCCGGATCCGACCCGCGCAAGGACGGGGCGGCGCTGGGGTATTGAGAGGCGTGGGAGGATGGGCGCCGCCGGCGCTCATCCTTCGGCGGCCTCAACGGCGCTCTCTGTCAGCACCGCCGTCATTGCGAGCGGAGCGAAGCGATCCAGGGTCGCGCCACGCTGATCGATCGCGTGCCGCCCTGGGTCACTTCGCTGCGCTCGTGATGACGGGGAGGCAGCTCACGCCGCCTCAGTCGATATCCTCGACCGCCTCGCCGCCGCCGTAGACCCGCTGGGCGAGCGACGCCTCCATGAACGGGTCGATGTCGCCGTCGAGCACCTCGTCCGGATCGGTGGACTGGGTGCCGGTGCGCAGGTCCTTCACCAGCTGGTACGGCTGCAGCACGTAGGACCGGATCTGGTGGCCCCAGCCGATATCGGTCTTGGAGGCGGCCTCGGCGTTGGCCTTCTCCTCGCGCTTCTTCAGCTCCGCCTCGTAGAGCCGGGCGCGCAGCATGTTCCAGGCGGTCGCCCGGTTCTTGTGCTGGGAGCGCTCCTGCTGGCACGCGACCACGATCCCGGTGGGGTTGTGGGTGATGCGCACCGCCGAGTCGGTGGTGTTGACGTGCTGGCCGCCGGCACCGGACGACCGGTAGGTGTCGATCCGGCAGTCGGATTCCTTGATCTCGATCTCGATCCGGTCGTCGATCACCGGGTAGACCCAGACGCTGGCGAAGCTGGTGTGCCGCCGGGCGCTGGAATCGTAGGGCGAGATCCGCACGAGCCGGTGCACGCCGGACTCGGTCTTGAGCCAGCCGTAGGCGTTGTGGCCCTTGATCAGGAGCGTGGCGCCCTTGATCCCGGCCTCCTCGCCGTCGGTCATCTCGACGACCTCGACCTTGTACTTCCGGCGCTCGGCCCAGCGGGCGTACATGCGCTGGAGCATGTTGGCCCAGTCCTGGCTCTCGGTGCCGCCGGCCCCGGCGTGGACCTCGAGATAGGTGTCGAAGCCGTCGGCCTCGCCCGACAGAAGCGTCTCGACCTGCCGGCTCGCGGCCTCCTTCTCGACGGCGAGGATCGCCGCCTCGCCCTCGCGGATCGAGGATTCGTCACCCTCCATCTCGCCGAGCTCGATCAGCGTGGCGCCGTCCTCGAGGTCGCGCTCGAGCTTCTTGATCGCCGTGACGGCCTCGTCGAGCTGCTGCCGCTCGCGCATGACCTTCTGGGCGGCCTCGGCGTCGTTCCAGAGGTCGGGGTCCTCGGAAGCCGCGTTCAGCTCCGCGAGGCGTTTATCGACTGTATCCCAGTCAAAGATGCCTCCTCAGCAGCCCTATAGACTGCTTGGCGGCATCCGAGGCTTGCTCGATCTCGGCGCGCATCTGGCTTTTCGGGAATGGGGTGTGGGGAGAGAATGGAAGCTCGTCGGGTCGGGGTGATACCCCCCGGGACCCGGCCTGTAAACGCTTCCCCGCCACGTCGCCCGCCACGTCGCCCGTCGCGTCGCCCGTCGCCCGTGCGGCGCCCGACCGCAGGAATGGCGGCGAGCCGGCGAGCCTCGGGCGCGTTGTCGGGGACGAGCGACACGGCCCGGGAGGCAGGCGGATGGCGGACGATCACGCGGCGACGTGGAAGGACTTCAACGAGGCCGTCAACATGGCGCCGGCGGCGCTGAGGAAGCACCTCGACAGCGCGGCGAGCCGGGAGGTCGGCCAGAAGAAGGACGGCGGCGAGTCGACCGGGCACGAGATGGGCCGGCGGATCCTGGCGATCAAGGACACCAAGAAGGCCGACCTGACGGACGACGACTACGCCGCCATGCGCAAGGTCGTGGGCTACGTCCACCGCCATCTCAAGCAGGGCGGCGAGGCCCGGAAGGACCCCGACTCCCCGTGGCGGATGTCGCTGATGAACTGGGGCCACGATCCGCAGAAGGATTGAGGCCCCGGAACGCCCGGCGGCTCAGTAGCGCGGCGGCACGATGTAGGACGGAGCGATCACGTACTCCCGCGGCCGCTTGCGCGCGCCGAACCGCCCCTCGGTGATCTGGTCGTTGTAATAGTCGAACCCGGTGTAGCCGAAGCCGCCGCCGTTCATCACCTCGGCCACCGGCACGGCGGGCTGGGCGAGATCGGGCCGGCCCGGCGGCACCACCACCTGGCAGCAGCCCTCGGTCTGCAGGACCGTCGGGCCGTTCGGGGCGGTGAACACGAAGGCGCGGGGCTGGTAGGGCGCCGGCGGGTAGGCGGCGTCGGAGGCCGAGGCGCCTTGCCCCGCCAGGAGGGCGAGCAATCCGGCGGCGATCAGGGTCTTGGTGCTCACGCGATGCTCCGTCAGGGGGCCGGGCGGGCCGGCATCTGGCCTACAGTCTAGCTGATCGCGGGCGGCTTGTCCGGCCCGTCCGAATCGACCGGTTACCGAAATTCCGGGCGGGTTCAGCCCCGCGCGCGCAGCACGACCTGCGGGCTCGCCGGGACGGGGCGGCAATCGGTCGTGAAGGCGTTGACCGGCAACGGCTTCGAGTCGCACGCGTACACGTCCGCCGGACCCGGCGCGGGGATCGGATCCCGGGCGATGATCGGGTTCGGCGCGCAGGCCGAGGCCGCGGCGGCGAGCAGCAGGGCGGCGATGAGGTTCAGGCGGCGCATGCGAGACTCGGGACGCGGGAAGACCCCCGCACCTGACCCTGGCCATCGCGCCCCGCGCTGACAAGCGCCGGCGCGGGGCGCCGACACCTTTGACGGCGTCTGTCGCCCCGCGGCAACAATTTGCGCGGGCCGGTCTAGCCGGTCCGGGCCATCGGCAGGACGTTGTGCAGCGTCTTGTCGGTGCCGTCGAAGAACCGGCGGATATTGCGCGCCGCCTGCCGGATGCGCTGCTCGTTCTCCACGAGCGCGATGCGGACGTACTCGTCACCGAACTCGCCGAAGCCGATGCCGGGCGCGACCGCCACGTCGGACTTCTCCAGGAGCAGCTTGGAGAATTCGAGGCTGCCGAGTTCCCGGTACCGCTCGGGGATCGGCACCCAGGCGAACATCGACGAGGCGGGCGACGGGATAGTCCAGCCGGCCTTGCCGAAGGACTCCACCAGCGCGTCGCGACGCTTCCTGTAGATGCTGCGCATCTCGTGGATGCAGTCGTCCGGGCCGTTGAGGGCGGCCGTCGCGGCGACCTGGATCGGCGTGAAGGCGCCGTAATCGAGGTAGGATTTCACCCGGGTGAGCGCCGCGAGCAGGCGCTCGTTGCCCACCGCGAAGCCCATCCGCCAGCCGGCCATCGAGTAGGTCTTCGACAGCGAGGTGAACTCCACCGTGCAGTCGATAGCGCCGGGCACCTGCAGCACCGAGGGCGGCGGGTTGTTGTCGAAATAGACTTCCGCGTAGGCGAGGTCCGACAGCAGGATCAGCTCGTGCTGCTTCGCGAAGGCCACGAGGTCGCGGTAGAAGTCGAGGCTCGCCACGTAGGCGGTCGGGTTCGACGGGTAGCAGACGACCAGCGCCACCGGCTTCGGGATCGAGTGGCGCATGGCCCGCTCCAGGGCGGGGAACATCGCCGGGGTCGGCTCGGCCGGCACGGAGCGGATGACGCCGCCGGCCATCAGGAAGCCGAAGGCGTGGATCGGGTAGCTCGGGTTCGGCACCAGCACGACGTCGCCCGGCGCGGTGATCGCCTGGGCCATGTTGGCGAACCCTTCCTTGGACCCGAGGGTCGCCACCACCTGGGTGTCGGGGTTCAGGGTCACGCCGAAGCGCCGCTGGTAATAGCCCGCCTGGGCCTTGCGCAGGCCGGCGATGCCCTTGGAGGCCGAGTAGCGATCCGTGCGCGGCCGCCCGGCCGTCTCGCACAGCTTGGCGATGACGTGCTTCGGGGCGTCCAGATCCGGGTTGCCCATGCCGAGATCGATGATGTCGGCGCCCTGCGCGCGGGCGGCAGCCTTGATCCGGTTGACCTGCTCGAAGACGTAGGGCGGCAGTCGCTTGATGCGGTGGAAGTCGGTCATGGGCGTGTCCATCGGCGCGTCCCGGATCCGGCGTCTCTCGTCTGGGCCGGTCGGGCGAACCACGTGCTCTAGCAGAGTTGCGGGCCGCCGCCGACCCTGAAAAAGGGCCGCTACTGCGACGCCGCCGGAGCCGGCTTGACGGTGGCGGCCGCGCCCCGCCCGGCGCTCTCGGCGGCCCGCCCCCGGGCCTCGTTGCGGCCGCGGGCACCCTCCAGCTCCGCCTCCAGGGCCTTCTGGCCCGTGACCGACTTGGCCCGGACCGGCCGCTTCGGCGCGTCGACGCCCACCGGCATGAAGTCGGGCTGCGCCTTGCTGCGGGTGTCCGTGACGAAATCCGGGGCCGCGACGACCCGCGGCCCGTAGCCTGCATCGGAGGCCAGCGAGCGGACGACGTCGCCCGAGCAGGCCCCGAGCGCGCCGACCAGCACGCCCAGGCCGGCCGCGCGCGTCAGGCGGCGCAGCGGACCGGCGCGATGCGGGCGGATAGCGGGGTTCAAAATGGCACGATCCATCGTCACATGCGTATGAAAAGATCGGCCGGATGTTTCGGCGACGTCCTGAGCCGGGCTGGCGAAAACTCTGGCTCGCTCCTTATTTTGTCGGAAACGAGGCCCGCGCCATCGGGTCAACAGATGAAGCACAGGGAGGCACGTTTGACGAGCCCGCAGGCGCCGGATCGGACCGCCCCTCCGAAGTCGGTCTCGAACGGCGCGATGCCGGACGGCACGGTCGCCCCGATGCCGGATTTCGAGGCGATTTCCCGCAATGCCGGTCAGTTCGTCGAGGCGATGGGGCGCAACGTCGCCCGCCTCCTCGGGCCCGAGGGCCAGGCGGCCGCACCCGGCAGCGAGATGAACGAGGCGGCCAAGGTGCTCGGTCAGGTGGCCGAGACCTGGCTCGCCGATCCGAACCGCAGCGCCGAGGCGCAGGCGCGCCTGTCGCAGGCGTTCCTGTCGCTCTGGGGCTCGACCTACCTGCGCCTGCAGGGCCAGCCCGCCGATCCGGTGGCGCTGCCCGAGCCCCGGGACGCGCGCTTCGCCCACGCCGAGTGGACGACCAACCCGTATTTCGACTTCCTCAAGCAGGCCTACCTGCTCGCCACCCGCTGGGCGGAGAGCCTCGTCGACGAGGCCGAGGGGCTCGACGCGCACACGCGTCACAAGGCGCAGTTCTACCTGCGCCAAGTCACCAGCATGCTGTCGCCCTCGAACTTCCTGCCGACCAACCCGGAGCTGATCCGCCACACCCTGCAGGAGAACGGCGCCAATCTCGTCCGCGGCCTCAAGATGTACGAGGAGGATCTGGCGGCCGGCGGCGGGCAGCTGCGCGTGCGCCAGACCGACCCGAGCGGGTTCGAGGTCGGGCGCAACATGGCGGTCACCCCCGGCGAGGTGGTATTCCGCAACGACCTGATCGAGCTGATCCAGTACGCGCCCACCACCGAGACCGTGCTGCGGCGCCCGTTCCTGATGGTCCCGCCCTGGATCAACAAGTTCTACATCCTCGACCTCAATCCGCAGAAGAGCTTCCTGAAGTGGATGGTCGACCAGGGCCTGACGGTCTTCTGCATCTCCTGGGTCAATCCCGATTCCCGCCACGCCGACAAGGACTTCGAGTCCTACATGCGCGAGGGGATCGAGGCGGCCATCGACGTGATCGGCGTCGCCACCGGTGAGAGCGAGGTCACGGCGGCGGGCTACTGCGTCGGCGGCACGCTGCTCGCGGTGACGCTCGCCATGCAGGCGGCCACCGGCAACCGGCGGATCAAGAGCGCGACGCTGCTCACCACACAGGTCGACTTCACCCACGCGGGCGACCTGAAGGTCTTCGCCGACGAGGAGCAGATCCGCCAGGTCGAGGCGCGCATGGCCGAGCAGGGCTACCTGGAGGGCGCCCGCATGGCGAACGCCTTCAACATGCTCCGGCCGAACGACCTGATCTGGCCCTACGTCGTGAACAACTACATCAAGGGCAAGGCACCCTCGGCCTTCGACCTGCTGTACTGGAACTCCGACGCCACGCGGATGCCGGCAGCCAACCACTCGTTCTACCTGCGCAACTGCTACCTCGACAACACGCTGGCGCAGGGGCGGATGGTGCTCGGCAACGTCCGCCTCGACCTCAGGAAGGTCCAGGTGCCGATCTTCAACCTCGCGACCCGCGAGGACCACATCGCGCCGGCGCTGTCGGTCTTCGAGGGTTCGAAGGTCTTCGGCGGGAAGGTCGATTTCATCCTCGCCGGCTCCGGCCACATCGCCGGCGTGATCAACCCGCCGTCCAAGCCGAAATACGGCTACTGGACCGGCGGCCCCGTGAAGGGGACGCTCGAGGATTGGATCAGGGCCGCGGTCGAGACCAAGGGCTCGTGGTGGCCCTACTGGTTCCAGTGGATCGAGGCGCAGGCCCCGGAGCGGGTGCCGGCCCGGCAGCCGGGCGGCGACGCGCTGCAATCCTTAGGGCCGGCGCCCGGCACATACGTGCGGATGCGCGCCTGAGGCGCGCGACGCACGCGGATCGATTGGGTGATCGGCCCCGATGGTCACGGAGCCGCCCCGACATCACGAGCGGAGCGACGTGACCCGGGGCAGCGCGACACCTGTCGGCGTGGCGCTGCCCTGGATCGCTTCATTCCGCTCGCGAAGACGGCGGCAGCGACGGACACGACCGGAGCTGCCCGTCAATACTTCCGCACGAGCGGCGCCGGGACCGGGGCCGGCGGCGCGCCGAAGACGTAGCGGAAGCCCACCGAGACGATGTCGGCGCTGGAATCCACCACGCCCGCGAAGGCGATGTTGCTGATGTTGTAGTCGCGGCCGATGCCCGCGAGGATCCGCGAGCGGTCCAGGAAGAAGTGCGAGTAGGCGAGGTTCAGCGTCAGCTGCTGGCTCCAGCGGTAGCTGGCGCCGACCGAGACGTTGTACCGGTCGCCGTCCGGCAGGCGCACCGAGCGGTTCCGGAAGTCGATGGGCGAGGTCTCGTAGGCGAAGCCGGTCCGCAGCGTCAGGTTCGGCGACGCGTCGTACTCGGCGCCGACCGCGTAGGTGAACCCGTCCTTGTAGTTGAGCGGCAGGTTGTTCACCGGCAGGCCGATCGTCTTCGACACGATGCCGATGGTGCCGAGCCTCGACCAGTTGTCCCACTCGAAGCCGAGATTCACCCGCGCCACCGGCGAGACCGCCTGGGTCAGGCCGACGCTCAGCTTCTCGGGCGTGTTCAGCTTGGCGCGGACCTGTCCGGCCAGCGGCGCCAGGGCGACGAGCGGGACGCCGATCGAGCCGTCGATGTCGTGGTGCACCGACGAGCGGTAGCCGATGCCCAGCACGGTCCCGTCGCGGGGCGTGAGCGTGGCGCCGGCGGTGAAGCCCGCGCCCCAGGACTCACCCTTGAGGAAGGAGCTCGGATACGAGGTCGGCAGGATGCCGGGGATCGGCAGCGCCTGTCGCAGGGTCAGGCGGAAATACTCGATGTTCGGGCCGGCCGCGATCGAGAGCCACTCGTTGACCTTGAAGCCGATGACCGGGTTGATCGCCAGCGAGAAGATCCGCGACGAGCGTCCGTAGACCTCGCCGGCCCACACGTCCCGCGGCTTGGTGACGAGGCCGAAGGGGGCGCCGGTCGAGAGGCCGAGCCACAGGCGGTCGTTCAGCTGGTACGAGGTCGCGCCCGCCGGCACGACGGCGCCCTGGCCCAGCTCACCCGAGCCGCCCAGCCGCGCGAAGCCCGGATTGGTGCCCGGCGCGGGCCGGATCTCCGAGGACAGGCCGATATAGGTGAAGTTCTGCTCCGCGACGAAGCCCGGGTTCATCGTGATTGTCGCGGGATTCCAGAACATCGACGAGACGCCGCCCGATCCCGACGCCGCGCCCGCGAAGGCCAGCCCCTGGGCCTCGGTGCTCTGCTCCCGGATCCCGAACGCCCCCGCCTGCACCTGCCCGGCGCCGAGGACCACCGCCGTCGCCGCCAGCATCGCAGCGCGAACCGTCCCGCCCATCTCTTCCCCCAAGCCTTCGTTCTGCTGGGCGCCGTCGATTGTTCGAGACCCGTTATGCGGCGACCTTCCATGCATGGTGCCGGTTTCGGGTGCGGAACCGCAATGACCCCGACCATTTTCGGCACCGAGAGGAATAGTAGTAGATAAGGAGCGGTAAACGGCACCTTCACGAGCGAAAGCCCGTGATGATTGAGATTTTTCAGTCTTGATCCGAGCTGTCACACCGAGATGGCGACAGGAACAATATATCCGAACGTCGCCGACCCTGCACTTTTCCGCCGTCCTGTTGCCCTGCGGCGACACCCGGCGGACCGACACGCCGACGCGGCCGGCCTTGCACCCGGGTCGAGGCCCGGCCATGGTCCCGGCGTCCGGCGCAGACCGGTTCAGGGAAGGATGAGGAGTGCGGCCATGAAGCTCTTCCGGCACGGCCCGAGCGGCGACGAGAAGCCCGGCCTCGTGGATGCCAGCGGGGGGCTGCGCGACCTGTCGGGCATCGTGCGCGACATCGCCGGGCCGGCCCTCGCGCCCGACTCGCTGGCGCGGCTGCGCGCCCTGGATCCCGAGACCCTGCCGAAGCTGCCCCCGGACGTGCGGCTCGGCCCCTGCGTCGGCGGCACCCGGAACGTCGTCGCCATCGGCCTGAACTTCGCCGACCACGCCGCCGAGACCGGCTCGCCGATCCCCGCGGAGCCGATCATCTTCAACAAGGCCCCGTCCAGCCTGTGCGGGCCGAACGACACGGTAATCATTCCCAAGGGGTCGCACAGCACCGACTGGGAGGTGGAGCTCGCCGTGGTGATCGGGCGGCGCGCCAGCTACGTCCACGCCAACGAGGCGCTGAGCTACGTTGCGGGCGCCTGCATCTGCAACGACGTCTCCGAGCGCGAGTGGCAGATGAACCGCGGTCCGACCTGGACCAAGGGCAAGAGCGCGCCGACCTTCGGCCCCCTCGGCCCATGGCTGGTGACCCTCGACGAGATTCCCGACCTGAAGAACCTCGCCATGAGCCTCGACGTGAACGGCGAGCGCCGTCAGACCGGCTCGACCGCAACGATGATCTTCGACGTTCCCCAACTCGTCGCCTACGCGTCGCACTTCATGCTGCTGGAGCCGGGCGACGTGATCACCACCGGCACGCCGCCTGGCGTCGGCCTCGGCATGAAGCCGCCGCGCTACCTCAAGGCCGGGGACGAGATGGTCCTGCGCATCGACCGGCTCGGCGAGCAGCGGCAGAAGGTCATCGCCTTCGACGACTGGACCTCCAAGGTCTCGGCCGGCGAGCCGACGCACTGACAGACGGGGCCGCCGCCCGAGCCCGGACGGCGGCCCCGCGCCCGGGCAACGTCACCGATAATGGCGAGCGCCCGGCACCCGCGACCGACGGGACCTATATACTCTCGATTGAATTATGGATTGATTTTAGTATTGTAAGTTATATCGCCGGCCTTGATCGGTTAAGACTGTATTATATTATAGCTGTAAAATGCCTGCCTCGTCGATCGGGCCCGGCATGAGTGCGAAAACTGATTTCCCCAATGGCCGGACCTCCGGATCGGAGTCCGAGCCGCCGACGCTCAGGTCGATCGAGATCCTGGCCGATGCCGTCAAGCAGGCGGCGCAGGAGAAGACCGGCCGGATCCGGCGGATCACGGCGCAGACCAAGATCCTCGCCCTCAACGCGCTCATCGAGGCCGCGCGGGCCGGAGATGAGGGACGCGGCTTCGCGGTCGTCGCCCAGGAAGTGCGCGCCCTCGGCGAATCCGTGGACGTCATCGCCGGCGAGCTGGAGCTTCACCTGTCCGGCCGCATCGTCGAGCTGCAGCGCACCGTCGAGACGATGGCGGGCCGCGTCCAGGGAGAACGCCTGGTCGATCTCGCGCTCAACGCGGTCGAGCTGATCGATCGCAACCTCTACGAGCGGACCTGCGACGTGCGCTGGTGGGCGACCGACGCCGCCGTCGTCGCCTGCGCGGCCGATCCCGGCCCGGCCGCGGCGGCCTTCGCGGGCGACCGCCTCGGCATCATCCTCTCGGCCTACACGGTCTATCTCGATCTCTGGATCTGCGGCCTGGACGGCCGCATCCTCGCGACCGGCCGCGCCGATCGCTACCCGGGACTGCAGGGCCGGAGCGTCGCGGGGGAAGCGTGGTTCCGGGAGGCGCTCGCCCTGGAGAGCGGCGACGCCTTCGTCTGCGCCGACGTGCGGCAGGAGGATGCGCTGGGCGGCGCGCAGGTCGCCACCTACGCGGCGAGCGTGCGGGCGGGCGGTCAGGCGACCGGCGCACCTCTCGGCGTCCTGGCGATCCACTTCGACTGGGCACCGCAGGCCCACGCCATCGTTTCGGGGATCCGGGTCGCGCCGGAAGATCGAGGGCGCACCCGCGCCCTGCTGGTCGATGCCGGCGGCCGGGTGCTGGCCGCCTCGGATCAGGTCGGTCTCCTGACCGAGCGGGTCTCCTGCCGGATGGACGGCGAGACGAGCGGAGTCGTGCGGGATCCGCGGTCGGGCACGGTCACGGCGTACCATCGGACACCGGGATACGAGACCTATCGCGGGCTGGGCTGGTACGGCATGATCGTCCAGACCGACCCCTCGGTCGGAGGATCGGGCGCGAGGCCCGCTTGATTTCTGTCCGCCGATCCGGCTCAAACACCGCATGAGCGCGACTTCCCTCCCCGGTTCCCAGCAGCCCGACCTCGGCGACATCCGCCACGACTGGAGCGTGGCGGAGATCCGCGCGATCCACGACCTGCCGCTGATGGACCTCGTGTTCCGGGCCGCGCAGGTGCACCGCCGGCACAACGACCCCGCCGACATCCAGCGGGCCTCGCTCCTGTCGATCAAGACCGGCGGCTGCCCGGAGGATTGCGCCTACTGCCCGCAATCGGCCCATCACAAGGGCGCGGGCGTCGCGCGCGAGCGGCTGATGCCCGTGGAGACGGTGCTGGCCGAGGCGGCCGCCGCCAAGGCCGCCGGCGCTCAGCGCTTCTGCATGGGCGCCGCGTGGCGCCAGCCGAAGGACGGCCCGGAATTCGACGCGGTGCTCGCCATGGTGCGCGGCGTGCGCGGCCTCGGCATGGAGGCCTGCGTGACGCTCGGCATGCTCACGCCCTCGCAGGCCGGACGCCTCGCCGAGGCCGGGCTGACCTCCTACAACCACAACCTCGATACCGGGCCGGATTTCTACGAGGACATCATCTCCACCCGCACCTACGACGAGCGCCTGCAGACCCTCGCGAACGTCCGCGAGGCCGGGATCGGCGTGTGCTGCGGCGGCATCGTCGGGATGGGCGAAGGTGTCACCGATCGCGCCGCGATGCTCCAGGTTCTGTCCAACCACGCCCCCCATCCGGAAAGCGTGCCGATCAACGCCCTCGTGGCGGTGCCCGGCACCCCGCTGGAGGACCAGCCGGCGGTCGACCCGTTCGATCTGGTGCGCATGTGCGCCACGGCGCGGATCGTGATGCCGCGCTCCCGCGTGCGGCTCAGCGCCGGCCGCAAGAGCCTCACCCGCGAGGCCCAGGTGCTGTGCTTCCTCGCCGGCGCCAACTCGATCTTCTACGGCGAGCGGCTGCTCACCACCGCCAATAACGGGCAGGACGACGACGCGGCGCTGCTGGCCGATCTCGGCATCCGGGTCGGGGAGCCCGTCCGGGCCGCGGCCGAGTAGCGGCAGCGGGGCGACGTCCCGCGGGTCCGGTCCCGTCAGCCCTCCGGCAGCACGATCCGGAAGCGCGCGCCGCTCAGCCCCTCGGCCTCGCAATCGTCGAGGGTGAGGGTGCCGCCGTTGATCCCGATCAGCTCGGCGGCGATCGGCAGCCCGAGGCCCGTGCCACCGGACCGCATGGATCCCTGGAACGGCGCGAACAGGTTCTCCCGCGCGCGCGCCGGGAGACCGGGGCCGTTATCGGCGACCAGGATCGTGACCCGGCCCGGTGCCGCGCGGGCGGCGACCACGCTCACGGCGGCCTCCGGCACGGCCGCCCCGTCCAGCGCCTGCACAGCGTTGCGCACGAGGTTGGCCAGCGCCCGCCCGAGCTGCTCCGGATCGGCCTGCACGGAGAGATCGCCCGCCGCGACCTGGACACTGACCGGATGCGCCGCCAGCGCGGCGAGATCCGGAAGTTCCGCGAAGACCGGTGCCAGAGGCGTGCTGGTGAGGAGCGGCGCCCGCTCGGAGACGCGCCCGTAGGCGAGGGTCGCCTCGCAGAAGCGGATCGCGCGGGCCAGCGTCCCGACGAGGCGGGGGGCCACGCGCTGCACGGTCGGATCCTCGGTCCCCTCCAGGCGGTCGCCCAGGAGCTGCGCGCCGGTCAGCAGGTTGCGCAGTTCGTGGCTGATCTTACTGACCGCCAAGCCCAGTTCGGCGAGTCGCCGCTTCTGCCGGAGCTGGTCGGCGAGGCTGCGCTGCATCCGCCCGAGCGCCCGCTCGGCCTGGCCGATCTCGTCGCTGCGGCGGGACGGCGCGATGATCCGCCCGGCATCCTCCGGATCGTCCGCGAAGGCCGTGATGCTGGTGGCGAGCCGCCGCACGGGGCGCACGATCAGCACCTGCAGCACCACGAAGACGAGACCGGCGGCGGCCGCCGCGATGATCAGCGAGGAGACCAGCAGGCGCAGCGCGTAGTCGATCATGGCGGTGCGCAGCGGCGCCTCGTCGAGCAGGATCTCGACCCGGTCGAAGCCGATGCCGCCCTCCCCGACCACGCGGATCGGCTCGTGGACCGGCGCCACGAGGGTGCGCCACGCGCCCCGGATCGCCGACAGGGCCGTGACGTCGCGCAGGTCGACGGTGTCGGCGACCTGCTCGGGCATGGGCTCGATGGCGAGCAGACGCTGGGCGCCGCCGCCGCGGACGGCGATGGCGCGGGCGTTCACGCCGGCCAGGAGCCGGCTCTCGAGCGGCTCGGAGACCGGCTCGCCGGTCCGCCCGTCGAGCACCAGAGCGGCGACTTGCGCGGCCGCCAGGCGGTCGGACATCCATTCGATCCGGTAATTGGCCACCGCCGGCACGTAGGTCAGCACCTCGGCCACCACCACGAACGCGACGGTGACGAGGAACAGGCGCCCGGACAGGCCGAGGCGCGCGGTGCGCCGCTCGGGGACGTCGCGGGCCGGTGCGGGCGCCGGCGTCGCCGGTGCCGCGGCCTGATGGGACTCGAGGGACACGCCGGTCACGCTCCGCGCCGGCATCGCGGATGAGGATCGGCGGAGAGAGGATTGAGAAAGCTCGAGCCGGGTTCGGCCTTCGCGGGATACATGTTCGCAAGCCACAGATTCGCAGGCGGGAATACAGGCTCCCGGCGGCGAGCACTATACGATATCCCCCTCCAAGCGGTTGCACGCGCCCTCAGACACCGAAAAACACAGCCGGTGGCGGATCGCGCGCCTCGGCGGCGCATCTCAGCCGCGTCGGGCGCGGCGGCTCAGCAGCATGCTGACCAGGGCGAAGACGGCCAGCATCGCGAGACCTGCAACCATCTTGGGCGTGACCAGGGCGCGCAGGGTCAGGGCCTGGTCGCAGCCGCCCGCCCCCGTCGCGAGGCAGGCGGCCCTGGCGGCCTCGTGGGCGGCGACGACGTCCTCGATGCCCGCGCCCGTGGTGGCGTACACGACCGCGCCCGGCAGCAGCCCCAGGAACGTCGCGAGCACGAAGACCCGCATCTTCACCCCGAAGGCGGCGGGCGCGAGGTTGGTCACCCAGAACGGGAACAGCGGCAGGAGGCGGAGCACCGCGATGTAGCCGAAGGCGTCGCGCCGGAAGCCCTCGGCCAGCCCGGCGAGGCGCGTGCCGCCCATGCGCCGCAGCAGGTCGGCGCCGGGCCCGCGGCCGATCGCGAAAACGATGGCCGCCCCGGTCGTGGCCGCACAGACCGCGGTGAGCGCCCCCGGCACGATGCCGAACAGGAAGCCGCAGACCATCGTGAGGATCAGCGTGGCCGGTACCGACACGACGACGGCCCCGACATAGAGGCAGTAGGCCGCGACCAGCGCGCGGAGATACCCGGCCTCGACGAAGCCGCGCAGCCAGAGGCGGGACGCGAGCAGGCGGTCGAGGCTGAGGAGTTGCGCGGCTCCCGAGACCAGGACCACCGCCGACACCGTCAGGAGCAGCGCCAGCGGGAGCCAGCGCCGCAGGCGCTTCCAGCGCCCCTCGCGGTTCTCGACGCGGCCTTCGGCGACGGGGGCGTTGCCGGTCTCGCTCACCCGGGCTTGCGCATCCGCAGGATCTTGAAGAACCCGCCCGGGAAGGTCGGCTTCAATCCCAGGACCTCGACGCCGTTGCGCCGCGCCCAGGCCTCGATCCGCGTCGCCTTGAAGTCCGACGACCAACCGATCTTCGTGCAGAGCGGTGCCACGACCTCCTCGACCCGGGCCAGAGGGCCGTCGCTCTGGCCGAAATGGTTGGCGAGGACGATGCCGCCGCCCGGGCGCACCACCCGCAGGAACTCCGACATCGCGGCCTCGGGGTCGGGCACCAGGGTGATCAGGAACTGGGCCACGACGGCGTCGAAGCTCGCGTCGGCGTAGCCGAGGTGGCAGACGTCCATCACCTGGAGGCCCTTCACGTGGGCCAGGTTCCGGCGCCGGACCTTGGCGCGGGCGCGCTTGAGCATGTCCTCGGACAGGTCGACGCCGCAGACGAAGCTCGCCTTCGGGTAGTAGCCCAGCGCCAGCCCGGTGCCGACGCCGGCCTCCAAGATCCGAGGCCCGTGCTCGGCCGCCGCCTCGACGGCGGCGCGGGCCGCGGGCTCGGTGAGCTTGTCGTAGACCACGTCGTAGACGGGGGCCCAGCGGGCATAGGCCTTGCGCATCAGGGCCGTGCTCGGCCCGGCCATCTGCGGCTCGCTCAGCATCGTTCGAAGGTTCCAGAGGTTGAGATCAGGCGGCCTCGCGGGGCCGGGCCGACAACGCGTCGACACGCCGGATGGTGCCGCCGCCCAGGACCCGGGCCCGGGCGCCGTCATCCGCGTAGATCGCGCAGGCCTGGCCCGGCGACACGCCGTCCTCGGGCTCGGCGAGCACGACCTCGGCCGCGCCGTCCGGCCCGACCGTCAGCGTCGCCGGGCGCGGCGGACGGGTCGAGCGCACGCGGACCGCCACCGGCAGGTCGCGCACGGCCGCCACCGGCCCCTCGCCGAGCCAGTTGAGGTCCGAGAGGCGGATCCGGGTCGTGGCCAGCGCCGTGCGCGGCCCGACCACAACGCGGGCCGAGTCCGGCTCCAGCCGCACGACGTAGAGCGGCTCGGGCCCGGACAGGCCGAGGCCCTTCCGCTGGCCCACCGTGTAATGCACGATCCCGTCGTGCCGGCCGAGGACGTGGCCGGCGAGGTCGACGATCTCGCCGGGCCGCGCCGCGTCGGGGCGCAGACGCGCGATCACGTCGCTGTAGCGGCCCTGCGGTACGAAGCAGATGTCCTGGCTGTCCGGCTTCTCGGCGAGGGACAGGCCGAGATCCTTCGCGAGCGCGCGGGTCTCGGTCTTCTCCATCTCGCCCAGGGGGAAGCGCAGGAAGTCCAGCTGCTCCGCCGTGGTCGCGTAGAGGAAGTAGCTCTGGTCACGGGCGGGATCGAGGGCGCGGTGGAGCGCGCGGCCGCCGCCCGGGAGCGCCCGGCTGGCCACGTAGTGGCCGGTGGCGAGCGCGTCGGCGTCGAGGTCGCGGGCGAGGCCCAGCAGGTCGCGGAACTTCACCGTGCGGTTGCACTCGACACAGGGGATCGGCGTCTCGCCCGCGAGGTAGCTCTCGGCGAACTTCTCGATGACTTCGTCGCGGAAGCGATCCTCGTAGTCGAGGACGTAGTGCGGGATGCCGAGATGCTCCGCCGCCGCCCGGGCGTCGTGGATGTCCTGGCCGGCGCAGCACGCGCCCTTGCGGTGGCTCGCCGCGCCGTGGTCGTAGAGCTGGAGCGTGACGCCGACCACGTCGAAGCCCTGCCGCTTCAGCAGGCCCGCGACCACGGAGGAATCGACGCCGCCCGACATGGCGACGACGACGCGCGTCTCGTGGGGGGCTTTGGGAAGATCGAGGGCGTTCATCGCGAGGGTCCGCAGCCGCCGGCCCGGAAGCTCCCTGGCTGCACGGGCCGTCTATAGCGGGACTTCGCCCGGCTTTCCAGGGCAGCGAGATCGGACACTCGGCAGATCCTGCCGGGCGGGCGGCAGCTTCGATCAGGTCCGACCCACTTGCTGCAAGCAGAGAACGAGATTTTTCAGAGACTTATCCGGCCGGCACGGTGGCGCGCGCCTTGCTGCTGTGCGGCCCAGAGGAGTCCGGAATGGCGAGCGGCGCGGCGGATCGTTTGGATGTCACCACGTGGATTCCGTTCGCGCGGAACGCGCAGGCGCAGCGTTCGGGCTGGGAGGCCGCGGGCGTGGCGGCCCGCGCCGGCAATTCCGCGCAGGACCGCTTCGGCGCCGCCCTGAGCGCGGCCCAGGCCCGCGACGACGCCGCGACGGCGCGGGCCCGCGCCGCCGATCAGCGCGACGTCGCCGCCTCGGCCCGCGCCCGTCAGGCCGACCTGCGCGATCAGGCCGACGCCGCGCGGCTGGCCGGCGACCGCGCCCGGGATGCGGCGCTTCAGACCGAGGCCCGGGTCGCGGACAAGAGGGTCAGCCTCGCCAAGCCGGCGGATGCGCCGGCCTCGGCCGCGCGGGCCGAGGGATCGCCCTCCGCCGCGGGCGCGCGCGCCGAGGCTCCGAAGGCGGGCGCGGCGCGCACCGCCGAGACCGGCCAGACGGGAGCCGCCGGGCAGCAGGATTCCGAGGCCGTCGCAGCCGGGCAGGATCCGGCCGCCGAGGCGGCCGGCACCGCAGGCCCCGAGGCCGACGCGGCGGTGCCGCCGCAGAAGGCCGAGGCCCCCGCGCAACCCGCGGCCTCGGGGCCGTCCGCCTCCCTGCTGGCCCTCATCGCCGCGCTGTCCGAGGGGGGCGGCGCGACCGGGACGGCCAAGACCGAGGCCGAGGCTGAGACGGATGCGGGTACCGGCACGGCACCGGCGCAGGACGGCTCGGCGGCTCTCTCCGGAACCGGCGCAGCCGCGGGCCCTTCCGGCACGAACACTCAGGGCGGCGGCCGCGCGGCCGGAACCGTCCCCAGCATCGCCGGGACCGCCACGGCGTCGGCAGGCGCCGGTCACGAACCCGGCAAAGTCGGGCCGGGCAGCGTCCCGGTCGACGGCCTGACGGCCGGCGGCGCGGCGGCCGCGACGTCCGATGCGGCGGCCCAGGATTTCCTCACCGCCCTGACCGACGTTGGCCAGGGCGCAGGTCCGCTTCAGACGCTGCCCGCGGCGGCGCAGGGTGGTCCGGCGCCGCCCGCGACATCCGGCCAGGCCGTGGACACGACGCGCGCCGCCCAGGAGACCGCCGCGCCGACGCAGACCGCGTCGCTCCAGACCGACCCACCCATCCCGATCGGCCAAGTGCCGATGACCATCGGCCTGAGGTCGCTGCGCGGATCCAACGAGTTCCAGATCCGGCTCGACCCGGCCGAGCTCGGGCGCATCGACGTCAAGCTGGAGATCGACAAGGCGCACGGCCGCGTCATGACCCACTTGGTGGTCGACCGGCCCGAGACCCTCGCGCTGCTCCAGCGCGACGCCGGCCAGCTGCAGCAGGCGCTGACCCAGGCCGGCTTCGATCCCTCGGCCGGCGGGATCAACCTGTCGCTGCGGGGCGACGGAAGCGCCCAGAGCGGCGGCAGCGGCGGTCAGCCGGGCGATTCCCCGCGCGGGGGCGGCACGGGCTGGTCGCGCGATCAGGCGGAAGCCCCGCACGAGGTCGCCCCGATCCGCGTCCTGCGCGGCTACGGCGGCCTCGACATGAGGATCTAGGCGGTACGCGCGGCGCCCGCATCGCGGACCCACACAGACACGACGCGCATCCGGCCCCTGCGCCAGGACGCGGCACAGGAGAGATCAGCATGACGAGCGGTATATCGAGCCTGACGAGCACGACGAACACGACGGGCTCATCCACGAGCAGCAGCGGCAACGCCACCGAGATCGCCAGCAACTTCACGCAGTTCCTGACGCTGCTGACCACGCAGCTCAAGAACCAGAACCCCCTCGACCCGATGGACACCAACCAGTTCACGCAGCAGCTGGTGCAGTTCGCCGGCGTCGAGCAGCAGCTCAAGACCAACGACCGCCTCGACAGCATCCTGAGCGCCTCGCAATCGGCGAGCTCGGCCTCGGCCACGAGCTACATCGGGAAGACCGTGTCGGCCGACGGCAGCGCCTCGCAGCTGTCCGGCGGCTCCGCCTCCTGGACGCTGAACCCGGCCCGGGCCGCCTCGAAGGCGGTGATCACGGTCCTGGACTCGAAGAGCAACGTCGTGGCCACGCAGACCACCGCGCTCAATGCCGGCAGCCAGACCTACACGTGGAACGGCAAGACCTCGGCCGGCCTGACCGCGCCCGACGGGAACTACTCGATCAAGGTGGCGGCCACGGATGCCACCGGCTCGAGCGTTTCGGTCGATACGAGCCTCACGGGCACGGTCGACGAGGTCGATCTCAGCGGAACGTCGCCGGTGCTGGTGATCGGTTCGCAGCGCGTGCCGCTGTCCAGCGTGCAGACCATCGGGTTGTCCACAAGTGGCACTTAACGAATCACATCCGAGTGACTCGCTTCAACATCTCTTAAGCGGGCACAAGTACCTTCAATGCTCGACAGGTCAGTCGAGTGTAGAGCGTATCATGACCGAACCGAGCCGCCCGAGAGTGAAGTACGTGATCGGGCCCGACGGCAGCCCCCTGACGATCGCGGACCTTCCGCCCCCGAGCACCCGTCGCTGGGTGATCCGGCGCAAGGCCGAGGTCGTGGCCGCGGTGCGCGGCGGTCTCCTCAGCCTGGAGGAGGCGTGCAAGCGCTACACGCTGACCACAGAGGAATTCCTCAGCTGGCAGTTCTCCATCGACCAGCACGGCCTCGCCGGCCTGCGGACGACCCGGATCCAGCACTACCGTCACTGATCCGCGGCGCCCGTGCCGGGCGCCCCTATCCCGGGACGCCGCCGGCGCTTCCGGGTCTCATCGAGGCCGCGGATGCCGGACCCGGCGCGTCGGCGACTCTGGTCGAGGGACCCGCTTCGCGGCCCCGGACCGACGCGAAGGCCACCCGCCCGCAGCGACGACCTCAGACGGCGCCGAGGGGCTGGCCCGGTCGAATCCGAGGACTCACGAAGCCGCGTCCGAACCCCGGGCGCGGCTTCGGTCGTTCCAGCGCCCGCATCCGAGCCCGCGGGACGCCCCCGCATTAACGACCCGCTAACCACGACCTGGGCAATTTCTGCCGAGCGGGCCGCCGGGGTCCGCCAGCGTTAGAGTGCAGCGAATCCTCCCGTGAAGCCGGTTCTCGATCTCGTCACGAAGTTCGGACCGGCCCGAATCGCCGCCATGGCGGCGGTGACGCTGACGCTCATCGGCTTCTTCGCCTTCATCATCCTGCGGGTCTCGCGCCCCGACATGGGCGTGCTGTTCTCCGACCTGTCGATGCAGGACTCGGCCTCCGTGGTCCGGGAGCTGGACAGCCGCGGCATCCGCTACGAGACGCGGGGCGATGCCGGGCAGACGATCCTGGCCCCCCGCCCGGACCTCGCCAAGCTGCGCATGGACCTCGCCGGCAAGGGCCTGCCGACCCAGGGCGGCGTCGGCTACGAGATCTTCGACAAGGGCGACGCGTTCTCGTCCACCAACTTCGTTCAGAACGTGAACCACCTGCGTGCTCTGGAGGGCGAACTGGCGCGCTCGATCCGGGCGATCGGGCGGGTCCAGGCGGCCCGCGTCCATCTCGTGCTGCCGGAGCGCCGCCTGTTCGAGCGGGACCGGGAGAGCCCGAGCGCGGCGATCGTGCTGAAGCTGATGGGCGATCTCGATTCCGGGCAGGTCCGGGCGATCCGCCATCTCGTGGCCTCCGCGGTGGAGGGCCTCAAGCCCGAACGGATCTCGATCGTCGATGAGCGCGGCCGGCTTCTGGCCGACGGCGCCCGGGCTGCCGCGGCCGACGTCGCCGGCGGGTTCGAGGACCGGCAGGTCGGCCTCGAACGGCGCCTGCGCGGCCAGATCGAGGACGTCGTCGCCGGAATCGTCGGCCCGGGCCGGGCCCGCGTCCAGGTCAACGCGGAACTCGACCTCAACCGGGTCGAGAGCCGCTCCGAGACCTTCGATCCCGAGAGCCGGGTCGTGCGCTCCGCCCAGACCCGCACCGAATCGGCGGTCACCGGCAATGCCGAGGGACAGGTCAGCGTCGGCAACGAGTTGCCCGGCGCCAATGGCGGCGACAAGACGCCGACGCCCAAGGACGCGACCAACAAGAACGAGGAAACCACCAACTACGAGATCTCGCGGGTCACCAAGACTGAGATCGCCGAGAGCGGCCGAATCAAGCGCCTGTCGGTCGCCGTGGTGCTCGACGGCGTCTACGCCACCGCCCCCGACGGCAAGCAGACTTACAGCCCGCGCACGCCCGCCGAGATCGAGAGGATCACCGCGCTGGTGCGCGGCGCCGTCGGCTTCGACAAGGCCCGCGGCGACCAGATCGAGGTGGTGAACCTGCGCTTCGCGGAGGCGCCGAGCGTGCCGCAATTCACCGAGCCCACGCTGATCCAGTCGCTGCTCGCCCCCACCAAGGAGGACGTGCTGCGCATGGCCGAGCTCGCCGTCCTGGCGCTGCTGACGCTCATCGTCCTGCTCACGGTGGTCCGCCCCCTGGTGCGCCAAGTGCTCGCGCCGGTCCCGGATGCCCCGGTCCTGACGGCGTCCGGAATCGCGCTCCCCGGCGACGCCGCCGCGGTCGCGGGTCCGGGCCAGACCGTGACGGTCATCGACCGCGACAACCCGACCGCGCGGCTGATGGAGTTCGCCAAGATCAACGGCCAGGTCCAGGCCGAGACGGTCCAGCGTGTGGTCGACATGGTCCGGGCGAGCCCGTCCGAGACCGTCGAGGTGCTGCGCACCTGGATCCAGGAAGAGTGAAGCGTAGGGCGTCGAGGGCAACACGATGGCGGCAGGTGCGGCACTGGGTCTGGCGAACACGCTGGCGACGGCGGGCGGCGATTCGTTCGCGTCGATGCCCGGTCCGCAGCGCGCCGCCGCGCTCCTGCTGATGCTCGGGGAGGAGGAAGGCGCCCCGATCTGGCAGATGCTCGAGGAGGAGGAGATCAAGAAGGTCAGCGCCGCCATGGTCCAGCTCGGCACGCTGGAGGCGCAGACCGTCGAGAAGCTGATCATCGAGTTCGTGACCAAGCTCGGCAACAGCGGCGGCATCTCGTCGAACTTCGAGCGGACCGAGGCGCTGCTCCTCAAAATCTTCCCCAGCGATCAGGTCTCGCTGATCATGGCGGAGATCAAGGGCGCGTCGGGCAAGCGCGTCTGGGCCTCGATCGCCCAGGTCGACCCGGAGATCCTCGCGTCGTTCCTGCGCAACGAGTACCCGCAGACGGTGGCGGTGGTGCTCTCGCGGGTGCGCGCCGACTACGCGGCGAAGGTGCTCACCATCCTGCCGGAGGACTTCGCCATCGACGTCCTCAACCGGATGCTGCGCATGGAGACGGTGCAGAAGGAGGCGCTGCGCCACATCGAGGAGACGCTGCGGGTCGAGTTCGTGTCGACCATCGCCCAGACCCAGCGCCGCGACGCCCACGAGATGATGGCCGACGTGTTCAACGCCTTCGACCGGCAGACGGAGGGCCGCTTCCTCGCCGCCCTCGACCAGGCGAACCGCGGCTCGGCCAAGCGGATCCGCGAGCTGATGTTCACCTTCGAGGACCTGCTGAAACTCGATCCGGGCAGCGTCCAGACCCTGCTGCGCAGCATCGACAACGAGACCCTGTGCCGCGCGCTCAAGGGCGCCAACGAGCCGACCCGCGGCTTCTTCCTGAGGCAGATGTCGACCCGCGCGGCCAAGAACCTCACGGACGAGATGGCCTCGCTCGGGCCGGTCCGCCTCAAGGAAGTGGATGAGGCGCAGGCCAAGATGACCGAGATCGCCAAGGACCTCGCCGAGAAGGGCGAGATCATGATCGCCAAGAATAGCGCCGAGGAGGAGCTGGTCTATTGAGCGCCCAATCCGCCCGGAGCGCGAAGCCGTTCCTGTTCGAGACCGACTTCCGCAGCGGCCGCCCCAGCGCCGAGGCCCTGCGCGCCGCCGAGACCGCGGCCCGCTCCGAGGCCGAGGCCCATGCCCGCGGCATGCAGGAGGGCCGGGTCCAGGCCGAGGCGCAGGTCCAGGGCCGGCTCGCCGACGCCATGACCCGCCTGGCGCTCGCCGCCGCGGGCCTGATCGCCCAGGCCGACGCGCGCGACGCCGAGCGCGAGGCGCAGGCGGTCGAGGTGGCGATGCTGATCGCCCGCAAGGTCGCGGGCGACGCCCTCGACGCCGCCCCGCTCGCCGGCATCGGCGAGGCGGCCCGGACGGCGCTCCAGCACCTGCGCGGCGTGCCGCACTTGGTGGTGCGGGTGCACGACGGCTTGGTCGAGGAGGCCGAGACCCTGGTGAAGCGCCTCGCGCGCGAGCGCGGCTACGAGGGCCGGCTCGTGGTGCTGGGCGACCCCGACATGGCGGCGGGCGACGCCCGCATCGAGTGGGCGGACGGCGGCATCGTTCGGGAGCGCGCCCGCATCGAGGCGGCGGTGCTCGACGCCCTCGGCCTGCCGACGGGCCCGTGAGGAGATCCTGATGTCCGACGATTTCAGCCTGCCCCAGCTCGGCGAGCACGACACCGACTACGCCGCGGGCTCGATCCGCGACGCGCCCACCACCCCGAAGACCGCGGCCGACCTGGAGCAGCTCTTCGACGTGCCCGTGATGGTCTCGGCGGTGCTCGGCTCCGCCCGGATGCCGATCGGCGACCTGCTCCGGCTCGCGCCCGGCGCGGTGCTCGAACTCGACCGAAAGGTCGGCGAGGCGATCGACGTGTTCGTCAACAACCGGCTGGTGGCCCGCGGCGAGGTCGTCCTCGTCGAGGACCGGCTCGGCGTGACGATGACCGAGATCGTCAAGGGTGAGTGATTTTCAGCCGCGGACGCCGGTGTGCTGTCCGCGCGCGGGTTTTGAGAGGGACGAACCATGCGGCTCCTGATGATCGGGCGGCTCAACGGCGAGCTGATCACCGCCTCGAAGATCGCGATGCAGCGCGGCGCCGCCGTCACGCAGGCCGACGCCGTGCCGCAGGGCCTCACCGTCCTGCGCGCGCGGGGCGCCGATCTCATCATGATCGACGTGGGTCTGCCGATCCGCGACCTCGTCACCGCGCTGGAGGGAGAGCGGATCCGCACGCCGGTGGTCGCCTGCGGCGTCTCGGCGGACGCCTCGGCCGCCGTGGCGGCGATCCGGGCGGGCGCCAAGGAGTACATCCCGCTCCCGCCCGATCCCGAGATGATCGCGGCGGTGCTGGAGGCGGTCGCCACCGACCGCGCCGCCTTCGTCTGGCGCGATCCGTCCATGGAGCGGGTGGTCAAGCTCGCCGAGCAGGTCGCCCGCTCCGAGGCCTCGGTGCTGATCACCGGCGAGAGCGGCACCGGCAAGGAGGTGCTGGCCCGGCACGTTCACCAGAAGTCCAATCGGGCGGGTAAGCCCTTCGTCTCGGTGAACTGCGCGGCGATCCCCGAGGCCCTGCTCGAATCCGAGCTGTTCGGCCACGAGAAGGGCGCGTTCACCGGCGCGGTCGCCCGGCGCATCGGCCGGTTCGAGGAGGCCAACGGCGGCACGCTGCTCCTCGACGAGATCTCCGAGATGGACGTGCGCCTGCAGGCGAAGCTGCTGCGCGCCCTGCAGGAGCGGGTCATTGACCGAGTCGGCGGGACCGCCCCGGTACGGGTCGACATCCGCGTGCTCGCCACCTCGAACCGCAACCTCGCCGAGGAGGTCCGCAAGGGCACGTTCCGGGAGGACCTGCTCTACCGGCTCAACGTCGTCGGCCTGCGGCTCCCGCCGCTGCGCGAGCGCCCGGCCGACATCCTCGAACTCGCCACCCACTTCGCCCGGAAATACGCCGCGGTGAACGGGATGCCGGTCCGCTCGCTCTCCGCGGAGGCCCGGGCGCTCGTGCTGCGGAACCCGTGGCGCGGCAACGTGCGCGAGTTGGAGAACACCCTGCACCGGGCGGTGCTGCTCGCCTCGGGCGACGCGATCGGCCCGGAGGCGATCCTGTCGCCCGAGGGCGAGACCTTCGCGGTCGAGGGGCCGGCCGCGCGCGCCGCCCAGGTCGCCGAGGCCGCCACCCGCGGGCTGGTGGGCCGGACCGTGGCGCAGGTCGAGTGCGACCTGATCCTCGACACGCTGGACCACTGCCTCGGTAACCGGACCCATGCGGCCAAGATCCTCGGCATCTCGATCCGGACCCTGCGCAACAAGCTCAACGAGTACGTGTCAGCGGGCCTCGACGTGGCCGAGCCCGGCAGCGTCCGGGCGAGCGTCGCCTGCGGCTGACGCGCATCCACCGAGCGGCCCCGGCGCGGACGCGCCGGGCGACGGCGAACGTCACGGATGTGAAGGGCCGGGCGTACCCGTGCCGTGACGGTGGCGGACCGGCAGTGACGCCCTAGCGCCGCCCGCTCTGGGCCGCCTTGTGGGCTTCGGCCTGGGCCGCGAAAGCCGCGTCGAGCTTGCGCAGGGATTCGTAGCGGGCGACGTCGCCCTCGACGTCGCGGATCGTCTCCTCGACGAGGTGGCGCTGGAGGGCGACCCGCGGGTCGTCCGGCGGGAACGCCTCCCGCTCCTGCAGCCGGAGCACGGCCTGCCGCACGACCGTGTAGACCGCCTCGCGCTCCTCACGGGTCATCGACGGCTGGATCGCCTTCGCGACGAGATCGGAGAAATCCGACATGGACCGTTAGACTTCGCTCATCCAGGTGCGCCCGGTTGGCCGGGCCGCCTCCCTCTACAGATCGCGCGGCCCGGGATCCAGATCCCGGGAGCCGCGGATGCCGCTACATCCTCTGGTCGCGGATGCCGGCGATCAGCAGCGCGGACGAGCTCCAGATCACCAAGAAGCAGAAGAACGACACTAGGAGGGAGTGGCCCCGCTCGGGATAGAGGCTGTCGGTCGGCAGGACCGGCGGCACGAACGTGGCCAGGAAGATGTGCTGCTTGCTCGCCGAGATGCGCGCCCGGTCGAGCAGGCTGTGGGCCGATTCCTCCAGCTTCTCGGCGATGGTCCGCTCGACCAGCAGGCCCTCGTACTGGAGCAGCGCCTCGGTCATGTTCTGGCCGCCGGCGGCGGCGTTGGCGCTCGTCAGCTCGTCCTGGAGCGACTTCATCTGCTGGTCGATGGCCGCGATGTTGGCCACCAGCGTCTGGATCGAGCGCGAGCGCTCGTCGAGGCTGGAGCCGCGCAGGACCTGCAGGTCGTTCTCGGCCTTGAGCTTGTCCTTCCGCAGTAGGGTCAGCGTGGTCAGCGTGCCCTCGGCGGTCTTGATCGGATCGATCACACCCCACTGATTGCGGAATGCCTGCAGCGCCACGTGCGCCTTGCGCAGCCGGTCCTGGGCGACCTTCGCGTCGGCCTCGGCCTGGGCGACCATGTCGGCCTGGGCGCGCTTGGAGATGTCGTTGATCAGCGCCTCGGAGCGCGACACCACCGCCTGGGCGATGGTCAGGGCGTCCTCCGGCGTGAAGGCGCGCACGGACAGGCGGATCACGCCCGAGATCGAGTCGATATGCGCCTCGACGTGCTTGCGCCAGTATTTGGTCAGGTCCTCGATCGGATCACTGGGGTCGAAGCGGGCCCAGAAATCCGCCTCGGACCGCGAGAACATCTTGGAGATGCCGATACTCTTCTCCAGCGCCTCGACCAGCGTCTGGCTGTTGATGTAGTCGCGGACGATGAAGCTGTCCTGGCTGTTGTGCTTCTGGATGAGGTTCGTGTACTGGCCGAGCGAGATGTTCTCCATCGGCTCGACATTGCCGCGGACCGCGAACTGGGCTTCCGCGACGTACTGATTGGACGCGAACGCGAACAGGTACAGGCCGACCACCAGGGTCGGCAGGAGCACGAACAGGCCGACGCGGCGGATGATCCGCGCGCCGTAGGTCGAGGTGTCCTCCTCGCGGGGACGCAGGCCCGGCAGACGGCTCCAGTCGAGGCGCTGCCGCACGGTCGCCACGAGGGCCCGGGCAGTCCGCTTCTCCGGCACCGGCCGGATCGTCTCCGCGCTGCGCCGCAGCTCCGTCATGGTCGGAGCGGCGAACGTCACGATCTCGCCTTCGCGCGTGTCGTCCTTGACGTCGTCGAAGCTCATCCGCTCTTTGTTCCTGGGTCTGCGCCGGTTCCGCTGCCGCGGCGCCGGCCGAGGGGCGGCCCGTGCGCGGTTACCGGAATCCCGTTCTTTTAGGCCCTTTTTATGGCGCCCAGCCCGCCCGCCGCCCGGCTGCTGCACCGCGGCGACGGGCGCCGTAGCCCGGGGTCGGTATCGCGTCCTACAGTCTCTGAATGATGACAGAACCGCGTGCCGCGGCCCCGGATGGCTCCCCTGATGGCTGCCCGACCGGCCGCACGGCCAAGACCAAACTCTCCGAGATCGTCGTCGTCTGCTCGAAATGCGCGAAGCGGCAGGGCCTGCGCGGGCGGGACGTCTGCGCGCTGCTGAAGAAGGCCGGGAAGCGGGCCGCCCGCGACGGCGGCGGCGGACGCCGGCGGAAGTTGCGCATCGTGGAATCGGGCTGCCTCGGCCCCTGTCCGAAGCGCGCCGTGGCGGTCGCGACCGGCGCGAGCCTGGCCGAGGGCCGGGTCGTCCTGCTCGATCCCGCCGCCGGGCCCGCCGAGGCGCTCGCCGCGGTGCTCAATCCCGTCCTGCCGCGTCGCAGGGTCCCCGAATTCGGCCCCAATACCGCTCTAGCGGCGATACCACCCGACGAATCGCCGCCGGTCCGCTGACCGGCACAACCTGGAGCGCGCTCTTGCCCGCCTCTCGACGCGAGGCCCGCACACCGTGACCGGCGACCCTGTTTCCCGGAAGCGGCGGGCGGCCCACGCCGTGCTGCGTCGCCTGCCGCTGTTCGGCACCCTGATCGGCCTCGGCCTCGCCGTCTGGCTCGTGGCGACCAACGATCTCGCCGCGGTGGCCGCGGCCTTCGGACGGATCGGCGTGGCGGGCTTCGCCGGCGTCACGCTGGTGCGGATCGTGGTGATCCTGCTCTGCGGCCTCGCCTGGGCGCGCATTCTCGACGGGCTGGCGCCCGCGACGGCTTCGGCCTGCATGATCCTGCGCTTCGTCCGGGAAGGCATCAACGTGCTGCTGCCCGTGGCCTCGGTGGGCGGCGACGTGCTGGGCGCCCGCCTCCTCACCTTCTGGGGCGTCGCCGGCTCCCTGGCGGCCGCCTCCGTGCTGGCCGACATGCTGTTTCAGGTGGGAACGCTCGCCCTGTTCGCGGGCCTCGGCGCCGGCCTCCTGAGCCGGGTCGAGGGCGCCGAGGCGGCCGCCCTCGCCAGCTGGACGCTGCGGACGCTCGTCGTGGCCGGGCTGGCGGTGGCGGCCTTCTTCGCCTTCCAGCGGACCGGCATCGTGCGAGTGCTCGAGGATCGCCTCGCCGCCCTCGGCCGGCGCTTCGTGCGCGACGCCGAGGCGCGCCCCGAGCCGAACCGCCGGATCCAGGGCGCCCTCGACACGGTCTGGGCTCCGGGCCGCCGGGGACACCTCGCTCAGTCGTTCGCGCTCCACGCCCTGGCCTGGCTGCTCGGCACGGTCGAGGTCGCGGTCGTCCTCGCCTGCATCGGCGTGGACCATGTCGGCTGGGCCGACATTCTCGTGATCGAGGCGCTGAGCCAGGCGATCAAGGCCGCCGCCTTCGTGGTCCCGAGCGGCCTCGGCGTCCAGGAGGGCGGACTGGTGCTGGTCTGCGGCCTGTTCGGCATCGACGCGGGGACTGCCCTCGCCCTGTCGCTCGCGCGCCGCGTGCCCGACGTGGTGCTCGGCCTGCCGGCCCTCCTCGTCTGGCAGAATCTCGAGGCCCGCCGCGCCGGCGTTCGCCCGGCCACACCCACCTGCGACCGTCCGTGACCCGAGACCTTCCCGTGCCGACACGCCCGATGCGCCAGGTCCCGAATCTGCGCCTGCCGCCGGTCGCGCTCGCCGCACTGGTCGCGCTGGCCGGCGGAGTGCTCGCCGCCGGTCCGGCCCTCGCGCAGAGCGTCACCCTCGATCTCGGTGCCGGCGGCACCACCGAGCGCGCCCTCCAGCTCGTGGCGCTGATCACCGTCCTGGCGGTGGCCCCCTCGGTGCTGGTGATGGCCACGGCCTTCACCCGCATCGTCGTCGTGCTGTCGATCCTGCGGTCGGCGCTGGGCACCCAGACGGCGCCGCCGACAGCGGTGCTCGTCAGCCTCGCGCTGTTCCTGACCGCCTTCGTGATGGCCCCCACCGGCCGCGCCGCCTACAGCGCCGGTATCGAGCCGCTGATCGCCGGCCGGATCACGCAGGCGCAGGCGTTCGAGCGCGCCTCGGCGCCGTTCAAGACCTTCATGCTGCGCAACGTCCGCGAGAAGGACCTGAAGCTGTTCCTCGACCTCGCCAAGGTGCCGACGCCGAAGGGCCCCGAGGATGTCGGCCTGGAGATCGTCACGCCGGCCTTCATGATCTCGGAGCTGCGCCGCGCCTTCGAGATCGGCTTCCTGCTGTTCATCCCGTTCCTGATCATCGACCTCGTGGTCGCCTCGGTGCTGATGGCGGTCGGCATGATGATGGTCCCGCCGGCCACGGTCGCGCTGCCGTTCAAGCTGATCTTCTTCGTGCTGGTCGACGGCTGGACCCTGGTCGCCGGCTCCCTGGTCCAGAGCTACGGCGGCTGACGGCGCCGCGCGGCCCTCCGCGGCCGAGGGCGGCTCGAACGGACGATCGACGACGACCGCCGCGCTTACCCGGGCGGCGCACCGGGTGTCCCGGCGCTGCTCTGCTGCTGTCCGCCCTGGGCACCGGCGGCGGGCGCCTCGCCGCCCGCACCCGGCGCCTCGGGTCGACCGCGCGCGGGCGCGGCGGCATCCGGATAGCGCTTGCGATACTCGGCGAGGAAGGCCGACAGCGTCTGGACCTTCGTGGCGCGCGCCGCGATGTCCCGGAAGCCCGGTGCCCGGGTCGGGTCGGTGCCGGTCAGGAGCGCGAAGGTGCGGGCGTCCGGGCTCGCCGCCATCCCCTCCGAGAATTTCGCCTTCAGCCGCTCCAGGCCCACGGCCTCGTGCGCGAGATCGTAGGCGATCGCGGCGCGCACGATGTCGGCGCGCGCCTGATCGTCCAGCGGCTGGCCGGACTGCCACGTATCGCCCAGCAGGGCCTCGTGGGCCTCCCCGGCCTCGCGCCAGCGGCGCGCGCCCCAGTAAATGTCGGCGCGCAGACGCTCGATATCCGGACCGCTCTCGTCCTCGATCGTTTCCAGCGCGAGGTCGGTGCGGGTCAGGTCCGACAGGGCCCTGGCGCGGACCAGCCCGCGGGCGCGCTTGAGTTCGCCCGGAAGCTCGGGCAGCTCGGTGGCGTCGAGGACCTTCAGGGCCTCCATCGGCTTGTCGTCCATCAGCCGGACCGTCGCGAGCCGCGCCGCCACCGCGGATCGCGCCGGGCCGGTGAGGCGGTTGTCGATCTGGTACTGCAGCAGGTCGGCGGCCGAATCGAGGAGGTCGAGGGTCACGAGGCGGTCGGCCAGACGGCGCACCACCTCGTCGCCGCGCCGCCCGATCGGGCTCAGCTCACGGAAATCGAAGAAGAGCGACACGGCCTCGATCCCGGAGAGCTTGTCGCCCTTGTCGGTGAGGTAGAGGTTCTCGAAGGCCGTCTGCGCGTCCCGCGCCAGCGCCGCGGTCGCTGGGGCGTTCGGCGCGAAGACGTTGGCCCGGCGCACCACCGTGAAAGCGTCGCGCCACCGGCCGGCGGCGAGATAGAGGCGGGCGAGACCGGCGGTGATACCGTCCTCGACCGGGCCCCCGTGCCAGGTCAGGGCGAGCCGCTCCAGCCGCTCGATGGCGGCGTCGGGCGCGAGCTTGCCGGAGGCCTGCGCCAGGAGCGCGCCCCTGAGCGCGGCCTCGACCGCGACCGGGCGGACGGCCGAGTTGTCGAGGCGCGCGTAGGCGTCCAGGGCCGCCTCGGTCTGGCCGGTCGCCTCGGCCACGCGGGCGCGGACCATCGCCAGCCGGTCGCGGATCCAGGGCGGCAGGTCGCGCTCCGCCTCGGCGCGCGCGGCAGCGGTCTCGGCATCGCCGTTCTCGATCGCCGATTCGGCGGCCCGGGCCCGGATCATCTGCGCGACGTCCGCGGGATAGCCGTCGGCCAGCGGCAGCACCTTGAGGAAGCCCGTTTCCGCCGTCTTCCAGTCGCCGGCCCCGGCCGAGGCCATCGCGCGCCACAGGGCGGCCTCGCGATCGTCGCTCAGGAGCGGGACGCTGAGGGCCTTCAGCGCCTCCGCGCTCCGGCCGATCCGGACCAGGGCGATGCCCCGCAGGACGGCGGTGTCGCGCTGGGTGGCCAGGAGCGGATCGTCGGCGGCCGCGATCTCCAGTGCGGTGAGGCCCTCGTAATCGAGGCCGTTGGCGAGATCCGCGCGGGCCAGCGCCAGGCGGGCCGGACCGCGCTCGGTCGGCGCCGCCGCGACGGCCGCGTCGAAGAGGCCGCGCAGGGTCGCGCGGACATTGCCCATCCTGGCGCGCTCCCAGGGCTCCTTCGCGATCGCGAGGGCCCCCGCGTCGACGAGCGCCACGTCCGGCTTGCGCGCCGCCATGGACGCGGCGAGTCCGCCCTCGCGGCCGATCGAGACGCCGTCGAGTTCGGGCCGCACCGCCAGATCGTCGGCGCCGGCGAGCACCGCGAGGCCGTGCCGGCTCGGCAGGATCTCGAAATCGACGAAGCGACGGTTCTTCGGATTGCCGACGGGGCGCTGCGCGGCCGACGTGACCACCGCGATCCGCTCATCGTCGAGGGCGAGCCACGTCGCCGATCCGGGATGCGGCAGCGTCAGGGTGACGGCGATGCGGCCGGACGGATCGGGCTTGCGGACGGGATCGATCGTGTCGCTCGGACTGAGCGCACTGCCCGCCGAGAGTTCCCAGGCCACGCCGGTCCCGGTGGTGACGGCGTTGAGATCGACGAGCCGACCCGGCGGAACCGGGAACCGCACAACCGTGAGCGGCCCCGTCCGGGCGGGTGCGCCCATCGGCGCGAGGCCCTGGCTCGACGGCGGGACGACCACCGGCTCGCCGGTCTCGAAGGCCAGCGTCGCGATCCCGCCGCGCTCGAACAGGACCGCCGGCGGGAGGGTCTGAAACGTGAAGAGCAAGCCTCCGCCGGCCCGGCGCGTCGGCGGCGGCTCGGGGGAGCGCGGCGCGACCGCCGGCGCAGTGACTGGCGCAATGACTGGCGCACTGGCCTGGGCCGGGCGCGACGCGACCGGCAGCGGCGGCGCCTGCTTCGCGGCGGCGGGACCCGGCACGTTGACGGCGGTCGCGGCCGGCTCCAGAGGCTTGGGGCGGACCACGTCCACGTACATGGCGCCGTCCTCGCGCTCGGTGCCGATCCTGAACCCGTCCTCGGGCGTGATCAGGAGACTCGCCGAGTTCGCGTCGGTCTCCGTCGCCAGCTTGGCGATTCCGGGACGCGGACGGCCGCGGGTGCCGCTCGGATCGATCGTCCAGGCGCCGATCACCCGCACGCGCGTCACGGGTCCCTCGGCGGTCACCGTGGAGACGGCCTCCGCGGGGAGGCGCAGCGACAGCCGCGTCAGGGTCGGAAGCAGCGCGAGCTCGAGCGGCAGCGCCCGGCGCACCGGCTCCGGATCGCGCGCCCTGAGCGCCTCCTCGGCCGCCCGGGCCCGGCGGGCGAGGTCGGCGATCACCTCGGCCGGCAGGGGCGGCATGAGGCCGGACCACCCCTCCGGAAGCAGGTCCACGAACACGCGCTCGCCGGCCGACTGGACGTTGGCCCGGTAAGGGCGCTGCAGGGCGAGGCGGAGCCCCGTGCCGTCGGGATCGCGGCGGACGCTGGCGATGAAGGCCGGCATCTCGTCCGTGAGGTGCTCGGGCCCGGGCGCCACCCGCTCGCCGTAGCTCAGGAGCAGGACGCCGCCGGCGAGCTTCGCCTTGACCGCGACCGGCTTGTCGAAGGTGAGCACGATCCGGCCGTAGCCGCCGGCCCCGGTGCCGACCTCGCTGCCCTTGGTGCTGACGAGCCGCGCGGCCAGCGCGGGCGCGATCCCCGCGAGAAGGGCGAGCAGCGCCAGCGCCGCGGTCAGCACCCGCGCGCCGCGTCCTCGACCGTTCCGGGGTCGCCCGCCCACCGATCCCATCGCCTCGCCGATCCGAACCCGGCGCGCGGCACCCGAGGGACCGCGGCGCGCGGCGCCACTTCTCGGCGGGATCCTGCTCGACCGCGGCTAACGCTGGCTTAACCGTACCCGGAAAAGGCCGCAGGCCGCCGCGCGGCTCAGCCGCCGAGGGCGATGGCGCGATCGAAGGCCTGCGAGAAGCCCGTCAGCGGCACCGTGACGGTGGCCGGCTCGGTGCCGCCCGCCTTCTCGCCGGTCACGGTGAGGGCCTTGGCGGTGCGCATGCCGTCGAGGGCGAGCGTCGGGAAGCTGATCGCCACGATGCAACCCTCGGCGCTGCAGGTCGTGTAGGGGGCGCCCTTGCCGAGGGTCTGCTCGTCGAGCTTGAAGGTCACGCCCGGCTCGATGGCGAGCCCGAAGGGCATCAGCACGATCCCCTCGGCCCGGCCGTTCGCGGGCGTTTGCAGTTCGAAGCCGAACTTGCGCCGGCCGGTCCGCGAATCGCCCTGGGACTGGGCCACGATGCAGGTGACCTTGTCGCTCGGGCGCGTGCAGGTCATCGTCCAGTCGCCGTAGCTCTCGCTGACGGTGCTGGCGCCGGCGGGCCACACGGCGTGCGCCGCAGCGGCCGCCGGCGTCGCGGCCTCCTCGGGCTTCGCCGCCTCGGTAGGCTTGGCCGCCTTGTGGGGAGACGGCTTCGGCCGCGGCTTGGGCTTCGGCTTCGCGGGCGCCTCGGCGGCCGGAGCGGCGTCGGGTTCGGCATCCTGCGCGCGCGCCGCCAGGTTCGGGACCGCCGCAAGCGACGTCGCGATCAGGCTGAGACGCAGAAGCGCACGAAATGTCGACATGGAATCACGATCCCCCGGAGAGCCATTGGGCGGCAATGCCGCCTAATGCCCAAGCCGGGGCGACGCAATCGCCGGAGGCGGCGCCGGTGGGTTGCGCGCGTCTCAGAGAGGATTCGGGCCACCGATCGAGCGCGCGAGCGCGCAGCGGCGGGCGAAGGCACTCTCCGCGCCGACGCGCAGTGTGCGGGCGACCGCGAAGACGAGGGTCAGGAAGCCGGGATCGCGATCGGCGGTCTCGACGGCAGGGCCGGGGATCCGGGCGGTGATGAGCGCGAGCATGACGGACTCCAGGTGCGAGGTCCCGGGCGTTTCGTCGCTCCCCAACTCTGCGGCCCTCTGCGCGGCCTTGCTGCATTGCAATATGAGGCCCGCGCCAAGAGACTGCCACTGAGCAGATGATGGGGTTACGCATGCGCTGGATTCATACTTCGCGCGACGTTTCGGTGAGGGCGCGTTAACGAAGGGTAATGGGGGCGCGGTTGACCGGCGACGGGCAAGCCGCCATTGAGCGCGTTTCCGGCGACTCGGGCCCTGGACCGCACCGGCACCGCTCCGGCGGCGCGGGCCTGTCGCCGCACTGTCACACGCGCGCCATAACCCGCCCGCGAGCAGATGAGCGGACGCGCCCGGCGTCCGCCAGACGAGGATATCCCGCATGACCGACCAGCCGACCCATCACCCGATCCATGGCCGGATCACCGGCCCCATCGTGATGATCGGCTTCGGCTCGATCGGCCGCGGCACCCTCCCGCTCATCGAGCGCCACTTCGAGTACGACCGCGCCCGCTTCACCGTGATCGACCCGGTCGACACGCATCGGTCCCTCGCCGAGAAGCACGGATTGCGCTTCGAGAAGGTGGCCCTGACGCCGGAGAACTACCGCGACGTGCTCACCCCGCTCCTCACCGAGGGCGGCGGCCAGGGCTTCTGCGTCAACCTGTCGGTCGACACCTCCTCGCGCGCCATCATGGAGCTCTGCCGCGAGCTCGGCGCCCTCTACATCGACACCGTGGCCGAGCCCTGGCCGGGCTTCTACTTCGACAAGACCAAGAGCCAGGGCGACCGCACCAACTACGCGCTCCGCGAGAACATCCTCGACGCCCGCGCGCAGAAGCCCGGCGGCACCACGGCCGTGTCGTGCTGCGGCGCCAATCCCGGCATGGTCTCGTGGTTCGTCAAGCAGGCGCTCCTGAACATCGCCCAGGATACCGGCCTGCAGCGGCCCGAGCCAAAGACCAAGGCCGAGTGGGCCGCCCTGATGAAGGATCTGGGCGTGAAGGGCGTCCACATCGCCGAGCGGGACACGCAGCGCGCCAAGAATCCGAAGCCGCGGGGCGTCTTCGTGAACACGTGGTCGGTCGAGGGCTTCGTCTCCGAGGGCAACCAGCCGGCCGAGCTGGGCTGGGGGACGCACGAGACCTGGAAGCCCGCCAACGCCCGCGAGCAGGAGAAGGGGTCGCGCTGCGCGATCTACCTGCTGCAGCCGGGCGCCGACACGCGGGTGCGCACCTGGGTGCCGACCGCCGGGTCGCAGTTCGGCTTCCTCGTCACCCACAACGAGGCGATCTCCATCTCCGACTACTACACGGTGCGCGAGGGCGATAAGCCGGTCTTCCGGCCGACCTGCCACTACGCCTACCACCCGGCCGACGACGCCGTGCTGTCGCTCCACGAGATGTTCGGCAAGGCGGCCCAGGTGCAGGAGCAGCACCACATCCTCGACGAGACCGAGATCGTCGACGGCATCGACGAGCTCGGCGTGCTCGTCTACGGCCACGCGAAGAACGCCTACTGGTACGGCTCGCAGCTCTCCATCGAGGAGACCCGCCGGGTCGCCCCCTACCAGAACGCCACCGGCCTGCAGGTGACCTCGGCGGTGCTCGCCGGCATGGTCTGGGCCCTGGAGAATCCGGAGGCCGGCATCGTCGAGGCCGACGAGATGGACTTCCGCCGCTGCCTGGAGGTCCAGACCCCGTATCTCGGCCCGGTCGTGGGCGTGTACACGGACTGGACGCCGCTCACCGACCGCCCGGGCCTGTTCCCGGAGGACATCGACACCAGCGATCCCTGGCAGTTCCGCAACGTGCTGGTGCACGGCTGAGGCTTCCGCCGCGCCCCGTCAGTCGGGGCGCGAATCCGCGCCGGATCGGCGGCGCCGTCCTGAACGCACGAACGGGGCCTCCGAGATGCGACGATCTCGGAGGCCCCGTTCGTGCGTCCCCCCGCCCGGCCCCGCGGCCTATGCCAGGGATGACACCGGCTCGGAGAGTTTCAGCCGGCTCGGCTACTCGGCCTGCCGCCGCGTCACGAGGGTGCGGCCCGGCTCGACCTCGTTCTTGTCCTGGTACAGCGGCACGATCGCGCGCAGCCAGCCGCGGACCTCGCGGCCGCCGTAATTGCGCTCGACCACGTCGTGCGTGAGGTAGGCCTGCAGGTTCACGGGCCCAAAATTGTAGCCGACGAGACCGCCCACCGCGATCTGGCCCTGCGGACGGTAGCTCGCCACGCCGGTAGGAAGGTCCGTCGACCCGAAGGCCACCGCGCCGATCTGCCAGGAACCGAATTTCTTCGTCATGGTCAGGTCGAGGTTCATGTAGTCCGGATAGAGGGTGCCACTGGGCGAGCGCGTGTCGAGGAAGACGCCGTAGAGCAGGTTCGCCGTGAGGTTCCAGCCCTGGCCGGTGTAGCTCAGCGCGAAGCGGTGGGTCAGCGAGGCCGACTGCGTCAGGAATCGCGTCTGGATCGGCAGGTAGCCGCCGAACAGGTAGCTGAAGCCGACGTCGCCGCCGAGGTCCCAGGCGAGCTGGGCCGCCAGCAGCTGCTGCCCGACGCCACTCTGATAGGGCGCGCCCTGGCTGCTCGCCGCCGCGACCGGCTGGGTGAAGAAGAACTGCAGGCGCGCACCGGCGACATCCCAGGGCGTCGCCCACGCGAAGGTCGGCAGGTTGACGTTGGTCGACGAGTCGCGCGGGAGCGTGCCGCGCACGCCGAAGCTCGACAGGTTCACGAAATACAGGCCGACCGGCAGCTGGTCGCCCACCGGCAGGCCGACCGTCTGTCCCGGCTGCGCCGCGGACGCCGCCCGCGCGGTCGTGGCCGTCGACGCGGCGGCGATCGGGGCCGAGACGGCGAGAGCCGCCGCCGCGACCCAACGTGACGTCAGGCTAAATCCGGCCATGAAAACCCCGAACCTGAGCCCCGTCATTCGGGGCCGATCAGGGTTTGACGGGCGTTCACTCCGACAGCATCCCGCCGTTACGGCCAAGCCGTGCGCGATCGCACGGCGTCGACAGACCGTTCTCTTGGCGAGGGGACTAAATCACCGCTCCTCGACTTCGACGACGAAGTCGCCGCGGTAGGTCGTGCCCTCCACCGGGTTCGAGATCCAGCGGCAACGGCCGATCCGCAGGTCGTGGCCGGCGTGGAAATGCCCGGAGATCCAAAGCTCCGGCCGCTCGGCCTCCGCGAGGTCGTCGAGGGCCGTGCTGGCGTAGAAGGCCGGCACCCACCAGGGGACGCCGGGCGCGTCCCGGAAGCGGTCGGCCGCGAGCGGGCTCGCCGGGTGATGGGTCACCACCACGGTCGGTCCGTCGTGCGGGGTCCGGAGCGCCGCGTGCAGGGCCGCCCGCTCGATCCGGTGTTCCGCCATCGCGTCCGCCGGCTGCCAAGGGCTGCCGTCGGCCTTGCGGATCGATCCGAGATACTCCCGCGAGCCCGTCACCGGGTCGGTCATGCGCGACGCCGCGTAGGCCACCGGATCGTCGGGCCGGTTCGGCGCGTCCGGTGCGAGCCAGCGCCCCGCGAGGGTCCAGTCGCTCCACAGGGTGGTGCCGACGAAGCGGACACCGTCGATGACGCAGCTCCGCGCGTGCTGGAGCAGATGGATCCGCGCGCCGAGCCCGTTGAGGCGACCGACCTCGGCCTCGAGGGCGGCGATCAGCTCCGGCGCGGTCCGCCGGTCCCCGGTCGGCGCGTAGCGCTCGTGGTTGCCCGGCACCAGCACGATCGGCCGTCCCTGCGCGAGGTGCAGCAGCGCCGCGAGCCCCCGCTCGGGATGTCCCTCGTGGAGGTCGCCCGGGCAGGCGAGCAGGTCGAACGGCTCCGCGGGCGGCACGATCCGGTCGAGGCGGCGCCGCTCCAGGTGCAGGTCCGAGATGGGGAAGATGCGCATGATGGTCGCTGCCGTGTCGCCGCTTGGGGGCCGCCCGAGGGCCGCTACCGCGCGGCTCTGCGCTCGGCCGCGGCTGCCTTGAGGATGTCGGCGGCCGAGTCGGCGTTGAGGATCGCGATCCCGGCCGCCACGACGAGGTCGGGCCAGGGGGACGGGTGGAGGGCCGTCACCAGGCCGGCGGCGATGATCGCCAGGTTGGCGACGGCGTCGTTGCGCGCCGAGAGGTAGGCCGCCCGGGTCAGGCTGCCCGAGCCGGAGCGGTGCCGGGCGAGCATGAGCGCGCAGGTGAGGTTCACGGCGAGCGCGCCGAGCCCCGCGAGGGTCAGGGGCAGTGCCGCGGGGGCGGTGAAATCAGCGATCTTGCCGTAGGCCGCCCAGGCCCCCGCCAGCGCCGGCAGGAGCAGGATCCCCGCCATGGCGGTGCCGAGCCGGGCGCGGTTGCGCGCGCTCCAGCCGAGACCCGCGAAGATCAGCAGGTTGATCGCCGCGTCCTCGAGGAAATCGAGGCTGTCGGCGATCAGCGCCACCGAGCCGATGGCGAGCGCCACCGCGATCTCGATGCCGAAATAGCCGAGGTTGAGCGCCGCCACGCGGGCGACTACCGGGCGGAGGGCGGGCGGCGCGGGCCGGGGCGCATCATCGGCGATCACGGGACGCCTCTTCGCCGACGCGCGCGGCGCTGTCGAGCGGCCGTTGAGAAAAGCCTGTCCGCGGCTCAAGAAAGTTCGAGGCCGTTACGCCTTTGTCCGGGTGGATTCGCCGCCGGGATCGTGCGACGCCGTTGCCGGAGCCGGCTGCACGAGACGAATGACCGGCCGGAACCGGAGGTCTGCCGCGTCATGCTGCCCGAACTGCGCGTGCTCTATTTCGAGGATCTCGAGGTCGGCCTGTCGGAGACCCTCTCGAAGACCATCGCCTCCTCGGATGTGGTGGGCTTCGCCGAGATCACCGGCGACCGCAACCCGATCCACCTGTCCGAGCACTTCGCCGCGCGCACGCCGTTCGGCACCCGCATCGCCCACGGCCTCTACACGGCCGGGCTGATCTCGGCGGTGCTCGGCACCCGCCTGCCGGGGCCCGGCGCCGTCTACATCTCCCAGACCCTGAACTTCCGCGCCCCGGTGCGGATCGGCGACGTCGTCGACGTCACCGTGACGGTGGCCGAACTCATGCCCGAGCGGCGGCGCGCGCGCCTCGCCTGCAAGTGCTCGGTGGGCGGTGAGACGGTCCTCGACGGCGAGGCCCTGGTGAAGGTGCCGACCAAGGCCGAGGCCGACCCGCTGGCGAACCGCTCCGACCGGTCCCAGGGCTGAGGTGGTTCCGGTCCCGGAGCTCCTCGCCGACCCGGACGATCCCCGCCTCGAGCCCTACACCCGGATGCGCGAGCGCGACCTCGTGGGCCGCGCCGGGCGCTTCATCGTCGAGGGCGAGGTGACCCTGCGGCTGCTCCTCAGGCGCCGCAGCCGCTTCCGCGCCGAATCGATCCTCCTCGCGCCTGAGCGCTGGCCCGGACTCGCCACCGAAATCGCCGCCGCCGCGGAGCCGCCGCCCGTGTTCGGCGCCTCGAAGGCGGTGATGAGCGCCGTGACGGGCTTCCCGATCCATCGCGGGGTCCTGGCGGTCGGCCTGCGCGGGCCGGAGCCCGGCGCGGCCGACCTCGTACCGCCACCGCCCGCCCCCGCCCTCGTGGTCGGCCTCGCGGGCCTGACCAATCACGACAATGTCGGCGCCGCCTTCCGTAACGCGGCGGCCTTCGGGGCCGACACCGTGCTCCTCGACGGGGCGAGCTGCGACCCGCTCTACCGCAAGAGCATCCGCGTCTCCGCAGGGGCCGCCCTGATCCAGCCTTTCGCGCGGCTGCCGGAAGGGCAGGACTGGCTGCGGCTCGCCGAAACCCTCGATCTCCAGCCGCTGGCCTTCAGCCCGGGGGCGACCGAGACTCTGGACACGCTCGACGTCCCGGCGCGCGCGCTCCTGATCCTCGGCACCGAGGGACCCGGCCTCGATGCGGCGACGCTGGCCCGGGCGCGTCCGATCCGGATCCCGATGGCCGCCGGCTTCGACTCGCTCAACGTCGCCACCGCGGCGGGCGTCGCCCTCTACACCATCGCGCGCGGCCAGGGGCGCCTCGGCAGGCCGTGAACGCGCCGCGACGACAGCTCCCTTCGCCCGGGCCGGCCGTTTCCTGAACTCAGCATTCTCCGCGCGGACGCCGCCAAATAGGGCCGGCACACAATCGTCCGCCTGCAACACATGGACATCTCGACGCCACGCGCGGGTGTGCGCAAGCTGAGATCTCAAGACCGTCACGACGCCGCGCCGGATCGCATGTCGAGTCTCCCGACGCTTCACTTCAACACCGATCCCCTCGAACCCGCGCAGGCCTTCGCGGCCTGGCGCGATCTGATGGCACCCATCGTTCGGATCGAGCAGATCAAAGGGGCTCCGGTGCCGCGCGGGAACCTGTCCTGCACGGTCCTGGGGGATATCCTCGCCAGCCGGATGGTCTTCTCGGCCCAGCACATGGTCCGCGATCGCCGCCACGCCGCGGCGACGCCGGATCACTTCACGTTCATGCTCTACGTGTCGGGTGGCCTGTCCGGGGACGTCGCGGGCAGCCCGGTGGTGCAGCAGCGCAACCGGATTATGGCCGCCAATATGGGCCGGGAACTCGATGCCCGCGGGGTGAGCTCCAGCGCGATCGGGCTGACCATCCCGCGACGCCTGCTGGCCGACTGCGCGGTCGAGCGGATCCCGATCTTCCTCGACAGGGAGCGGAACCGTCTGCTCGTCGCCCGGCTGCACGCCCTGTACCGCCGGCTGCCGACGGCCACCGCCGACGACGAGCCGGCGATCGCGGGTGAGTTGACCGGTTTCGTCCGCCGCCTGTTTGATCCGTCCGCGGCCTCGGACGTGCTGCAGGGCCCGGAATTGGATGCCGGCTTCGTCGCCCTCGTCGAGCGCCTGATGGATCTCCACCTGGCCTCGCCCGACCTATCGCCGGACCGCCTCGCCGACGGGGTGGGCGTCTCGCGGACCGTGCTGTACCGCGCCTTCCAGAACGTCGGCGGCGTCATGCACCGCGTCTGGGAGAAGCGGTTGGAGGCGATCCGGATCGCCCTGGAGGATCCGCTCGAGACGCGGGCGCTCGTGCGCCTGGCGAGCGAGCACGGCTTCAAGGATCCCGCCCACCTGAGCCGCGCCTTCCGCGCTCGATTCGGGGTGACGCCGCGGGAATGGCGCCAGACGCGGAGGCCCCACGGCACCCGGACGTTCGAGCGGACGCCCGCCCAGGCCCACGCCTGGTACGAGCGTCTGGGCCAGCGCTGACGCGCCCACTTCACCGAGGACGGCCCGACACGCGATCCGGCGCTGGCGAGGCCGCCGGTGAGGCCACGGGCGGTCCGCGACGCGGCTCGCGTCGAGAAACCTTGCGGATGTGTATCCACCGTATGATCGTATACAGCGTTGTGCGCGCGACAAACGGCTGCAATTGCCGCGCGATGATGCGAAGCTAGCTTGGCTGGACGGGGTATCGGGATTCTGTGAGGAGTCGGGGACGTTGCTTCAGTCTGGGGATGGGTTGCGGGCGCTGACCGGACGCCGGGTGGCCGTGGTCGGGGCCGGACCGGGCGGACTGGCCGCCGCCCTACTGCTCGCGCGGGCCGGGATCCACGTCACCATCTTCGAGAAGGACCCGCAGGTCGGGGGTCGGACGAAGACCGTCGAGGCTCCCGGCGGTTACCGGTTCGATATCGGCCCGACGTTCTTCCTCTATCCACAGATTCTTGCGGATATTTTCGCGAGCTGCGGCGAACGGCTGGAAGACCACGTCAAGCTCGAGCGGCTCGACCCGCAGTACCACCTCGTGTTCGAGGGCGCGGAGGGGATCTCGGGAACGATCCGCGCGACCGGCGACGTCGAGCGCCTGGAGCGCGAGGTCGCCCGCCTCGCGCCGGACGACGCCAAGAACGTCAAGGCCTTCTTCTCCGAGAACCGGACCAAGCTGAACTACTTCAAGCCGGTCCTGGAACAGGCCTTCCACACCCTGCGCAGCATGGCGAGCCCGGCCATGCTGGCCGCCCTGCCCTACCTGCATCCGGGCCGGAGCGTGGACCGAGACCTCAAGCGCCACTTCGCCGACCCGCGGGTGCGCCTCGCCTTCTCGTTTCAGACCAAGTACCTCGGCATGTCGCCGTTCCGGTGCCCGAGCCTGTTCACCATCCTGTCGTTCCTCGAATACGAGCACGGGGTCTATCACCCGGTGGGCGGCTGCGGCGCCGTCTCCGAGGCGATGGCGGGCTTGGCCGGCCGCATGGGCGTGGACCTCCGGCTCAACAGCAACGTCGAGGAGGTGCTGTTCGACGGCAAGCGCGCCACTGGATTGGTGGCGGACGGCGAGACTTTCAACGCCGACGCGGTGCTGATCAACGGTGACTTCGCGAAGGTCGTGCGCGCCCTCGTCCCGGAGCGGCACCGGCCGCGCTGGCGCGACGCCAAGATCCGGAAGGCTCGGCTCTCCTGCTCGACCTTCATGCTATATCTCGGCCTCGAGGGGAAAATGCCCGACAGCCTCGGGCATCACACGATCCTCTTGGCCGACGGCTACGAGAAGAACATCCGCGAGATCACGGAGGGCACGCTGCCGATGCAGCCGTCCCTGTACGTGCAGCACGCGGGCTACACGGATGGCGGCATGGCGCCGCCCGGACACACAGCCCTCTACGTGCTGGTGCCGGTGCCCAACCTGAAGGCGGGGATCGACTGGGCGGCGATGCGGGAGACCTACCGCGCCCTGGTCCTGGAACGGCTGAAGCTCCTCGGAATCGACGATCTCGAGTCCCGCATCCGCTACGAGCGGATCATCGACCCGACCCAGTGGGAGGAGGATTTCGCCGTCCACGAGGGCGCCACCTTCAACCTCGCCCACGACCTGATGCAGATGCTGTATTTCCGGCCGCACAATCGTTTCGGACCGGGGCTCTACATCGTCGGTGGCGGCACCCATCCGGGCTCGGGCCTGCCGGTGATCTACGAAGGAGCCCGCATATCGGCCCGGCTGCTGATCGAGGAGCTTGCCGGTGCCCGCGCCGCCGCCGCGGCCGGCATCCCCGACACCGCCCCGCTGGCCACCTCCAGCGAGGCCTCGTGAGCGCGGCGACCGACCGGAGCCTTCTCCGGAGGCCGAGAGGACGCGTGACGGTTGCCGTGGCGGCCTGGTTCTGCGCCGCGGCCGTGCCGGCATGGGCCGCCGCCGTCCAGGTCGAGGTCGACGGCATCGAGCCCGGGGGCGGCCAGGTGCGCGTCGCGCTCTGTCAGGGCGGTCTCTCGGAGACGTCGTGTCTCAGGGGGGACGACGCGCCGGCCACCACTGACCGGGCGCGGTTCACCTTCCGGGATGTCCCGCCGGGAACCTACGCGGTGGCAGCCTACCAGGACGCCAACGGCAACGGGCGCCTCGACCGCACCGGCCTCGGCCTGCCGCTCGAGCCCTACGGCTTCTCGGGGGCCGTCGGGCGGCGGGCGCGACCCGACTTCGCCGAGGCGGCCTTCGCCCTCCGGGAGCCCGGCGCCGCCGTACGGGTGCGCCTCGGCCGTGCCCTGCCGGGTCGGTGAACCGATGGACGCCCCCCTCGTCCGGCTCGCGGGCGTCGGCCTCGACCTCCGCGGCCGACGGGTGCTGGATCAGGTCGATCTCGACCTCGGCACTGGCGACACCTTGGCGCTGCTTGGACCGAACGGGGCCGGTAAGTCCTCGCTGATGCGCCTCGTGGCGGGGCGGCTCGCGCCCAGTGCGGGCTCGGTGCGCGTGGCCGGAGCGGACCCGTACCGCGCGGGACAGGCCCGCCGCGCCATCGGATGGGTGCCGCAGGAGATCGCCCTCTATCCGCGGCTGACCGTATCGGAGAATCTCGGCGTGTTCGGGCAGCTGGCGGGGGTTTCCCGCCGCGACCGGAAGGCGGCCGTGGAGGCCGCCCTGGCCATGGCCGACATCGGCGACGTGGCTCGGCGCCCGGTCGGCGTCCTGTCGGGCGGGTACCGGCGCCGGGTGAACATCGCCGCGAGCCTGATGAACCGGCCCCGGCTGGTGCTCCTCGACGAGCCGACCAGCGGCGTCGACCTCGCCGCGCGGGCCGCGATCCACGCGGTGCTCGATCGCCTGAAGGCCGCCGGCACCGCGATCCTGATTGCCACCCACGATTTCGCCGAGGCGGAACGCCTCGCCTCCCGGGTCGCGTTCCTGGCCCAGGGCCGGGTCGTGCGTGCCGGCCGTCTCGCCGACCTGCTCGCGCAGTTGCGCACGGGCGCGCCCGAGCGGGAGCTGAGCCTCACCGGCCCGGTGACGGGACAGGCCGAGGGCGTGCTGCGCCGGGCCGGCTTCGTGCCCGCCGAGGCTGGCGGCCTCGTCTGGCGGTCGGTCGAACGGGCCGGCCTCGACGGCGCGGCGCTGCTCGGCGCCCTGCGCGCCCAGAACGTGCCGGTGGCCGAGATCCGGGTGCGGGCGCCGCGGCTGGAGACGCTCTATCTCGACGCCCTCCGCCCGCGGGAACTGACGGATCCCGAAGCCACCCCGCTCCGGGTCGGGGCCGCCGGATGATCGCTGCCGCCTTCCGGGTGATGCTCCTGACCCTCCTGCGCGACCGGGCCGCGCTGGTGATGGCTTTCGTGCTGCCGACCGTGATCTTCTCGATCTTCGCGGCGATCTTCTCCGGCGCGATCGGCGACCGGATCCGCATCCATCTCGGCTTGGCCGACCTCGTCCACACCGCGGCAACACAGCGCCTCGCCGACGCGCTCGCGGCCGATCCCTCGCTCCGGGTGACGCGGCTGCCCGCGCCCGACATCGACGCCGTGGCGCAGGCGGTGCGGGCCGGCGAGGTCGACGTGGCGCTGGTCCTGCGTGGAGACCTGATCGCCGCCCCTGCTGAGGCCGCGCCCGGTTCCGCGGACCAGCCGGTGGTGCTGGTCGAGAACCCCGCCAAGGCGCTGGCGACACCGATCGCCCTCGGCCAGCTCCAGCGGGTCCTGAACGAGGCGCTGCCCGACGTGGTCCTGTCGCGGGTCGTCGCCGACGTCGAGCGCACGGGCAAGATCGGTCCAGACGAGCGCCGGTTCCTCGACGAGGCCTTCGCCGAGCAGCGTGCCAAGAAGGAACCGTTCAGCTTCGCCTCCCTGGTGGAGCGCCGCAGCACCGCGTCCGGGACCGCCAATGCCCGGGTGAGCTACTACGCCGGCGCGATCACCGCGGTGTTCCTGCTCTTCGCCGCCATGCAGGGCGCCATGTCCCTGGTCGAGGAGCGCGAGACGGGCCTCACCGAGCGGCTGATGGCCGGGCCGGGTGGATTGCCCGTCGTGGTGCTCGGAAAGTTCGCCTTCCTGACGCTGCAGGGGCTCGTCCAGGCCGGACTGATCTTCCTGGCCGCTGCGCTTCTCTACGGCGTCGAGATCGGTCCGCACTGGCCGGCCTTCCTGGCCGCCTGCCTGCTGGTCTCCGCGATGGCGGCCGGTCTGGCGCTCGCGGCCTGCGCGCTCGCGGCCTCGCGCCAGCAGGCGCATCTCGCCTCGACCTTCGGGGTGCTGCTGCTCTCGGCGGTCGGAGGCTCGATGGTCCCGCGGTTCCTGATGCCGCCCTGGCTGCAGCAGGCCGGATGGCTCACCCCGAACGCCTGGGCGATCGAGGCCTACCAGAGCGCCCTGGGCGAGGGCTTCTCCGCCGCGGCCCCGGCCCTGGGCGTCCTGGCGGCGCTGACCCTGGCCGGTCTCGCGTTCGCCCTCGCGTTGGCGGCGCGGCGGACGGCCTAGGTCCCGGCGTCCCGACCCGGACGGCGCTACTCCACGTAGACGCCGGCACCGACCAGCGCCTCCACGCCGGCCACGCGCGTCGCGCAGACGTAGCTCCATTTCACGCTCGGCGCCGACTGGCCGGGCTTCGGGAACATGTAGTCGACCCATCCGGCCCCGAACCGCGTGACGGCGTCGATGAAATCGTGGTGGAACTGCTTCCCGTCGGCGTCGCGCTCGTGGAGCAGGTCGTGGCCCTCGCGGTTCGGATGGGCGGCGTTGAAGAGGACGATCCCCCGCAGGTCGACGACGAACAGGTAGACGTCCCCGTATCGCCAGGTGCTCCCCTTGCGCCGGAACGCGTCGAACGCCCGCGCGCCCTCGGCCTCCAGCATGTCGGCCGCCCTGTTGACCAGGGCCTCGATCTCGGCCGCCTGGTGCAACGGCGGGGGTGCTCGCCGGGCGGTGGCCGGGATGGCCAACCCCAGGACGAGCAGCACGATCCCGACCAGCAGGGTTCTCGACAGGCCGTCGCACCGCCGCGTCACCGGCAGGCGGGGATCTGCGCGCCTCGCGTGGCTCGCCCGATCCTCCGGGGAAGCCTTAGGAATGCGCCTCGATGCCATGGCCCGCGTACCCGCCGCGCCGCCGGAGGAAGAGCAGCCAGTTCCGCTTCCGCGGAGGGGACGGAGGTGGGGACGGGCCGACCGCGTTGGGCAGGGCCAGGAACGCCAGCCGCCTGCGGTGCCGCTCGATGATGCGGTCGAGGTTCCGCAGCGCCGCGAGGCCCTGGTTCGCCATCAGGCAGTGCCCCTCGCAGGCACCTCTCCGGTCCAGGTCGGCAACGATGTTCTCCGCGTGAGCGAGGATATCCCGGGCTTCCGCGCAGTAGAGCTCCACCTCGGCGAGATCTGGCATCCTGTCCTCCGCGCTGATCGTTCCTCGGAGTCCGAGACGGCAGGGGTAAACCCGGCCTCGCGGGGCGCATCACCCGTTTGGAGGAGTCGGGCCAGATTTCAGCGGCCGCCTCCCGCGACGATCCGCGCCGTTCCTGCGACGCGGTGTGCACCGACATAGAGGCGCCTCCGCTACGGCCGCGCTCCCCGGTATCCCGCATGCTCCGCCTGCTCATCGCCGACGGCAACGATCGCGCTGCCCGCGACCGCCACGTCGCGGCCACCGGACGAACCTCGGCCGAGTCCTACGCGGCGGTGGTGCGGGACCTCGCGCCGGGCTCCGTCTGCCGGCACGTCAACGCCGCCGACGCCGACGCGGCCCTGCCGGCGGGTCTCGCGGAGTTCGATGGCCTGATCTTCACCGGCTCGACCCTCAAGGTCTCGGAGGGCACGCCGGCCGTGAACCGGCAGCTCGACCTGATGCGCGCGGCCTTCGAGGCCGGGCGCGCGGTCTTCGGCTCGTGCTGGGGAGTGCAGGTCGCCGCCACGGTGGCGGGCGGGCGCGCCGCCGAGAATCCCCGCGGGCCGGAATACGGCTTCGCCCGGGCGATCACCCCGACCGAGGAGGGCCGGACTCACGCTCTGCTGGCCGGCCGTCCGGCGACCTGGGATGCCCCGGCGATCCACTCCGACGCCGTCCTAGAGCCGCCCCTGGGCGCCCGCGTACTCGCCGGCAACCGCGTTCTCGGCATCCAGGCCCTCGAGATCCGCCGGGATCGCGGCTGGTTCTGGGGAACGCAGTATCATCCCGAGCTCGACCTCGACGAGCTGGCCGCGATGCTGCGCCTCTGCGACACCGCCATTGTCGAGGCGGGACTCGCCGAGAACTCGCGGGCCGTGGCCGCCTATGCCGACGAAGTCGCGACGCTCCAGGGCCACGACCCGGAGACCGCGCGCCGCCTGGCCTGGCGTCACGGCGTCGGGCCCGAAGTGCTGGAGGCCGGGCTCCGCCGGCGGGAGATCGGGAACTTCCTGGCGCGCCTGTCCACAGGCGAGCGCCGCCACTAGGCGACCGCGACCGGGTGGCGCGTTGACCCGCCCGGCCCCAGGTCTAGCTTCGCTCTGCGGGCCACGCCTTCCTCGGCCCGGGGAGCCAGCCAGCAGGATGAGCCAGGATTCCACGGTCGCCGTCATCGGCAGCGGGCTCGGCGGACTCGCCGCCGCGTGCGTCGCCGCCGCGCGGGGCCACCGCGTGACGGTCTACGACAAGAACGGCTGGCTCGGCGGAAAGGCGGCGGTGCTCCACGAGGGCGGCTTCCGCTTCGACATGGGGCCGACGATCCTGACCGTGCCCCGGGTGCTGGAGCGGATCTTCGCGGAGTCCGGCCGCTCGGTCCACGACTACATGGACCTGCGCCGCCTGGACCCGCAGTGGCGCTGCTTCTTCGACGACGGCACGCATATCGACCTGATGCAGGACGTCGAGCGGATGGCCGGCGACATGGAGCGCTTCGCCCCCGGCACCGGCGAGGGCTACAAGAAGTTCATCACCATCTCCGAGCATCTTCACGGCGTGTCCGAGAAATTCTTCTTCTGGAAGCCGGTCGAGGACCTGTTCGACACGATCAACATCCGCGCCAACATGAACCCGGGCACGCTGCGCGACGTACTGTCACTCCGCATGCACGCCTCGGTGGCCTCGACGATCCGCGGCAAGGTCAAGGACGCGCGGCTCGCGCAGATGCTCGACCACTTCGTGCAGTATGTCGGCTCCTCGCCCTACGGCGCGCCGGCGGTGCTCTGCGCCATCGCCCACATGCAGACGGCCGACGGCGTCTGGTACCCGATGGGCGGCACCCGCGCCGTCGCCGAGGGGCTGGCGAAGCTCGCCCAGGAACTCGGCGCCACGTGCAAGACCGACACCGAGGTGACCGGGATCGAGACCGCCAACGGCGCGGTCCGGGGCGTGCGGACGGCCGCGGGGGTCACGCCCTACGACGCCGTGATCTCCAACATGGACTCGGTCCGCACCTACCGCGAGCTCGTGGGCGGCGAGGCCGCCAAGGCCTACGCCAAGAAGAACCCCGAACCGGCCTGCTCGGGCGTGGTGCTCTATCTCGGCCTGAACAAGCGCTACGAGCACCTCAACCACCACGACTTCGTCTTCTCCCGCGACCCGGAGGAGGAGTTCGACTACATCTACAACAAGGGCGAGCCGGCTCCGGACCCCACCGCCTATCTGGCAGCTCCCTCCTCCACCGATCCGAGCGTGGCGCCCGAGGGCGGCGAGGCGCTCTACGTCCTCGTGCACACGCCGTATCTGCGGCCGCACCACGACTGGCGGCCGGACGGGCCGCTGTTCCAGAACTACCGCCGCACGATCCTCGACAAGCTCAAGCGCACCGCCGGCATGCCGGACCTCGAAGAGCGTATCGTCGTCGAGCGCCACCTCACGCCGCAGGACATCCACGAGCGTTACAAGGTCCTGAACGGCGCGATCTACGGCCTCGCCTCCCACGGGCGCGTGATGGGGGCGTTCAAGCCCGGCAACCGGTCGCGGCAGGTGCGCGGCCTCTACCTCGCGGGCGGCGCCGCCCATCCGGGGCCCGGCATGCCGATGGTGATGATGTCGGGCTGGATCGCCGCCGACGCGCATGACCAGGATGCGCGCGGCGCCCTGCGCGCCTCGGCGTGACCGCGACGCCGCCATCTCCGCCCCCCGGTGCGGGGGGCGCGAGAGGCGCGCACGGCGCCCCCCTGCCCTCGGTCTCGCCCCGGATCCGCGCCTTTATGGTGGCGTGGTTCGAGCGATACCTGCACCGCCACCTCGACGCCCTGCGGCTGCCCCTCTGGAGCACGCCGCCTGACGCAAACCATCCCGGCGCGATCGTGGTCTACTGCAACCATCCGGCCTGGTGGGACGCCGCGCTGATCATCGTGCTGGGCGGCCGGCTCTATCCAGAGCGGGCGAGCCGCGCGCCGTTCGACGCCGCGATGCTGGCGCGCTACCGCATCTTCGAGCGGATCGGGGCCTTCGGCGTCGACCTCGACAGCCCGCGCGGGGCGGCGCAGTTCCTGGCAGCCGCACGGTCGATCCTCGGAGCCCCCGACGGCATGCTCTGGATCACCGCGCAGGGCCGCTTCGCCGATGCCCGCGCGCGGCCGCTGGCCCTCCGTCCCGGCGTCGCGCGGCTCGCCGAGATCGCCCCCGACGCGCTCTTCGTCCCGCTCGCCGTCGAGTACACCTTCTGGGACGAGCGCGGCGCGGGAGCCTTCGCGGCCTTCGGGCCGGGGATCGCCGGATCCGAACTCGCCGCGCTCCCGCGCGATCGGCGCCTCGCGCGCCTGGAATCCGAACTGACCCGAACCCTCGACCGCCTGAGCGCCGACGTGATCAGCCGGGAGCCCGGACGCTTCCGCACGCTGGTTTCCGGCCGGAAAGGCGTCGGCGGCCTCTACGACCTGTGGCGGCGCCTGTCGGCCCGCCTCTCCGGCCGCCGGTTCGATCCGGCGCACCGCGCCGCGGGCGGTCAGGATCGCGCCGGATGAGACCGCCCGCGCGCGCCAGATCCCGCCCGATCCCCTATCGTGGCGCGCTCCCCTGCCGGCGCAGACGATGACCGACTCGATCCTCACGGCCCTGGCGTACCTCTGCCTCGCCGCCGCCCTCCTGCCGGCCATCCTGGCGGCGGTGAATCTCGCGGTCCTGCGCCGGCCCGCGGTGGAGACCGGGGCCGGTCTCGTCTCGATCCTGATCCCGGCGCGCAACGAGGCCGGCAACATCGACGCCACCGTGCGGGCGGCGCTCGCCAGCGCCGCGGTCCCGGTGGAGGTGATCGTCGGCGACGACCATTCCACCGACGCGACCGCCGAGATCGTGCGCGCCGTCGGCGACCCGCGCCTGCGTCTCGTCCCGGTGCCGGCCCTGCCCGACGGATGGACGGGCAAGAACCACGCCTGCAGCCACATGGCCGGGCTCGCCCGCGGCGACCACCTGCTGTTCATCGACGCCGATGTGCGCCTCGAGGCCGGGGCAGCCGCCGCCCTCGCGGCGCAGGCTCGCCGCACCGGCGCGGCCCTCGTCAGCGGCGTGCCCCGGCAGCGGACCGACACGGTGGGTGAGATGCTGACGGTGCCGATGATCGACTTCCTGCTCCTCGGCTTCCTGCCCGTGCCGCTGATGCGCCGCCTGTCCGACCCGTCGCTCGGCGCGGCCTGCGGTCAACTGATCCTGATGGATCGGGGGGCCTACGCGGCCACCGGTGGCCACGGCGCGATCCGCACCTCCCTGCACGACGGAGTCCGCCTGCCCCGCTTGTTCCGGGCCGCGGGCTACCGGACGGATCTCGTGGCCGCCGCCGCGCTGGCCACCTGCCGGATGTACGACGGCTTCGCCCAGGCCTGGGCCGGCTTCTCCAAGAACGCCCACGAGGGCATGGCCACGCTCCGCGCCCTTCCGATCTGGACCTTGCTCCTCGGCTGCGGTCAGATCCTGCCGCCGCTCCTCGTCCTGGCCGGGCTGCTCGGGCTGCTGCCGGCCTCCGCCCTGTCCCCGGCCGCCCTGGCCCTCGGCCTGTCCCTGGCGACCCGAACGGCCGTCACCGTCGCGGTCCGGGCCCCGTGGGCGACGATCCCGCTCCACCCCGCGGCGGTCGCGGTGGCCCTGGCGATCCAGTGGAACGTGCTCCTGCGCCGCGAACGGGCCGGCGCGGCGACCTGGAAGGGCCGCAGCTATCCGGTGAGCGGCGGCTGACGCGCGCGGACCGGCGGAACAGAGGATGCCAGCCCGCGCCCGGACCTCACGGTTGGGACGGCTGGCACGGATCGGTGGAGCGGGCCTTTCCGGCCTGCGGCTTCAGCGAGACGATGAGCTGCACGTTCGGCACGTCGCCGACCTGTCGGGTCAGGTGTCCGACATGGCCCTCAGGCCCCTGCGGCATCGATCCCATATCGGCGTTGAATTCCACCTCGCCGGGGCCCTGCTCCAGCACTGACCCGTCCGTAGCCTCCACGGACCAGCGGCCCGACAGGGTGATCACCCATTGGGGACCCGGCGCCGTGTGCCACGTGCCGACATAGCCGACCGGCAGGACCGCGTACTTGATCGACGTCACCTCACCCGGCGGAAAGCCGACATATTGCGGCGCTGCCGGAGGCGCGTAGCTCTTGAAGATGAAGTTCTTCAGGTCGCAATACTGGACATGGCTGTGGCCCTTGTCGTCGGCATAGAGGACACCGTACCGCAAGGCGGGCGGATCGGCCGATGCGAGGCCGGCGGGACCGGACGGCGCCGGCGCGACGGTCATCAGCGGCTCGCTCTTCGGCGCCCCGGCCGCTTGCGCATGCACGGCGCCCGCGACTGCGGCGAGCAGGACCAACCCCAACCGTCCTGCATTCCTGAAACGTACCATGATTTTCCTCCGCGTCGCATCGCGTGCGGTGTACGCACGGAGGTTTTCTAGCCAAGCACACCAGATGAATTCAATCTTCTACTCCAATCAGTCAATATAAATTCTCGTTTCATAATTCAAGATCGGATATTTTTAGCATAGATTCGTATATTTATGTCTTTTTAATTCGACTCCACGACTACGCCAATGGCACCAGTGTCCGACGAGCCATTGTGGCGCCCGCACCGACGGCAAGGCGCGCTTGTCCACAGCCGTCTGGACCCTGTCCGGCACACTCGCGGAACCGGCCGGAAGGGTCAGGGTGGGAAGCAGCGCGGCGCAGTCTGCCGGATCAGTCCGCCTGGGTCCCGTTCTCGGACGGCTCACCGGGCTGCGTCTCCGCCAGGATCCAGGCGGCCGTGTCGGCGTCCGCCCCGGCGACCGGCAGATGCAGGATGATCGGCGTGTCGTAGGGGTGGCGGGCCTTCAACGCGACCGCCAGCGCGTCGGCCAGACCTTCGCGGCTCTTGAGGATGGCGGCGACCTCGGCACCGCGCTCCACCGCGCCCTTCCAGCTGTAGACGGACTGCATGCCCGGCAGCACGTTGATGCAGGCGATGAGTCGCTCGCGGACCAGCGCCTCGCCGATGTTCAGCGCCGAGGCGAGGTCGGGAAAGGTGGTGTAGACGAGGAGCGGACGCTCCATGCTATGCCTCCAATTGCGCGTGTGCTCGCGGAGTGAGGCGCATGCCGGGCAAGGACGTCAACCGGGCGGTTCGCTCGTCAGACTGGAGCCGTGACGTGAACCCTGAGGCGATCCCGACGCGCCTGCGCGGCTGCGCCTGATCCATGCCGCGTTTCCAGAAGATCGCCTTCGTGGCGAGCCCGACCGGCTACGCCCGCGAGGCCGCGGCCGCCCTGATGCGGCGCTACGACCACGTCCCGCCCGAGGAGGCCGACGTCGTCGTGGCCCTGGGTGGTGACGGCCTGATGCTCCAGGTGCTGCACCGCTTCATGGACCACCCGAAGCCGATCTACGGGATGAACCGCGGCACGGTCGGCTTCCTGATGAACGAGTTCCGCGACGACGACCTCTTGGAGCATCTGGAGAACGCCCAGCGCAGCGTCATCCACCCGCTCGTGATGGACGTGCTCGACACGGAGGGCCGATCCCACCGGGCGCGGGCGATCAACGAGGTCTACCTGCTGCGCCAGACCCACCAGACCGCCAAGCTGAAGATCGCCGTCGACGGCAATGTCCGGCTCGACCTGCTGATCGCCGACGGCGTGCTCGTCGCCACCGCGGCGGGCTCCACGGCCTACAACCTGTCGGTCGGGGGACCGATCCTACCGCTCGACGCCAAGCTTCTGGCGCTGACACCGATCTCGGCCTTCCGCCCCCGGCGCTGGCGCGGCGCACTTCTGCCGGACTACGCCCGGATCCGGATCGACGTCCTCGACGCCCCCCACCGCCCGGTCGCGGCGGTGGCCGACCACACGGAGTTCCGCCGGGTCTGCACGGTGGAGACCTCCCTCGACCGCGCCACCGAGCTCGTGCTGCTGCACGATCCCGGCCACAGCCTCGACGAGCGCATCCTGCGGGAGCAATTCGGGTGAGTCTGCACATCCGGGCCGCGCAGGCGGCCGACCACGCGGCCATCACCGGCATCATCGTGCCGACCATCCGGGCCGGTGAGACCTACGCGCTGGACCGCGACCTCGGCGAGGCCGAGGCTCTCGCGTACTGGACCGGCCCTGACCGCGAAACCTTCGTGGCCGAGGAGGCAGGGACGGTGCTCGGCACGTACTACCTGCGCGCGAACCAGGCTGGCGGGGGCGCCCATGTCGCCAATTGCGGCTTCATGACGGGAGCGGCCGCCCTCGGCCGCGGGGTCGCGCGGGCCATGTGCGCGCACGCCCTCGACCGGGCGCGGACGCGGGGCTTCGCGGCGATGCAGTTCAACTTCGTGGTGAGCACCAACGCCCGGGCCGTCCGGCTCTGGGAGAGCTTCGGCTTCGACGTGGTCGGCCGGCTGCCGGGCGCCTTCCGGCACCCGACGCTCGGGCCGGTCGACGCGCTGGTGATGTTCCGGACGCTCTGAGGCGCCCGGATCAGGCCTGCGGGGCCGCGACGAGGTCACCCTCGCGGATCGCCCGCTCGCCGGTCTTCGTCCGGATCCGATAGCTCGGCTCGCCGGTCTGATCCGCCGGCATCAGCCGCAGGATCTCGAACACCTCGGCCTCGCCCGTCTCGCCCGGGATGCCCAGGCGGGACCGGCAGACGCGCTCGCCGACCTTGAACTTGTGGGACATGCCGAGCTCCTGGACGGGCATCGCTGCGGAACGCGCCTCAGCGCTTCTTCTGAGCCTTCGCCTTGCGGGCGAGATAGCGCGCGTCGCGCTGGGCCTTCTGCTCGGCCTGCAGGGCCTTGGCGCGCTCCTGGGCGGCCAGCTGCTCGGCGTGCTTGCGCTCGATCTCGGCGAGGCGTTCCGCCTCGGCGAGGGCGGCGGCGCGCTCGATCTCGGCCTGACGCTGGGCGGCGCGCTCGGCAGCGCGGACTTCGCGGGCATCGACCACAGCGCGGCGGGCGGATTGGCGGGCGAGGACGGCCGGGTCGTCGGCGGACGGGCGGGCCCGGAACCGGGCCAGCATCTCGGAGCGCGCCTTGGCGGCGGTCTCGAGGCGATCGGCGACACCCTGCTTGTTCAAAAAGCTCACAGACACTCCTGGATCGGGTGCGGCGAAGGCCGTCACCCGCAGAGGGGGGTTAGAAACACGATGGCAGATACGAAGAAGCCGCTCCCAGAGGAGCGGCTTCCGGAGAAACGCTGAGGACGGCGATCAGGCCGTCTGGAGCTGACCGGCGGACTGCTTGCCGCTGCGACGGTCGGTCTCCAGCTCGTACGTGACCTTCTGGCCCTCGTTCAGGCCGCGCAGGCCGGCGCGCTCGACGGCCGAGATGTGGACGAACACGTCCTTGCCGCCGTCATCCGGCTGGATGAAGCCGTAGCCCTTGGTCTCGTTGAACCACTTGACGGTTCCGGTGCTCATGGAAGTCCTTGATCTTCGCAGGCATAGTGAGAGATGGCACCCGCCCGAACGAGGGGGCGCCGGCATCGACCGATAGCGATAGGAAAGTCAGAACCGCCCTGCGAAGGCGTAACGGTCCAAGATATCCGGACACGTGCCGATGCGGTAGAAGTAGACCGCCGGCGGTTCTTTGGCAAGCGCAGAGAAATATTTCCCTCGGCCAGCGCCGGAGCGATGCGGGAAACTCTTTCCGGAAATCCCGGTTGAGCGGCGCCGGAACGGTCGCTTGAACAACGGGATAAGGGATTTCAATACGGCGCGTCCGCGCGAAAGCTGTGCTGCCGACCGGACGATCGGACGCGGCCGACATGGGCCCCGTGACGCGGGTTCGCTCAGGCCGGGACGAGGCGCAGGATCCCTTCGCCGCGCCGGTGGCCGACGGCCGTCACGGCGACCTCGCGCGCACCGCCGGCGGCGACGAGGGCGGCGGCGAGGGCCGCCCCGAACGGCGCCGCCACTTCGAGTCCGTGCCCGATCACGTCCCCGAGGGCGCGCAGGCGCGCGCCCGGTGCGAGCCGCGCCAGCGCGCCGCGCTCCTCCGCAGTGATCGGGGCCACGCCGGTAGCGCCGGACAGGACGGTGTCGGGAGCCGAGAGGCCGGCCTGCCGCCAGAGCGTCTCGAGGCTGCCGGCGACACTGCCCGGCGCGCGCCGGGTCCGATCGCTCGCCACCGGCTCCAGCCGGGCCAGGGCGCGGGCGCCGCGCGCCGCGGCTTGGGCGGCGGATTCGAGCATCAGGAAGGCCGCGCAACTCCCGAGGATGAACCCGCCCGCCCCGCCACCGGACTCGCCCCGCGCGAAGACCGGGCGGTAGGCGTCGCGGGCGAGGTAGCCGCCCATCTCGTGGATCACCAGAACGTCCGGCCGCTCGGCGCTGTAGGAGCCGCCGACCAGGATCGCGTCGATCTGGCCCGACGCCACCCGCGCCTGGGCGATCCGCAGGGCGTCGACCCCGGCGGATTCCTCACCCATGAACGTGCGCGAGGCGCCCGTCACCCCGTGTACGATAGCGATGTTGCCGGCGAGCAGGTTCGAGAGCTGGGCGAGGAACAGGGTCGGGCGGAGATCGTTCTGGAGCCGCTCGTTCAGGTAGGCGCCCGGATCGGCGGCGTCGCGCAGGCCGGTCAGGATCGCTCCGTCCGCCGCGTAGTCGCGCTCGCCGCCGCCCGCGGCCACGACGAGGTGGAGCGCCGGCTTGAAGGCGGCGTCGTCCTTCACGCCCGCCGCGTCGAGCGCGAGGCCGGCGGCGTAGACGCCGAGCCGCTGCCACGCCTCCATCTGGCGCTGGTCGCTGCGCTTGGGGATCTGGCCGTCCCAGACGATCGCCGGGGCCGGATGGACCGGATAGGGCGCGAAGGTCTCGCTGTCGGTGCGCGGGACCGCCTCCCCGGCGAGGGCGGTTAGGTGGGCGTCGACGCCCTCGCCCGCGCAGGAGACGAGGCCGAGGCCGGTGACGACGACGGGGCGGCTCATGGCTGGCTCATGGCTGGCTCAGGGCTCGCGTTCGGCCGGAGCCGGATCGGGGAACAGGCCGATGGTCCGCGCGCGCTCGCGCATCGGCGCGTCGAGTCCGTCCGGGAACGGCATGGTGCGGAAGCGGAGTTCCGCGTCGCACAGCGCCTTGCCGTCGTGACTGATCGCCGCCCTGGTCACCGCGTAGCCCGAGCCGTCGTGCTCGAGGGTGGCCGTGACGAGGAGGTCCGCGCCGGGCCCGACGAAGGACCGGAAGCGCGCCTTGTCGACCCCGGTGAGGAACGGCATCCGGGCGAAGTCGAGATGGGCGAGCACGAGGTACCCGGAGGCCTGGGCCATCGTCTCGGTCAGGAGCACACCCGGCACGAGGGGGTGGCCGGGGAAGTGGCCCTCGAAGACCGGGCTCGCCATCGGCACCCGGGCGAGCGCCTCGATGCGGCCGGCGGCCTTGTCGAGGAGCCGCACGGAGTCGATCATCTCGAAGTATTCGAGGCGCATGACGGGTCGGATCGGCCTCGGTTCAGACCTTGGCGGCCTTCTCGGCCACGAGGCCGTCGATGCGCGCGCACAGGTTCTTGAGGACGAAGTACTCCTCGGCCGGGACCTTGCCCTCGTTGACCTCCTGGGTCCACCGCTCGAGTGGCAGCTTGATCCCGAAAGCCTTGTCGACCGCGAAGGCGATGTCGAGGAAGGCAAGGCTGTCGATGCCGAGGTCGTCGATGGCGTGACTCTCGGGCGTGATCTTGTCCCGCGGGATGTCGGCGGTCTCGGCAATGATGTCGGCCACGCGCTCGAAGGTGGCGCTGCCGTGGGCGGGCTCGTCGGACATGTCTTCTCGCGGGCTGTTCGAGTTCCGGATCGGTCGTGCGGGAGCCCCCTCGCCGCCCGGGCGGCCGCCCGACGCGTGGACGGGGCCTGGAACGCGGCCCGGTCGAATGGCGGCGACCTCTACACGAGGGTGTCAGAAGCGGCAACCGCGGCGCTTCCCCGGCGTTTCAGCGCCTGTCCACAGGCGTGCGCCGCCGGGTGCGGAGACGCGCGTACGCTCCGGACGCGCCGGCCCTAGCTTGACGGCGAGACGAGGCGCGTCCTCAGGAGACCAGACGGATGCCACCGATCACCAAGCCCGCCGCCCCGCCGGCGCGCGTCGAGACGCCGCCCCTGCCGCCGCAGGAGCGCGCGCGCTCCCAGGGAGCGGCCCGGGTCCTGCTGGTCCTGACCCTGACGGCGCTCGGCCTCTGGATCCTGCACGAGTTCCTGCCGGCGCTCGCCTGGGCGGTGGTCCTGGCGATCGCCCTCTGGCCTGTCTACCAGCGGCTCGAGCACCGTTTCCCGCCGGGCAAGCACAACATCCTCCTGCCCACGCTGATGACCGCGGCCGTGGCGCTGGTCTTCCTGGCGCCGCTCGCGATCCTCGGCATCCAGGCCGCCCGCGAGGCCCACGACGTGGCCGAGTTCGTTCGGAACGCCGAGGCGAACGGGGTGCCGGCGCCGGAATTCCTGCAGCACCTGCCCTACGGCGCCGCGCAGGCGACCGCGTGGTGGAACGACAATCTCGGCCACGCGCAGGCGGGCTCCGACCTGCTGCGCCGGTTCGAGAACCACTCGGTGCTCGGGGCCTCCCGCAATGTCGGCCGCGAGGTGCTGCACCGCATCGTCCTGTTCGGCTTCAGCCTCGTGGCGCTGTTCTTCCTGTTCCGCGACTGGCGGACGGTGCGGGACCAGTCGCTCACCGCCTGCCACCGGCTGTTCGGGCCGCGCGGCGAGCGCGTCGCCCGCCAGATGGTGGCCTCCGTGCACGGCACGGTCGACGGGCTGGTGCTGGTCGGCCTCGGCGAGGGCTTCGTGCTCGGGATCGTCTACCACTTCGCGGGCGTGCCCCACCCGGTCCTGCTCGGCGCCTTCACGGCAGTGGCGGCGATGATCCCGTTCGGCGCCGCCGTGGCCATCGCGATCGCGGCGCTCCTCCTGGTGGCGGCCGGGTCGGTGACAGCGGCTCTCGTGGTGGCGGCGGCGGGCCTCGTCGTGACTTTCGTGGCCGACCACTTCATTCGCCCGGCGCTGATCGGCGGCACGACCAAGCTGCCCTTCCTGTGGGTGCTCCTCGGCATCCTCGGCGGCGTCGAGACCTTCGGGCTCCTCGGCCTGTTCCTAGGGCCGGCCGTGATGGCCGCCCTGGTCCTCCTCTGGCGGGAATTCACCGAGGGACAGGACGCGACGGCCTGAGCCGCCGGAGCGGCTAGTCGGCCGCGCTCGTGCCGGCCGCGGCCTCGACCCGGCGCCGGTCCTGGCGCCAGTCGGCCGGCTTCTCGAAGGTGCCGGCCCAGATGCCGCGGCGGGTCGCCCAGGCGTGGCCCTCCTGGCGGATATAGGGAGCCGTCACTTGACGGTTGGCCAGCGCCAGGCCCTGCCCGACCATCCAGGCGGACAGGTCCTCACCGTGGACGTGGCAGATCCCGGTGACGCGACCGGGCGCGCCGCCCTCCCGCCGCTCGCACGTGACCGCGCCGCCGCCGATCCGCGCGCGCAGGGCCTGCGCGGCCTTGCTGCCGCAGCGATACTCCTGGCCATTGGCGGTCTCGCAGCGCTGCGCGGTCTCGGGGGCGTCGATACCGTAGAGGTTGATACGCGTGCCCTGCACCTCGATCGTGTCACCGTCGATCACGGTCGCGGGGCCGCTGACCGTCCCGGCCGCGGCCGCGGGGCCGCAGAGGAGGAGCAGGGCGAGCATCGGTCTGATCATAGCGGGAATGTCCACGCGCGTGGCGAGTCAGCTGGTGACGGGGGCGTCGAGGCCGCGACGGTGCCCGGCCAATGTGGCGAATTTGCCGGGCGACCGAATCGGCCTCGAGAGCGCGATGCCGAGTTTCGACCGCCGTGGTTGCCAAAGCGTTCCGCCCGTCGGAGCGAAGCTTGGCAACGGAACGACGGCCCGGAGCCGCTCGTTATGAAACATGACCTTTCTCAAGACCCTGCTGGCCAGCCTGGCCCTGTGCGCGGCTCTCCTCGTATGGGCCGGCCTCTCGATCGGCCCGGAGCGGCCGACGGACCGGACCAGTCCGGGCCTGACCACCGCCGCGGTGCTGGCCAGCGACGGCATGGGGCCGGACGGTCGACCGGGCGAGCCGGCCGCGGCCCCCGGCGGCCCGGATCGGGGCGATCTGGATCGAGCGGCTCTAGACCGGCTCGCAAAGCGGGTCTCCGGCGAGGTCCGCGACGCGTCCGCCGCGGGGACGCCGGCCGGCTGACCGGTCAGGAATCCGCGCCACGCCCGCTCAGGTCCGGTACTTGCCGTTGCGCTTGATGAGCACGCGGGTGCCCACCGGCACGCGCTCATACAGGTCGGCGATATCCTCGTTCAGCATCCGAACGCAGCCTGACGACATCTGCTCGCCGATGCTCCAGGGCTCGTTGGTGCCGTGGATGCGGAACAGGATGTCGCGGTTGCCCTGGTAGAGGTAGAGGGCGCGCGCCCCGAGGGGATTGTCGAGGCCGCCCTTGCGGGTGCGCGGCAGGTCGGGATGCAGCGAGACCATCGTGACGGTCGGGCTCCAGTCCGGCCAGACGCCCTTGCGCCCGACCCGAGCCTCGCCCTTCCAGGAGAAGCCGGCCTTGCCGACGCCGACACCGTACTGCATCGCCGTGCCGTCGGCCTGGACCAGGACGAGCTGCCGCTTGTCGATGTCGACCACGATTGTCCCCGGCTGCTCGGGGCCGTTGTAGCTCACCTGCTGGCGGCGGTACTTCGGATCGAGGCGCTGGGTGTCGACCAGCGGAATGTCGAAGGGCTTGTCGGGCTTGCTGCCGACGTACCACGCCGCCTCGTCGTCCTGGGCGACCTGGACCGGACGGGTCTGGCAGGCCGCGACGGGCGCGATCGCCACGACGGCGAGGAGGATTCGCGAGAGAACGATCCGGCGCAGGCGGCTCCAGGCCGAGGGAAGCGTGGCGATCATAGGTCCTGTCGTGCGGGATACGGTCGTCGCGCCATGCCTACCGCCTCTGCGCCTGTGACGATGTAGCTTTTGCGCCGCAGCCGGCCGCGCGCGGGCCGCTCCCACGGCCACGGTTGTGCCCTAATTCTGAATCGCAGCGGTGCTCTACTGCGCCCGGAGCGGAGGTGAACGATGGCCGAGACCGAAACTCTTCCCACCGAGGCGACGGTCGCTCCCGATGTCCCGCTCAGCCCGGCGATACACCTCGATCACTGCGTGATCCACGTGAGCGACTGGGCACGCTCGAACGCCTTCTACCGCGACGTGGTGGGTGCCGAGATCCTCGAGCGCGGTCCCGGCTTCGCCTACCGGTTCGGCGGCGTCCAGCTCAATTGCCACGGGCCGGGCGTCGAGCCGGTACCGGTCGCGGCGAAACCCGTCCAGCCGGGCAACAGCGACCTGTGCTTCCGCTGGTCGGGCGCGATCGAGACCGCCATCGCGCATCTCGAGGCCGCCGGGGTCCCGGTGGAACTCGGCCCGGTGGAGCGGCACGGCGCCGCGGGCGCGGGGATCAGCGTCTACTTCCGGGATCCCGACGGCTCGCTCCTGGAATTCATCACCTACGCGGGATGATCAGCCCCGGCTCTCCGCCAGCGCCTGGTTGGTCTGCTCCAGCCGCAGCGCCAGCACGCGCATCAGGGCGATGCTGATCTGTGGAAACTGGGCCAGCAGTTCCAGGAACACCCCGCGGTCGATACGCAGGGCGGTCACCGCGGATTGCGCCGTCACGGTGGCGGAGCGGGGCTGCTCGGCCAGGATGCCCATCTCACCGACGAGGGCGTCCTGGCCGAGCAGCGCCAGCCGCACCGGGCCGGCGGGACCGTCGATGCTGACGTCCGCCGTACCCGAGAGGATCACGTAGGCCGCATCCGCGACGTCGCCGCGGGCGAAGAAGCGTTGCCCCGGCTCGAAATGCACCCGCTCGCTGGTGAAGGCCAGGAGCTTCAGGCGCGCCGGTTCCACCTCGCGGAACAGCGGCACCTGCTTCAGGGAGGAAACCTCGGTGTCGAGGGTCATTCGGGGGCTCCGCGACGGGTCTCACGCCCAGGACGGCGGGGCCGGACGGGCCCGCTTATCCATGCGGTTCGTCAGGCACTTGTCCAGCCCCGCGCCTTACGCAACCTGTCGGTGTGGTCTCGGCGCCCTCCTGGCATTGTGCCTCGTCCTGTCGCCGGAGCCGGCAGCGGCCCGCCTCGTCAAGGCCGACCTCGCCCGCGTCGCGGTCGCGCCGCCCCCGGGTGCCCGGGCTCCGCTCGACCTCGCCGCCACCGACGCGCGCACCGACCGGCCGACCACCCTCGGGCAGGCGCTGGGCGGCCGCGCGGCCCTTCTGCTGCCGGTGGATTACACCTGCGGGAATGTCTGCGACCCCATGCTGTCCCTGTCGGTGGACGCGCTGGCGGCCACCGGCCTGCCGATCGACGACTACGCACTCGTGCTGGTCGGGATCGATCCCCGCGACGACGCCGCGGCCGCCCGGCGCATGCTGACGGAGACGCTCGGGGATCGGGCGGGATCCGTCCGGCCCCGGGCGCTCATCGTGTCGGACGCCGCGCTCGCGCGCCTCACCGGCGCGCTGGGCTATGAAGCTGTCTATGATGCTGGGACCGACAGCTTCGCGCATCCCGCGGCGGCGCTTCTCCTCACCGCCGACGGCCGGGTAGCCCGTGTGCTGTCGCCCCTGGCGCTGACCGGGCGCGACCTGCGCCTCGCCCTGACGGAAGCCGGCGAGGGCCGGGTCGGCAGCATCGCCGACCGGCTCACCCTGCTCTGCTACGGCTACGATGCCGCGCGCGGCGTCTACACGCCCCTCATCCAGCGGATCCTGACGGTGGCCGGGATCGTCACGATCCTGGCGATCACCCTTCTCGTCGCGGGCCTGACGCGCCTCGCGCACCGGCGCCGGACCTGAGAACGCCCTCGCCCGGCTCAGCGCTTCGTCGAGAGCCCCTGTCCCCCGGGAGGGGGCGCGTCGCGCTTGAGACTGGCATTCAGGTGCGGCGAATCCGTCGGCTCCTCGCGGGTGGTCGGGGTGGCGGAGTCTTCCGGCGCCGGCATCGGCGGCAGCGGCGGCGTGTTGGGCTGCGTGGCCTGTGCCCCCGGAGCGGCATCCTTGACCATGTTGCGGTTCGTCATGCGCGAAAACCCTTCTCTCGTGCCGTGAGGCCGCGCCGTCCGCCCGGGACGAGTCGCCGGGCCTCCAGGCCTGTCGGACCCGACGCGGACTTCAACCAAGATCGAATGTCGACCAACGCGGCACACAAGTCGGGGTTGCTGCCAAGCTTAGCTGTCGGAAGCTTGAGCAGGTCTCGGGACAGGAACCTTGGTTATTGCTGAAGGTTGTTGCGGGGTGAAGCGAAGCCTGAGGAGGAACTGATGGCGTCCGGAAATTCGACCTCGAAGCGAGGCTTTGCCTCGATGGACCTGGAGCGGCAGCGCGAGATCGCCAGCAAGGGCGGCCGCAGCGTTCCGGCCGAGAAGCGCTCCTTCTCGCAGGATCGTGAGCTCGCCTCGTCCGCCGGCCGCAAGGGCGGTCAGTCCACGGGGACCGGCCGGGCCGAGTGAGGCCGCTGCCGTTCCGTACTGCGTAGCGGCGCCGCGTCCCTCGGGACGGGCGCCGTTTTCGTTTCAAGTTTAGGCCGCGGATCGCGATCTAGGGCCGATCCACACAGCAGAAGGCCCCGCCGAGACGGCGGGGCCTTCTGATTTCCAGTCCTTGTCGGCGCCGATCAGGAAATGCAGCGGCCGGGGGTCATGCGGCGCGCCTCGGGACCGACCAGAGAGCTCAGCGCTGCTTCGCACCCCTCGCGCATGCGCCGCGGCGGCTGCCGCAGGATCGGCTTGATCTCCAGATCCTGCGCCTCGCCGGCCACCGGGGCGTTCCGGCTGTCGAGGCGCTGCACCCCTGCCACCCGCGTCGGGCTGATCGACAGCGACACGGGGCGCATCCCGGGCAGCGGCGCCGAAATGGTCTGCGCGGTCGGGACCGGCATCGTCCACCGATCCGCCGTGTCGCGAACCACCGGCTGGACCAGAACGGTGAGAAGAGCCGCAGGAGCACTCACGCCCAGGATGAAACCAGACCGCAGCATCGCCCCGACCTCATTGCGAGAGCTTGACAGGATGTTCGTACAACGCGCCCTGCAATCGCAGGTTCCTAGACTGTCTCGTGTCTACGAAGCCTGAGTATTCGAACGCAGCTCGGCTGTTGGTGCGGCGGCGCACGCCCGCTATCCACAGCCCCGGGTCGTGGCAAAAAAAGCACGCCTCACGAAAAAGCGCCCATTCTGGAACCTCCCGCGCCGGCACCCGTTCTCTGTGCACCCGGCCACCTGGTCCTCCCCGCATTCCCCTTGTGCATCGGCCGGAACCTTCGCGACGGGCTGGAGCTCTCTCCGGCCCGTTTTTTTGTGCGCGGCGACCGACGAGGGCGTGCGGACCGACAACGAAAAAGCCCCGGCGTGAGCCGGGGCTTTTTCGTTGTCGCCGCTCTCGGTCGCGGGCGCCCCGGGTCACTCCCGGGGGGCGAACCGCCAAGCCTGACCGCAGGCCGGATCTCAGGCCGTCAGCTCAGGCCGTCTTGGCTTCCCGCCGACGGGCGGTCTGCTGGAAGAACAGCGCCTGGCTGATCACCGCCGAGACGTTGGCGGGCTGGAACGGCTTGGCGATCAGGAACGCCGGCTCGGGCCGCTCACCGGTGAGGAAGCGCTCGGGATAGGCGGTGATGAAGATCACCGGCACCTCGAAGGATTTCAGGAGGTCGTTCACGGCGTCGAGGCCGGAGGAGCCGTCGGCGAGCTGGATGTCGGCCAGGATCAGGCCGGGGCGCTTGCCCTCGCCGGCGATCTTGATCGCTTCGGTGCGGGTGCGGGCGACACCGATGACGTTGTGGCCGAGACCTTCGACCAACGCCTCCAGATCCATCGCGATCAGGGGCTCGTCCTCGATGATGAGGATCTCGGTCGCCATGTCGGCGGCGAGCTCGCGACCAGCCTCGTCCACGAGGTCGCGAACCTCGGACACGTCGACGCCCAGAATGATCGCCGCGTCCTCCTCGGAGAAGCCCTCGAGGCAGGAGAGCAGGAAGGCCTGGCGCGGCAGCGGGGTGATCTGGCCGAGGCGGACCTCCGCTGGCAGGTCGTGCTGGACCTGCTCGCTTCGGCCGTTGACCGAGAGCGAGTTCCAGATCCGCGTGAAGACGCGGAACAGGTCGGCCTTGATGTTGGTGCTGCGACCGAGCGTGTCCGGCTCGTTGACGAGGGTCTCCAGGGTGGCGGCGACGTACGCGTCACCCGCCACTTGGCTACCCGTGAGCGCGCGCGCGTAGCGGCGCAGGTACGGCAGGTGCTGTACCACGAGTTGCGATGTCGACATTCGATCCCCTGTGCCTCGCCGTGTTGCCCGGCCGCGAGCGCCTCGATCCGTCACCGAGGGCCTGCCGGGGCCGGCTTTCTGTCCTGCGCAGCCTACCGCCCAACGCGGAGGCCCGCACTCCGTTCCACCCCCCAGCGGAACCGATGCCGGCGCGCAGGCGTTGCCAGCGCAGCCATGGCGTATGTCGAGCCGCAGCACAATGCGGCCGGGCCGACTTCGGCAACAAGGGGCGTGTTGATGGTGGACCAGGGAAAGGAGGCCGGTCTTCGCGCGCGCGATCCGCACGTCGAGACCGCTTCGGATCGCTTGTCGGAGTCCGAGAACAGCTCCGGCGGCACGGCCGCCTCCGACCCGTCCGACCGCGCCAGGAGCAAGGGCGGCCTCAGCGATCAGACCCGGAACCGCATCGCCGCGCAGCTGCGCGCGATGTACGACACGGTCACGCAGCAGCCCGTACCCGATCGCTTCGCCGAACTGATCGCCAAGCTCGACAGCGCCGACCGCAAGGCCTGAAACCGCTCGTCCCGTGACCGGGACAATCTACCCCTGCAACGGCGCGATGGTAGCGCCGCGATGGAAAAAGCCGCCGCCCTTCGGCGACGGCTCTTCCGTGGGTCCGTGCGCCGGCCCGCTGAACGGGGCCGGCCGCTCCGGCCCTCGGTCAAAGTGTCGGCGAACGGCCCCGCATCAGGCCGACGACGGCCGAGATGGCGAACAGGACGATCGCTACGAAGAAGACCAGCTTGGCCGCCTCCATGGCGGTGCCGGCGATGCCGCCGAACCCAAGCAGAGCGGCCACGAGAGCGACGACGAGAAAAGTTACGGCCCAACCGAGCATGGTTCGTATCCTTAGAAAGTACCAACGCGGGCGGGCCGCGTCGTTCTGAACACGAAAACGCCAAGGTTTCGCTCCGGTTCCGCCCCCATCGCGAAGTCCTGTGAGTCCCCGCGGGCGCGAGCGCCGGCCGCGACATGGGGTGACGGAACGAGACAGGGGCGCTAGCGTTCGAAGATAGGTCTTAAGGCTCGATCCGGGATTTGCGATGCTGCAATCTGCCAAGAGTGCCGTTCGATCGAAGGCCGCCGCGATGGCGGCGCGGGTGACCGAGATCGTCGACAGGGCCGGCGACGCCCTGCGCGCGGCCGCGCTCGGTCTCATGCCGGCACCGGCGCCCGTACCGGTCCGCGTGCGCGCACGGCAACCGCGCCGGCAGGACTGATCGCGGGACGCGCGCGACCCCGGAGCGGACGCGACCCCGTCCGCGTCCCTCCACAGGCGCCGGACGGCATCACCCCTGCGTCAGGATCACCGGCAGGACAGCGGGCAGGTCCTGCCGCCATCCCAGAATGCCTCGCACCGCGGCCTCCCATCCCCTAGGCCTCGAGGGCGATTGCCACGCGGCCGCGAACCGTCCAAGGAACCGCCGTATCGATCGCACGGGATCGCGATGGCGGACACCGACGAGACCACCCTGACCTTCGATCCGTCGATGCCTCCGGCCGGCCGGCTGGACCGGGTCGCGCCACTGATCCGCCGGCGGGTCGCGCCGAACGGAGGCCCGTTCACGGCGAGCGGCACCTGCACCTACGTGGTGGGCCAGGAGCGCGTCGCGGTGATCGATCCGGGCCCGGACGATCCGGCCCATGTCGAGGCGCTGCTTCGGGATCTCGGCACCGAGCGGGTCGAGGCCATCGTGGTCACCCACACCCATCGGGATCACTCGCCCGGAGCAAGGCTGCTCGCCGCGCGCACCGGCGCGCCGATCGTCGGATGCGCGCCGCACAGGGCCGCGCGGGCCCTGTCGGAAGCGGAGACCCCGATGCTCGACGCGAGCGCCGACCGGGCGCACGCGCCGGAACGGATCATGGTGGAGGGCGACGCCGTGTCCGGCCCGGGCTGGACCCTCGTGGCCGTCGAGACCCCCGGGCACACGATGAACCATCTCGCCTTCGCGCTGCCGGAGGCGCGGGCGCTGTTCTCGGGCGACCACGTCATGGCGTGGTCGACCACGATCGTGGCGCCGCCCGACGGCGCGATGCGGGCCTACATGGAGTCCCTCGACAAGCTGCGCGGGCGCGACGAGACGGTCTACTGGCCGGGCCATGGCGGACCGGTGCGCGAGCCCGCCCGGTTCCTCCGCGGGCTCGCCGGGCATCGCCGCCAGCGCGAGGCGGCGATCCGCGCGCGGCTGGCCGCCGGCGACGGGCGGATCGCCGACATCGTCGCTGCGATCTACCAGGGGCTCGATCCCCGGCTCCGCGGCGCGGCGGCGCTGTCGGTCTTCGCCCACCTGGAGGATCTGGTCGGACGCGGGCTCGCGTCCTGCGACGGCGCCCCCCGCCTCGACGGCACCTACGCGCCGGCCTGAGAGGCGCGGCGGCTCACTTCACCGCGAGAGCGAGGTTGGCGACGTCGTCGAGATAGGCCCGGATCCGGTCGGCATTGCTGCCAAAATCGCGGCCGCCGAGCCGCGAGGCCGAGCGCACGTCGATCCGCGCCCCGTCGGCGCGGGGGCGGATGCGCACGGTGACATCGTCCGGCAGGTTAAGGATCAGCCCCCGCGCCACGGCCTCGATCCGGCCGTTGCCGGTCCGGCCGCCCGGCCGGATCGCCTCGACGATCTGCCAGTGCCGCTTCAGGGCAGCCTGCCGGGCGAGTTCGAAGGCCTCGTCGGCGCCGATATCGAGGGTCAGCGGCGCGATCTGCGGGTAGGCGCCGCGCTGGCTCTCGCGCGCAGCCGGGCTCGGGTCCGCCGGGTAGCGTCCGCCGCGGGCCGCGAAGGCCGCCCGCGAGCGCGAGAAGGCCGGCGGATTGTCGATGTCGGTGGTGATGTCCGACAAGGCGGGAAGACGCAGGCCGCGCAGGCCCAGGAAGGCGGGGTAGCCGAGAACCGCCAGCGCCAGGATCAATCCGGCGAGGGCGGCCCCGAGACCGCGGGCGCCCTCGCGCCAGACCCGCACGAAGGCGAAGATCGCGGCCGCGGCCGCCAGCAGCGCGACGCCGAGCCCGGCCACGAGGGCCACGAGGGCGGCGTCCGTGTCGGAGCGCGGATCCCGGACGAGGACCAGGGCGATCCCGGTGGCGATGACGGAGAACACGGCGAGCCGCCGGGCCAGCGGCCCCGCGCGGGTCACGGGTTCCTCGATGAGCAGGCGGCGCATGGGGATCATGAAGGCGTTCGAGGCCCGATCTTAGAGCTTGGCCGGAGCCGGCGCCATGACGCCGCGGTCACGGCGCGTACGCGCGGGCGTTGCCGGGCAGGCCGAGCGTGGCGGGCAGTTTGAGCGGGTCGGGGAGCATCGCGCCCCCGTACCGGCCGACCGGGTCGGGGATCTCGCTGTGCGCGACCGTCTCAGCCGTCAGGGCGCTCCAGGGGCCCGTCACCGCGAACAGGATCCCGCGGGAGGAATCGCCGGGCGGACGCAGGACGAGATCGCCCTTGGCATCGAGCCGACGCTCCGGCAGCGAGACTTGGCCGTGCAGGGTCGCCCCGACGCTCGGCCCCAGGAGACCCGACTCGGCGATCTCGCCCACGCCGTCGGCGAAGCGCAGCGTCACCACGGCCCGTTCGAAGGCCGTCCGGCCGTTGCGGCGCGCCAGGGCGCCGGACGCCACCGCGCCGTTGCGGTGGATGACGTCGGCGAGGTCGAGGCCCGCGATGGCACCACCGTCCATGGCGAGCGTGGCGCGGCCATTCAGGTGCGCCAGCAATCCGACCGTGTCCCGGGCCCTGGATTCGAGGGCGAAATGCCCCTGCACGGGCCCCACCACCCAGCGGGCCGCGCCGATCTCGCCGAGCAGCGCGCCGAGGTCGACGCGGTCGAGGCTTCCCTGCGTGCGCAGTTCGGTCGCGGCCGGATCGGACCCGCTCGTCAGATTGACGCGCCCCTTGAACGTGCCGTCCTGGATCCGGGCCCGGTTCACCGCGACCTCCAAGGCGGCCTCCCGCACCAGCACGCTCGCCGCCAGATCCTGCACCCGGACGGCGCCGGCGCGCCCCTCGGCCGCCGACAGCCGCAGGTCGAGGTCGCCGCGCGTGAAGGGCGCCAGAGCGATCGACGCGGGCGCGGGGTCGAGGAGCCGCGACAGATCCGCGACGAGAGGCGTGAGATCGAGCGTCTCGGCCGCCAGGGTCGCCTGCACCGAGAGGCGCGGCGCCTTGCCGGGCCCGAACGCGACGGCGCCGGCCCCCTCGAGCACGTTCTGACCCAGGCCGATGCGCAGGCTCGGCCACGAGACGGACCGCTCGCCCGTCTCGAACCGGCCGTCGACCGAGAAGGCGCCGGCGAGCGGCGCCAGCGGCATATCGCGGCCGATCCAGGCCAAGCTGTCCGGCAGGGATCGCGTCTCGAACCGGACATGCCCGGACATGACGGGCAGCGCGCTCCCCTCCGCCGGCGGCGCCACCGTTCCGTCCGCCGCGAGGCGGCCGTCCGGCCACGTGATCTCCGCGGTGAACGGGCTCCCGCGGCGCTGGGCCATCTCGGCCGGCCGCAGGTGGCTGAGGGCGATCCGGGTCGGCACGCCGCGCCAGATGAGGCTAGCGCGGCCCTCGGCGGCCTTGCCCCAGAGCGGCCACGCGATGTCGAGGTCGATGTCCCGGGCCGTATCGCCGGCGGCGAGGCGCGCGTCGCGCACGACGATCCGGCGCGGCCGGGCCGTCTCGCCGGACCGGGCCTGCTCGGCGAGGCGCGCGAGGGGGGCGTCCCAGCCGGCGGGGTCGTCCGACAGCCGCGCGCCCTCCAGGCGGAGGCCGCTCACCGCGGCGCGGCCGCCGAGGAGGCTCAGCGGGTCGAGATCAATGGTCAGACGGCCCTCATCCGCCAGGACCGGGCCGTCGGAACCGGCAGCGAGCCGGACGCGGTCGAGGGTCAGGCGCGGCCAGGGCAGCACCGCGAGGCGCGCGGGCCCCTGCAGCGTCAGCCCGAGTCCGTAGGCGTCGAAGGCGCGGCGGGCGAAGGCCGTGGCCCGGCCATCCTCCAGGGGCCAGTCGCGCAGGCCGAGGCCGGCCGCGATCAGGCTCCCGAGAGCGAGGATGAAAATCGGGCGGCGCAGCGACATCATGCTCCGAGAGGGCGGCGGCTGTGGCCGGAAGCCGGGCGCCGCGCCGGCCCCTCGGGCTGCCACGGCCCGGCAGGGTCTGCACGTCGAGTGGGCAACTTAGCGTCCCCGGCCGGTTTTGTCTGCCGCGCCCGCGCAGGGCCGCCCTGCCCTCCCCAGCGCAGTGCCGGTTACGGATCGCTCGGGACCGCGCCGGCCGGTGCGGTGCACCACTGGATTTCGCGCGCGGAATCGGGAAGAGCAGGCGCGAGGACACGCGCGTCCCGAGGTTTCGGCCGGTCGGGTCCGGCGGGAAAAGGACGGTTCGATGAAGAAGGTCTACACGGATGCCGCCGCGGCCCTGGCCGGCCTCCTGCGCGACGACATGATGGTGATGTGCGGCGGCTTCGGCCTCTGCGGCATCCCCGACGAGCTGATCGAGGCGGTGCGCCTCTCCGGCGTCAAGGGCCTCACCGTCGTGTCGAACAATGCCGGCATCGACGGGGTCGGTCTCGGCAAGCTCCTGGACACCCGTCAGGTCGCCAAGATGATCTCGTCCTACGTGGGCGAGAACAAGGAGTTCGCCCGGCAGTACCTCGGCGGTGAGCTGGAGATCGAGTTCAACCCGCAGGGCACGCTGGCCGAGCGGATCCGCGCCGGCGGCGCCGGCATCCCGGCCTTCTTCACCAAGACCGGCGTCGGCACCAAGGTCGCCGAGGGCAAGGAAGTCCGCGAGTTCGACGGCGAGCAATACGTCATGGAGCGCGGCCTGTTCGCCGACCTCGCCCTGGTCCACGCCCACACGGGCGACACCGAGGGGAACCTGCGCTACCGGATGACCGCCCGCAACTTCAACCCGATGATGGCCACCGCCGCCAAGATGACCGTGGCGCAGGTCGAGCACCTCGTGAAGCCGGGCGAGATCGATCCGGACACGATCCACACGCCCGGCATCTTCGTGAAGCGCATCATCGACGTCGGGCAGCGCGACAAGCGCATCGAGCAGCGCACCACGCGCAAGCGCGGCGACAGCACCCCGGCCGCGGCGGCCGGCGGCGGCACGCACTGATCGGACGGGAAGGGAGCGAGAACGATGGCCTGGACCCGCGAGCAGATGGCGGCGCGCGCCGCCAAGGAGCTGGAGGACGGCTTCTACGTGAACCTCGGCATCGGCATCCCGACGCTGGTGTCGAACTACATCCCCGAGGGCATGTCGGTGCAGCTCCAGTCGGAGAACGGCATGCTGGGCATGGGCCCCTTCCCCTACGAGGGTGAGGAGGACCCGGACCTGATCAACGCCGGCAAGCAGACGATCACCGCTCTGCCGACGACGAGCTACTTCTCCTCGGCGGATTCCTTCGGGATGATCCGCGGCGGGCACATCAACCTGTCGATCCTCGGCGCCATGCAGGTGGCCGGCAACGGCGACCTCGCCAACTGGATGATCCCCGGCAAGATGGTGAAGGGGATGGGCGGCGCCATGGACCTCGTGGCCGGCGTGAAGCGCGTGGTCGTGGTGATGGAGCACGTCGCCAAGAACAAGGACGGCACCGAGAGCCCGAAGCTGCTCAAGGCCTGCGACCTGCCGCTCACCGGCACGCAGGTGGTCGACCTGGTGATCACCGATCTCGGCGTGTTCGAGATCGACAAGAAGGGCGACGGCGGCATGAGGCTCATCGAGCTCGCCGACGGCGTCACCGAGGACGAGATCCGCGGGAAGACCGAGGCCGATTTCACCGTCGCCCTGAAGAACTGACGTCTCGGGGCCCGGCGGCCGGCGTCGCCGGGTCCGCCGGGTGGGAGACGGCCGGGCACCCGACCGTCCCGCAGTGCCGCCGCCCAACGCCTTTCCACATCGGCGCAGGCGGTTCTCGGTTCAGACGGCGCGCTCCGTCGTCGCGAGCGCAGCGAAGTGACCCAGGGTCGCGCCATCGTGGAGAGCGGGGCGCTGTTGGATTGCTTCGCTCCGCTCGCGAGGACGGCGGAACCGGTCGGTGACCCGGAAACCGCATCGAACGCCAGGCACCCCCGCTCCCAGTCGGGACAGGGGTGCTTCGCGTGATCGCCTGCCGGCCAGGCGTGGCGCGGGCTGAGGGTCCAGCCCGGCCTCGGGCGGATCAGCCGGCGTCGCTGGCGCCCGCGCCCGCGAGTTGCGGATTCCGGGTCGCGGGCCGCACCGGGCTGTCGGCCGCCGGTTCCTCGCCCCGCAGCGCCCGCCGCACGTAGCCGTCGACCCGGTCGCCCTGCTCCGGCAGGGCGGCCTCGAGATGCGCGATCATCTTGGGCGTCCAGAACGCCTTGATGTGCTTCTGGATCCCGGCCACCGCCTCCTCCTCCGGGTAGGACCGGAAGAAGGTCGCGATCTGGTTGGCCATGCGGACGAGCTTGTCCGCCTGCGTCACGGCGCTCATCGGGTACTCTTACTCTGCCGCGTCGAGGGTCTGGGCGATCCGGGTCAGGGAGAAGTCCTCCTCGTAGAACTTCGCCTGCCAGTCGGAGGGCCGGTTGGTCCGCCGGACCTGCACCGCCGTCACCTTGTACTCGGGGCAGTTGGTCGCCCAGTCCGAGTAGTCGGTGGTGATGACGTTGGCGCCGGTCTTGGCGTGGTGGAAGGTCGTGTAGACCACGCCGGGCTGCATCCGCTCCGAGATCTTGGCCTTCAGGGCGATGTCGCCGGAGCGGCTCTCCAGGGCGACGAGGTCGCCGTCGACGATGCCGCGCAGCTCCGCGTCGAACGGGTGGATCTCCAGCACGTCCTCCTCGTGCCAGCGCGAGTTCTCGGTGCGCCGGGTCTGCGCGCCGACATTGTACTGGGACAGGATCCGGCCCGTGGTCAGGATCAGCGGGAACTTCGCGCCCGTCCGCTCCTCGGTGGCCACGAACTCGGTGATCATGAACCGGCCCTTGCCGCGGACGAACCGGTCCACGTGCATCATCGGCGTGCCGAGCGGCGCCTTCTCGTTGCAGGGCCACTGCACCGAGCCGAGCTCGTCGAGCTTGGCGTAGGACACGCCGGTGAAGCTCGGGGTGAGCGAGGCGATCTCGTCCATGATCTCGGACGGGTGATTGTAGTTCATGGGGTAGCCGAGGGCATTGGAGAGCAGCACCGTGCCCTCCCAGTCGCCGTAGCCGCCCATCGGGGCCATGACCTTGCGGACCCGCGAGATGCGGCGCTCGGCGTTGGTGAAGGTCCCGTCCTTCTCGAGGAACGAGGCGCCCGGCAGGAAGACGTGGGCGTACTTGGCGGTCTCGTTCAGGAACAGGTCCTGGACGACGATGCACTCCATCGCCATCAGGCCCGAGGTCACGTGGTGCGTGTCGGGATCCGACTGGGCGATGTCCTCGCCCTGGATGTACATGCCCTTGAACGTGCCTTCGACGGCCTCGTCCAGCATGTTGGTGATGCGCAGGCCCGGCGCGTTGTCGAGCTTGGCGCCCCAGAGGGCCTCGAAGCTCTCGCGGGTCGCATCGTCCGAGACGTGACGGTAGCCCGTCAGCTCGTGCGGGAACGAGCCCATGTCGCAGGAGCCCTGCACGTTGTTCTGGCCGCGCAGCGGGTTCACGCCGGCGCCGAGCTTGCCGATGTTGCCGGTGGCCATGGCGATGTTGGCCATGCCCATGACCATCGTCGAGCCCTGGCTGTGCTCGGTGACGCCCAGCCCGTAGTAGATGCCCGCCGCGCCGCCCTTGGCGTAGAGCCGGGCCGCCCCGCGGACCTGCTCGGGGTCGAGGCCGGTGAAGGAGTGCTGGTTCTCCGGGGAGTGGCGCTCGTCGGCGATGAACCGGGCCCAGGACTCGAACTCGGCGAGGTCGCAGCGCTCGCGGACATAGGCCTCGTCGATCAGCCCCTCGGTGACGATCACGTGCGCCAGCGAGTTGATGAAGGCGACGTTGGAGCCGGGCTTCAGCGGCAGGTGATAGTCGGCCTTGATGTGGGGCGACTTCACGAGGTCGATCTTGCGCGGATCGGCGACGATCAGCTTGGCGCCCTCGCGCAGGCGCTTCTTCATGCGCGACCCGAAGACCGGGTGGCCGTCGGTCGGGTTCGCGCCGATCACCAGGATCACGTCGGACTTCTCGACCGACTTGAAGTCCTGGGTGCCGGCCGAGGTGCCGAGCGTCGACATCAGGCCGTAGCCGGTCGGCGAGTGGCAGACACGGGCGCAGGTGTCGACGTTGTTGTTGCCGAAGGCGGCGCGCACGAGCTTCTGGACGAGGTAGGCCTCCTCGTTGGTGCAGCGCGACGAGGTGATGCCGCCGACCGAATCCTTGCCGTACTTGGCCTGGATCCGCTTGAACTCGGAGGCCGCGCGGTCGATCGCCTCCTCCCACGACACTTCGCGCCACGGATCCGTGATCTTCTCGCGGATCATCGGCTTGGTGATGCGGTCCTTGTGGGTGGCGTAGCCGTAGGCGAAGCGGCCCTTCACGCAGCTATGGCCCTCGTTGGCCTTGCCGCCCTTGTACGGAACCATGCGGACGACGCGCTCGCCCTGCATCTCGGCCTTGAACGAGCAGCCGACGCCGCAATACGCGCAGGTCGTCACCTCCGCGTGCTCGGGCTGGCCGTACGCGTGGATCGACTTTTCATGGAGCGTCGCGGTCGGGCAGGCCTGGACGCAGGCGCCGCAGGAAACGCACTCGGACTCGAAGAAATTGGTCGGGCCGGCGGCCACGCGGCTGTCGAAGCCGCGGCCCGCGATGGTCAGCGCGAAGGTGCCCTGCACCTCCTCGCAGGCGCGGACGCAGCGGTTGCAGACGATGCACTTCGACGGGTCGTAGGTGAAGTACGGGTTCGACTCGTCCTTCGGCAGGTACTTCTCGGAGCTCGGCCGGACGTGGTTGTCGCCCTCGTAGCCGTAGCGCACGTCGCGCAGGCCGACGACGCCCGCCTGGGTCTGTAACTCGCAGTCACCGTTGGCCGCGCAGGTCAGGCAGTCGAGGGGATGGTCGGAGATGTAGAGCTCCATCACGCCCTTGCGGAGCTTGGCGAGCTTCTCGTTCTGCGTGTGCACCACCATGCCGTTCTCGGCCGGGGTCGTGCAGGAGGCCGGGGTGCCGCGCCGGCCCTCGATCTCCACGAGACAGAGGCGGCAGGAGCCGAACGGCTCCAGCGAGTCTGTGGCGCAGAGCTTCGGGATCTGGGTGCCGGCCTGCATCGCCGCCGCCATCACCGAGGTGCCGGCCGGCACCGTCACCGACATGCCGTCGATCGTCAGCGTCACCGTCTGCTCGCTGACGCGGATCGGCGTGCCGTAGTCGATCTCCTTGATCAGGCCCATCGACGCCTCCTTACTCGGCCGCGGCCGGCAGATCGCCGGCGCGCCTGAAATCCTCGGGGAAATGGGTGATCGCGCTCATCACCGGCATGGGCGTCAGCCCGCCCATGGCGCAGAGCGATCCGTCGGTCATGACCTCGCAGAGATCCTCGACCAGCTTGAGATTCGCGTCCGGCCGGATGCCGGCGATCACCTTGTCCATGGTCTCGACGCCGCGGGTCGCGCCGATGCGGCAGGGGGTGCACTTGCCGCACGACTCGGTGGCGCAGAACTCGAAGGCGAAGCGGGCCTGGGAGGCCATGTCGACGGTGTCGTCGAACACCACGATGCCGCCGTGGCCGACGAGGCCCTTCTTGGCCGCCATCGCCTCGTAGTCGAGGGGCGTGTCGAGGAGATGGTCGGGGAAGTAGGCCCCGAGCGGCCCGCCGACCTGCACGGCCCGGACCGGCCGGCCCGAACGGGTGCCGCCGCCGAAATCCTCGATCACCTGCCGGAGGGTGATGCCGAAGGCCATCTCGATCAGGCCGCCGTGCTTGACGTTGCCGGCGAGCTGGATCGGCAGGGTGCCGAGCGACCGTCCCATGCCGTAATCGGCGTAGGCCTTGGCCCCGTTCTCCAGGATCCACGGCACGGCCGTGAAGGTCATGACGTTGTTGACCAGCGTCGGCTTGCCCAGGAAGCCCTTGAGCGCGGGGATCGGCGGCTTCGCCCGCACGATGCCGCGCTTGCCCTCCAGGCTCTCCAGCAGCGAGGTCTCCTCGCCGCAGATATAGGCTCCGGCGCCGAGGCGCACTTCCAGGTGGAAGGTCTTGCCCGAGCCCAGGATGTTGTCGCCGAGCACGCCGGCCGTCACACCGTTGGCGATCGCCTCCTTCAGGGTGGCGAAGGCCTGCGGGTACTCGGAGCGGAGGTAGATGTAACCGCGGGTGGCGCCGGTCGCGACGCCCGCGATTGTCATGCCCTCGATGAGGTTGAAGGGGTCGCCCTCCATCATCATCCGGTCGGCGAAGGTCCCGGAATCGCCCTCGTCGGCGTTGCAGACCACGTATTTCTGGTCCGCCTTGGCGAGCATCACGGTGTTCCACTTGATGCCGGCCGGGAAGCCGGCACCGCCCCGGCCGCGCAGGCCGGAATCGCGCACCGCCGCCACGATGCCTTCGGCATCGAGCTTCAGGGCGGCCTCGAGGCCGCGGTAGCCGCCATGGGCCCGGTAATCGTCCACGGAGACCGGGTCGACCACGCCGCAGCGGTGGAAGGTCAGGCGCTGCTGCCGGGCGAGGTAGGGGATCTTCTCCGGATCGCCGAGGCGCAGGGCGTGGTCGCCGCCCGTGGTCAGGCCGGCATCCAGCAGGGCATCGACGTCCTTGACCGTCACCGGCCCGTAGGCGACGCGCCCCTCGGGGGTGCCGACCTCGACCATCGGCTCCAGCCAGAACAGGCCGCGGGAGCCGGTGCGGACGATGGTGACGTCCAGGCCGCGGCGCTCGGCGCCGGCGAAGAGGGCGCGGGCAACCTTGTTGGCGCCGAGCCCGAGGGCGACGGCGTCGCGCGGAACGTAGAGCGTGACGCTCACTGGCGCACCTCCGTCAGGGCAGCTTCGAGGGCGTCGGCGGTCAGGTGCGCGACGGGCTCACCGTCCACCAGCGCGGCGGGGCCGTTGGCGCAGAGGCCGAGGCAGTAGACCGGCTCGACCGTGGCGCTGCCGTCGGCGGTGGTCTCGTGCCAGCCGCAGCCGAGGCGGCCCAGGATCTCGCGGTGCAGCTTGTCCGAGCCCATGGCCTGACAGGCCTCGGCCCGGCACAGCTTCACCTCGTGGCGGCCGGCGGGGTGCGCCCGGAAGTCGTGGTAGAAGGTGATGCAGCCGTGGACTTCGGCGCGCGACAGGTTCAGCGCGTCCGCGATCAGCGGCACGGCACCGGAATCCACGTAGCCGAAGGTTTCCTGCAGCGCGTGCAGGATCGGCAGCGTGGCCCCCTCGAGATGGGTGTGCTCGGCGATGATCCCGGATGCGCGCTCCGCGCTCCAGGGCTCGTGACGCGCCATGGTTTCCAGCCCAGTCTGTTCCTGTTCTAATGCGAAGAGGAACAGAAATGCCGAATGGCATCAATCGCGCTGTCCGGTCGGGCGACAAAGGACGTTTGTCGAGCTGTAACGCGCAGGCCTGAGGAGCGGAGCCAGTTCCTTAACCTCTTGCCGCAGCGCGATTTTTCAGATCCGATCGGCAGTCAGGATTTGTCGCTTGCGTCGCAACATAAATTTGTGCCCTGCAAGAAACTGCATTCCGCCACGTTGGGTCCGGAACGTCCGCTCAGAGCCCTCTGTCCTTGCGGGCGGAGCGAAGCAATCCAGGGCAGCGCGACCTCGGCAAGCGTGGCGCGACTGGATTGCTTCGCTCCGCTCGCAAGGACGGTGGCGGGCTCCAAGGCGGCAGCCTCGGCCGCGTCAGAACTCCATCTCGAGTTCCTCGATCTCGTCCGGCTCGTCGGCGGCGGCTTCCGCCCACTCGACCATCAGCGGCCAGTGCAGGATCGTGTCGCGGTAGGCGGCGGCGCGGGGCGGCAGCGCGACGTCGTAGGTGCGGAAGCGGGTGCAGACCGGGGCGAACATCGCGTCGGCGAGGCACGGCCGCGCGCCGAACAGGTACGGCCCCTCGTAGCGGTCCAGGCAATCGTCAAAGATCGTGACGATGCGCTCGATATCGGCCTTGGCACCGTTGAACACGCGGAAATCGGGGTGGAAGGCGCGCAGGTTCATCGGCAGCGCCGAGCGCAGATTGACGAAGCCGGAATGCATCTCCCCCGAGATCGACCGGCAATGGGCGCGCTCCGCCACGTTGCCGGGCAGGAAGCCGGCCTCCGGGAAGGTCTCGGCGAGATACTCGGCGATCGCCAGCGTGTCCCAGACGACCACGTCGCCGTGGCGCAGGCGGGGCACCAGGAACGAGGGCGACAGGTGCAGCAGCTCCGCCCGGGTGGTGGCGTCGGTGCCGGACAGGACCTCCGTCCGGAAGTCGAGCCCGGCCATCCGGCAGATCAGCCAGCCCCGCAGGGACCACGAGGAGTAGTTGCGGCTCGAGATGGTGAGCGTAGCGGCCGTCATCGTCCTGCCCCGGGCGCGTCGCCGATCGTGCGGTCTGCGAGGCCCGATCCAAGACTCGTGCCGAACGGGGCGGGCGAATCGCTTCCGGCGGCGATTCTACTCCCGTCGCAGCAGCGCCGCGACCTCCGCCTGCTCGGCGGCCGACAGGTTCCGGGCCGGCGCGGGCGGGCGGCGGCGGGCGAGGCGCCAGATTCCGAGCCCGCCGAGCAGCACCGCGAGCACCGGGGTCAGCCACAGCAGCAGGGTGTGCAGCGCGAAGACCGGGCGCAGCAGCACGAACTCGCCGTAGCGGGCCACGACGTAGTCGAGCACCGCCGTGTCGCTGTCGCCCTTCTCCAGCCGCTCGCGGACGATCAGGCGCAGGTCCTTGGCGAGCGGCGCGTCGGAATCGTCGATCGACTGGTTCTGGCAGACGAGACAGCGCAGTTCGGCCGAGATCTCCCGGGCGCGGTGTTCCAGCGCGGGATCCTTCAGCACCTCGTCGGGCTGCACCGCCAGGGCCGGCAGAGACGCCAGCAGGGCGAGCGCGGCCAGCGCCGGGCGGAGCGAACGGCGCGCCATCACTCGGCCGGCACCGCGGCCGGGAGCGGCCGCGCCTTCGCCTTGGCGGGGACGCCCACGCGCATCCGCCGGTCCGTGAGCGACAGGCCGCCGCCCAGCGCCATCACCACCGCCCCGAGCCAGATCAGCAGGACCAGCGGCTTGTAGTAGAGGCGCAGGCCGACGCCGCCGTCCTGCCCGATCTCCCCGAGGCTCGCGTAGACCTGGCTGACACCGTTGGTCAGCAGCCCCGATTCCGTCACCGCCATCTTGCGGCTCGGGTAGAAGCGCTTGCCGGTCTCGACCTTCCCGACCTCGTCGCCACCGCGGGTGCGGATCGTCAGGTAGGCGGCGGCCTCCTCGTAGTTCGGTCCCTTGCGCGGCGCGACCCGGTCCAGGGTCGCCACGTAGGGCCCCGTCGCGAGGCTCTCCCCGGGCTTGAGGGTCGCCAGCCCCTCGGTGGCCCAGCCCTGCGCGGCGATGCCCAGCACCACCACGCCGACCCCGGCATGGGCGATGGCGGTGCCCCAGGCCGAGCGCGGCAGGCCGACGGCGCGGCGGCCGATCTGTCCGAGGGACCGGGCGCGGCTCGCCCCGTAGCCGCGAGCGCGGGTGACGATCTCCAGGGCGGACCCGATCAGCAGGTAGGCGCCGAGGCCGATTCCGACCGGCGCCAGCACCGGCCCGCCCCAGGTCAGCGCCAGCACCGCGAAGCCGACCACCAGGGCGACCGCCAGCGCGGCGAACAGGCGCTGGGCGGCGGCGAGCACGTCGCCGCGCTTCCAGGCCAGCGCCTGGCCCATGGGCACGATCAGCAGCAGCGGGATCGCCAGCGGCACGAAGGTGGAATTGAAGAAGGGCGGACCGACCGTGATCTTCTCGCCCGTCAGCATCTCGAGCACCAGCGGGTAGAGCGTGCCGACCAGCACGGTGGCGCAGGCCGCCACCAGGAACAGGTTGTTGAGGACGAGCGAGCCCTCGCGGGAGATCGGCGCGAACAAGCCTCCCTGCCGCAGCAGCGGCGCCCGCCACGCGAACAGCGTCAGCGAGCCGCCGATGAACAGGATCAGGATCGCCAGGATGAAGACGCCGCGGGTCGGGTCGGTGGCGAAGGAATGCACCGAGGTGATCACGCCCGAGCGGACCAGGAAGGTGCCGATCAGCGAGAGCGAGAAGGTCAGGATGGCGAGCAGCACCGTCCAGACCTTCAGGGCGTCGCGCTTCTCCATCACCACGGTGGAGTGCAGCAGCGCCGTTCCGGCGATCCACGGCATCAGGGAGGCGTTCTCGACCGGGTCCCAGAACCACCAGCCGCCCCAGCCCAGCTCGTAATAGGCCCAGTAGGAGCCCATCGCGATCCCGAGCGTCAGGAAGCACCACGCGGCGAGGGTCCAGGGCCGCACCGCCCGCGCCCAGACGGCGTCGATCCGCCCGTCGATCAGCGCGGCCACCGCGAAGGCGAAGCTGATCGAGAAGCCGACATAGCCGACGTAGAGGAGCGGCGGGTGGACCGCGAGACCCGGATCCTGCAGCAGCGGGTTGAGGTCGTTGCCCTCGAGCGGGGCCGGGATCACCCGGGTGAACGGGTTCGAGGTCGTGATGATGAACAGCACGAACACGAAGGTGATCAGCCCCTGCACGGCCAGGGTGTTGGCCCGCAGCCGCGGCGGCACCGAGTTCTTGGCCGCCGCCACGCAGGCGCCGAACAGGGTGAGGATCAGAACCCAGAGGAGCATCGAGCCCTCGTGGTTCCCCCAGACGCCGGAGATCTTGTAGATCAGCGGCTTCTGCGTGTGCGAGTTCTCGACGACGTTCTGGACCGAGAAGTCCGAGGTGACGTGCGCGTAGGTGAGCGCCGCGAAGGCGAAGAGCACGCAGGCGAAGGCGCCGAGCGCCGCCTGCGAGGCGGTCTGGCGCAGGGCCGGATCGCCCGAGCGGGCGGCCCAGATCGGCATCACCACCTGGACGAGGGAGATCGCCAGCGCGAGCGCGAGGGCGAAGTGGCCGGTCTCGACGATCATGCGGGTTCCCTCACCGCTCGCTGCGGGGACCGAGGGTGCTGTCCGCCGCCGCGGTGGCGGGCTTCGGCGCCGGGCCGCCCTTGTTCGGGCCGCCCTCCTGCCAGCGCCCCTGCGCCTTCAGCGCGTCGGCCACCTCGCGGGGCATGTAGGATTCGTCGTGCTTGGCCAGCACCGTGTCGGCGCGGAACTGCCTGCCCGGCTCCAGCACGCCCTCGGCGACCACACCCTGCCCTTCCCGGAACAGGTCCGGCAGCAGGCCCTTGTAGTGGACCTCGACGGTCTCGTTCGTGTCGGTGACGGCGAAATCGACCGTCTGGTCGGGGCCGCGCCTGAGCGAGCCGTCCTTCACCAGCCCGCCGAGCCGCAGCCGCGTGCCCGGGGCGATGGCCTGCTTGGCGATGTCGGTGGGCGAGCGGAAGAACACGATCGAGCCGCTCATGGCGTACAGCATCAGCCCCACGGCGAGCGCCAGGACGCTGCCGCAGGCGGCGATCAAAATCAGGCGGCGTTTCTTACGCGTCACGATACTTCCACCCCGCGGTCCGGCGCGCGGAGACCCGCCTCGACCGGAACCGTTCTCATTCTAGTCTTGAGGGTGTCGGCTCCAGGCGCCCGCGGGTCAAGGGCGGGCGTCGGGACCGATTGTCGTACGGACCGCTCCACGGAGGCGGGCTCGCGATTTCGTGGCGCCGGGGAACGGGCTTGGCGGAGGCCCGGCGGTCAGGGATTGGGCTTGGCGGGGAGCTCCAGCTCCCGGGCGAGACCGTCGAGCCGCGCCACAGCCTCGCTGTTGGCGGCCAGCGCCATCCGGGCGCGATCGAGGGCCTTCACCGCCTGGTCGCGCTCGCCCAGCGCGCTGTAGGAACGCACGAGCCGCATCCACTCGTCCGGCGTGCCGCCCCGCGCGGCGAGGCGCCGGTCGAGTCCCTCGACCATCCCGCGAATCGCCGCCTGCTGCTCCGCCTGCGGCATGGCGCGCACGGCCGCCATCGCGGCCTCCTTCTCGGCCTGAACGCCCGGTCCCGCCCGGCCCGATTCGGCCGGCGCGGGCGCCGCGCCCTCGGCGCCGAGACCCACGGCGCGGGCGCCCTGCTCGACCTGGGCGAGACCCTGCGGGTCGCCCGCGAGGGCCGTGCGCGCGCGGGCCAGGGCGTTGGTCGCCTGCGCGCGCTCGCCGAGGACCATCCGGGACCGGACGAGCCGCAGCCACTCGTCGGGGGTGCCGCCGCCGCTCTTGAGGCGGGTGTCGAGCCCGTCGACCATGCCGCGAATCGCTGCCTGCTGCTCGGCCGGGATCTCGGGGGCGGCCTGGGGCGTCGCGGGCGGGGGCGGCTCGCCCTTGAGGCGGGCGAGGCTCTGCTTGACGATCCCGAGCCACGGGGCGTTCGGCGGGCTGCTGGCCTCGAGCTCGGTGAGCTGGCGGATCGCCTCGCCGGTGTCGCCGGCCTGCTCGGCCGCGCGGGCGAGGTAGAAGCGGGGCTTGGGCGCGTTCGGCTCCTTGGCCTGCGCCTTCTCGAACAGCGCCTTGGCCTCGGGCGACACGGTGCCGTCGCCGGCCGCCGTGAGGGCCTCGCCCTGGTCGGCCAGGAGGTCGGCGGTCTCGCCCTTGATCCGCGCGAGGTGGCCGTAGGCGCGGGCGGCATCGTCGAATCGGCCGGTGCGCATGTAGACCGGGGCGAGCACGGCCCAGCCGCGGGCATCGTTCGGGTCCCGGGCGAGGCGCGCCTCGATCTGCCCGACCGCCTTCATCAGCTCGTCGGCGCCGCCGCGGGCGGCCTGCCGGTCAGCCTCGGTCTGCGCCGGCACCTCGGGCGAGCCGTAGAGCCCGTAGGCGATCAGCGCCACGAGGGGGATGGTGGAGAGCGCGAAGGCCGAGGCGGCGCGCCGGCGGCGCAGGCGCGGCTCGGCCGGGCGCGCGGCCTCGGCGATGCCGGCATCCTCGGCCTCGCGCTGCGCCTCGCGGCTCGACCGGAGCAGGCGGCGCGCCGCCTCGGCCTTGGCGGTCTCGGCCTCGTCGGGGGCGATCAGGCCGCGCTCGAGGTCGCGGTCGATCTCGGCGATCTGATCCTCGTAGAACGCCGTCTCGGTGGCGAGCCCGCTGCCGCCGGCCTCGCCGGTCGGCACGGCGGCGCGCCGCGACATCGGCCAGAGCAGGCCGAGCACGGCCGCCGCGGTCATGGCCGCCAGGATGAACCAGATCGCCGTCATGGACCTTATCGCCAACGGGCCGCACCGGCCCGCCCCTCCCCACGCCCTGTGGAGCCGGCGGCGTGATGCCACGACGCCTCCCGGCGGCGGCTCGGTGTCACGCAACTCTGTTGCGATGACAAGGCCCCGGGCGGGAGCCATGAGGCCGCGCGCCGCCTCCCGGCCCGTACCCGGACGCGGCCGGACGTGCCCGGACGTGCCCGGACGCGTCCGACGGCCTCAGTGGGCGGCCGTGCCGACCGGCAGGTCCCCCGGCACCTCCAGCACCGCGCGCAGGCCGCCGAGCGCCGCCTGCTCCAGGGTGAAGCGCCCCCGGTACAGGGCGGCGAGGTCGGCCACGATCGACAGGCCGAGTCCCGAGCCGGGCTTCGATTCGTCGAGGCGGCGCCCCCGGCCGAGCACGGCCTGCCGGGCCTCCGGCGGCAGGCCCGGACCGTCATCCTCGATGGCGACGACGAGGTGGGGATAATCGTCCTTGCTCACCGCCTCGGCCCGGATCGCCACCCGCCCGTGGGCCCACTTGGACGCGTTGTCGACGAGGTTGCCGACCATCTCCTCGAAATCCTGGCGCTCGCCGCGGAAGCGCAGGCCCGGCGGGACGTGGACGTCGTAGGCGATGTCCTTGTCCCGGTAGATCTTCCCGAAGGTGCGCACGAGGCCGGCGAGCGCCGGCTCGACCTCCGTGGAGGTGCCGAGCGTGCCGGCGAGCGCCGCGGCGCGGGCCCGGTCGAGGTGGTAGTTGACCTGATCGCGCATCACCGCGGCCTGCTCGCGGATCTTATGCGCGAGTTCCTCGGGGGCGTCGGAGGCCCCGACCTCGTTGACGATGATCGAGAGCGGCGTCTTCAGGGCGTGGGCGAGGTTGCCCACCTGGGTGCGGGCGCGCTCCAGGATCTCGCGGTTGGTCTCGATCAGGAGGTTCACCTCGCCGGTGAGCGGCGCGATGTCGCGGGGATAGGTGCCGGTGATGCGGTCGGCCTCGCCCCGGCGGACGGCGCCGAGCGCGGCGCGCATCTTCTTGAGGGGCGCGAGGCCGAAGCGGATCTGCAGCAGCGTGGTGATCGCAAGCGACAGGCCGAGCAGGCCGAAGGTGATGGTCAGCGAGTTCCGGAAGCGGTCGACGTCGTTGACGATCTCGTCGGCGGGGCCCGCGACCCGGACCGTGTAGCGGCCCTCCTCGCCGAGATCGACGTCGCGCTCCATGATGCGCAGGAGGCGTCCGTCCTGCCCCTTGCCGTAGCCCTGGCGGATCTGCCCGACGCCGACCTTGCCGTCCGAATCCGTCGCGGGCGGGAGCGGCACGCCGACGAGCGAGCGGGAGGTGCGCACGTCGCGCGGCTTCGCGTCGGGCTTGCCGACCTGCCAGTACCAGCCGGACAGGGGCAGGTCGAAGCGCGGGTCGCCGAGCGAGAAGGTCCGGCTCTCGGGGTCGTTGGGCGAGACAAGGTCGGTGGCGAGATTGTTGGCGAAGACGAGGAGCCGGCTGTCGAAGGAGCGCTCGGTGTTCTCGCGGTAGAGGGTCGTGAGGATCCAGGCCGCGATCAGCAGGATCGCGGAGCTCGACAGGAACGCCGACACGGCGAGTCGCACCGCGATGGAGCGGCGGCGCAGGGAGAAGAGGCCGATGAGGTCGATCATGGATGCGTCGGTCGCTCAGACGTGCGGCGGCGCATCGTAGAACACCGCGCCGCGCATCAGCGGGCGCGCCGTGCGGAAGAAGGCGCCGCGCTCGGCCCGCCAGCCGTCGGCCCCGCGGGTCACGGCGGCGTCAGCGGTGAGGATGCCCGACGGCATGCCGACCCGCAGGGCCGCGTCGGTGGGGCGCGCGGCCTCGTGGACGAGGCTGCCTTCGAGCCGGGCGGCGACCGCGAGGCACAGGGTGGCGGTGAGCGGCAGCGCCTGGTGCGGCACGCCGTTCGAGATGACCCGGGCGGTCAGGTCGGTCTCGGCGGCGCGGATCGTGGCGCCGGAGAGGCTGCCGGAATCCTGCGGCGGCGCCACGAGGCCGACGAAGGGCACGTGGACGACGCGCGCCGCCGCCTCGAGATCGGGCGCGATGCCCATCGCCACGGAGCCGGCCCGGCGGATCCGCGCCAGCCGGTCGAGGAGGCCCGGCACGGCCTCCAGGGCGGCGGGCAGCTCGGTGCCGGCGAGGCCGAGATCGGCGGCGCGGACGAACACGCAGGCATTGGCGGCGTCGATCAGCGAGGCCTCGATCGCGCCGAGGCCCGGCACGTCGAGCCTCTGACGGACGGCGCCGGTCGGGAGCAGCCGGCCGGTCGTGGCGCCGCCCGGATCCAGGAAGTCGAGCTGGATCGGCGCGCCCGTGCCGGTGACGCCGGGGATCGCGAGGTCGCCGCGGTAGACGCTGCGGCCGCCCGCGGCCGCGAAGCCCGCCACGATCAGCTTGCGCGTGTTGGTGTTGAAGATCCGCAGCCGCACCGGGCCGTCCGGGACGTCGACGAGCCCCTCGTCGACCGCGAACGGCCCCACGGCGGCGAGCATGTTGCCGCAATTGCCCGAGAGGTCGATGCGGCCGTCGCGGACCACGACCTGCACGAAGGTGTAGTCGATGTCGGCGTCGGGCCGCGCCGAGCGCTCGACCACGCAGATCTTCGAGACCGACGAGACGCCCCCGCCCATGCCGTTGAGCTGCCGCCCGAACGGGTCGGGGCTGTCCATGGCGGAGAGGAAGACCGGCTCCCAGGCGGCGAGATCCCCCGGCACGTCCCGGCGGTGCAGCATCAGCGCCTTGCTGGTGCCGCCGCGCATGAACACGGCCGACAGCGTGCCGGAACGCGCGGCCGCGCTCACATCCGCGCCGGCGGCTGGTTGGGATCCACGAGGTAGCCGAGGCCGCGGACTGTCTGGATCAGGTCCACCGCGAGCTTCTTGCGCAGGCGGCCCACGAACACCTCGATCGTGTTCGAGTCGCGGTCGAAATCCTGGTCGTAGAGGTGCTCGGTGAGTTCGGCGCGGGACACGACCCGGCCGGTATGGTGCATCAGGTAGGAGAGCAGCCGGTACTCGTGACTCGTCAGCTTCACCTGGGCGCCGTCGACGAAGACCTTGCCGGAGCGGGTGTCGAGGGTCACCGGCCCGCAGGCGATCTGGCTGGTGGCGTGGCCAGCGGCGCGGCGCAGCAGGGCGCGCACCCGGGCCATCAGCTCCTCCATGTGGAAGGGCTTGGTGACGTAGTCGTCGGCGCCGGCGTCGAAGCCGTCGACCTTGTCGGACCAGCGGTCCCGGGCCGTGAGGATGATCACCGGGGTCTTCACGCCGGCCCGGCGCCACTTCTGCAGCACGGTGACGCCGTCGGCCTTGGGCAGGCCCATGTCGAGGATGATGGCGTCGTAGGGCTCGCTCTCACCGAGATAGCCGCCCTCCTCGCCGTCATAGGCCTTGTCGGCGACGTAGCCGGCCTCCTCCAGCGCGGCCACGACCTGCCGGTTGATGTCCTTGTCATCCTCCACGACCAGCAGACGCACGGCTCACTCCCCTCCGAAACGGTCCCCGCGCCCGCTCAATACTGTCCCGCCACGGTGCCGGTGCGCGCGTCGACGATCACGTGCACGAAATGCCCGTCGCGGCGCAAGGCGGTGAGCATGTAGACGAGGCCGTCCGCGTGACGGCAGAGGCTCGCCCGCTGGATCTCGGCGCGGGGGATCACTGTCCGGGCCGCGCGGATCGCCGCGACCGGCGGGATCACCCGGCGCTCGCCGACCTCCTCGCGCAGGTCCGCGGGGGACAGGCAGCTCTCGATCCGCAGCGGCGGCTGGCTCGACACCGCGCCCGTCTGAGGGGCCGGCCCGTCGTCGGCCATGGAGCCGAGGCCGCCCGCGGCGAGGGCCGCGGCGGTCAGGCTGATGGCGACGAGGGCGATGGCGTAGCGCATTGGCAGACGATGTGAGCCCAGGGCACTGAATGCGTCCTGAATACGTGGCCGTGCGTCGCCCCCGGCGGTCGTCGGCGGCGGTCCGGACAGTCCCTTCGCGGTCGATTCGGTGGCGGGCGGCATCGTGCGGACATGACGGCCGAGGCGGCGCCCGGTTCCACGCCGTGCGCCGCTTCCCACAGGCGCCGCGGCCGGTCTCACGGTGGCGGCGCTGCGGCGGGACCGCAGGCCGCGGCGCGGGCCGGCGGCCCGGCCCGGCCGGTCCCCGCCGGCGCGGCCTGCGCGGCGCCGCCGGACCCGAGCGTCCAGGCAAGCCGGCCGACCGCCGCACCCTCGTGGACGGCGACCGTCACCGCCGCGGCGGCCGCCAGGCCGAGCCACGCCCGGTCGAGAACCCTGTCCCAGAGCAGGCGCATCTCACCCTCCCGTCAGCAGCTTCCAGAGGGCCCGCAGGGCCGGGATATGCGCGGCGAGCCACGCGACCTGGTCGGAGAACCAGTGCGCGGCCGCCGCCGCGGCGACGAAGGTGAGCACCGTCGCGTGCTTGAGCCGGCGCAGGTAGCGGCGCAGCGCGCGGCGCTCGAGATGCGCGTCGACCAGCTCGTCGAGGGCGGCGAGGCGCGGCTCGGACTGCCGGGCGAACCACGCGTGCCAGACGGGCGGGAAGCGGATCGTCCGGGGCCGCCCGCCGAGGGCGACCCCCGCGCCCTCGGCGTCCTGGGGGGGCGCGGATTGCCGTGCCTCGGTGCGGAGGGGCTTCATGGTGACGATCCCTGTTACACGGCCCCCGCACCGCCGAGGCGGCGAGGCCCGGCCTCAGGCCGGGTGCTTGTCCGCCCCGCGCAGCTGCGCGAGCGCTGGGGCGAGGACGTTAGCGGCGCTCGCCTGCGGATCGAGGGGGAGCGCCCGGAAGATCCGCGCGGCCACGCCCTCGGGGCCGCCCGCCTTCCGCACGACGTGCGCGGGGGCGGTGGCGAGCACGTGCCGGGCGCCGGCAGCCACCACCGCGGCGCCGAGATCGGCGCTGACGGTCCGGCCCCGGGCGGCCCCGGCCACGGCGTTCTGGCCGAACTCGGCCCCGGCGCGGATCGCGGCCTCGATCCGGTCGCGGGTGAGCACCGAGGCGGCCCAGGGCGCGACCCGGGCGATGCCGGCGGTGACGGCGGCAGCGGCGAGCGGCACGAGGGCGGCCGTCACCGGCTGGAGCAGACCGGAGAGCCAGTCGCCCCACGGCAGCGCCGGGCCGGCGATGGAAGCCGCGACCGAAGCGACGGCGGGCGCGGCACCCCCGGCCTGCGCGGCGAGCGGCAGGCCCGTGACGGCCAGGGCGAGGGCCGCCCGGATCGGGTGCATCATCGTGGAACTCCTTCTCAGCGCGCGGCGGACCCGGCCGGCTCGGGATCGTGTGACGACGGGTCAGGGCCGGCCCGGCGGCTGAGCCGGCATCGCGGCGGGACCGTCGCGCAGGGCGGCGAGGGCCCGGCGCGCCCAGGCGAGGCGGCGCGCGGGCGCCACGACGCCGGGCCGCTCGTAGCGGCGCCAGACCGCCTCGGTGGCGGCAGCGAGGGTGGTGGTGGCCCGCAGGGCCGCGAGGGCCGGCGCCTCGGGACCGCGCAGCTCGGCGCAGAGGTAGCCGTAGCCCGCCTCGGGGTCGGCGGGATCGCGGCCGCGCGCCCGGCACCACGCCTCCATGGCGACGCGCCGGGGCCCGGTCCACTGGGCGAGCCCCCAGCCGCCACGGGAGCCCGGCACTGCGGGGGCGACCTCCTGGAGGTGGCGGAACCCGCCGGTCTCGTGGCCGAGATTGCCGAGCAGGCCGGCGGCCTGGACGTCGCTCAGGCCGAGATCGCGCATCAGCTGCGGGCCGAGCCGGCGGCAAGCGGCGGCGAAGGGCTCCCGCGCGGCGGGGTCGGATGGCGGCATGGGCGTGCTCCGGAAGCTGGCGTGCCCGGACGCGCCGGGCTAAGGCGGCCCGCGCCGCGGGCGGCGCCGAGGGGAAAGCGTGGGACGCGGACAGGACCGGCCGCTCGTGTTCATCGGCGACTCGATCACCGCCGCCTGGGGCGCGGTGCGGGCCGAGACCTTCGCGCGCCACGGCTTCGTCGCCCGGGGCGTCCCGGGCGAGACGAGCGGGCAGATCCGCGCGCGCTTCCTGCGGGACACGGCCGGCGCCCGGGGCGTGCATCTGCTCTGCGGGATCAACGACATCGCGGAGATCGGCGGCCCGGTGCCGGACCGGGCGATCGCCGGGAACATCATGGCCATGGGGCGGATGGCCTTCGCGGCCGGGCTGCCGCTCACGATCGGCACCGTGATGCCGAGCGACTTCTGGGGCTGGCGCCCCGAGCTGCGGCCGGTGGCGCGGATCCGCGCCCTGAACGGGTGGCTGCGCGCCTACTGCGCGGCGGGCCCGGCCCGCCTCGTCGATTACGGGCCGCCGCTCGCCACGGAGGCGGGGGCGCTCCGGCGGGACTTCACCGACGACGGCATCCACCTCAACGGCGCGGGCTACGCGGCCGTGGAGCCGGCGATGCTCCGGGCCCTCGACACCGTCCGGGAATAACGGCGGCCGCGGGGTCGGGCGCTCACGCGCCCAGCGCCAGCCAGTAAGTCGGCACCGACCCGACCCCCGCCACCGCGCCGGGCGTCGCGCGGCGGGTGCGGAGCGTGAACCCGGTGGCCGCCACGTCGCTGACCTGCGCGGCGTGGAGCGCGTCGCCGGCGCCGGCGACCGGCTGCGCCCAGACGCCGAGGCAGCTCCCCGGGAAGGCGATGCCGAACGCCACCGCGACATCCGCGTCGGCGGCGGTGACGAGCCCCCATTGCGCGATCAGGCCGCCCGGGAGCCGCACCGACCCGTTCGCGCCGAGCACCTGCGCGCCGGTCGCGAGCGGCGTCCCGTCGGCGCGCTGGTAGTGGCGCACGCGCCAGCGGCCCGCCGCGTCCGAGGTGGCGATGCAGGTGTCGTCGGCGGCCGTCACGAGATCGGCGCGGGTCGGCAGCACCAGCGCCTCGGGATCGTGGACCAGGGTCGCGGCGCCCGAGAAGCGCACGAACCGCTCCCGGTCGGCGGCGGCGCCGAAGCTCGCGATCCGGGCCGCGCCGGTGACGAGCACCCGCCGGGTGCCGGCCGCGCCGAGGTCGGTGGTGGGGGCGGCCGCGAGGGCGGTCTCGGCCGAGGCGAAGTCGATCCCGCCGGTCCGCGCCGAGGCGGTGAGCGCCGTGGCGAAGGCGGCCCCGTCGGGCGAGACCTTCAGGGTGAAGTCGTCGCTCCCGAGGGTACCCAGCAGCGCCCGCGCCGCGTAGCCGGTCTCGAAGACCAGGGCGGCGTCGCGGGCGGCGGATTTCCGGTTGACGAAGACCCGCATGTCGCCGGTGCCCGGCGTGGCGTCGTCCCAGGTCAGGAGCGCGGAATCGGACTTCACCGCGAGACGGTTGGTGGCGTCGGCCGCCGTGTTGATCCCGAGGCGGCCGACGCTCTGGAGCGCGGTCAGCGCGCGGCGGAGGCTCGTCCAGGCCGCGCCGTCGAAGACGTAGAGGTCGGCCTCGTCGATCAGCCAGGCGAGCCAGCCAACCCGCGGCGCGGCGCCGGTCCAGACCCCGTCGGCGTAGCGCACCACCTGGCCCGCGAGCCCCGCCCAGGCGCCCCCGGGCTCGGCGGCGGCCACGAGGTAGCGGTCGCCCTCCGCGGGGCCCGGCGGCGGCGCGGCGAGGTCCTTGTCCAGGCACGCCAGTTGGACCAGCGCGTCGAGGAGGCCGAGCGCCTCGTTGTGGGTGACGTGCTTCTGCGCCTGGCTCGCGGCGATCAGCGGCAAGCCGAGATGGGGCGTGGCGTCGGACATGGGGCGGCTCCCGGGCGGTCAGGCCGAGCGGACGGAGACTCGGGCGCGGCAGGCGGGTCCGGGGCCGGCGACCAGACCGATCTGCGCCACCGCGACGTCGAGATGCGTCTGGGCGCCGCCGAAATCGGCCGCCTCGTCCGCGTAGAGGCAGTGCTGGGCCTCGGCCCGGAGCGTGCGCAGGGCCGTGCCGGCGGCCGAGAACACCGTCACGGCGTAGGTTTCCGGCTCGTCGAGCGGGATCTCGGCCGGCTCCCAGGCATCGCCGTCGCGGCGGGCCCGCCGGATCCACGAGAGCCGCACCCCGTCCGCCGCGCGCCGCGCCCGCAGGTGGACCGGCCGCAGCGGCGTCAGCGCCGCGAGGCCGGCCGTGGCGGTGATCTCGGCGAAGGCCGGGTCGGCCGGATCGCGATCCGCCGGCCCGATCCGGTAGCGGAACGCGCGGCCGACCTCGTCCAGCCGGTCGACCAGGGGCGCCACGGCACCGTCGTCGAGGCGCACGATCAGGCTCCCCGCCGGGCAGACCCGCCCCGCCGCCGCCTCGCTGCCCGCGAGCCCGCGCAGGAAGCCGGACAGCCGGTAGGTGTCGGGCCCGGTCAGGACCGCGGACGCGGCGCAGAGCAACTCCACGGTCCCGTCCGCACCGAGCAGGGCGAACAGGTTGCCCCCGGCCAGCATCGCGCCCGCCCCGATCGAGGCCAGCGTCGCGCCGCGCCGCAGGGCGACGTCGAGATGCGCGCCCCGCTGAATCCGCCAGAGCGGGCCGGGCGGCAGCGCCGACAGGGTGCGCCCGAGGCAGGCCGGGTAGTCGACGAGGCGGTGCAGGGCGAGCGGCCCGTCGCCCGCGGCGCGCCAGATCGCGACCGCGCCGGGCCAGGGCTCGGCCGCCACCGCGCAGGACTGAAGGACCGTGGGGTCGCCGCGGTCGACCGGCAGGTCGAGGGCCAGGGCGAGCGGCGGACCGGGAAAGGCGGGCGGCGCCACCTCGGCCCGGGCCATCGCGCGGGGCAGCCCGCGCCCGGGCCCCGCCCGGGGCGGCACGCCGCTCGCCTCGATCCGGCGGCCCGTGGGCGCGTCGTCGATCCGGTCGATCCGGCGCAGGACCGCGCCGCCGGGCACGTCGGCCGGGACCGCCAGGAGGTCGCCGGGCTCCAGCTCGACCCGGCGCGGGCTCAGCGTGAACACCGCGGTGTCGCGGGCCGCGATCAGCCGGTCGAGCAGCGCCTCGGCCAGGCCGTCGGCGGTCTCCCGGCGGGTGACGATCGCCGCCTCGATCCGGGTCTCGCGCCGCCGCAGGCCGGCGGGCCGCACGGCCGAGGCCGCGGCGCGCCGGTAATCCGGGCTCTCGGAATCGGTGATCCCGAGGTCCACGGAGCGCGGCAGGGCGCTCTCCTCGGCCCGGACCTGGTGCAGGACCGGCCGCTCCTCCGACAGCCGGACGAGGTCGGTCTCGGCCAGGATCACGGGCCGGTCGCGCCGGGGACCGCGCAGCCGCAGGGTCCCGGCCACCGCCGAGACGTCGAGGCCGTAGACCTCCGCCAGGGTCTCCAGGGCGCCGCGCGCCGTGAGCGGCCGGTCGATCACGTAGCCGTCGAGATAGGCGGCGGCCTCCACGGAGACCGGCGCGTCGAACCCGAAATCCGCGAGGATCCGCTGGACCAGCAGGTCGAGGTCGCAGCCCTCGATCCGGCCGGTGATCCAGTGGCCGACCCGCCAGTTGGCGGCGTCGGCCCAGACGCCGCGCACCGTCGGGAAGGCCGGGAAGGGCCGCGCGTCCCAGGCCCAGACGAAGATCCCGTCGGGATCGACCATGCGGCCGCCGTAGACCGGCGAGACCGGGTTGTCGGCTTCCCGGAAGCCCGGCACGGCCGGGTCGAACCGCGCGATCACGGCCTCCAGCCCGCGGAGCTGGATCAGCTCGTCGCGCAGGGCGCGGGATTCCGGCGGGACGGCGCTCTCGGACGATTTCGGGTCCGGGAAGACGTTGGGGCCGTTGGTGCCCTTGTCCACCGCCGGAACGCCGATCTCGGTGAGCCAGATCGGCTTGCCGGCCGGCACCCAGGCGGTGGTGCGGGTCTCGACGCCGCCGTCGCGCTCCACGTGCGGGCTCGACCACCACGCGACGAGGTCCTTGGCCCGGTAGATCCAGGGCTTGCCGGCGGCGCCGTCGGTGATCGGCCGGCGGGCCTGGGCGGCGCGGTCGGCCGCGTCGGCGTAGTACCAGTCGAAGGCCTCGCCGGACGCGCCCCGGGCCTTCAGATAGGCCCGGTCGGCGATGTCGCCCGTCACCGCGAGGTCGGCGTGGTCCGGGTCGTCGCGCCAGTCGGAGACGGGCGGGTACCAGTCGATCCCGACGGCGCCGATATGCGGGTCGGCGAACAGGTCGTCGAGGGGGAAGCGGACGGTGGCGCCGCCGTCGCCCACATGGGCGCCGTACTCGGTCCAGTCCGCCGCGTAGACCAGGGTGACGGCCGGGCCGAGGCGGTCGCGGAGCGCGGCGGCGAGGTCGCGCAGGGCCCGCACTGCCGGGTAGCCGGCCGCGCCGCGCACCCGGGTCAGGCCGACGAGCTCGCTGCCGATCACGAAGGCCGCGAGGGGCGCGCCCGAGGCCGCCCAGCCGGCCGCGAGGTCTGCGTAGTGCAGGACCGCGTCGCGGTAGCCACCCGCGAAGAAGGCCGCGACCTGCGCGTCGGCCGCGGCGGTCCCGTCCGGGCTCCCCGGAAGGCCCGGGGCCGGATCGCAGGTGATGCGGCCGCGCCAGGGATAGGCGGGCTGCGCGGCGCCGGGGGCGTGCGGATCGGGGAGCGCGTTGCCGGCCGGCACGTCCATCATGACGAACGGGTAGAGCGACACCGCCAGCCCCCGGCGCGCCAGCTCGGAGACCAGCCGGGTCAGGCCCGCATCCGCCGGCGTGCCGCCGTAGGCCGGGCTGCCGTCCGGCAGGGTCGAGACCGTCTCGGCCCGGTCGCGGGCGATCCCGGCGACGCGCCAATCCTCCGGCCGGGCGCGCTTGTCGGCGGCCTCGACCTTGGGCACGACCCGGCAGGATCCCGCCCGCAGGTCGGTGCCGAACCACGTCGCCACCACGGCGACCCGGCGCAGATTCGGGCAGAGCGCCTGGAGCGCGTCGAGGGAGGCGATCACGTCGGTGCCGCGCTGGAGCTGGTGCCGGTTGGCGGCCTCGGTGCGGCCGAGCCCGAGATCGACCGTGACGCGGTCCGGATCGAGGCCGAACTCGCTGGCGCCGGGGATCAGGTCGACGGCGCGCACGCGGTCGAACAGGCCGTTGACCGGGCGGATCACCTCGAAGGCGAATTGCGGGACGCGGTTGCCGAAGGCCGCGAGGGCCAGGTTCTCGAACACCGCGTAGGCGAGGCCGCGATAGGCGGGCGCGTTCTCCGCGCCCTCCTTGGCGACGATCAGCGGGTCCGGCTCCTGGCCGGAGCCGCCGGTATGGACCCGCAGGGTCAGGCCGGCTTGGTCGATCTCACTGCCGTCGGCCCAGATCCGGCGGACGCAGGCGATCTCGCCCTCGCACAGGCCGACCGCGAGGTTGGCGAAGTAGCTGTAGCGGGTGGTGACGGTCCTCGGGCCGCCCGCGAGCCCGCCCAGGCCCTTGGCGGGCGCGGCCGCGCGGGCGACGGTGGTGTTGGCGACCTCCAGCGGACGGGTCGCCCAGATCAGGGTGCCGCCGATCCGCGCCCGCCCGTAGACCCGCGGGATCGGATCGCCCTCGGTGGAGGTGAGCCCGGCCACGTCGGCGAGCCGCGGCCCCTCGACGAAGCGCGCGTGCCGCCCGGACCCCGACAGGGCGCCGCCGAGGGCCGCGCCCGCGACGGAGCCGAGCGCGCGCCCGACCAAGCCGCCGATCGGGCCTCCGAGGGCGGTGCCGACCGCCGCGCCGGCCGAAGACAGGATCAGCGTCGCCATGGCGGGGCTCCGGATCTGATGGCGGTATCGCGTGGACGGGTTGCCGGTCCGTATCCGATCGGATACGTTCGACCTGTGACGACGATCCTGCTGTCCGACACCTTCCGGACTTGGCTCACGGGCCTGAAGGATCACCGCGCCAGGGCACGCATCGCGGCACGTATCCGCAGCGCGGGGCTCGGCAATTTCGGGGATGCCAAACCGGTCGGGGCAGGTGTGTTCGAGATGCGGATCCCGTATGGCCCGGGCTTTCGCGTCTACTATGTCCGACGCGGCGAGGTAACGTACCTGCTCCTGTGCGGCGGCGATAAGTCCAGCCAGACCCGGGACATTCAGAGGGCCAAATCCATGGCCGCCTCTCTCGACGGAATCACCTGATGCGTTTCACACCGTTCGACGCCTCGGAATTCCTCGACAGTGAGGAGGCGATTGCCGAATACCTGGCGGCGGCGCTCGACGACCCCGACCCCGAGCTGTTCATCGCGGCCCTGGGCGATGTCGCGAAGGCACGCGGCATGGCGCAGATCGCCCGGGAAGCGGGTGTCGGTCGGGAGAGCCTCTACAAGGCGCTGACGCCGGGCTCGAAGCTCCGCTACGAGACGGTCCGCAAGATCATGGACGTGCTCGGCGTCAAGCTCACCGTATCGACGCGTTCCTCGTAGGCGCCGCAGCGCGCCGGAAACCGGAACACCCCCGTCGCGTGCCGCCGCCACCATCCGGTGAGCGCGACCTCGGTGACGGCGGCCCCGTCGTGGGCGTGGATCATCGCGCCGGCGCCGGTGGCGATGGCGCAGTGGCGGGCCGGCAGGTGGCGGCGGAAGGCGAAGAGCAGGACGTCGCCCGGCCGCATCGCCAGGTCCGCCAGGGATCCGGGCACCGGCACGAGGTGGCGGGCGGCCGCCTCGGTGAGCGGGTCGGTCCCGGGCGCGGCCGATTCCGCCCAGGTGCCGGAATAGGGCGGCGGCACCTCCGGCTCGGCGCCGTAGAGCCCGCGCCAGACCCCGCGCAGCAGGCCCAGGCAGTCGCAGCCCACGCCGCGCAGCGACGCCTGGTGGCGGTAGGGCGTGCCCAGCCAGAGCCGCGCCTCGCCGAGCGCCGCGACACCGATCTCTCGGCCGATCTCGCGCCGCATCGCGCTCATCGGAAGAGGCTCCCGCCATCGAGGATGGGGTCCGAACCGGGGACCGCCCGCATGACCGCGTCGTTGCCGGGCATGTGCGGGAAGCCCTGGAAGTTGACCGCGTTGGCGAAGCGGTCGCGGCAGGTGGCGAGGCGCTTGTCGCACCCGGCCGTCAGGCTGAACCCGTCGCCGGCGGCGACCGGCCGGGGCGGCACCGTCCAGAGCTCGATCAGGGGCCCGAGCTGGAGGCGCACGTCGGCCGCGAGCCCGGCATTGGCGCCCGTCGTCCAGGTCAGGCGCCCGCCGGTGAACAGGCCGTCCGCGAAGGACCCGGCGAGCGCCGCCGCGAGCGTGGCCGGCTCCGGGACGCCGCTCACCCGACCGGCCGTCGTCCACGCGGCGCGGTCCACCCGGCATCGGGCATCGCCGAGATCGGCGCCGCAGGTCGCCCGGTAGGTGCGGCCCCGCTCGGCGCCGAGCCGGTGCGCGAGGCCGCGCAGCTCCGCCACGAAGGCGTCGCCGTCCCGGCGCACCTCGCCGATCGTGGCGACGTCGAGGAGGAGCCGGGTCTCGGGGCTGCTCCAGTCGACCAGCCAGGTCTCCACGGCGGCGCCGTCGTAGAGGCCGCCGGCGATGTCCGCCTCGGTGAGCCCGAGGCCGCTCAGCGCCCCCGCCACGTCGCCCCCCGAGACCGCGAAGCCGAGCTCGGCGCTGGCCTCGGCCGCCTCCAGCCCGGTGCGGGCGGCGTGGACGAGGCCCGCGACGGTCAGGTCGCGGTCGTGGTCGGTGAAGCCGAGGGCGAGCCCGTCCCGCCGCCGCAGGGACCAGCAGCGGCACAGGGTGGTCACGCCCCCCGCGAGATGGGCCGCGAAGGCCTCCGGGATGTCGCGCATGGCGTCACGCCTCCTCAGGGCACGATCTCGACGAGCGGCACCTTCGGGATCTCCCCGGCCGTGAAGGCGGCGAGGTCGATGGTCAGCGCGTCGGTGTCGAACCGGACCGGCACGTCGAAGGCGAAGCCCGCCGTCACGGCGGCGCCGGGCGGCGGGACGCGGCCCGCCGCGAAGGTGACGAGGCCGGTCGTCGGGTCGCACGCGAAGGCGCCGGGCTCGACCTCCCGGCCCGCCACCGCCACACGGACGCTGCCGGCTACCGGCTTGGCGATCCGGCGGCGGTAGGGCGCGAAGCCGACGCCGTAGGTCTTCACCAGCGGAAAGGTGGCGGTGACCCCGTCGCCGGTGCCGAGCGGCTGGTCGAGGGGATCGGTCGGCCGGCCGGGCGGCCCGGAGCGGTCGTCGACCCGGTCGCGGAACCGGAATCCGTAGAGCCGCCCGCGCCGCTCCTCGAAGAAGGCCAGCACGGCGTGCAGCGCGTCGAGGCCGCGCATCCCGAAGCCGGCCTCGTAGCGGCGGCGGGAATCGGCCCAGCGGCCGTTCCGGTGCTCCCGGCCCGAGGCCAGGGTCACGATCTCGGTGAGCCGCTGCGGACCCCCGCCGGCGCGCAGGGAAACGTCGAGGGGGAACAGCACCTCGTGGAAGTCGTCGGCCATGACGGGCCTCTCCGGTTCGGGTGGCGACAGGGCCGCGCCGGTCTTCCGGGGCGTCACCGTCATCGCGAGCGCAGCGACGCGACTCAGGGCAGCGCGACATCCGTGACCGTGGCGCTCCGGGATCGCTTCGCTCCGCCCGCGAGGACGGAGGCCGGGCCGCAGATCCCGCGCGACGCCCGGGGAACGGTATCGCTGCCGGATCGGAGCAGCTGAAAAAAGTCTTCCGAGAGGCGCCGGAAAATCAAAAGCGCCGTTCATCGACACGGGACGGCAGGTGATCGAAGATCACCGCACCGAAGCGGATGTTCTCCGAAGTCCTCTCGGTCCGCACATCTCGGTTCACCGCGCGATCCGCACGACGCGGCGCCGTTCTGCCAGGGAAACCTTCCGATGAGCGCCATCCCCCAGCCCCTGCACGCATCCGCCCCTGCCCTCGACATCCGCCGCGTCGCCGGCCGCATCGGCGCGGAGATCCGCGGCGTCACCCTCTCGGGTGACTTGGACGACGGGACGGTCGCGGCGATCCGGCAGGCGCTGAACACCCACAAGGTGGTGTTCTTCCGCGACCAGGACCTCGACGAGGCCGGGCAGGAGGCGTTCGGCCGGCGCCTCGGCGACCTCGTCCCGCATCCGACCGTGCCCTCCCTCGCCGGCACGGCGGGAATCCTCGACATCGACGGCAGCCGGGGCGAGCGGGCGAGTTCCTGGCACACCGACGTGACCTTCGTGCCGGCCTACCCGGCGCTCTCGATCCTGCGGGCCGTGACGCTGCCGCCCCACGGCGGCGACACGCTCTGGGCCAACACGGCGGCGGCCTACGCGGACCTGCCCGAGCCCCTGCGCGACCTCGCCGACAAGCTCTGGGCGCTGCACTCGAACGTCTACGACTATGTCGGCGGCCGGGTGAACGTGTCGGAGGCCGGGCGGCGGCGCTACGACGAGGTGTTCACCAGGACCGTGTTCGAGACCGAGCACCCGCTGGTCCACGTCCACCCGGAGACCGGGGAGCGCTCGCTGATCGTCGGCCACTTCATCCAGCGGATCCTGGGCCTGACCACCGCGGATTCGCAGCACCTGCTGGCGATCTTCCACGACCACGCGACCCGGCCCGAGAACACCGTGCGCTGGTCGTGGCGGACGGGCGACGTGGCGATCTGGGACAACCGCGCCACGGTCCACCGGGCGGTGGACGATTACGGCGAGGCGCCCCGCGTGGTCCGCCGCGTGACGATCCAGGGCGTCGCGCCGGTGAGCGTCGACGGCCGCACCAGCCGGGCGCGGGAGACGGAGGCGCGCAGGGCGGCGTGAGCTGTGGCCGCGCGCGCCTCAGGTCGCCCGCTGGCCGCGCGCCACCGCCCGGGCGAGGCTCGCGGTCACCTGCGCCTCGGAGCGGCGGAACGCCCCCGGATCGGGGGTCGCGATGTTGACCGTCACGGAGACGGGCCGCGCCGCGGCGCCGCCCGCGGCCACGCCGAGGCGACCGTCCGGCCCGCGGCCGAGGGGGAGGATCGCCTCCGGGCCGGCCTCGCCCATCAGGCCGGTGCCGCCCGCCATGGGGAAGTAGGTCGGCGCGGCCACGACGCCGCCGGCGGCGAAGGGCTGGACGCGGCCGCCCCGGAACACGCCCCCGCGGGCGAAGCCCGTCTCCGCGCCGGAGCCCAGCATCGCGCCGATCAGGCCCGTGAGGCCCGCCTGGATCGGCCCGGCCGCCGCCCGCGCCGCCACGCCGGCGAGGCGCGCCCCGATGGTGCCGAGCACGCCGTCGAGGCTGCGGCCGGACGCGGCCCCGCGGGTCAGGGCGGTGTCGAGGCTGCGGCCGAAGCTCTGCGCCAGCCGGTCCAGGGTCTCGAGCTGCCGGATCCGGTCGTCGGACAGCGGGTCGGCCTGCGGGTCGGTCTCGGCCATGGCGGTGCCTCACGGTGGGTCGGGATGGGCGGCGAGGAGCCGCGCGAAGGCGGCGCGGGACAGGGGCTCCGGGCCGGCGCGCCGGCCGAGCGCCGCGGCGAACTCCCGCGGGGTCGCCGACCAGAAATCGCGGGGCCGCCAACCCAGCGCGCCGAGGCCGAGGGAGAGGGCGTCGTCCCAGGGGAAGCGGCCCGGGGCCGGACGCGGCGGCTTGTCCGCGTCCGGCCCTAGGGAGGGTTTGCCGGGCCCGGCGCCTCCCCACCCGGCGCTTCCCCGAAGGCCGCCGCCAGGACGTCGCCCAGGGCGGCCGAGACGGCGTCGAGCCCGCCCGCCAGCGGAAGCCGCGCCACCGCCGCGTCGTCGAGGTCGTGGCCGCCGCCCCGCAGGGCGACGCCCAGGAGGGCGATCAGGTCGCGGGCCGAGACGCGCCCGCCGGCGAAGCGCGCGGCGAGGCCCGCGAGGTCGCCGGCCTGGAGCGCGGTCTCCAGCTCGGCGAGCGCGCCGAGGGTGAGGCAGAGCGTGTAGCGCCGCCCGCCGAGGGTGAGCGGCACCTCGCCGCGGATCCGGTTGGCCACGGCGCTCAGACCGCCGCGAAGGCGAGCGCGCCGCCGGATTCGAGGCTCATGTCGAAGGTGACCTCACCGGCATGGTCGCCCCGGTACTCCAGGCTCGCGATCTGGAACGGCCCCTCCAGGATCCCGAAGGCCGGGATCACGATCTGGAACACCTCGACCGCGCCCTCGAAGAACAGCAGGCGCAGGCGCGCGTCCGAGGCCTGGTCGCGGAACACGCCCGAGCCGGCGATCGCGGCCCGCCGCACCCCGGCCCCGGCGAGCAGCTCGCGCCAGCGCCCGGCGGAATCGGCGTTGGTGACGTCGACGGTCTCGGCGTTGAGGGTGATCTGGCGGCTGCGCAGGCCCGCCACCGCCGCGAAGCCGCCCGCACCGTCGCCGGCCCGGATCAGCAGGTCCTTGCCCTTCTGCGCGCCCATCGGCACCCTCCTCACAGGTTCTCGGTGACGGCCTCGACCGTCAGGGTCGCCCTGGCCTCGCCGGTCCGGGCGTCGCGCCGGGCGCGGACGGCCCGCACCCGGAGGGTCACGAGCCGGCAGCCGGCCAGCGGCAGGACGAGGGGCGTCGGGGCGTCCCGGAGGAGCGCCGCCATGCGCGAAGCAGCGTCGAGGGCGGTGCGCACCGAGCCCGCCTGGGCGATCACCGCGATCGCGTGGCTGTGCCAATGGCGCTCGGCGCCGTCGACGGATTCGTCCGCGATCTCGGCGTCGCCGAACAGCGCGTAGACCGGGAGCGTGCCCCGCGGCGGCTCGTCGTAGAGCCGGACGCGGCCGCCCAGCAGCGCGGCCAGGGCGGCGTCGGCGGCGAAGCGGGCGATCAGGCCGGCGCGGAGCGCCAGGAGCGGGCCCGGATCGCTCACGACCGCCCCTCCCCGGGCAGCTCCTCGACGTGGCAGACCAGGTCGCGGCCCCGCGCGTCGGGCTCGGCGACGGCGCGGATCGCGAAGCGGCGCGGCCCGGCGGCGAGCCGCATGGTCGGGTCGAGCGCGGCCCGGCTCCGCAGGGTGACGCGGTAGGCGGGCCGCGTGTCGGTGCGGCCGCCGGCCGTTCGGTCGGCGAGTCCCGCCGGGGCGATCGCGCCCCACAGGACCGGGCCGGCCACGTAACGGCGCAGCACGCCCCCGAACCCGTCGGGCTCCTCCAGGGGCCGCTCGAGCACGAAGCGGCGCCGCCGCGCGCCGAGGGGCGGGCGTTGGAACGAGGTCACCATCGGGGAAGCTCCGGGTGCGAGGATCACAGCCGCAGGCGCCGGAACGGCGCGCCGAGCGCGGCGGCGTCGGTGCGGGCGGCGTCGGGCTCGTCGCCGCGACGCTCGTAGCGGGCGGCGGCGAGGCGCAGGATCGCGAGGCGCAGGGGCTCGGGGAGCGGCGGCCCGTCGCCGCCGTACCCGGCCGCGACCTCGATCAGGATCGTGCGGCCGGCGGGATCCGGCGCGGCCGGATCCACCTGCAGGGACGGTGCCCCGTCCGGGTCGGGGCCGAGGCGCACCAGCCCGGCGTCGAGGTCGGTGACGCCTCCGGACGGGTCCGCGAGGCCGGCGCGGAGGATCGCGACCAGCGGGCTCAGGGGCAGCGGCACCTGCCCGTCCGGCGGCCAGGCCGTCAGGGCGATCCGGTACCGGCCCGGGACCAGGATCCGCCGGGTCTCGATCTCCAGGCTCGCGCGGGCCGCCGCGATCAGGGCCTGGAGCAGGCCGTCCTCGTCGGCGCCCGCGTCGGAGTCGACGCGCAGGTAGGCGCGCAGGTCGGGCACGCCCACCGGCTCGACGGCGGCGGCGGCGATGCGTAACGGGATCATCGCGCGTCTCTCTGCAGGTGGTCCGATGCCGATCTCGAAGCGCCGCCCGGCGGCCCGCACCGCGCGGGTAGCGACCGTCACCGCGATCCTGATGGCGATCCCGGCGCTCGCGGCCGTCCCGGCGCGGGCGGTGGTCGGCGGCACCGAGGCGCCGGCCGGCGGGGCCGTGATGGTCCTGTCGTCGAAGGGCGGTGTCTGCACCGGCGTGGTGCTCGCCCCCGACACGGTGCTGACCGCCGGCCACTGCCTCGCCGGCGCCAAGGAGCACCGCGTCCATTTCCGCGACGCCGCCGGGGCGCCGGTGCTCGTCGACGTCACCGCCCAGGCGGTCCATCCGGGCTACGACGCCGGCGCGGCCGCTTCCCGGCGGCGCTCCGTCGATCTCGCGCTGCTGCGCACCGAGACGCCGCTGCCGCCGCGCTTCGCGCCCGTGACCCTGAGCGCCGCCCCGGCGCGGGCGGGCGAGACCCTGACCCTGTCGGGCTACGGCGCGGCCAAGCCCGGCGACCCGCGCTCCACCGGCACCTACCGCAGCCTCGGCCTGCCGGTGATCGAGCCCTACGGGCCGAGCCGCATCCTGGTCTGGCTGAAGGGCGCGGGCGGCGGCGCCTGCCAGGGCGATTCCGGCGGCCCGATCGCGGGACCGGACGGGGCGGTGCTCGCCCTGTCGGCCTGGATCGGGGGCGCCTGCGGCGGCCTCACCCAGGGCGTCCTGGTGGGGCCGCAGCGGGGCTGGATCGACCGCGTGCTCGATAGCTGGGACCGGACGGCGCGCTGGGCGCAGTAGCGGCGCGGCGCCGCGTGCGCAGGGAACCTCAGCTTGGCCGGGCTATTGCCTTGCTCTAGGCTCACTCGATCTGGGGCCCCTCGCCCCAGGCTCCCTCGGCGCCGCCTCCGGCGTCCCCCACCCGCGCCCGCGCGCGCCCGGAGTTCCCGATGTCCCCTCGCCCGATCCGGAAGGCCGGCCCCCGCGAGCGCAGCCTGCGCGGCGGCCTGTGGGGCGGGTTCCTGGGCCTGTCGCTGCTCGGCGCCCTCGGCGGCCTGCTGCCCACGCCCGCCGCGGCGGTGATCAACGGCACGACGACGCGGGACCCGAACGGGGCGCGCAGCTTCGTGGTGCGGATCGAGAGCACCGAGGGCGAGATCTGCTCGGGCACCCTGATCGCCCCGGACCTCGTGCTGAGCGCGGCCCACTGCGTGATGCGGCCCGCCGGCTACACGGTGATCAGCGTCGACCGGAACTTCCGCCAGCACCGGACCGCGGTGATCACCGCCTCCATGCACCCGGACTTCGTGCCCGGGACGACCCCCGAGGACCAGCCCGGCGTCGACCTGGCGCTGCTCAAGCTCGAGCGCCCGCTCGGCGACGACTACGTGCCCCTCGATCCCCGGGGCGCGGGCTCGATCACCGACGGGCAGCCCGTGGACATCGCGGGCTTCGGCGTGGTGGCCGAGAACCGGCGGAACTCGGCGCGGATCCTGCGGCTCGCCCACCTCGTGTCGATCGGCTCGCTCCAGGTCGCCAACCGGGTGACCGTCGTCACCGACCGGCGGCGCATGGCCGAGACCTCGGGCGCCGGCGCCTGCCTCGGCGATTCGGGCGGCCCGATCCTGACCGGCGGCCCCGGCGGCTACCGGATCGTCGGCGTGGTGAGCTGGTCGAGCGGCGCCCTGCAGCAGGGCGCGCGCCGGACCGCCTGCGGCGGCTTCACCGCCGTGACCCCGGTGGCCGAGCATGCCGGCTGGATCGCCGCGCGCACGGCGGAGCTGTCGCGCATCCAGGTCGGCGACGCCCTGCCCCGCGGCAACCGGTCCGACTGGATGGCCCGCCCAGGCCGCCGCCGCTGAGGGGCTTGACCGCGGCCCGACCGCGGCAAAGCCGCTGCCCGCCCCCGGATCCTTCGCGCCTGCGGGAACCCGGGGGCCGATCGGCACTTTTCGCATCCGAACCTTCCCGGCTCACGGAGCGAGAGCATGGCCGACACCGGTACCAGCAACACCCCGCGGACGCACAAGACCCGCAACAACACCGACTCGAACGCCAAGAAGGTCTCGATCGAGGCGCTCAACGCCCGGCTCGCGGACGGCATCGACCTCGCGCTGGCGATCAAGCAGGCCCACTGGAACCTCAAGGGGCCGCAGTTCATCGGCGTCCACGAGATGCTCGACGGGTTCCGCACCCAGCTCGACGAGCTGAACGACAGCGTCGCCGAGCGCGCGGTCCAGCTCGGCGCCACGGCCTTCGGCTCGACCCAGGCGGTCGCCGAGCGCACCAAGCTGCCGGCCTACCCGACCGGCATCTACGCCATCGCCGACCACATCGCCGCGCTGATCGACAGCTACGCCGCCTACGCCAACGCGGTCCGGCAGAACATCGACGAGACCGACGAGGCGGGCGACCCCGACACGGCCGACCTGTTCACCGAGATCTCGCGGGCGGTCGACAAGCACCTCTGGTTCCTCGAGGCGCACGTGCAGGAGCCGACCGGCACCCTGCGCGACGGCAACGCGGGCCGCTGAGCAAGGCGCCCCGCCTTCGGGCGGGGCGCGATCCGACGCGATCGGGGATACGAAAATGCCCGGCCGCGAGGCCGGGCTCAGTGGGGTCCCTTTGCACGGGGACATCAGAACCGGGAAGCTTTGGAGAGCGAACCGGTCCCGATCGGGGATCAGAAGTCGCGCTGGACGCGGAAGCGGAAGGTGGAGACGCTGTCCGCCGTCGTGGTCCGCGGCACGAAGGTGCCGTTGTTGATGCCGGCGACGTTCGCGTAGGCCGTCGGGCTCTTGTCGCGGTCGATCACGCGGCCGTTCTTGACGCCGATCTGGGTGTAGAAGCCCTCGACACCGATATCGAGGTCCTTGACCGGCGACCAGATGATGCTGCCGCCCGCCACGAACTGGTAGGTGTCGCGCAGCGCCTCGCTGAGCTGGTAGAACCGGGTGCCCGGCACGCCGACGGCGTTCACGCCGAAGGAGTTGGCACCGGCCGGGTTGGACAGCGCGAAGGCCGCGCCCTGGGCCAGACGGGCGCCGCTGCCGTAGTTCATCTCACCGTACGACCCGAAGAAGGCCGAGCGCCACTCCGGCGTCCAGTAGTGGAGGTACGAGGCCGTCGCGGTGAAGCTCGTCGACTGCTCCATCTGGCCCGTGAACGGGTTCACCGTGGCGTCGTTGAAGTACTGCGCGAACTTCTGCCCCTGGATGGTCGTCGGGTTCTGCGAGTAGCAGCCGCTGAACGCGCAGTAGCCGGTGTACATCTGCGAGCCGGAGCCGTAGGCGCCCTGCAGGTAGAGGGCGTCGCCCGGCGCGATGAACGGCGTGTTGATCTTCAGGCCGCCCTGCACCGCCCAGCCGTACGAGTTGCTGGTGTGGGGGATGCTGATGTTCGAACCGGTGCCGGTGCCGGCGCCGTTCGCGACGTTGCCGACGTTCAGCTCGTGGACGGCGGCCGAGACCTGAGCCGAGCCCCAGGCCTGGTCGAGGCGCAGGGCGCCGACGACGTCGGGCATGCGCGAGCGCTGGATCACGTCGACGAAGCTGTACCGGGTCGGCACGCCGCCGGTGTAGCCGATGAACACCTCGGCCGGCGCGTTCGTCTGCGCGAAGTTGGCGATGTTGGCGTTGTTCGTCACGCCGGCCGGGTTGTTGGTCTGCGAGAAGATCGGGCTGCGGCGGAAGACCGGGTCTTCGGCCGAGATCGTGGCGGACAGGCCGTTGCCGAGCGTGGCCGTGTAGGCGAGCAGGTTGGTCGAGGCGATGTCGGAGCCGAGCGTGGCGCCGGCGAACTCGAAGTCGTGGGCGTAGAAGTCGAAGAACGACGAGGCGCGACCGGCGGTCATGCCGGCGAACTGGATGAAGGCCTTGTCGACGTTCACGAACTGCGAGGCGCGACCGAACTGGTCGATGCCGAGAGCCGGGAAGGCCTGGCCGATGCGCTGCTGGGTGCCCGACTGGCCGACGCCGGAATAGCCGGTGCGGGATCCGGCATCGAGGCGCACGAAGGCGCGCAGGGTGCCGTAGGCGGTCTGGGTGCGGGCATCGAGGTTGATGCGCATCCGGCCCTGGTAGCCCGACGTATCACCGACGTTCGAGCCGTTCTGCCGCGAGTAGCTGGTCATGTAGCCGCCCTCGAACCGGGCGCGGCCGGAGAGACGCAGGCAAGTGTCGGTGCCGGGGATGTAGAAGAAGCCGGCGCCGTACGCGCCGCAGACGCGGACGTACTCGATCGGGACAGCCTTCTTGACCGGCAGATCAGCCGCCTGCGCTGCGCTCGCCGCGGACAGAGCCGCGGCGGAACAGAGGAGCGTGTGCTTCAAGATCCTCATCGATTTCCCCAAAACGTCGAGACCCATATTGGAGACAGCATTCAGCCACGCAGGCCGCGCTGCTATTATTTGTTTCGGCCGAATTGATTCGTCTTGCCGATGAGCTCTGGTTCTTTCGAGCTCTTGTTCGAATAAGTTCCCGCAAATGGCCGCAGCCATCAATCCCAAATCGGAACGGCCACCCGTGCCGATGTATTCGGTGGCCACGCGGCCACATAAAAATGATCTTGTTTGTCCGACGGAAACAGACACAGCACGAGCGTTTCGGCTGGAAAGCGTACTAACAGACCATGTTTCTAGCAGAAACACTGTACTTCCCTGACAGATCGTATTGATCTACCGGAAACGAAGGGGTATTCGGCCGTCGAGCCCTCACGGGCCGGCTCGGACGCGGATCCGATCGCCCTGCAGGATGGCGCCGCGCCGGGCGGTGCGCGGGCCCCGCAGCGACGGACGTCTGCCGACGGGACCGGACCCGGACTGCTCGGTATCGAGAGGCGGCGCCGGGGTCCCGGCCCCCTCTCACCCCATCGGGTCGATTGGCACGGCCGATCGGCCCTAGGCGAGCCGCCCATGCGCAGCGCTTCGTTTCATCCCGTCCCACGCCCGAGTCGTCCGCGTACCGTTTCAGCGTTTCCATGATTTCCGCGCGTCCGCCCGAGCGGATCCGCGTCATGCAGCCCTTGAAATTGTGAGACGTCAGTGGAAATCGATCTTGAGACATATTATCAGGCGGCCAGAACCGGCAGTCTGGCCTGTATTCGCTCGCTCGACCCGATCTACGGCGAGCGCTTCTTCTTCCTGCGCGTCCGCGAGGTGCGGAACGGCCGCATCGCCACCGCGCGCGGGATCTTCTGGGCGGTCAACGGCGAGAAATGCGATCCGGGCTGGGGCGGGGACGCGCACGCGCTGGTCGTCCCGACCCTGGCGCTCCTCGAGATGATCGAGCCGAACCTGGAGCGGATGGCGCAGTTCGGCGTCGACCGGCGGTTCGAGATCGCCGTGGCGCGGGCCGTGCTGGAGGGCCGCCTCACCGAGATGCCGGAGATGCCGCAGCCGCCGGTCCCGACCCTCAAGGAGGCGCAGGCCGAGCTGCAGGCCGCGATGGCCTACTGGGAGGCCGTGGACGTCCGCGAGGCGAAGCCCGGCACCTCGGTGCGGATCCGCCGGGAGGCCAGCGAGCGGCTGGTCACCGCCCGCACCAATCTCGAGCGGGCCAAGCAGCAGGCCGGGCGGCTCGCGAGCTGCGGCGACCGCGCGGGCTGCCCCGGCTAGGGTCGCCGCCGCGCGTCAGGAGAACTTCAGGAGCTTGAGCGCGTCGAAATCCTGCACCCCGCCGCCGACGCGCTTGGTGGTGTAGAACAGCACGTAGGGCTTGGCCGAGTACGGGTCGCGCAGCACCCGCATCCCCGTCCGGTCGACCACGAGATAGCCCCGGCGGAAGTCGCCGAACGCCACCGACAGGCTGTCCTTGGCGAGGTCCGGCATCGCCTCGGCCTCGGTGACCGGGAAGCCGACCAGCGTCGCGGACCGGCCGGCGGCGAGGGGCGGCTGCCAGAGATAGTTGCCCTCCGAATCCTTGAACTTGCGGATCGTGCTCTGGGTGCGCCGGTTCATGACGAAGCCGGCATTCTGCCGGTAGGCCGCCCGCAGCCCGTAGATCAGGTCGAACAGCGCGTCCCCCGGGCTCGCCGACGGGAAGGCCCCGGCCGTCCCGGTGGCGACCGTGCCGATCTTGCCCGGCACCCAGGCGGCGTTGGCGACCGTGTCGTAGCTCAGGAAGCCCCGCGGGCGGCTCGCGCCGTTGCCGGACACGAAGGCGACGCCCTCCTGCTCGGCGAAGGCGGTCTCCACCTCGGCCGAGAGCCACGCGTCGAGATCGACCACGGAATCGTCGAGGAGCGTCTGGGTGGCGGCCGGCATCGCGTAGAGCTCCATCGCCGGGAACGCGATCTCCGACAGGGCCGGCGCGGCGGTCTCGGGGCGCGGCGCGGTCTCGGCGGCCCAGCCGGTGACCGGCGCGCCCACCGAGACGGCGCGCTTGTACTGGGCGCCCGAGATCGGCTGCACGCTGGCGATCGACCGGATCGGCGAGACCTGCCCGAGGCGCGCGAGCACGGTCCGCTCGATCGTGTCGGGGACGAGGTAGCCGCCGTCGGGCCCGGAGCCGGCCGAGAGCGCCTTGGCCTCCAGGCGCTTGAGCCCGGCGCTCTCGCCCGCCCGGACGTAGAGGTCGAAGGCGGCCTTGTGCTCGTGCGCGGCCCCCGTCTCCCGGACGTCCGGCTGCCCGAGGGGCGGCCGGGCCCGCTCCAGGGCGATGCGGTCGAGCCGGGTGCGGGCGGCGTCGAGGGCCGCGTCGATCCGGGCGAGCTTCTCCTCGGTGAGCACGTCGACGCCGAGGCGGCCCTCGATCCGGTCGATCCGCGCGTCGTTCGTCTCCTTGAAGGCCGCGAAGGCGGCGGCGAGCTCGTCCAGGGCGGAGCGGACCGGGCCGCCGTCGGAATGGGCGGCCTTGTTCTCCAGCGGCGGCAGGCCGCCCAGCGGGGCGGGATCGGCGATCGGGGTCTGGGCGTCCATGATGGGCCTCGTCGGGGGTGGAAGTCAGGACCGCGCGGCCGGCAGCGGCCAAGCGGCAGGTCTGGCGGCAGGTCTGGCGGTGCGCGGCGGCGCGATCAGGCCGGCGAGGCCGCGGATCGCGTCGGCCTCCGGGTCCGGAGCCGGGATCGACGCGGGGCTCGCCCTGGCCCCCGGCTGCAGCGGGAAGGTCACGAGCGAGATCTCCCAGAGATCGACCTGCTGGAGCCGGCGCTCGCCGCCGGCGCCCTTCCGGGCGCGCAGCGTGCGGAAACCGATCGAGAGCCCGTCGAGGCCGCCGCCGCGCATCAGGGCGTCGACCTCGCGGGCGCGCTGCACCGCGAGGTTGAGCGCGCCCTCCGCGAACAGGCCGCGGCCATCCTCGCGCAGGGCGAGCCAGCGGCCGATCGGCTCGGCCGGATCGTGCTGGAACAGGAGCCGCACGCCCGCGGCCCCGCGGCGGGCGAGGCTCGCCGCGAAGGCGCCCGGCACCACCACGTCGCGGCCGAGATCGGGCACGCCGAACAGGCTGGCATAGCCGGAGAAGTGGCCGTCCATGGAGGATCCTCGGATGGGACAGTGAGGGCGCGCCCCGCGCCTCAGGGTGTGCCCGGCGCCCCCGGCATCGCGGGCGGGTAGCCCACGGCCTCCCGCTTCTCCGCCACCGACAGGAAGTCCGCGGCCTGGACCCGGCGCCACAGGGATTCCCGCTCGCCGGCCAGCGCCTCGATCCGGTCGAGGTCGGGCTCGAGGTCGATCGCCCCGAAGGCGGGTTCCAGCCAGCCGGCCAGCGCCCGGGCGGTGCGGGCCGCGAGGGGGATCAGGGTCTGGCGGTAGAGGGCGCGGTTGGCCTCGGCGTAGTTGGCGTGGGTGTTGTCGCCGGGGAGGCCGAGCAGCAGCGGCGGCACGCCGAAGGCCAGGGCGATCTCCCGGGCGGCCGCGTCCTTGGCCGCCACGAAATCCATGTCGCGCGGCGAGAGCGCGAGCGGCTTCCAGTCGAGGCCGCCCTCCAGCAGCAGCGGCCGGCCGGCATTGGCGGAACCCTGGTAGTTCGCCTCCAGCTCCGCCTTCAGCCGGTCGAATTGCGGCTCGGACAGCGTCGCCCCGGCGAAGACCAGGGCGCCGGACGGCCGGGCGGCGTTGTCGAGCAGCGCCTTGTTCCAGGCGCTCGCGGCGTTGTGGATGTCGAGGGCGGCGGCCGCCGCCGCGATCGGGGCGAGCCCGCCGGTCTCGTCCTCCGGGTGGAACAGCGTCAGCGCCAGGATCGGCGCCACGGCGATCCCCGGCTCGGGCAGGTCGAACCGGCGGCTGCGCCCGCCCGCGGTGTAGAGATAGGCCGCCGGCCAGCCGTCCGGGCCCGGCAGCACCCGCATCCGTCCGGGACGCAGGACCTGGAGCGCGGCGACCCGCCCGTCGAGGCTCACCGCCTCCAGGTAGGCCGTGCCGGTGAGGAGGAGGTCGGCGTAGAGCGTTTCCAGGAGGTGCGGCCCGCTCTCCCGGGGGTTCGGCCGCGCCAGCAGGGCGAGCAGGTCGCCCGCGCGCTCGGCGCCGGGGCCGGTGGCGATCAGCGGCAGGCCGGCGGCGCTCTCGGCGACGAGCCGCACTGCCCGGTGGACGACCGGGTTGGCCTGGTAGCCGGCCCGGGCAAGCGCCGCCGGATCGCGGGGCGTCCAGCTGGCCCGTCCCTCGGCGTAGAGGGCGAAGGCCGGGGCCGCGGCGGCCTTGGTGGCGAGGGCCGGGCCGCCGGCGGCGCGGCGCGCGACCCGCGCCAGGCGTTCGAGGAGGGTCGACATGCCGGTCCGTTCCTGAGCTATGGTCACGCGATGCAGCCCCGGATCCCCACACGGCCCCAGGCGCGGCCCCAGGCGCGGTTCGGGGGACGGGTCCGGGCGGGGACCCGCGTCGCGGCGCGGGTCGCGGCTCTGGTCCAAGCGCTCGTCGCCGGGCCTCTGTCCGGGCCTCTGGCCGGGCCCCTGTCCGGGCCACTGGCCGCGCCCCCGGCCGCGCCGGCCCGGGCCGCGGATGCGCCCGCACCCGCACCCCTGTGGCCGGAGCCCGACGGGACCCTGATCCTGGCGCGCCCCTTCGGCCGGTCCGAGATCAGCCTGCGCCTGTCCCGGCGGGTCGCCGGGGCGGTGGACACGCTGACCTGGGACGGCGTCACCTTCCTCGCCGACACCGAGCCCGGCGATGCCCTGCAGGCGCGGGCGGAGATCGGCTCCGGCGCCGCCTGCCGCCGGGCGAGCGAGGCCGGCACCCCGCAGGACGGGTCGGGCGCGCCCGCGGCCCGGCGGCTCCGCGCCCTGCGCGCCGGCCGGAGCTGGGCCGAGACCGAGACCCGCATGGCCTGGGACGGCCCCGCCGACCCGGCCGACGAGCCGCCCGCGGACTGCCCGACCGCCTCCGCGAGCCCCGCGATCCCGGCCCCGCTCCTGCGCAAGCGGGTCGCCCTCGGCCTGCCGGGCCTCGGCAACGCCGTGGAGGTGCAGGCGAGCTTCGTCCTGATCGAGCCCGCGGCGGCGCTGCGTCTCGAACCCCTCGCCGCCGCGGTGCCGGCGGAGTTCTCCGCGGCCTGGCGCTTCGACCCGTCGACCGGCGGGCTCGCGCCCCTCGGCCCCGGAGCGGGGGAGCGGCCGGACCCGGTGATCCTGGCGACGCCGGAGGGCTCGCACGCCCTCGCGGTCTGGGCCCCGGGTCCGCCGGAGCAGGAGCCCGACGCGCCGCGGCCCGGCTTCGCGGTCGCGCCCGAGGCCGGGGCGAACCGCCTGAGCTGCCGCTTCCGGCTGGCGAACGCCGCCGCCGGCGCGCACGATTTCGCCTGCTACGCCCTGGTCGGCACCCTCGCCGACGTCCGGGCCGCCCTTCGGAGCCTGACCACGCCGCCCTGACCGGCCCGGCGCCGACCTGTGCTAGACTGTCCGGACCGACGAACCGATGGAGGTTCCGATGGACAGGAAGCAGGCCCTCGAACTCGCGATCTTCGTCATCGCGCTCGTCCCCTTCCTCCGCTGCCTCATGCCCTCCGCGACGCGCTCCCGGGGGCCCCGCCGCTCCGGCTCCCTCAGCTACGATTCGGGCTCCGGCGGCGACGGCGGCGCGATCTTCGGCGATGGCGGCTGCCACGGCAGCGACGGCGGCAGCTGCGGCGACGGCGGCGGCGGCGGTGATGGCGGTGGCGGCGGCGATTGAGCGACCGCTCGGGCGTCCAGGAGCCCGGCACGCCCAGGAACCCGGCACGCCTAAGAACCCGGCACGCCCAAGAACCCGGCATGCCGATGTGCCGGGGTCGGGCAGCGACGACGGTTCGGGAATCGGAGCCGGGCCGCGGCGCCCGGCAAAGGACGGCGGGGATCAACCCGACAGATGCGCCGCTCAATCCGCCCGCCGTCGCCGCGCAATACGGAGAATTACGGTGGGGATTCCCAGCTCAGGACCGCGTGCCGTGGCCTGATCGCTACAGATTTGGCGCACGACATTGTGTATACAGCATGCAGTTCGTTCCAGAGACCACGAACCGACTCCGGCGCGCTTCACCCGAAGCGCGCCGAATTGTTTCCGGCGACCGCTGTCACAACCGCCGGATCCGGGGCTCGGCCCGGGGCTCCAGCATCAGGTGCGTGAGCGCCCAGACCAGGGCATCGAGACGGTCGGGCGAGGTCCCGCCGGACAGGCCGTCCGGACCGAAATCGCACAGCTCGTCCTCCAGCGCCGGGAAGGCGCCGACGTGGTGGACCAGCCCGCGGGCGTAGAGCAGCGAGACCGGCTCGGCGCGCAGGTACTTGCCCCGCGTGGCGTGGACCCGGGTCACCGGCACGGCGGGGTCGCACTGGCCCAGCACGGCGGCGGCCATCTCGCCGCCCTGGTTGACCTCGACCACGAGGGCGTCGGCCCGGAGCCGGTGGTAGAGCGCCAGCGCCGCGGCCGCCCAGGCCTGCGGGGTGGCGCGGGCGAGGCTCGCGTCGGCCAGCACGTAGGCGTGCCCGCCCGCGCGCCCGGCCGCCACGATCCCGCAGGCGTCCGAGCGCGCGCCCGAGGCGGCGGGGGGATCCACCGCCACGACGATCCGCCCGAGATCGGGCGCCGCGGCGAGGCGGCCGGCCTCCAGGGCCGCGCGCGTCCACAGGCCGTCGTCCCGGTCGGCGATGAGCTCGCCGTCGAGTTCCTGCCGGCCGAGCCGCGTGCCGGCGTAGCGCCCGACCACCTGCTGGAGGAAGTCGGGCGCGAGATGCGCGGCGTTGTCGTGGGTCCGGGCACGGCTCACCACCGTGCGCGGGTCGGCAAGCAGGCGGCGGATCAGCGGCACCGGCCGGGGCGTCGTCGTCACGAGGTTGCGCGGCCGGGCGCCGAGGCGCAGGCCGAACTGCAGCATGTCGAAGGCCACCTCGGGCCGGCGCCACTTGGCGGCCTCGTCGCACCACGCGGCGCCGAATTGCGGGCCGCGCAGCGCGTCGGGCTCCTCCGCCGAGAAGGCGAGCGCGACGGCGCCGTTGCTCCACTCCACCCGGCGGCGGCTCGGCGACCAGGCGGGCCGGGCCCGTCCCCGCGCCGGCAGGCCGAGGAGGCCGGAGGGTCCCTCGACCATCACGTCGCGCACGTCGAGATGGGTCTCGCCCACCAGGGCGATCCGCCCGACCGGCGCGCCCGCGAAGGCCGGGTCGCCGCGCGCGAGGGCGTCGACCCACTCGGCCCCGGTGCGGGTCTTGCCGCTGCCGCGGCCGCCGATCACCGCCCAGGTGGTCCAGGGCGACGCGTCGGGCGGCGGCAGCTGGTCCGGCCGGGCCTGGTGCAGCCAGTCGCCTGCGAGCGCCCGGAGGAGGTCCGGCGGCAGCGTCTCGAGGAAGTCAGGCAGCCGCCCGGCCGCCGACAAAGCCAGCAACGCGTCGCGCGATCTCCGCGCGCAGGGCGGGCAGGTCGGGCTCGGTGTCGGGTTCGGTGTCGCGTCCGGTGCCATCGCCCCCCTCCCCCGCGGCGCCGCGCGCGCCCTCCGCATCCACCGTGTCGAGGAGCCGCTTGAGGCCGCCGAGGTCGCGCAGGATTCGGGCGGAGTCGCCCGCGCCCGCCCCGGCCCCGCTCAGAGCCGCGTCGAAGGCGGCGATCTGCCGGGCGATGTGGGCGCGCAGACGCGCCCGCAGGGTCGCCGGGTCGGCCGCGGGGTCGCCGCGCCCGGTGACCGCCGGCGGCAGGTCAGCCCCGAAGGCCGTGGCCATCATCGCCGGGTCGAGCCGGCCGAGACCGAGGATCTCGGTGACGTCGCCGGGATCGGCGCCAGGCGTGCACAGCAGGCGGATCAGGGCGGCCCGGCGCGCCGCCGGCCAGCGCCCCGTCAGGAGCCGCGGCCGGTGCTGCCGCGGCCTCGGCCAGCCGGCCCGGGCGTTCCAGGTGTGCACGGTCTTCGGGTGGACGCCGAGACGGGCCGCGATCGCGTCGCACGTCAGGTCGGTCTCGCGCAGGAGCGTCAGGGCCTCGGCGCGGCTGTCCGCCCTGCTGGGAGGGGGTGGCCACATCGGGGTCTCTCCGCACACGTCTCGACCGTGCCTGGTTGATACCCCGGCAGCGCGCCGGTGTCAAGCGTTAATTCCTATTTCTCGGCTGATCTAGGACTTAAGGCATCGTTCGGTCTCAGCCCGCCCAGTGCGCCACGCCGCCGTGACCCGAGCAGGTGCCTCGACGGGTGTGGCTGAAGCTCCACGTGCCGTCCCGGCACTTGGCCGTGGCGCCCGCGGGCTTCCTGCCGTCGAGGCTCTTGGCCGGCCGGTGGACGTCGGACCCGTCCCGGCTGCGGTAGTGGCCGTGGCGGTCGAGGTTCCGGTCGTCGGGCTCCGAGAACGGCCGGGCGACGGCGCCGCCCGACAGGCCGAGGAGGACGAGGCCGGCGAGCACCGGCCAGCGGGCGGCGTTCGTCGCGGTCGGGACAGGCAGCACGGCACCCTCAAGGTTGTATCATCTGCCAAGAGACACAACCAGATCGGGGCGTCACGAACTATCTGTGGTTATCCAGAAGCCAGCTACAGGTTGTGCGCGCGGGTCACGGGGTGCGCGCGGGCCGGACCTCGGCCGGGGTCGTCCGACCGGCTCTCCGCCGCATCCGCGCGCCCGGTGCGGCCCTGCATGTCTACGGGATGCTGAACGGGCTCGAAAGGTATTGCCGCTAATGTCCCGGTGAATGGCAGATCTGAACGCGGTTCAGGACCGGAACGGCCGTCCGGTCGACACGTTGACCGGCGCCATCCGCACGCAGGCGTCGCCTTTCACGCAGTTCGTCAGAGTGAATCGGGTACAGAATGGTCGGTGAGCCACCAGGGTCCGGCGCGGAAGACCCGCTGGGCAACGGCCCCGCGGGGGATCCTGGTCGGGGCCCGGCGCAGGGCACCGCGGAAGCCGCCGCCCTCAGCGACAGCTTCAGGCGATTCGCCGACGTGGTGCCGCTGATGATGTGGCGCTCGGACGAGGCCGGTCAGGCGATCCACCACAACGAGTGCTGGCTGGAATTCACCGGGCGCCCCCTGGAGGCGGAGCTCGGCCTGGGCTGGCGCAGCGGGCTGCATCCCGAGGATTTCGAGCGGCACGCCCGGATCGTCGCCGAGGCGTTCGAGGCGCGGGCGCCCTTCACCGTCGAGTTCCGCCTCCGGCGGCACGACGGCGAGTACCGCTGGCTGCTCGACACCGCCCGCCCCCTCGTGGAGGACGGCCGGTTCCAGGGCTATCTCGGCTCCTGCTTCGACATCACCGACCGCAAGCACGCGGAGGAGCACATCGAGCACGCGCTGGCCGAGAAGGAGGCGCTGCTGGCCGAGGTCTACCACCGGGTCCGCAACAACCTCCAGGTGATGGTCAGCCTGATCGGCCTCTACGGGCGGGCCGCCCCCGACCCCTGCCGCGGCAGCTTCGAGGCGCTGGGCCAGCGGGTCCGGGCGATCGCGCTGGTGCAGCAGCACCTGCACGAGGCGCCGCACATCGCGTCGATCGACCTCAAGGACTACCTGCACCGCCTCGCCTCCGGGCTCGGGCAGCTCCGGCGGGCCGGGCGGATCGGCGTCCAGGTCGGCGGCTCGGGGAACGGTCTCGTGGAGCCGCGCACCGCCAACGCCCTGGGCATGATCGTCGCGGAGATCGTGGCCGAGTGCCTGGACGCCACCGCCGAGCACGTCGCCTGCGCCATCGCCATCGACATCGAGGCCGCCGCGCCGCTGCGCCTCTCGATCGTCTCGAAGGTGAGCGACACGGCCGAGTCGGGCCGACCGAACGTCCCGAAGCTCGGCCCCCGCCTCATCGCCGCCTACGCGGCCCAGGCGGAGATCAGCGTCGCGGGCGATGCCAGCCCGGGCGACCCCCTGTGGCTGACCCTGCCGGCGGCGCGCCCCGGCCCGCAATGAGCACCCGCGGCGCCGGACCCCGTCGCCACAACGGCGCGGCCGGCCTATAGCGGCCCAGACCTTTCCGGACCCGGCCGAGCATGCTCCCTCCCATCGACACCATCATCGAGAATTTCGAGATCGTCGAAGACGACGACATGCGGCTCGAATACCTGATCGAGCTCGGCCGCGCCCTGCCGCCGATGCCCGAATCGGAGCGGACCGAGGCGAACCGCGTCCACGGCTGCGAGAGCCAGGTCTGGATCGACACGCGGGCGGAGCCGGCGGACGGCACGCCGCGCCTCGTCCTGCACGGCTTCAGCGACTCGTTCATCGTCCGCGGCTTCGTGGCGCTGATGATCGCGCTCTACACCGGCAAGACGCCCCAGGAGGCCGCCGAGACCGACGGCCTCGACCTGTTCCGGCAGCTCCGCTTCGGCGCCCACGTCACGTCGAAGCGCTCCAACGGCGTCCGGGCGATGGCGGAGCGTATCCACCGCGACGCGGTCCGGCTCGCCGCCGAGGCCTGAGCGGCCTCACCCGCGCCAGAGGCGCAGGCGGGCCCGGTCCGGACCGGTCGCCTCCCGTTCCAACCCGTAATGCTCGGCGAGCCGCCCCAGGGCGATGCGGGCCACGACCTTGGCGGAGCGGGCCGGCCAGCGGCGCTCGGCCTCGATCCGCTCCAGGCCCTTGAGGAATCCGCAGAGGTCGATCAGCAGGCCCGAGAGGTCGCTCCCGACCGCGTCGAGGGCGCCGCGCACCCGCTGCCGGGCCGCGATCACGTGGTCGGCCGCGGAGGCCGGGTCGCGCGGGCCGCCGCCGTCGATCCGGGGCGCCCCGAGATCCGCGCCCATCCGAGGCAGCAGGGCGGCGGTGGTCATGTCCCGCCGCAGCCGCTCCCCGGCCTCGAAGGCGGCCGCGTCGATGAGCGGCGCGCCGTCCCGGTCGCGTCGGCGCACCATCCAGGCCAGGGGGTTCTCGGCGGCGTTGCGCAGGGTCGGCCCGGCGCCGCCCCCCACGACGGCGAGATCGCGGTGCTGGTTCGCGAAGGTGAGGTCGCCCGGCCGGGCCGCCCGGCGCAGGCGCGCCCGCCCGGCCTCGCTGATCGTCAGGTGCGTGCCGGCCGCGTTCCACGTCGCCAGATCGGCCGCCACCAGGGCGCGCCCGGAGGTGGCCGCGAAGCGGCCGCTCCCCACCGAGATCCCGTCGCCGCCGCGCCGGGCGACCAGCGCGTCCTCGACCAGGGGGTCGGGCCGCGCGTAGGCGCCGGGCTCCCCAAGCCGCGCCAGCAGGCGCACCGCCTCCGACGGGAGATCCCCCGGAGCGGCGCCGCGGCGACGCGTCCCCGCGGAGGCGGAACGGCCGCCCTTCACTCGCATGTTCATGTTTTGTTCCGTGTGTGCTACGACGGACGTGCGAAGCCTCCAGTGTCTCAGGAAAAATCAGAAGGTCAAGGCTTTTTTACCTACAACCCACAGCTATCTAGCGACGGCCGCGCGCGTCGGCGGCCGGTGCAGGATTTCGGCGATCTCGCCCTCCGACTTGCCGCGGACTTCGTAGCCCATCGCCTCGAACCGGTCGATCAGCGCGGCGCTCTCGGTGGCGGAGCGCGCCGCCCAGACGGCGAGGATGTCGTTCACCCGCTCCAGGTCCGCGGCGGGGTGATCGTCCTGCGGATCCGGCTGCGGATCGGGGGTCGCGTCCATGTCGGCACCTCGGGATCGAACCGGTGACCGTGGTCGAAGCCACGGCCCGCGGTTCAACGCCCCAGGCCGGAACCGGCTCCCGGCCGAGCCGGCATCGCCGCCAGCCCTCTTGGATCACCCCGGATCCGCAGCCGCCCTCAGAAGTCCCGCTGCACGCGCGCGCGCACCTGGATGACGTCGACGTGGCGGGCGGTCGAGACCGGGTTGGCGAGGTTGTTGACGTAGGCCGCGTTCTGGTTGGGATACCGGCCCAGGTCGAGGATGCGGCCGCTCTGCGGCCCGTAGCGCGTGTAGATCGCCTCGACGCCGATATCGAACTCCTTCACCGGCGACCAGATCAGGTTGCCGCCGACCACGAAGCGGTAGCTGTCCCGCAGGACCTGGCTCAGGTCGAAGAACCGCGTGCCGGGGGTGCCCGGCCCGGTCCCGGTCACGCCGAAATAGGCGCCCTGCGCCGCGCGGGCGCCGCGAGCGAAGCTGAGAGCGCCGTAGGAGCCGAAGAAGGCGGAGCGGACCGCGGGCGTCCAGTAGTGCAGCATCGCCGCCGTGAACGAGTAGCTCGTCGACAGCTCCAGGCGCTGGGTGAAGGGGTTGATCACGCCGTCGCTGAAGAACTGGGAGAAGGCCGCCCCCTGCACCGCGGTGGCCGACTGCGCCCAGGGGCCGTTATAGGCCGGCAAGCCGGTATACAGGGCGGTGCCCTCCCCGTAGGCGCCCTGCAGGTAGAGCGTGTCGCCGGTCGCTATCGCTGGCAGGTTGATCTTCACGCCCCCCTGAACGGCCCAGCCGAGGGCGGAGGCCGCGCCGCCCGGGGTGCGGTTGTTGCCCACCGAGACGGGCGCGCCCAGGTTCGTGCCGGCGAACGAGACGCTGCTGAGCAGGCCGTGGTTGACCTCGTGCACGGCCCCCGAGAGCTGCGCGGAGCCCCACGACTGGTCGGAGCGCAGCACGCCGACAATGTCGGGCATGCGGCTGCGCTGGACCGTGTCCACGAAACCCACCCCGGTCGGGCGGCTGGCGGCGTCGTAGCCGACGAAGACCGGGGCGACGGGGTTCCCGGGCGAGAGGATCGCGCCGGGATTCGGGAACGCCGAGGCCGCGGCGTTCTGGGACGCGTAGACCGGCGTGCGGCGGAATACCGGGTCCTCCATCGACAGCGAGGCGGACAGGCCCTTGCCCAGCGTCGCCGTGTAGGCAGCGAGGTTGGTCGAGGGATTGTCCGAGCCGATGGAGGCGACGATGAACTCGAAGTCGTGAGCGTAGAAATCGAAGAACGAGGAGGCGCGGCCGGCGGTGATGCCGGCGAACTGGATGAAGGCCTTGTCGACGTTGAACTGCTGCTGGGCCCGCCCGAACTGATCGACGCCCAGGGCCGGGAAGGCGCCGCCGATCCGGTTCAGCGCGCCGGCATGCATGGTGGCGAAACCGGTCCGGCTCCCGGCGTCGAGGCGGAGGAAGGCGCGCAGGGTGCCGTAGGACGTCTGGGACCGGGCGTCGAGGTTGATCCGGAGGCGGCCCTGGTAGCCGCTGTAATCGCCCGGGGTGGCGGTCGCGCTCCCCGAACGGCTGTAGGAAGGCTGGTAGGCGTACTCGTAGCGCGCGCGGCCGGAGAGGCGCAGGCAGGTATCGGTGCCGGGGATGAAGAAGAAGGCCTGGCCGTAGGCCGAGCAGATCCGCACGTGCTCGATGAGCTGCGATTTTCGCCGATCGGGAAGTTCCGCCGCCTCCGCCGGCAGACTCAGCAACCCCGCTACACCCGCCAGTACGCCCGTTGTCCCCCGCTTCGCACGATGTTTCCGGTACTCCGCACACAAAACATGCATCGAATCGGCCATTCCACCATCCGCAAGTCCCCCTTCATGTCGGACGGATCGCGGAGCCGGATAATCCCATAGCGATTTTCTCGGGCCTGTGCTCGGCTCGACTTGTCAGGATCTGTGGCGCACCCGCGGCGTTCCGGTGCCGCGCTGAGGCCGAAATCGGCCGCTGCGCCAAGTCCCTGGCGGGTTCGGGGCCTTCGCCGAGACCGCACGATCGGGCCGCCCCGGCGCGGCTCCCGACGCCGCTCCGGCGCGGGACCGCGCCGGCGGATCGCGTCGTCGGCCGGACCGTTTCCCGCGCCACCGATGCCGGAAAGCAACGGATCGGCCCCGGTCCCGCGGCCGCGCCGTCCCGGCCGGCGATACGCGCCTCCCGCCCCGGCCGCGCCCCCGGACGCCTTGCATCCGCGCGCCCGGCGGGACACATCCCCTCACCCGGACGCGACACCCGCGCGCGACGGGACCCGACGGGAGAGACGATGACGGAGATCGGCCACGGCTTGCTCGCTCACAGGACCGGCGCGCCGGTGGCCGAGGCCCGGCCGCGACGCTTCAGCGTCCACGGGCAGGAGATCACCGACGACTACGCGTGGCTGAAGGCCGAGAACTGGCAGACGGTCCTGAAGGACCCGGCCGCGCTGCCGGAGGACATCGCCGCCTACCTGAACGCCGAGAACGCCTTCGCCGAGGCGGCGCTCGCCGGGAGCGCGGAACTCCGGCGGCAGCTCGTCGCCGAGATGCGCGGGCGGATCCAGGAGGACGAGAGCGGCGTCCCCGAGCCGGACGGGCCCTTCGCCTACTACACCCGCCACCGCGAGGGCGGGCAGCACCCGCTGATCTGCCGGCGGCCGGCCACATCACCCGACGTGCCCGAGTCGGGCTTGGACCCGGATGAGACGATCCTCATCGACGGCGACCGCGAGGGTGAGGGCCTGCCGTTCTTCGAGATCGCCGCCGCAGTGCATTCCGACGACCACGCCCGGCTCGCCTGGAGCGCCGACACCAAGGGCTCGGAACTCTACACGATCCGGGTGCGCGACGTCGCCACCGGCCTCGATCTCGACGACCGGGTCGAGGCGACCTCCGGCGAGGCGGTCTGGGCCGCGGACGGCGCGAGCTTCTGGTACGTGGCGGTGGACGCCAACCACCGCCCCGCCAAAGTGATGCGCCACCGCGTCGGCACGGGGCAGAGCGAGGACGAGACCGTCTACACGGAGGCCGATGCCGGCTACTTCGTCCACATCGGCAAGACGCAGTCCGGCGCCTTCCTCGACGTGACGGTGAGCGACCACGAGACCTCCGAGGTCCGGCTGCTCGACCGGCACGCGGAGGACGCCCCCCTACGCCTCGTCGAGCCGCGCACGCCGCTGCTGATCTACGGCGTCGAGCACCGCGGCGACCGCCTGTTCATCCGCACCAACGCGGACGGCGCCGAGGACTTCAAGATCGTCACCGCGCCGCTCGACGATCCGGGCCGCGCCAACTGGACCGACCTAGTGCCGCACCGGCCCGGGGTGATGATCCGCCACCTGCACCTGCTGGCCGGCCACTTGGTCCGGCTGGAGATCGAGAACGCCAAGCCGCGGATCGTGGTGCGCGACCTCGCCGACGGCACCGAGCACGTCGTCGCCTTCGCCGAGGAGGCCTACTCCCTCGGCCTGCGGGCCGGGCTCGCCTTCGACACGGCCACGATCCGCTTCGTCTACTCGTCGATGACGACCCCGTCGGAGACCTGGGACTACGACTGCGCGACCCGAACCCGGCTCCTGCGCAAGCGGCAGGCGGTGCCGAGCGGCCACGACCCGGACGCCTACGTGACCCGGCGGCTCTTCGCCACCGCGCCGGACGGCGAGCAGGTGCCGATCTCGCTGCTGCACCGCCGGGACCTCGCCCTCGACGGCGGCGCGCCGCTGCTGCTCTACGGCTACGGCTCCTACGGCACGCTGATGCCGGCGGCGTTTCGCACGAACCTGCTGAGTCTCGTCGACCGCGGCTTCGTCTACGCGATCGCTCATATCCGCGGCGGCACCGAGAAGGGCTGGCGCTGGTACCTCGACGGCAAGCGCGAGAGGAAGCCCAACACCTTCACGGACTTCATCGCCTGCGCCCGCGCTCTGATCGACGCGCGCTACACGTCCGAGAAACGCATCGTCGCCCATGGCGGGTCGGCGGGCGGGATGCTGATGGGGGCTGTGGCCAACCTCGCGCCCGAGCTGTTCGCCGGCATCGTCGCCGACGTGCCCTTCGTCGACGTGCTCAACACCATGCTCGACGCGGAGCTGCCGCTGACGCCGCCGGAATGGCCCGAATGGGGCAACCCGGGCGAGAGCGAGGCCGCCTTCCGGACGATCCTGTCCTACTCGCCCTACGACAACGTCGCCGCCAAGGACTACCCGGCGATCCTGGCGCTCGGCGGGCTGACCGACCCGCGGGTGACCTACTGGGAGCCGGCCAAGTGGGTCGCGCGGCTGCGCGCCACCATGACGGGCGGCGGGCCGGTGCTCCTGCGGATCAACATGGAGGCCGGCCACGGCGGCGCCGCCGGCCGGTTCGACCGGCTGGAGGAGGTGGCGCTGATCTACGCCTTCGCGCTCATGGCGGTGGGGAAGGCGTAGAGCCGCCTCCCGTGCGGGCGCGGCGCTCCACGGGGTGCTGCGCCTGAGGCCGTCACGCTGGCCAGCCCCACCCCCGCCCTCAGGACGCGGCCGGCCTCACGGCCGGGCCTCGGCCGGCGCCGGTGGCTGGGCAGCACCCTCCTCCGGGTTGCGCGGCCGCCTCGCCGCCTCCTCGGCGGCCTTGTCGGCGGCAGTCCTGTCCGCAGCGGCCTTCTCGGCCGCGGCCTTGAGGGCCGCCGCGCGGGCCCGATCCATCTCGATCCGGGCGCGGCGGCGCTGCCGCTCCACTTGGTCGGCCTCGGTCAGCTCGATCGTCTCCAGCTCGCGCTGCAGCACGAAGGCCGCGAGGCCGTTCGACAGGGTGCCGACGTCGAGCACCCGCTCGGGCGCGCCGAGCGGCCCGGTCAGGCCGAACTGGACCGCGGGCGGCCCGGCATTCCAGCCGCGGGGCACCGGGCCGCCCGCGAGCGTGCCGCGGGCGTCGAGGCGCCCGGCGCGCAGGTCGTAGCCGACGGTGCCGACCCAGCGGGCCGGCCCGAGATCGAGGTCGAATGGCCCGGCCCGCAGCACGCCCCCCACGATCGTGGCGGCGGCCTGGGCGGATCCGCGCGCCTGCGCGCCGCCCCGGGCGAGCTCCTCGGTGACGAGCGCCTGGAGCCGGCCCTCGCGGAGCGGGTCGTCCATCTCGGCCGCGCGGGCGAGAGCGCGGCCGAGCGCCGCGGGATCGGCCGCGGGCAGGCTCAGGTCCGTCAGGGTGAGCGCGCCGCTGCCCGAGAGGCTGTCGGCGAGGCCCGGCAGGGTCTCGGCCGTGGCGGCGAAGCGCAGGTCGGCGCTCAGGCGGCCGCCGAACGGGCCGCCGGCCAGGGTGGGGAGCGCCGCGCCGTCGAGGCTGCCCGAGCCCGAGACCGAGGCGCCGGCCCCGAGCCGGGCGATCGTCACCGAGCCCGCGAGGCGGCCGCCGGCGAGCTTGCCGGTCAGGTCGCGCAGGGTCAGGCCCGCGTCGGCGAGGCCGAGGGCAGCGGTCGCGTCGGTGGCGACGAGGCCGCGGCCGAGATCCAGGCTGGCCACGCGGGCGTCGAGGGACAGGGCCGGGTGGGCGGTCGGCGGGCCGAACGCGCCGTTCGCCCCCGGCGGGATCACCAGGGCGGCCGCGAGCTGCGGGATCGACAGCCGGTCGAGGGCGAGGCGGCCGTGAAGGGCACCGCCTGCCGACCGCAGCAGCGTCCCGTTCACCCCCGCGCCCGCGACCGTGCCGGCGAGCGCGGCGGCGGCCTCGCCCTGCTGCCGCGACAGCGTGACGGTGAGGTCGGCCGGCCACGCCCCCGGTGCCAGGGTCGCGGCGCCGGCCAGCGTCAGGAACGGCGCCAGATCGGCCGTCTCGGCGCGGAGCGTGCCGCCGGTGGGGACGAAGTCGGGACCGACCAGGATCGGGCGGCCCGTACCGAGGCGCAGGCCCGCGACCGTGCCGTTCGCCGTCAGGGCGAGGGTCTGGCCCTCCGGCCGCTCGGCTGTCAGGCGCAGCTCGGCAGGTTGCTGCAGGCCGGCGAGGTCGGTGCGGCCGAACCACGCCCCCGCCCGCGGCGCCGTGAGGGTGGCAGCGCCGCCCTCGATCCGCGTGCCGCGGCTCGCGAGCGTCAGGTCGAGGGTGCCGCCGCCGGCACTGCCCCGGGCCTGGGTCCGCAGGGCCGCGGCCGCGCCGCCCTCCCGGTCGAGGGTGACGGCGAGGTCGAGGGGCGCGTCCCGCAGGAAGGCGGGCAGCAGGCGGATCTCGCCCACCCAGACCCGCTCGAGCAGGCCGAGCAGCGGCGCCGCCGCCGGCGCCTTGAGGCGCCCGGAGACGCGGCCGGTCCCGTCCGCGCCGATCTGCCCGGACAGCCGGGCGCTGGCGCCGGCGAGGTCGGTGACGTCGAGGCTGTCGACCGTCAGGCCGGCGCCGTCCGACTGGATCCGCGCCGCGATCGTGCCGGTACCGGAGCCCGCGGTGCCGAACCGGACGTCCTTCGCCTCGAGCGTCAGGGCGAGGTCGGTGTCGCGCAGGGTGCCGAGGGTCGTCCCGAGGGGCGGCAGGCCGGCGATGTCGAGGCCGGTGGCGCGGATCTGGGCCTCGAACCGCCCGCGCTCGGCGCCCTCGGCGGCGGTGTAGCGGGCGTTCCCGGTGATCCGCGCCGGCCCGAGGCCGAGGCGCATGTTGCGCAGGGATAGGCCGGTCCCGGCGGCCGACAGGTCGGCGGCGGCCTCGATCTTCCGCCCGTCGAGCAGCGCGACGAGCGGCCCCTCGGCGCCGAGGCGGCGCAGGTAGCGGCCGAGCGCATCCGAGTCGGGGGCGGCGAGCGCCACCGGGCCGGAGAAGCGCAGCGGCGCCGTCTCGACCTGCCCGCTCGCCGTGACGGTGGACTCGGCCGGGCCGGTCACCGCGAAGCGGCGCAGCAGCAGGCCGCCGGCCCGCTCCAGGGTGCCGGTGAGGGCGAGGTTCGACCATTCCTCGCCGCCCAGCACGGCGCTGCCCACGGTGAGGTCGAGGTCGAGCATCGCCGGCAGGCTGCCGGCCGAGCGCGGCAGGCCGCGGGCGATCAGGCTCTGCCCCTCCGCCGAGGCCAGGAAGGCGTCGAGGTCGAGGCGGCGGGCGTCCAGGGTCAGGCCGGCGCGCCACTGGCGCAGGTCGAGCCGTCCGGTGCCGCCGAGCCGCAGGGCCCGGCCGCCGGGGTCGATGGCGAGGTCGACGGCCTCGAAGCGCACCTGCGTGCCCCGGGCCTTGAAGGTGCCGGCCAGCGAGAACGGCAGGTAGGCGCCGGCCGCCTGGGTCGGCGGCCCGACGACGAGGCGGGCGGAGCCCTCGGCCTCGACCTGGGCGCCGCCGGATTCGGCGGGGACGAGGCCGAACCGCGCGTCCGCCTCGAAGCGCGGCATCGCGTCGCCGCCGCCGGAGATCTTGGCGGCGAGGCGCCCGTCCGGTCCCGGCGTGCCGCTGACCGCCCGGAACGGGACGCCGCCGCTCGTCCCCTCGATCCGCCAGGGCCCGACCAGGGCCGGCGCCTGCAGGCGCAGGTCCTGGACGTAGAGCTGGTCGGTCCGCCCGGTGGCGGGGACCTGCGTGGTGACGAGGAACTGCTGGATGTGCAGGTTCTCGATGGCGAGGTCGCGGTCGCGCAGGGCCCCGCCGAAATCGGGCGGCAGCTTCAGCGTGTCCGGGCCGGCGACCGGGAGCTTGATCTCGGCCCGGCCGATCCGGGTCTCGGTGAAGCGGAACTCGCCCTTGAGGAGCGGCGCCAGGGCGATCTCGGCCTTGACGAACCGGGCATCGAGGCTGGGGCGGTCCGGATCGGCGCCGAGGTGGAGGCGGTCGACGCGCAGCCGCGGCGACGGCAGCAGGCGGACCTCGATCCGGCCGTCGGTCCGGACCGGAACGCCCAGGGACCGGGCGAGCGCCCGCTCGACGAGCCCGCGATGGGCCTGCCAGTCGACGAAGGGCGGGACCGCGAGCGCCGCCACGAGAACCAGGATGACGGCGCACGCCAGCGCGGTCAGAAGATCACGCAATGGTCCCGTTCCGCACCATCTCTGCGCGAGGCCGCGACCTCACCGGGCCGCCGTGCCCCGCGTGCCCCCGCGAGTCAGTCGCCACGGCCATAGCACGATAAGCCGCCGGGGGCGCCAGCGGCGATGCCACGGTCCCGAGCGGCGGTCGGGGCACGCGCGAGGTTCCTCGGGCATCCCGGGCCCGCGGCCTATGGATCGCGCGATCGGCCGCGGAGCGCGACGCGCCCGGAGGACGCGGATCATCCCGGCGCGGACAGCCGCGCTTCATGGCTCCGCGCCCCCGCCGCGGCGCGAACGGCCTCGACGCCGTTCGCGATTTGGTCCAGGGAAGCGGGATGCAGAACCGCCCGCATCCGCAACCCGCCGGGGACGGCGCGCCCGCCACGTCCATCGCCGCCCGCGCCATGGGCGCCCTCCGGCGCGACGCGGCCGCCTACCTCGAGGGCCTCAACCCCGAGCAGCGCCGCGCCGTCGAGACCACGGAGGGCCCGGTCCTGGTGCTGGCCGGGGCCGGCACCGGCAAGACCCGGGTGCTGACCACCCGCATCGCCCACCTGATCGCCACCAACCGGGCGCGCCCCTTCGACATCCTGGCGGTGACCTTCACCAACAAGGCCGCCCGGGAGATGAAGCACCGGATCGGCGCGCTGATCGGGCCGGCCGGCGAGGGCATGCCCTGGCTGGGCACCTTCCACGCCATCGGCACCAAGATCCTGCGCCGCCACGCCGAGCTGGTCGGGCTGAAATCCGACTTCACCATCCTCGGCACCGACGACCAGCTCCGGCTGATGAAGCAGGTCATCGCCGACCAGAACGTCGACGAGAAGCGCTGGCCGGCCCGGGCCCTGTCCCACGCCATCGACGGCTGGAAGAACCGCGGCCTCGGCCCCGAGCAGGTGCCCCCGGGCGAGGCCGCGGCCTTCGCGTTCGGCAAGGGCGGCGCCCTCTACACCGCCTACCAAGCCCGGCTCGCGACGCTGAACGCCGTCGATTTCGGCGATCTCCTGCTGCTCTGCCTCAAGCTCTGGCGGGAGAACCCCGACGTCCTGGCCAATTACCAGGACCGGTTCCGCTACATCCTGGTCGACGAGTACCAGGACACCAACGTCGCCCAGTACCTGTGGCTGCGCCTCCTGGCGCAGTCCCGGAAGAACATCGCCTGCGTCGGCGACGACGATCAGTCGATCTACGGCTGGCGCGGGGCCGAGGTCGACAACATCCTGCGCTTCGAGCACGACTTCCCGGGCGCGGTGGTGGTGCGCCTGGAGCGCAACTACCGCTCCACGGGCCACATCCTGGCCGCCGCCTCGGGGCTGATCGCCAGGAACGAGAGCCGCCTCGGCAAGACCCTGCGCACCGACGACGAGCCGGGCGAGCGCGTCACCGTGACGGGCGCGTGGGATTCCGAGGAGGAGGCGCGGATGCTCGCCGAGTCGATCGAGTCCCTCCAGTCCAAGCAGCATCCCCTGTCGGAGATCGCCGTGCTGGTGCGGATCTCGGCGCAGATGCGCGAGATCGAGGACCGGTTCGTCCAGCTCGGGCTGCCCTACCGGGTCATCGGCGGCCCGCGCTTCTACGAGCGCGCCGAGATCCGCGACGCGCTGGCCTACCTGCGCGCCACCGTGAACGTCAGCGACGACCTCGCCTTCGAGCGGATCGTGAACACGCCCAAGCGCGGCCTGGGCGACGCCACTCTGCAGCAGCTCCACACCTACGGCCGCGCCAACCGGCTGCCTCTGCGCATCGCCGCCGCGCGCCTGTGCGAGACCGACGAGCTGAAGCCCCGGGTCCGCTCGACCCTGCGGGCGCTGACCGAGAGTTTCTCGCGATGGGCGCGGCTCGCGGAGACGCAGCCGCACAGCGAGGTCGCGCAGACCATCCTGGAGGAGTCCGGCTACACCGAGATGTGGCAGAAGGACCGCTCCGCCGACGCCGCCGGCCGGCTGGAGAACCTGAAGGAATTCGTCCGCTCCATGGAGGAGTTCCCCGACCTCGCGGCCTTCCTGGAGCACGTCTCCCTGGTGATGGAGGCCTCGGAGGCGGAGGGCGCCGAGCGGGTCTCGCTGATGACGCTCCACGCAGCCAAGGGGCTCGAGTTCGACACCGTGTTCCTCCCCGGCTGGGAGGACGGCCTGTTCCCGAACCAGCGCGCGCTCGACGAGAGCGGCCGGGCGGGCCTGGAGGAGGAGCGGCGCCTCGCCCATGTCGGGCTGACCCGGGCGCGCAAGCGCGCGAAGCTGTCCTTCGCGGTCAACCGGCGCATCCACGGGCTCTGGTCCTCGACCATCCCGTCCCGGTTCATCGACGAGCTGCCCGAGACGGCGGTCGACGTGGTCGAGGCCCCGGCGCACTTCTCCGCCGGCGCCTCGCGGTTCGACCGCAACCCGACGCCGTTCGGATCGAGCTACGGCACGCCGGGCTGGCAGCGCGCGCAGGCCAACACCGCGCCGGGCGGCCGGTCCGGGTTCGGATCGGGGTCCGGAGGCGGCTTCCGCTCGGCGGGCCCGGGCGGCCGGTCCGGGGGCCAGTCCGGCGGTCCCCGCCAGATCGAGGGCGAGCTGATCGCCAAGTCGACGGGCGCGCCCTCGGCCTTCCAGGGCGGCCAGCGGGTCTTCCACACCAAGTTCGGCCCCGGAACGGTCGCGGCGGTCGACGGCAACAAGCTGACCGTTGACTTCGACAAGGCCGGCCGGAAGATGGTCCTCGACAGCTTCGTCCAGGCCGGATCGAGCTAGTCCCGCCGACCAAGCCCGGACGTGTCAGGGCGGCAGGGTCGGCCGGCTTCGCCCGCGCGGGCGGGGAGGATCGCGACCGTGCCGGATGCCGCGTTACCGCGACACCACCGTCCCGAACCTGATGCATCCGCGCCAGCCGCGCGGCTTTTTCGAAGCCCCTTCACCGACCGTCACCCCTTAGTCACACCCGGCGCGCAATCGTCGGGCGCGAATCGCACTGGTGCGCCAGTTGCATCGCGTATTCGGCCGCGCACGGAACGTCGTGACGCTCTCCACAGGCGGACGAGCGCGGGGCGGAACCTTCGGCCTTGGGCCGGTATTAAGTTCCGCAAGCGAGTAGAACCGGGAGCAAGCAGGTAAACGGCAGTTCAGAGACAGATCCAGGTTGGCAAGTCCCGTTGGAGTGTACATCCATGAAGAGACGCCGCGCACGACTTGAACTGGTTGAAGACCGCACGTCCCGCATTCATCGCACACGCTTCGACGAAGAACGCAATCTCGCTCCCATCCAGCCGCTCACCGAACGCCAAGCCGAGTACCTCGACGCCCTCGCCCGCTCGCCGCAGGTCATCGTCCTGGGGCCCGCCGGCACCGGCAAGACCTTCATCGCCGGCACCCGCGCGGCGGACCAGCTCCGCCAGCGCCGCATCGCCAAGGTGGTCATCACCCGCCCGAACGTGCCCTCGGGCCGGTCCCTCGGCTACTTCCCCGGCACCCTGGAAGAGAAGATCGCCCCCTGGGTCGCCCCCCTCACCGAGGCCATGAAGGAGCGCATGGGCGCCGCCGCCTTCGAGATCGCCCTGAAGACCGGCGACATCGAGATCGTCCCCTTCGAGGTGATGCGCGGCCGAACCTTCAAGAACTGCCTCGTGATCCTCGACGAGGCGCAGAACACTACGATCAACGAGATCAAGATGTTCCTGACCCGGATCGGCGACGATTGCCAGGTCATCATCAACGGCGACGTCTCGCAGACGGACCTCCGCGAGACCTCGGGCCTGCGCACCGTCATGCACATGGTCAAGAGCCGGATGATGCCGATCCCCGTGGTGGAGTTCACCCGCAACGACATCGTCCGCTCCGGCATCTGCGCCGAGTGGGTGAAGGCGTTCGAGGAAACGAATCTTTAAATCGGAAGTTGATGGCGGCGGGTCCTCGCAGACCCGCCGTGCCGTCCCCCGGCACGAGACGACTCTCCGCACCTCCCATTCGGGAGGATGAACCGGGCGCCGAGCCCGGCCTTCAGAGAACTGGAGTCTCCTCGTGAGGAAACTGACCTTCGCCTTCGCCGTGCTGGCCTCGCTCGGCGGCGCCGCCCTCGTCCAGCCGGCCTCGGCCGCGCCCGCGATGCCCGGCGCCGTGTCGGCGCCCGACGCGGTGACGCATGTCCGGATGACTCCCATGGAGCGGCGCATGATGCATCGCCGCATGGAGCGGCGCATGATGCACCGCCGCATGGAGCGCCGGATGATGCATCACCGCATGCACCGCCGCATGCACCGCATGTGATTGAACGGCGGAGTGGGGTCTTCCGGCCCCGCTCCGCTCGCCCGGCCGGAACCGGGCGTTGCTCCCCGTTCCGAAGATTCCTATCTCGTCGTCTCGAATCGTGCCGTCAGGCGGCCGCCGCGGCAGCCGGCCGATCCGGGAGACCCCGATGCCCCCCTCCAATCGACTGTTCGACGACCTCGCCCGCCTCATGACGGACGCCGCCGGCGCCGCCCAGGGCGTCCGCCGCGAGGCCGAGACCGTGGTCCGGGCGCAGCTCGAGCGCGTCGTCCGCGACCTCGACATCGCCTCCCGCGAAGAGCTCGACGTGCTCCGCGACCTCGTGACCCAGCTCCAGGCGCAGAACGAGGCCCTGACGGCCCGCGTGGCGGCCCTGGAGGCGCGATCCGGGAGCGCCGGAGCGGGCGCCGCGGGCCTGAGCGAGGTGGTCTGAGTCTCCGCGGCAACGCCGCGGGCTTTTACACAGGAAGCGGCGTCGACGATCCGGTTTCCTGTTCACTGAATGTGACCTGCACTTTGTGTCGCGAGTCACGGCCGGTCTATAGTCGGGCATAGGGTGATTCGGGGGCTGCGGGGCGATGTCCGCAGAGCTTCGACAGTCGATCGCGTCACCGCCGGCCTAGATCTGCCGGTCGTTCCAGTTCTCGGAGTGTTCTCGCGCTCCGGTTTCGCGTCACCGCCACGTCGGGCCGGATCTCGTCCGGGTCGTCCTTTTGGATCGTCATGCCGCTTCTCAACGTCGACTTCCACGACCCGGACCGGAACGAGCATCCGCTCGACGTCGTCGAGCGGCTGGCCTCCCTGCGCGACTGGATCTTCGACCGGGCCGAGACCGACGAGATGTCGGTCACGAGCCCCGGTCGCTGGACCGACTACAACGTCGCCTTCACGTGGATCGAGGACGTCGAGGCGCTCCACGTCGCCTGCGCCTTCGACCTCAAGGTGCCGGAGCGGCAGCGCACCGAGGTGATGCGCCTGATCGCGCTGATCAACGAGCAGCTCTGGGTCGGCCATTTCGACCTCTGGACGACCGACAGCGTGGTGATGTTCCGGCACGCGCTTCTGCTGACCGGCGGCGCCGTCCCGACCCACCCGCAATGCGCCACGATGATGAAGACGGCGGTCGACGCCTGCGAGCGCTACTTCCAGGCGTTCCAGTTCGTCCTCTGGGCCGGCAAGAGCGCCCGCGAGGCCCTCGACGCCGTCCTGTTCGAGACCGAAGGCGAGGCGTGACCGCCCCCGGCGCCTCCACGGCGCGGATGCCCGCCTCCCTGGTCCTGGCCGGGGCCGGCAAGATGGGCGGCGCGATGCTGGCGGGCTGGCTGGAGGCGGGCCTCGATCCCCGCCGCACCACCATCATCGACCCGGTGCCCGTGCGCCCGATCGTGGATCTCTGCGCCGAGCGGGGCATCGCCCTGAACCCGTCCGATCCCGAGCCCGGCGACGTTCTGGTCCTCGGGATCAAGCCTCAGGGCCTGGACACGGCGGCCCCCGGGCTCGATCGGCTCATCGGCCGCGACACGCTCCTCGTCTCGATCCTGGCGGGCAAGACCGTCGCGGATCTCCGCGGCCGGCTGCCGCGGGCGCGGGCGATCGTCAGGGCGATGCCCAACCTGCCGGCGAGCATCGGCCGGGGCGCCACCGGTGCCTGTGCGAGCTCGGAGGTCACCCCCGCGCAGCGGGCGGCCGCCGAGGCCCTGTTCGCGGCCAACGGCGCCGTGGCGTGGCTCGCCGACGAGGCGCAGATCGACGCCGTGACGGCGGTCTCGGGCTCCGGACCGGCCTACGTATTCCTCCTGGCCGAGACCCTGGCGGAGGCCGGCATCGCGGCCGGCCTGGAGCCCGACGTCGCCCGCCGCCTCGCCCGGGCGACCGTGGCGGGAGCCGGCGCGCTCCTCGATGCCAGCCCGGCCGAGGCGGCGGAGTTGCGCCGCAACGTCACGTCGCCCGGCGGCACCACCGCGGCGGCCCTCGACGTGCTGATGCGGGAGGACGGCCTCGGCGCGCTGATGCGCGAGGCCGTGGCCGCGGCCCGTCGGCGGGCGGGGGAACTGTCCGGCTGACATCGAGCGTTGGCATCAAGGGCTGACATCGGGCGGCGTCCGTGCGGCATGGCCGCGCGACGGACCTGCCCTTCGCGGCCCGCCAGCCTACATGAGGCCACACGACCGATCAGACCGGGCGACCGATCCATGACCGACAGCAGAGCCCCCTCGAAGCGGCCCCGCAAGGCCGCGAGCCCCGCCAAGGCGGGCGACGCGCAGGAAGGCGCTGCCCGAGAGGGCGCTGCCCACGCGAGCGTCGCGCAGGAGAGCGGGACGCGGGGGAGCGGCCAGACCGGGACAGCCGATTCGGGGGAGCAGGGCGGCGCGCCGAAGCTGTCGCCCCGGGAGGCCGCCGTCGAGGCCCTGATGCGCCTCGCCGCCGAGCAGCCCTGGAACGACATCGAGGTCAGCGACATCGCCCGGGAGGCGGGCCTGACGCTCGCCGAGCTGCGCGACCTGTTCCCGTCGAAGGGGGCGGTCCTCGGCGGGCTGACCCGCATCATCGACCGCAAGGTTCTGGAGGGCGATCTCACGGGTCTCGAGGAGGAGCCGACCCGCGAGCGGCTGTTCGACGTGCTGATGCGCCGCCTCGACGCCATGGAGCCCTACAAGCCGGCGCTGCGCCGGATCGCCTACGCGCTCCGCGGCGAGCCGCTCTCGATGCTGGCGCTGAACGGCGTCATGCTGAACTCGCACCGCTACATGCTGGCGGCGGCCGGGATCGACACCGAGGGGTCGCTCGGGCAGCTCAAGCTGCAGGGCGTGGTCATCGCCTTCGCCCGCGTGACCCAGGTCTGGCTGGACGACGACGATCCGGCGCTCGCCCGGACGATGGCGCGGCTCGACAAGGAGATCCGCAACGGCGAGCGCATCATGGAGCGGGCCGAGGACGTTCGCCGCCTGACGGCGCCCCTGCGCGCCATCGGCCGCTCGTTCCTGGACCGGCGGCCGCGCGACCGGCGGAGCCGCGACGGCGACGGTGACGAGAGCGACCCCGCTGCCGCCATCTAGACCGGTCGCTCACGCGGCCTGGATGTCGCTGAGGAAGCTGTCGACCTCGCGCTTGACCGTCAGGGACTGCGTCGCCAGTTCGGCCGCCGCGCTCTGAACCTGCGCGGCGGCGCTCCCGGCCTCCCGGGCGGCGGCCAGCACGCGCGCCACGTTGGCCGAGACGCCCTCCGTCCCCCGCGCCGCCTCGCCGGCATTGCGCGAGATCTCGCCGGTGGCCGCCGTCTGCTGCACCACCGTCGCCGCGATGGCGCCGCTGATCTCGTTCACGGAGGCGATCGTGCGGGCGATCTGCGCCATCGCCTCCGCGGCCTGCCCGGAGGCCGCCTGGATCGCGGCGATCTGGCCGCCGATCTCCTCGGTCGCCCGCGCCGTCTGGGCGGCGAGCTCCTTCACTTCGGAGGCCACGACGGCGAAGCCGCGTCCCGCCTCGCCGGCCCGCGCCGCCTCGATGGTGGCGTTGAGGGCGAGCAGGTTGGTCTGGTTCGCGATGCCGGAGATCATCATCACGGCGGCCCCGATCTGCTCGGCGGCGGCGCGCAGGCTCGCCATGGCGGCGTTGGTCGCCTCGGCCTCGTGGGCGGCGTGACCGGCCACCGCGTTCGAGCGCACGACCTGCCGCTCGATCTCCTGGAGCGAGGAGACCATCTCCTCGGCGGCGGCCGCGACGGTCTGGACGTTGGCCGAGGTCTGGGCGGCGGCCGAGCTCGACGTCACGGCCTGGCTGTTGGTGTTGTCGGCCACCCGGGTCATCGCCTGCGCGGTCGCGTCGAGTTCGCTGGTCGCCGCCGTGACGATGTCGAGCGAGGCGGCGATCTTCGCCTGGAAGGCGTGGACGCGCTGCTCGACCCGCTCGGCCCGGCGCAGGCGGGCCTCCCGCTCGGCGGCCTGCGCCGCCTCGAGCTCCGCCCGCGCGACCGCGTTCTGGCGGAAGACGTCGACGGCCTTGGCCATCGCGCCCATCTCGTCGGTCGCCGCGCGGTACGGCACCGCGACGTGAAGATCGCCCTCGGCCAGCCGCGTCATCGCCTCCGTCATGCCGGCGACCGGTCGGATGACGCTGCGGGCCAGCACGAAGGCCAGGATACCCCCGAGGAGCAGGGCCGCGGCGACCAGGCCGATCAGGATGTACCGGGCCCGCCTCGCCGCCAGGGCGGTCTCCCGGGAAATCGTCTCGCCGGCGGCCACGATCCGGTCGCGCAGCGCGATGCCGAGCCGGTCGATCGCGTCGGCGTGGGGTTTGATCCCGGTCTCGAACGTCGCCTTCGCCGACGCCACCGCCCGATCGTACGTGCGGAAGCCGGCCGCGGCGGCGATCAGCGCGTCGCGGACGGCCCTGACCTGCTGCCCGAAGACCGCGCCGCCCTGCGCGTCCTTGAACGCATCCAGGGCCGCCAGAGCCTGCTCGACCCGCTGCTCGAAGGCGTCGCGGTCATGTGCGTCCAGGCCGATCACGAAGCGGGCCGACGCGATGCGGGACCGCAGGACGGCGTTCTCGACGTGCTCGACCCGCGCGAGCATCGCCTCGCCGGCCCGGGCGCGCACGTCCGCGAGCAGGCTCGCGAGAAGGTTGGTGAGCGCGTTGCCGGTCTCGTAGAGCTTCGTCCTGGCCTCGCGCAGGCTCGCCCCCGACGCCGCGAGGCGTTCCAGCTCCGGCTTCATGGCGCGGGCGGCCTCCCGCACGTCGTCGTAGAGCTTCCGCCCCCCGTCCGTCATGGCCAGCGAGAAGTACCGGTCGCAGGTCTGCTCGATCGCCTGCCGGGCCTGCTCCATCGCGGCGATCAGGTCGGGATCCGGCTGGAGCCGGTACCGTTCGGCCGTCCCGACGAGGCGTGCGGCGTGACCGTCGATCATCAGGACCGACTGCGCCCCTCGCTCCACGCGCTCCTGAAGCGCGTGGTCCGCGCCGATGACAGCCTGCTGGTAGATCGCGAATGCGCCGATGATGCCCGTGATCATGACGAGCATCGCAAATCCCGCGTAGAGACGAGCGCGTATCCCAGTTCTCACAGACGTATCTTCCACAGAAGAGGCCAGACTTTAGGCCTTACGATAGACGATACGATCATGACAACATCGTGTCGCGCGATCAAGTTCAACTTGTATTATAGATGATAGACGACAATACTTAGAGACAGACCCGATATCTCGGGCGCTCGAGGTGACCAAACCTGCCGGGCTGCGCGCGCAAACGGCAATCGGTGCGTTCTCGTCGCGATGGATCAGTTCTGACGGCGCCTCCCGGTCCGCCCGGAAGCTTCACCCTGCGCGTGTCCGCTGCCGAGCGGCGTCGAGACTTCGCGCGGTACACGCTCGCGCTGGATCACGCGGGCGATGCACTTGCATTGCGGCACGGTCCGGCCCGCGTTGCTGACATCGGGCAGGAAGACCCGCGCTACAGTCCCGACCTTCGGGGAGACATGGCGACGGCCTGAAGCGCGTCGGCCGCGATTCGATCGACGGGTCGCGCAGGCCCTCGGCTCGCGGGCCGTCCGGGTCGATCAGGCCTCGCGCCGGAGTTCAGGCGGCGCGGCTCGCCAGCGCCTCGCGCATGGTCGTGGCGATCATCCCGTTCTGGAACTGGTCGCGCGGGACCAGCAGCGCGTCGGGCACGCGGACCGACGCCTCCGGCCCCATGGCGTCGACCGGGTCGCTGGCGAGGATGATGCGCAGGGCCGGGCGCAGGGCCCGGGCCTCGACGGCCAGCTGCGCGCAGCACAGGCCGCCCTGGAGCGCGGTATCGACCACCAGCACGTCCACCGGCAGGCCCAGGGCCAGCACCGTCATGGCGTCGACGCCACGGTCGCAGGCGGTGACTTGGTAGCCCAGCATCCGGACCTGGGCCGAGACCTCGTCGCGCCAGCGCTTGTGACGGCCGACGACCAGAACCTGGATCCGGTAGCAGCTGCCCTGGGGAAGGCTGCTCGAGGCAGTCTCGTCGTCGGCTGGGGGCATTCCGCACTCGACTTCGCGCTGGCTTTGCGATGCAGCATGCTAAGCTGGGATGCAATCCACACGCAAGCCCGGCGCCGTCATCGCGCCGCATTCGGCGCCGCCGTTGCACAATGGCGAAGCACTCCGGCGGCCTGATCATAGGCTGGGCACGGAGTTGACGCCGGCGGGGTCGCGCGGGCAACACCGGGCCGCCGCGGGACCTGAGCCGCGCGCTGCCGGAGCCCGAGCCGATGTCGTCCGCGAAAGCCCCTCCCGTCTCCCCGCTGGCGCCCACCGCGATGCCCGATCTGCCGCCCCTGCCGGGCGTGCGAATCGCGACCGCCCAGGCGGGGATCCGCTACAGCGGCCGCACCGACGTGCTCTACGTGGCGCTGGAGGCCGGGACCCGGGCCGCGGGGGTGTTCACCCGGTCGAAGTGTCCCTCGGCGCCGGTGGACTGGTGCCGCGACGCCCTGGCCGACGGGTCGGCACGGGCGCTCGTGGTCAATTCCGGCAACGCCAACGCCTTCACGGGCCGGCTCGGGCGCGACGCGGTGGCGCGCACCGTCGAGATCGCCGCGGAGGCGGCGGGCTGCGGCGCGCGCGAGGTCTACGTCGCCTCGACCGGCGTGATCGGCGAGCCGCTCCCGGCGGAGCGGTTCGCGGGCGTGCTGGCGGACTGCGCGGCCCGCGCCGAGGACGGGCCGGCCGCCTGGACCGAGGCGGCCCGGGCGATCATGACCACCGACACCTTCCCGAAGCTCGCGACGCGCACGGCCGAGATCGACGGCGTGCGCGTGACGATCAACGGCATCGCCAAGGGCGCCGGCATGATCGCCCCCGACATGGCGACGATGCTGTCCTTCGTGTTCACCGACGCGGCCCTGCCGCAGGACGTGCTGCAGGCGCTCCTCTCGGCCGGGACGAAGACGAGCTTCAACTGCGTGACCGTGGACGGCGACACCTCCACCTCCGACACGCTGATGCTGTTCGCCACCGCCAGGGCCGGCAACCCGGCGATCAGCGATCTCGCCGACCCGCGGCTCGCCGGCTTCCGGGAGGCGCTCGACGGCCTGCTGGTCGAGTTGGCCCAGCTCGTCGCCAAGGACGGCGAGGGCGCGCGCAAGTTCGTCACCGTGCGGGTCACCGGCGCCGAGAGCGACGCCTCCGCGCACCGCATCGCGATGTCGATCGCCAACTCGCCGCTGGTGAAGACCGCGGTGGCCGGCGAGGACGCCAACTGGGGCCGCGTGGTGATGGCCGTGGGCAAGGCCGGCGAGCCCGCCGACCGCGACCGGCTCGCGATCTGGTTCGGCGACGTGCGGGTGGCGGTGCAGGGGGCCCGCGACCCCGATTACAGCGAGGCGGCGGCGAGCGCCGTGATGCGCGAGCCGGAGATCACGGTCCGGGTCGATCTCGGCCTGGGCGGCGGCACGGCCCGCGTCTGGACCTGCGATCTGACCAAGGCCTACGTCGAGATCAACGGGGATTACCGCTCGTGAGGGCGGTCCTGTCCGGCGCCCTCCTCGTCCTGAGCCTGGCGACCGCGGCGCGGGCCGACGACGCGGCGTGCAAGCGCCACATCAGCGTCGTCGGGCGCGCGTCGGAGACGCGGGCGCCGGACTTCGCCGAGGTGACGGTCGGCATCGAGGCGCGCGGCGCGAGTGCGGCGGCGGCCCTCGACGCGGCCTCGAAGGCGGTGGCCGGGGTCTCGGCGCAGGCCCGCGCCCTCGGGGTCCCGCCCGCCGATCTCGGCACGGCCGCCGTCACCCTGCAGACCGCGACCCGCACCGTCGCCCGGCCGGGGGGCGCCGTCACCGAGGAGCCCGACGGCTACCGCGCCAGCAACCTCGTCACCGTCCGGCTCGCCGACATGGACCGCCTCGGCGACCTGCTCCGGCAGGCCCTCGACTCCGGCGCCAACCGCATCGACGGCGTGAGCTTCGGGCTGCGCGACCCGGACAAGAGCGAGGCGGCCCTCCAGGTGGCGGCGACCCGGGACGCGCGGAGCCGCGCCGAGGCCCTCGCGGAGGCGGTCGGCGCCAAGCTCGGCCCGCTCTGCACGCTGAGCACAACCGCGGCCGGCACGCCGTACCGCCCGGCGCTGGAGATGGCCCGGGCGGCGCCGATGGCGGCCAAAGGACGGCGGGTGCCGCTGGAGGCGGGCACGATCCCGATGTCCTCCGAGGTCTCGGCCACCTTCGCGGTGGCGCAGTGAGCGCCCCCGGAAGCACCCCCGATGGCGTCCCCGCGGCCGCGCCCCTGCGCCTGCTCCTCGTGGTCGCCGTCGCCCTCGTCGATGTCGACGGCCGCGTCCTCGTGAGCGAGCGCCCGGCGGGCAAGCAGCTCGCCGGCCTGTGGGAGTTCCCAGGCGGCAAGGTCGAGCCCGGCGAGCGCCCCGAGCAGACGCTGATCCGCGAGCTGGCGGAGGAGCTCGGCATCCGGGTCGAGGAGCCCTGCCTCGCGCCGCTGACCTTCGCGAGCCACGCCTACCCGGACTTCCACCTGCTGATGCCGCTCTACATCTGCCGGCGCTGGACGGGGACGCCGCGCCCGATGGAGGGGCAGGCGCTCAAGTGGGTGCGCCCCAAGGCCCTGCGCGACCTCGCGATGCCGCCCGCCGACGCGCCGCTGATCCCGTTCCTGATCGACCTGCTGGATTCCTGACCCCGTCGCGGGCCGCCCTCACAGGGTCAGGATCGCCTCGACGACCTCCTGCACGTCGAGCGCCTCCGCGAAGGTGGCGAGGTGGTGGGGCTCGCCGCGCGCCATGCGGACGACGCCCTCGAGCTGGCGCCGGAGCGTGATCGGCCGCAGCTTCTCGTTCGGGATCGCGTCGGGCTCCGGCTCGAAGCGCCCGTCGGCGCCCCGTCGCTCGGCGATGGCCCAGTCGCGCAGCCGGACGGCGCCCGCGTCGCCCTCCAGCGTCCACGTGTTGTGGTCGTCGGCCGCGACGCCCCCGACCCGGCCTGTCAGGGTGACGGGGATCCCGCCCGCCGTGAGCGTCACGTCGATCGCGCGCTCGGACCGGCCCGGTTCCGGGAAGTCGATCCGTCCGGCGAGCCCGGCGAGCGGGCCGAGCTGGCGGCGGGCCAGGAACAGGAAGTGCGAGACCACCTCGCGGGTGAAGCCGCCCTCGCCCCGCGCGTCGAGCCAGCGGGCGGCGTCGGCCTGCCAGGGCCGGGGCCAGCGGGCGAACGCCACCGCGACGGTGAGCGCCCGGGGCGTGCCGACCGCGCCGGCCGCGATCCAGCGCTCGATCGTCGCCACGCCCGGCGACGAGGCGAACGGGAAATTGACCGCGCCCGCGCCCCTCGCCTCCGCCACGAAGGCGCGGGCATCGGCGCGATCGATGGCCAGCGGCTTCTCGCAGAAGACGCTCCGGCCGGCGGCCAGGGCGGCGCGGGCGTAGCCGAGATGCGAGGCGGGCGGCGAGGCGACGTAGACGCAGTCGCTCGCCGCCACGACGGCGGCGGAATCGGCCACCCGCGGCACCGCCGGGAAGGCCGCGCCGATCCGGTCCAGGGCCGCCGGGGCCGGATCCCAGATCGCCGCGACCCGCACGGGCAAGTCCGCCGCCCCGTGGATCGCGCCGAGCAGGCGCTCGGCCATGATTCCCGCGCCGATGATCCCGATGGTGAGCGGTGCGTCGGAGGTCGGCATGCGGGGATCCGTGCGGCTTCTGGCGTCTGACGAGCCGCGGCGCGGCCCGTCGCAGGCTTTAGGAGCCCGAACCGGCGCGGGGAAGGCCGCCGGTCAACGCGACCCGGGATCTCAGCCCTGGATGAAGGCGAGCAGGTCGGCGTTGAGCCGGTCCTTGTGGGTGGCGGCCAGCCCGTGCGGGGCGCCCGGATACTCCTTCAGCACGGCGCCCGGCACGAGCTTGACGGCGGCGCGCGCGGCGGCGTCGATCGGCACGATCTGGTCGTCGTCGCCGTGCACGAGCAGGGTCGGCACGTCGATGCGCTTCAGGTCCTCGGTGAAGTCGGTCTCCGAGAAAGCCGCCACGCAGGCGTGCACGTTCCGCAGGCCCGCCATCATGCCCTGCATCCAGAACGTGTCCCGCAGGCCTTCGCTGACCGCGGCGCCGGCGCGGTTCGCGCCGTAGAACGGGCCGCTCAGGTCCTTGAAGAACTGGGATCGGTCGCGCAGGACCGAGTCCCGGATGCCGTCGAACACGTCCCGGGGCAGGCCGCCCGGGTTCGCGTCGGTCCGGACCATCTGGGGCGTCACGGCCCCGACCAAGACCGCCTTGGCGATGCGCGCCGTCCCGTGCCGCCCGATGGTGCGGGCGACCTCGCCGCCGCCGGTGGAGTGGCCGACCAGCACCGCGTCGCGCAGGTCGAGATGGGCGATCAGCCCGGCGAGGTCGTCCGCGAAGGTGTCCATGTCGTTGCCCGACCAGGGCTGCCCGGAGCGACCGTGCCCGCGCCGGTCATGGGCGATGACCCGGAACCCGCGCTCCGCGAGGAACAGCATCTGGTCCTCCCAGGCGTCGCCGTTGAGCGGCCAGCCGTGGCTGAAGACCACCGGCTGCCCGGCGCCCCAGTCCTTGTAGTAGATCTGGGTGCCGTCCTGCGCGGTGAAGTAGGGCATCGTGGTCTCCCGAGGGTCGAGAAGGCAGAGGGCGAGAAGGAGGGGTCGCGCGGACCGACGGACCGGTCAGGCTCGGCCCTGCCGCGCGTCGAGGCTGAGCGGGCCGGCCCCGAAGGCCGCGACCTGAAGCAAGCCGCCGGCCATGGCGAGGTTCTTCAGGAAGTGGAACATCTGGTTCTGGTCGCCGAGGGCCGCGTGGAAGGTCACCGCGGTGGCCACCGCGAAGAGCGCGAGGGCCAGGGCGACCAGCCGGGTGCGGTAGCCGGCGACGAGCAGCAGCCCGCCGACGACCTCCACGGAGGTCGCCGCCGCGTAGGCGAGCGGCGGCAGCGGCAGGTGGGCGGCCTCGATGGTGGCGAGCGTCGCGGCCGGGGCCGCGAGCTTGCCGGCGCCGCTCACGAGGAAGATCGCGCTCATCAGGACCCGGCCGGTCACCGGCAGCAGGGCGGTCGCACTGGAAGAATAGATCGGGGGCATCGTCGAACGCTCCGTCCTGTCGTGCGCGGCCGGCTCAGGCCGCTTCGGGAAGTGTGAGGCCGCGAAGCCAGTTCAGCGCCAAGCCGATATCGGCCTGCGACAGGCCGTGGCCCGTCGGCAGGATCCGGTGCTCGACGCGGGCTCCGGCCGCGGTGAGCTGCTGCGCGAGGCGCCGCGCGTTCTCGGCGGGCACGATCGGGTCCATCGCCCCGGAGAGGATCAGGACCGGCCGGCCGGCGAGATCCGCGGCCGGGGGCTCGGCGAACGGCACCATCGGGCGGATCAAGACCGCGCCCGCCAGGGTCTCCGGCCGGAGCAGCAGCAGCGACGCGGCGATGTTGGCGCCGTTCGAGAAGCCCAGCGCCACCGGCGTCCCGAGCCCGTACCGCGTCCGGGCGGCCGCCACGAAGGCCGCGAGGTCACCGGTGCGGCGGCGCAGGTCCGCCTCGTCGAAGACGCCCTCCGCCAGGCGCCGGAAGAAGCGCGGCATGCCGTTCTCGCTGACGGCGCCGCGGGGCGCCAGCAGGGCGGCCTCCGGCGCGACCGTGCGGCCGAGGGGCAGGAGGTCGTTCTCGTCGCCGCCGGTCCCGTGCAGGAGCAGCAGCGGACGCGCGGTGTCGGGACCGGGCTCGAAGCGGTGGATGAAGCCGGCGGTGTCCTGGGTCATGATGGCCTCACGGGTGACGGGGAGAGGTCCCGCCCCGCGCGGGCGCGGGGCGGGCGTGGAGGTCGCGGATCAGGCGACCTTGGGCAGCACGGCCTCGATCTCGGCCCGGTGCGGCTCGAGGCCGGCGGGGAGCTTGAGGGCCTGGCCGAGGGCCTCGATCGGCTCGTCCACCGCGAAGCCGGGCGCGTCGGTGGCGATCTCGAACAGCACGCCGCCGGGCTCGCGGAAGTAGATCGAGCGGAAGTACTGGCGGTCGCGCTGCTCGGTGACGTGGAGCCCCCGCGCCGCGAGCGCCCGGCCCATCGCGGCCTGCGCGGCGTCGTCCGCCGCCCGGAACGCGATGTGGTGGACCGAGCCCGCCCCCGGGCGGCCGGGCAGGAACCCGCCGACGGCCCGCAGGGTGACGAGACCGCCGAGCTCGGCGCTGCCCGCGAAGCGGATCAGGTTGCCCTCGCGGCCGACCTCCTCCAGCCCGAGCACCTCCGTGAGGATCGCGGCGGTCGCTTCGGCCCTGTCGAGGAGGAGCGTGACGCCGTGCAGGCCGCGGATCGCGTGCTCGGCCGGCACCTCGCTCGACGCCCAGCCCTCCGCGTCGCCGACATCGACGCCCACCAGCGCGAGCATCATGCCGTCCGGGTCGCGGAAGCGCAGCGTCGGCGCGCCGAAGACCTGGACCAGCGGCTCGTGGGCCACGCCCTTCTCGATGAGCCGGTGGGTCCACCAGCCGATGGAGGCGCGGGGAACCCGGAAGGCCGTCTCCTGGGTCTCGCCGATCCCGACCCGGCCCGGCGCGGCGTGCTCGACGGGGAAGAAGGTCAGGATCGTGCCGGGCCGCCCGGCCGCGTCGCCGTAGTACAGGTGGTAGGTGCCCGGATCGTCGAAATTGACGGTCTTCTTCACCAGACGCAGCCCGAGGATTCGGGTGTGGAAGTCGAGGTTGCGCAGGGCCGGCCCGGAGAAGGCCGTGACGTGGTGGAGGCCGGTCTGAACCATGGCGATGTCTCCCGACGGAAGGCCGCGGTGGGCGGCCTGTTGCGATGACGGGAATGTGCCCCTTGCCATCGGCGGCGAAAATAGAAACGGTGGAAACCTATCGTTTCCGGATCTGATCGATGAGACTGCCCGATTTCGAGGCCTGGGCCGTGTTCGCCAAGGTGGTGGAGACCGGCTCCTTCGGCCGCGCCGCCGCGGAACTGGGCTTGTCGAAGGCCACGGTCTCGAAGGCGGTGAGCCGGCTCGAACTGCGGATCGGCGCCCGCCTGTTCAACCGCACGTCGCGGAAGCTCGCCCTCACCGAGGCCGGGCAGGCCGCCAAGGACGGCGCCGCGCGCATCCTCGCCGAGGGCGAGGCCGCGGAGGCGCTGGCGACGGCGGGCGCCGCGGAGCCGCGCGGGCTGGTGCGGCTCGCGGCGCCGATGACCTTCGGGGTGATGCACGTGGCCCCGATCCTGCCGGCCTTCCTCCGGGAGTACCCGGCCGTCTCGGTGGATCTCCACCTGTCGGACGCGGTCGTCGACCTCGTCGGCGGCGGGTTCGACATCGGGCTGCGCATCGCGGCCCTGCCGGATTCCTCCCTGCGCGCGCGCCGGCTCTGCGAGATCCGCCGCTCGCTGGTCGCCACGCCCGCCTATCTCGACCGGCACGGCCGGCCCGAGCACCCGGACGACCTCGTCCACCACACCTGCCTCGGCTACGCCTACCTGCCGACGCCGGACCGCTGGCGCTTCGTGGACGGGAGCGGCGCGGAGGCCGTCGTGGTGCCGGCGGGCCAGCTCCGGGCGAACAACGCCGAGGCGCTGGCGCCGGCGCTGCGGGCCGGCCTCGGCCTCGCCTTGCAGCCCGACTTCATGATCTGGGACGACCTCGAAGCCGGGCGCCTCGAGCGGGTGCTGCCGGCCTGGTCGCCGCCGCCGATCGCCCTGCACCTCGTCATGCCGCCGGGCGATCCGCGGCCGGCGCGGGTGACGGCGCTGATCGCCCATCTCGCCCAGACCCTCGGCCAAGCGCCCTGGGCCGCGCCGCCGCTCCGGCACGATCCGGCGGACCGGTGAATCGCGGCCGGCGCGCGCGATCCGGGCACGTCATTCACTTGGATCAATGCCGTATTCACGAACGTGCGTTACCGGCGGGCCTGGCGCCTTGCCGGCGACGGCCTGTTCCTTGCTGATACATCTGTCGGAGAACGCCCGAGACTTGTCGCCCTGTTGCGACTCTCGGCCAAGCAAACTTCAAGTTTCCCCAGGACAATCTGGCATTGGACAGCGGCGCGTTTTCCGGGCAGTAAGGTGCCTTGTATAAATGTATACGTTTTCTCCGAGGCGTTGATGTCCCCTGCGTTCCCCGGACGTCCCGCACCCGACCGACTGCGGCACAAGACCGTGGCGGCGGCCGTCGCGGACTCGCTCCGCGAGCAGATCCTGAACGGTGAACTGCCGCCGGGGGTGCAACTGCGCCAGGACGCTCTGGCGGAGGAATTCGGGATCAGCCGGATCCCGGTGCGCGAGGCCCTGCTGCAGCTGGAAGCCAGCAAGCTCGTGCGGATCGTGCCGCACCGCGGGGCGGTCGTGACGGGCCTCTCGCTGCAGGAGGTGGAAGACATCTTCCAGCTGCGCGTCCAGCTCGAGCCGGAACTGCTCCTGCTCTCGGCCCCGCACCTGACCCGCGACGACATCCGCGATCTCGACGCCCTCTCGAAGGAGTACGGCGCGGCGCTGGAGACCGGTCAGGTCCTCCGGTGGGGCGACCTGAACAGCCGCTTCCACCTCGACCTGATCCGGCACGCCGGCCGTCCGCGGTCGCTGGCGATCATCTCCGCGCTGCTGCAGGATTGCGAGCGGCCGACGCGGCTGCAGATCGCGACCTCCGAGGACGCGACCCGCGCGGTCAGCGAGCACGCGCAGATCCTGGCCCTGTGCGAGGACCGCGCGTTCGAGGCGGCGGCCGCGTGCCTGCGGCGCCACATCGAGCATGTCGGCGCCTCGCTCATCGCCCTCTACCGGGGGGCGCTCGCCGAGGCCTGATCGGTCGCGAGGCGGCTCAGTCCGACTTGGCCGACCGGCCGCCGATCCGGCCCGGCAGGCGGGTCAGGCGATCCTTCATCTCCAGGACCTTCTGGACCTTCGAGCCGAGCGTCAGGAGCTGGACGAGGCGCTCGGTGTCGAGGCGGCGCACGTCCGCGTACCAGCCGGCGAACAGCTCGAAGAGGTCGTGCATCTCCCGCAGGCGCGCCTGGGCGTGCCGCTCCTCCTCGGTCGCCGGCTCCTGCATCAGGAGCTCGCGCAGGAGGGTCAAGGTCGGGTCGACCTCGCGCTTCTTGCGCTCCTCGACCAGCGTGCGGACGATCTGCCAGATGTCTTCGGGCGTCGTGAAGTAGTCGCGCCGGTCGCCGGGCCGGTGCTGGAGCCGGACGAGGTTCCAGGCCTGGAGCTCCTTCAGGCCCATGCTGACGTTGGAGCGCGACACGCCGAGCCGCTCGACGATCTCGTCGGCGTTGAGCGGCCGCTCGGCGACGAACAGCAGGGCGTAGATCTGCCCCACGGTCCGGTTGATGCCCCAGCGCGAGCCCATCTCGCCGAAATGCAGCACGAAGGTCTGGACGAGCGGGGGCAGTTGCACGGCAGGGATCCGACGCGGGCGATAATCGGGCGGGCGCCGCCCCGGTCTATCAGCTCTTGAGCCAATACCGCAGGACCGTCGCGACGAAGCCGAGGCCGACGATGCTGGAGGCCCAGAGCCCCGCGAACCACGCGAGGCGCTTCCAGAGGGGCTGTGCTGCTGCGGGTGCCATCAGTGATATCCGTGCGCGTCGACCTTGCCGCGGAAGACCCAGTACGCGTACGCGGTGTAGGCCAGTATGATCGGGATCAAAACCGACGCGCCGGCCAGCAGGAAGATCTGGCTCGCCTCGGGCGCGGCCGCCTGCCAGATCGTGATCCGGCCCGGCACGATGTCGGGGAAGATGCTGATGCCGAGCCCCAGGAAGGTCAGGGCGAACAGCCCCAGCGCGATCAGGAAGGGCGCCCGCTCGGCGCCGCCCCGCAGGGTGCGCCACAGGGCGTAGGCCGCGAGCGCCACGAGCAGCGGCACCTGCGCGGTGACGAGCACGTTCGGCATCGCCAGCCAGCGCTCGTAGTAGCGGCCCTGGAGGAACGGCGTCACCGCGCTGACGAGGGCGATGGCCGCCACCGTCGCCGCGGTGAGGCGCAGGGCCAGGCGCCGGGCCCGCACCTGGAGCAGGCCCTCGGTGCGCATCACCAGCCACGTCGCCCCGAGCAGCGCGTAGGCGACGACCAGGCTCGCGCCGACGAGGACGCTGAAGGGCGTGAGCCAATCCCACCAGCCGCCGGCATAGGCCCGCCCCTCGACCGCGATGCCCTGCAGGAGCGCGCCCAGCGTGATGCCCTGGGCGAGGGCCGCCACCAGCGAGCCGCCCGCGAAGGCCACGTCCCAGGCGGCGCGGTGGCGGGGGTCGCGCCAGCGGAACTCGAAGGCGACGCCGCGGAAGATCAGCCCGAGCAGCATCGCGATGATCGGCGCGTAGAGCGCCGGCAGGATCACCGCGTAGGCCAGCGGGAAGACGGCGAACAGGCCGCCGCCGCCGAGCACCAGCCAGGTCTCGTTGCCGTCCCAGACCGGCGCGACCGAGTTCATGGCGGTGTCGCGCTCCGCGCCCGGCGGCAGGACCGGGAACAGGAGGCCGATGCCGAGGTCGAAGCCGTCCATGACGATGTAGGCGAAGACCGCGAAGGCGATCACGAGCGCCCAGACCACCGTGAGATCGACGCTGTAGGCCATGGGTCCCTCACTCGGCCGGCTGGAGGTGGCGGTCGGGGTCGATCGCCGGGGCGGGCGTGATGCCCGCCGTCCGGATCGGCGCGCCGGGCTCGATCCCGCTCTCGCCGGCATGCGGGGGCTGGCCCATCAGGCGCAGCATGTAGCCGGTGCCCATGGCGAAGACCGCGAAGTAGATCACCACGAAGGCGGTGAGCGAGGCCGCCACCGCCGGCGCGTGCAGCGGCGAGGCCGACTGCGCCGTGCGCAGCAGTCCGTAGACCGTGTAGGGCTGGCGCCCGACCTCAGTGGTGATCCAGCCGGCCAGCACCGCCACGAAGCCCGCCGGGCCCATGGCCACCGCGAAGCGGTGCAGGGGGCGCCACGCGTAGAGGGTGCCGCGCCAGCGGGCGAGGAGGCTGAGGGCGCCCAGGAGCAGCATCAGCATGCCGAGGCCGACCATGATGCGGAACGACCAGAACACGATCGGCACCGGCGGCCATTCCGACCGCGGCAGGCTGTCGAGCCCCTTCAGGGGCGCGTCGAGGGCGTGCTTCAGCACCAGCGACGACAGCTTCGGGATCTCGACCGCGTAGCGCACGGTGCCGGCCTCCTGGTCGGGCAGGCCGAACAGCACCAGCGGCGCGCCGTCCGGGTGACTCTGGAAGTGCCCCTCCATGGCCATGACCTTGGCGGGCTGGTGCTCCAGCGTGTTGAGGCCGTGCGCGTCGCCCGCGAGGATCTGGACCGGCGCGACCAGGGCGGCCATCCACATCGCCATCGAGAACATCGTCCGGGCCGCCGGGTTGGCCCGGTCGCGCAGCAGGTGCCACGCGCCGACCGCGCCCACCACCAGGGCCGTCGTCAGGTAGGCGGCCAGGACCATGTGCACGAGGCGGTACGGGAAGGACGGGTTGAACACGATCGCCCACCAGTCCAGCGGCACGAACTGGCCCTCGGCATTCGTGCCGTAGCCCGCCGGCGTCTGCATCCACGAGTTCACCGCCAGGATCCAGAACGCCGAGAAGCAGGTCCCGACCGCCACCATCAGCGTCGCCGCGAAGTGCAGCCGCGGCCCGACCTTGCGCATCCCGAACAGCATCACGCCGAGGAAGCCCGCCTCCAGGAAGAAGGCCGAGAGCACCTCGTAGGCCATCATCGGCCCCAGCACCGGGCCGGTCTTGTCGGAGAAGACCGACCAGTTCGTGCCGAACTGGTAGGACATCACCAGGCCGGACACGACGCCCATCGCGAAGGCGATGGCGAAGATTTTGAGCCAGTACTTGAACAGATCCATGAAGACCTGGCGCCCGGTGGCGAGCCAGAGCCCTTCCAGAACGGCGAGGAAGCTCGCGAGGCCGATCGAGAAAGCCGGGAACACGATGTGGAAGGCGACCGTGAACCCGAACTGGATGCGGGCGAGGATCAAGGGATCGAGGTTGGCGAGCACGTCGTGCCTCCGGCTCTGTGCGCGACTCGGCGTATAGCAATTTCAGAAATTTCTGAAAAGTCAAAACATCTTGTGCCGCCGGTGCGGCGCCCTGGCCATGCGCCGGCGTCCGGGGTCGATCCGGCCTCGGGGTCTGGACGTCCGCGCCCGAACGCGTCAGGCTCGCCGGATTCCTCACAGGTCGGGACCACGCGGGCCCCTGGACGCGCGCCGCGCGACGGGACGCCGCGTCCCGACGCACGGAGAGCACGCGCCGCCATGGCCGACACCCTCGTCTCCGCCGCGCCCGTCGATCTCGCCGCCGCGCTCTCGGAGCGCATCCGCGGCATCGGCACGAGCCAGATCGGCCTCGTGGCGGATCGCGGGCGGGACGACCCGGAGGTGGTGAAGCTGTGGATCGGCGAGGGCGACCTGCCGACGCCGCCCTTCATCGTCGAGGCCGCGCACCGGGCGATGCTCGACGGGCACACCCGCTACACCACGTCGCTGGGGCTGCCGGCGCTGAGGGCGGCGCTCGGCGCCTACCATGCCCGCCACTGGGGCGTGGAGATTCCGCCGGACCGGTTCGGCGTCACGGCGGGCGGCATGAACGCGATCATGCAGGCGGCCCAGGTGCTGCTGGAGCCGGGCGACGAGATGATCATCCCCTCCCCGGCCTGGCCCAACCTCGGCGAGGCGGTCCGCATCGCCGGCGGCGTGCCCGTGACGGTGCCGTACCGCCGCCTGTCGGACGGGCGCTTCGCGCTGCCGCTCACCGACATCGCGGCGGCGATCACGCCGCGCACCCGGGTGATCATGGTGAACTCGCCCTCGAACCCGACGGGCTGGACCATGCCGCTCGCCGAGATGACGGCCCTGCGCGACCTCGCCCGGGAGCGCGGCCTCTGGATCCTCTCGGACGAGGTCTACGCCCACTTCACCTACGGCAACCGGATCGCGCCGTCCTTCCTGCAGATCTGCACGGAGGACGACCGGCTGATCGTGACCAACACCTTCTCGAAGAACTGGGCGATGACCGGCTGGCGGGCCGGCTGGGTGATCTATCCCCGCGGCCTCGCGCCGACCTTCGCCAAGCTCGGGCAGTACAGCACCACCTCGATCCCGACCTTCGTCCAGCACGCCTGCATCGCGGCCCTCGAGGAGGGCGACGGCTTCATCCGGACGATGGTGGACCGCTGCGCCGAGGCCCGGGCGATCCTGGTGGAGGGGCTGTCGCGCCTCCCGGGCGTCACGGTCGCGCCGCCGGACGGAGCCTTCTACCTCATGGCCCGGATGGGCGGCGACGAGCCGAGCCTCGACCTAGCGCTGCGCCTGCTGCGGGAGGCCAAGGTCGGCGTGGCGCCCGGCACCGCCTTCGGACCCGAGGGCGAGGGCCTGGTGCGGATGTGCTTCGCCATCAGCCCGGACCTGGCGCGGGAGGCGGTGCGCCGGCTCGCGGGCGTGCTCGGGACCCGGGCGCCGGCCGCGGCGGCGCACTGAGTCGGGGCGAGCGGCTCAGCGGCCCCAGCGCAGGACCAGCGCGTCGTTCCGCCGGGCGAGCTCGATCAGGCCGGCCCGCGTCGCCGGGTGCAGGGGCTGGATCGGCAGCCGCGCGGTCTCGCTCGCGATCACGCCGCCCTCGGCCATCAGCGCCTTGCAGGCGAGCAGGCCGCACTGCCGGTTCTCGTAGTTGATGAGCGGCAGCCAGCGCGCGTAGGCGTCCATCGCCTCGTCGCGACGCCCGGCCGCGTAGGCGTCGGTGATCTGGCGGATGCCGTCCGGGTAGCCGCCGCCGGTCATCGCACCCGTCGCGCCGGCGTCGAGGTCGGCCATCAGGGTGATCGCCTCCTCGCCGTCCCAGGGGCCCACGACCGCGTCGCCGCCGAGCGCGATCAGCTCGCGGAGCTTGGCCGCGGCGCCCGCGGTCTCGATCTTGAAGTAGGCGACGTTCGCGATCTCCCGGGCCATGCGCGCCAGGAGCGGTGCCGACAGCGGCGTGCCGGCCACCGGCGCGTCCTGGATCATGATCGGGATCGAGATCGCGTCCGAGACCGCGCGGAAGAAGTCGACGATGCCGAGCTCCGGCACGCGGATCGTGGCGCCGTGATAGGGCGGCATGACCATCACCATCGCGGCGCCGGCCTCCTGGGCGCGGCGCGAGCGCTCGGCGCAGACCTGCGTGGCGAAGTGCGTCGTCGTCACGATCACCGGCACGCGGCCGGCCACGTGGTCCAGCACGGCGTCCATCACCCGCTCGCGCTCGTCGTCGGTGAGGACGAACTGCTCGGAGAAGTTCGCCAGGATGCACAGGCCCTGGCTGCCGGCGTCGATCATGAAGTCGACGGCCCGGCGCTGCCCGTCGAGGTCGAGGGCGCCCGCGGCGTCGAAGACCGTGGGGGCGACCGGGAAGACGCCGCGATAGGCGGGGACGGACGAGGTCATGCGCGGTCCTTCTGCCGGGATCGCGCATCCCGGCGGACGACCGTGTCCGCGGGCGGGATCCGGCCGCCTCTTAGCACGCGGCCTCGGTCCTGGCGCGTTCCGGACCGCGCGCACCGCGCTGTCGACAAGCCCACCGGCTTTCCTGTACGGCCGAGATCTTCTTTGCTTTGTCCATCGACAGCCGAGATCGGGCGCGGCGGCCGCACGAGAACGGCGTTTTCTTTTCGGAGCTACTGTAATGCGATTCTTCTCTGCGAGCCGCGTCGCGGCGCTCGTCGCGGCGACGCTCCTCGGCGCAATCGCCGGCGCGCCCGCGCGGGCCGACGATCTCGACGCGATTCGCGCCGCCAAGACCCTGCGCATCGGCACCGAGGGCACCTACGCGCCCTTCACGTTCCACGACGCGTCCGGGCAGCTCGTCGGCTTCGACGTCGAGATCGGCCGCAAGGTCGCCGAGCAGCTGGGCGTCGCGCCGCAATTCCTCGAGGGCAAGTGGGACGGGCTGATCGCCGGGCTCGACGGCAAGCGCTACGACGTGGTGATCAACCAGGTCGGCATCACCAAGGAGCGGCAGGCGAAGTTCGACTTCTCCGAGCCCTACATCCGCGCGCGGGCCGTGCTGATCACCCGGGCGGACCGGTCCGACATCAAGTCCTTCGCGGATCTCAAGGGCAAGAAGGCCGCCCAGAGCCTCTCCAGCAACTTCGCGCGCCTCGCCGAGCAGTCCGGCGCCGAGCTCGTCGGGACGGACGGCTTCGACCAGTCGATCCAGCTCGTCCTCACCGGCCGCGCCGACGCCACCGTCAACGACAGCCTGTCGTTCCTAGACTTCCACAAGCAGAAGCCGAACGCCCCCGTGAAGATCGCCGCCGAGCAGGCCGACGCGGACGCCTCCGGGATCATCATGCGCAAGAACAACCCGGCCCTTAAGGCGGCGATCGACAAGGCGCTGGAGGCGATCAGGGCCGACGGCAGCTACGCGGCGATCGCCCAGAAGTACTTCGGGGCCGACGTCTCCAAGTAGACCGTCCGCAGAGGGCCCGCCCGGACGAGTCCCGCCCGGGGCGCCGCCCCGTACAGCCCCACGCTTCGATCGCCCGGTAGGAGACGCCGCCCCGTGCCGCACTGGCTCGACCTCATGCTCCAGTCGCTGGGGCCGCTGCTCGCGGCCGGACTGCGCTTCACCGTGCCGCTGACGCTCATCACCTTCGTGCTGGGCCTCGCGCTGGGGCTCGGGACCGCCCTCGTGCGCCTGTTCGCGCCCCGGCCCCTGGCGGCCCTGGCGTGGTTCTACGTGTGGATCTTCCGGGGCACGCCGCTCCTCGTGCAGCTGTTCGTGATCTTCTACGGCCTGCCGAGCGCCGGCATCCTGATCGACGCCTTCCCGGCCGCCGTGATCGGGTTCACCCTCAACGTCGGCGCCTACACGTCGGAGATCGTCCGCGCCGCCATCGCCTCTATCCCGAAGGGCCAGTGGGAGGCGGCCTACGCCACCGGCATGAATCCGGTCCAGGCCCTGCGCCGCACGATCCTGCCCCAGGCGGCGCGGGTGGCGGTGCCGTCGCTCGCCAACTCCTTCATCGCGCTGGTGAAGGACACCTCGCTCGCGGCCGCCATCACGGTGCCGGAGCTGTTCCAGGCGGCCCAGCGCATCGTCGCCGTCACCTACGAGCCGCTGATCCTCTACATCGAGGTGGCGCTGATCTACCTCGTCCTGTCGACGCTCCTGTCCTGGCTCCAGACGCTGCTGGAGCGGCGCCTCGGGCGCTACGGCGGCTACCTGGAGGCCCGCGCGTGATCGCCCTGTCGGCCATCGAGAAGCGCTTCGGCGACAACCCGGTCCTGCGGGGCGTCGACCTCGCGGTGCCGGAGGGGCGGGTCACGGCGCTGATCGGCCCCTCGGGCTCGGGCAAGTCGACGCTCCTGCGCTGCGCGAACCTGCTGGAGGTCCCGCAGGCCGGGACGCTGACCCTCGGCGACATACGCCTCACCTTCCGGCCCGGCAGCCCGCCGGCGCGGCGGGACGTGCTCGCCGTGCGCCGGCAGACCGGCATGGTGTTCCAGAATTTCCAGCTCTTCCCCCACCGGACCGTGATGGAGAACGTCACCGAGGGGCTCGTCACCGTCGGCAAGTGGCCGCAGGACCGGGCGCGGGCGCGCGCCCTGGAATTGCTGGAGCGCGTCGGCCTCGCCCACAAGGCCGCGGACTGGCCCGCCAGCCTGTCGGGCGGCCAGCAGCAGCGGGTGGCGATCGCCCGGGCGCTGGCCCCCTCCCCGCGCCTGCTGCTCTGCGACGAGCCGACCTCGGCCCTCGACCCGGAACTCGCCGCCGAGGTGGTGGACGTGCTCGCCGGCCTCGCGAACGCGGGCACGACCATGCTGATGGCGACCCACGACCTGCGCCTCGCGCGGCGCGTCGCCGACACGGTGGTGTTCCTGGAAGGGGGGCATATCGTCGAGCAGGGCGCGGCCGCCGACGTCTTCGGCCGGCCGGCCGACCCGCGCACCCGCCGGTTCGTCCGGACGCTGCTCGGCGAGGCGGCCGAAGGGGCGTGAGAAGGGGCCTACGGAACGGGCCGGGACGCGGGATTCAGCGCGTCAGGCAGCGGAGCGTGAGAAGATCCTCGACGGTGAGCGCGGTCCCGAAGACCAGGGGCCGCCAGGCCGGCAGGGTGGCGAGGCTCAGGCCGGCCGCCAGGGCGAGCCAGGGCGAGCCAGGGCAGGACCGGGCGCAGGCCGGGACCGGCGGCCCTCACGCGGGATTCCGCGCCAGCGACGCCTCCTCGCCCTTGCCGACCACCACGAGGCCCAGACCCGCGGCCAGCATGGCGCCGCCCCAGAGCAGGAAGCCGATGTCCCAGTAGAGCCACTGCTCCGGCGGTGCCCGCTCGTTGACGTGGTGCACGCCGAGGATCTCGTGGTCGATCAGGCCCTCGACGAGGTTGAACAGGCCCCAGCCGATCAGGAGCGACCCGGCGAGCAGCTTGCTGGACCAGTAGAGGTGCGTGCGATGCGCGGCGCGCCAGAGGAGGAACAGCCCGAGGACCACGAAGACGTAGGTCGCGCTGTGGAAGAGGCCGTCCCAGCGGGTGTTCAGCTCGAGGTTCGGGATCGTGTCGATCGGGTACCAGCTGCTCAGCATGTGGTGCCATTGCAGGATCTGGTGCAGCACGATCCCGTCGAAGAAGCCGCCGAGGCCGAGCCCGAACAGGATGCCGGCGCTCACGGGGAAGACGCGCTCCCGGGTGTCGGCCGCTCTCTCAACCGCCCTGTCAGCCGCTCTGTCAGCCGCTCTCATGCGCAACTCCGGCGTGGCGGAGGCCGCGGCCGCGCGGGCGACGGCGTCCTGCGGGGAACCCGCCCGGGGCGCCGGCGGATCCGTCACGCCTCCCGCGGGACCGCTTCCGGTCGCGAGACCATCCGCAGGTAGACGGCGAGCCCCGCCAGGAAGACCGCGAGGCCGAGCCCGGTGGCGTAGGGCGCGAAATCCTTGCCGGCCACGGCGATCGCCGAGCTGTGGCCCGCCAGGAGGTCGGTGCCGGCGAGCAGCACGCCCACGAAGCTCTCGCCGACGAGGAACCCGGACGCGAGGAGGACACCCCGGCGGCGGGCAGTGCCGACCGCCTTGTCGGCCTTCGCGTCGCCCTTCGCGCCGACCCGGGCGCGCAGCCGGCGCTCGGCGACCCAGCCGAGGATGCCGCCGATGGCGATCGTCATCTCCACCGAGAGCGGCAGGTACATGCCGATGCCGACCGTCAGGGCCGGGAAGGTGAGGTCGCGTCGCTTCAGCCACGTCTCGGCCGCCACCAGGACAACCCCGAGCCCGGCGCCGATCAGCACCATGGTCCAGGGCAACTCGCCGTGCGTGATGCCGTTGGCGATCTGGGTCATCAGGGCCGCCTGGGGCGCCGGCATGGCGCTCCCCGCGTCCTGCCCGTCCCGCGCGGGGGCACCGACGAAGCCGTAGGCCTCGTAGAGCAGCGACAGGAGCGGGGCGATCACCACGGCGCCGACCCCGACGCCGAGGATGAGCGCGACCTGCTGGTGCCAGGGCGTGGCGCCGAGCACCTGCCCGGTCTTCAGGTCCTGCAGGTTGTCGTTGGCGATCGACGAGGTGGTGATGATGACCGACGTCAGCAGCAGCGCCATGCCGGTGACGAACCGGTCTCCCTCGGGCCCGGCGGAATGCCCCAGGACCAGGGGCAGGAGCAGCGCGGTCGCCATCGTAGTCAGGATGCCGATCCCCGAGATCGGGCTCGACGAGGAGCCCAGCAGGCCCGCGAGGTAGCCGCAGGCCGCCGCCATCAGGAAGCCGAACAGGACGGTGAACAGGGTGGCGGCCACCGCCAGCACGATCGTCAGGCCGCCGAGGTCGGCGGCCCCGGCGAAGGCCCAGAACAGCAGCGCGAGCGGCACGCACAGGCCCAGGGTCGCGGCGGCCACCCAGGTGATCGGCAGGTCGCGGTCCTCGCGCGGGTGATCCTTGCCGAGACCGCCACTGCCCGACAGGGCGGCGCGGATGCTCCCGAGGATCGGGCGCGCCAGCGAGCCCACGGTCCAGAGCCCGCCCACCGCGATGATACCGGCGCCCATGAGGCGCACTTGGCCCGACCAAACCGCCTCGGCGGCCGCGCCCGCCGACTTGGCGGGATCGGGCGACAGGGCGGTGAGGATCGGGACCGCGATCCCCCAGGCGATCAGGACGCCGGTCAGCAGCGCGAGGCAGGCGCCGATGCCCACGAGGTAGCCGACGCCGACCAGCGCCAGCGAGAAGCCGGTCCCGGTGCGGAACACCGCGCCGCCGAGGCTGACCGCGCCGTTGAGCCCCTCGCCCAGGACCTTCAGCCCCGTGGTGGCGAGCCCGATCGTCCCGGCGGCCGCGGCGGCCCCGAGCAGGTCCCGCAGGCCGTGGCCGCCCTGCTCCTCGTGGCCGGTCCTGAGCACCTCCGCGGCGGCGATGCCCTCGGGATAGGGGAGATCGCTGCCCGACACGAGGGCGCGGCGGAGCGGGATCGAGAAGGCGACGCCGAGGAGGCCGCCCAGCAGGCAGACCGCCGTGGTCTGCCAGAACGGGAAGCCGTGCCAGTGGCCGACGAGGACGAGCCCGGGAAGCGCCAGGATGACGTTGCACAGGGTGCCGGCCGCCGAGGCCTGCGTCTGCACGATGTTGTTCTCGAGGATGCCGGCGCCGCCCATCAGCCGGAACGCGCCCATCGAGATCATCGCGGCCGGGATCGAGGACGAGAACGTCATCCCGGTCTTCAGGCCCATGTAGAGGTTGGCGGCCATGAACACGACTGTGATGGCCGCGCCGAGCGCGATCCCCCGCAGGGTCAGCTCGGCCTGACGGTCCTGCGTCGTCGGCGTGATCGTCGGGCTGCGGGCGTCCATCGTCCACTCGGGCTGCCACAGGCACAGCACGCGAGGGGCCGGAAACGTTCCCGCGCCGCGCCCGGCCCGCCCGGCCTCACCCTGCCCCGCCCCGCCCTGGGGCGATCTGTCCCGGCGCCGACCGGGCCTGTGATGCAGTCACCCGGCGCGGCGGCGGGTTTGGCAGCAGACCGCCCCGTCCGGGTGCGATCCACTCCTCGTCGGGAAGGCGCCGCCTTGTCCAAGTGGTATCTCTACGGCATCGCCCTCGTGGCCGGCGTCGCGAACGCCATCGAGCCGGGCCAGAACGCCACGCTGGCGAAGGTCACGGGGCAGCCGATGCTGGCCGGCCTGTTCTGCTTCGGCCTCGCGATCGCCTGCTTCCTCGCCGCGATGGCCGTCGCCCGGCTGCGCGGCCGCTCCCAGGCCGAAGCGGCCACGCCCGTGCCCTGGTGGGCTTGGCCGGGCGGCGTGCTCGGGGCGGCGGTCGTCCTGGCGCAGCTCTACATCTCCGAGAAAGTCGGCGCGGCGCCGTTCCTGGGCTGCGTGATCACCGCGGGCGTGGTCGGCTCGATCCTCCTCGACCATCACGGCCTCGTGGGCTTCGAGCGCCACCGCGCCGGGCGCTGGCGCATCCTCGGCGGCGCGCTGATGGTCGCGGGCGTCACCCTCGTGGCGGCGTTCTGACGGGACCGTCGATCCGAACGCCTCGCACCCTTAGGATCCCAGCATGCTCTTCCTGTACGGCTTCGCGCTGCTCGCGGGCATCGCCACCGCGATCGAACCGGGCCAGAACGCGGGCCTCGCCAAGTCCCTCGCGCGGCCGCTGCTCGCCGGCGTGGTGAGCCTCGTCGTCAGCGTCGCGGCGATCTGCGTCGCCATGCTGGTGACGGGGCAGTACGGGTGGCCGACGCTGGACCGCCTCGCGCAGGTGCCGTGGTGGGCGTGGCTCGGCGGCGTGATGAGCGCGGGCCTGACGATGGCGCAGCTCTCCGTCTCCGCGCGGATCGGGGCCGCCACCTTCCTCGGATTGATCGTGACGGCGGGCGTCGTCACGTCGATCCTGCTCGACCATTTCGGCCTCGTGGGCTTCAAGGTCCATGAGGCCGGCCTGTGGCGCATCCTCGGCGGCGCCCTGATGATCGGCGGCGTGGCGCTGGTCGCCCGGTTCTGAGGCCCGCCCCGGCGGATCAGATCGTCCAGCCGCCGTCGATCACGACGGCCTGGCCGGTCGTGTAGGTCGCGCCCGCGAGGTAGACGGCGAGGTCGGCGATCTCCTCGGGCGTGCCGAGCCGGCCGATCGGCTGGCGCGCGATGAAGGCCGCGCGGGTCTGCTCGTAGTCGCCCTGCTGGCGGATGCGCTCCTGCAGCGACGGGCTCTCCACCGTGCCGGGGCAGATGGCGTTGCAGCGGATGTTGTGGCCGACATAGTCGGCGGCCACCGCCTTGGTCAGGCCGATCACCGCCGCCTTCGTCACCCCGTAGGCGAAGCGGTTGGGCACGCCCTTCACCGAGGAGGCCACCGAGGCCATGTTGACGATGGCGCCGTCGCGGCGCTCCAGCATGCCGGGCAGGACCGCCCGGATCGTGCGGATCATCGCCTTGACGTTGAGGTCGAGGGCGAAGTCGAGCTCGTCGTCGCGCATCTCCAGGATGGTGCCGGCGTGGACGGTGCCGGCGCAGTTGAACAGGATGTCGACCGCGCCGATGCGCGCGACCAGGGCCCCAACCGCCTCCGCGTCTAGCACGTCGAGGGTCGCGGTGCTGAGGTTGTCGGCGCGCAGGTCGGCGAGGGCGTCCACGTTGATGTCGGTGGCGTGGACCTGCGCCCCGGCGCGGGCGAAGGCGAGCGCGCTGGCGCGCCCGATCCCCTGACCCGCCGCCGTGACCAGGACCGTCTTTCCGGAAAGATCTGCCATTGCTCGCTCCAGCAGGCTGCGCGGCGCCGCGCGGGCGTCCGGACCGGGCCGCGCCCGGCGGGGCCGCCGATCAGGTCCGGTGGGCCCGGCCGAGCGGCCCATCCTTGTAGGTTCTGACCGCGCCGGGCTCCAGGCCCGATCGCGTCGGATCCGGGGCCGCCGTTCGGGCGTTCTCCCGGCGTCACCGTTCTGTGGAGGATCGCCGTGGGGCTCGCCGCCTTCGTCTTCTTCGTCGTCCCGTGGATGGCCGTCGCGATCTGGATGTCGATGCGGCCGTCCGGCGCGCGCCTCGGCACTCCGTCCGCCCCCTGGCGCCCGCTGACGGATTACCCGCCGCCGGCCCGGGATCAGCGGCAGGCCGGCGAGACGCGGAGCATGGAGTCGGGCTCCGCCCACGACGGCAAGCACGCGCCGATCGAGGCCGTCTAGAGCGCCCGCCGCCGGATCAACTACTGGCCCGGCGCGCGCGAGCGTGTCGGGAGAAGAGTTCCGCGCCGGGTCAGGCCTCCGCCTGCAGCAGGTGGAGGTTGAAATCTCCGCCCTCCCCCGTCCACAGGGCGCGGGGCTGCCAGCCGCTCTCGGCCGCGAGCGCCCGGAAGGCGTCCGCCGGGTACTTGTGCGACGTGTCGGTGCGGACGCTCTCCCCCGCCGCGAACGCGATGGTCCGGTCGCCCAGCCGGTAGCTCGCCGGCCGGGTCGCGACGAGGTGGGCCTCGACCCGCAGCGGGTCCGGGCAGATCCGCACGGCGTGCCGGAAATTGTCGCGGTCGAAATCGGCGCCGAGTTCCCGGTTCAGCCGCGTCAGGATGTTGCGGTGGAACGCGGCCATGAGGCCGTCGGCGCGCCCGTAGGCGCGCTGCAGGCGGTCCGGGTCGGCGGTGCCGTCCGCGCCGACGAGGAAGAGGCTCGGCCCGAGCGTGGCGCGCGCGCGCTCGAGGAACTGCCGGGCCCCGCGCGGGTCGAAGTTGCCGATGCTCGTTCCCGGATAGAAGCCCAGGATGCCCCCCGGCCCGGCCCCTCGCGGCAGCTGGACCGGCTGCGAGTAGTCGGCACAGACCGGAATCATCGGGATGCCGGGGTAATCGGCGGCGAGCCGCCGGATCGCGGCCTCCAGGTACGCCCCGGAGATGTCGATCGCCACGTAGGCCGCCGGTTCGGGCAGCGCGTCGAGGAGCGTGCGGATCTTGCGGCTCGCGCCGCTGCCGAACTCGACGACGGTCACCCCCGGCGTCACCCGGCGCGCCACGTCGGCGGCGACCTGCGGCAGGACGGTCATCTCCTGCGCGGTCGGGTAGTAGTCGGCGCTGTGGCAGATCCTGTCGAACAGGTCCGAGCCGGTCTCGTCCCAGAGATACTTTCCCGGCAGCATCTTCGGCTCGGCGGAGAGGCCCGCGAGGGCGTCCCGGAGGAAGGTGTCGGTCGAGCTGTCGGTCAGGGGATCGGTCATGGCCGGGTCACCGGGCGCGTGGCGGTCAGGACGACGAGGGCGAGCCGCTCGACCGCGTCGTAGGCGGGCGTCGCGAGTTCCTCGCCGTACGCGTCCGGGTCGAACTCGCGGTAGGTCCAGTCCAACCCGGCCCGGTCGCAGAGGTCGGCCACGGCGTCGCGGAACGGGTCCTCGCCGTCGACGATCGCCGCGCCGGTGAACAGGACGAGGCTGCCGCCGGGCGCGAGCCGCCCGGCCGCCTGCTCGGCCACCGCGAGCGGCAGCCCGGCCCCGAGGGGGCCGCCGCCGTGCCGGTAGGCCCGTTCCGCCGTGTCGATCATGAAGGGTGGGTTCGACACGATGAGGTCGAACGGGCCCTCGACGTCGCGCAGCAGGTCGCTGCGGCGGACATCGACCCCGTCGGTCCCGGCGAGCCGGGCGTTGACGCGCGCCGCCCGCATGGCCGCCGGGTTGATGTCCACGAGCACCACCTCGGCGCCCGGTGCCCGCTTGGCGACGCAGATCCCGGCCGCACCCGAGCCGCAGCCGATATCGACCGCGCGCCGCACCGGCCGCGACCGCGCCTCGAGATGCGCGATCACCCCCGCGGCGAAGCGCATCGTGTCGGGACCGAAGAACACCGCGTCGGCCGCGCTCGGGGGATACGCGGAATGGACGAACAGCTCGCCGTCGAGGCTGGAGACGCGCAGCGTCGGCCGCAGCAGCGGGCCGTCCTCGAGCACGGCGCCGGCCGCCCGCATCAGGCGCAGGATCGGCTCCGGGACCAGGTCGGCGCGGAACGGCCGGCTCCAACCGAACACGTCGCGCAGGCTGCGCGCCTCGGCGTGCCGCGGCCGGGCATTGACGTGGGCGTGGGTGGCCGGGGTCACGGTGGTGAAGGTGTAGCCGGTCTCGCGCAGGGCGCGCGCCAGCGCCAGCACCGCCTCCTCGTCCTCGGGAAACGGAGCGGCAATCGGAACGGAACGCGTCATCGGTCGGCCCTCAGCTGTCCATCCGGCGCATCACGAAGGCGCCCGACGCGCGACCGGCGGCGACCTGCCGGACGTCCCCGGTCGAACAGCACCGCGAAGCTCCGGAACAGGCCCGGCTGCGCGCGGTACCGCGCGGTACCGACAGAGGAAGGCGAGCAGGGCCGGGTAGATGCGGGCGTCGTCCAGGCCCGATGAAGTCCCGGAACCGCGCGGCGACGGGATGGTGATCGTCATACGTGGGAAGCTGCATCGGAGCGTCGGTTCACACCACCGGTAGCGGGCGCGCGCGCACCCCCGCCCGAACGGCCGCGGTGTCGTCCCGACTCGAATGCCCGGAGAACCGGAAGCCGCAGGCATTGTTCCCGGCGCAATACGCGCGGATCGGCCCCTGATCTATGTTAATCCCAGAGTTCAAACATCTTGTTTTGGTTTAATACTCACATGATGTAGATCGACACACTGAATGAACGATGATCGGGCCCACGGATATGCGGGCACGGCGGGTCGCCGCGCGGGACCGCGGTGCGGCGGCGCGGCCACGCTCGCCGGGTCGCGATCGTCGCCGGAGGCGGCGTTAACCATCCGATTACCGGGCGATCCTAGCGCGATCGACTGAAACGGCGCCCCCGCGCCGGCCGGTCGCGCACGATGAACGCCGCATCATTCCTGTATTCCTGGTCCGCCGCCGCCGCGACGCACCTCGATCTGTTCGGGTCGCTGGGCCTGATCCTGGGCTTTACTGCGGGGGTGATGCCGCGGCGCGCCTGGATCCTCGCGGCCTCGGCGGCCTGTGCCGCCTGCTTCGGCGCGCATTACCTGACGCTCGGGGCGCTCACCGGGACGGCGATGTGCGCCATCTCGGTGCTGCAGAGCCTCGTCTCCCTCCGCTGCGTCGGCGCGCCCGGCCGGGGCGGCTGGGTGCCGCCCGTCTTCGCCGCGAGCACCCTCGCGGCGGCGTGCCTGACGGCGGCCACGTGGAACGGCTGGCCGTCGGCCTGCGCGGCCGCGGGCGCGCTGCTCGCCACCGGCGCGCGGCTCCAGGCGGCGCCGCAGGCGATGCGCCAGCTCTTCCTCGGCGCCTCCCTGTGCTGGGCCGGGCACAATCTCCTGGTCGGCTCGGTCTTCGGACTGACCTGCGACGTGCTGACGATCCTCGGTCTCGCGATCGCGCTGCTGCGCGCCGCCCCGGTTCCGCCGATGGAGCCGGTCGCGCCCGACTGCGCGCGGGCGTGAGACGCCCCGGGCCTGCGGCGATGGATCCGGGAAACCCGCCGCGGCCCCGCCGTTGCACGGGAGCGGGCGCGTGACGTCCCGCGGCCGAGGAAGAGAGCGGGATTTGCCGGACGCGACCTATCCACCCCTCGACGTGCTCAAGCCAGTGGCCGAGGGCGTCTGGATCGTCGACAGCGGGCCGCTCCGCGCCCTCGGCATCCCCCTGCCCGTCCGGATGACCGTCGTCCGTCTCGGGGACGGATCGGTCTGGCTGCACTCCCCCACGCGCTACGACGCGGGCCTGCACCGCGCGATCGCCGCGCTCGGACCGATCCGCCACCTGGTCGCGCCCAACATCGCCCACTGGACCTTCCTGAAGGACTGGCAGGCGCAGTGTCCGGAAGCCCTGACCTGGGCAGCCCCGAACCTGCGCGAGCGCCGCCAGGTCCGACGCGCCGGCCTGCGCGTCGACCGGGTCCTGGAGGATGCGGCGCCGCCCGACTGGGCGGCGGACCTGCGCCAGGTCGTCGTGCCGGGCGGGTTCGGCTTCCGGGAAGTCGCGTTCTTCCACGGCGCGAGCCGCACGCTGATCCTGACCGACCTCGTCCTCAACCTGGAGCCGGCGAAGATGCCGGCGCTGCTGCGTCCGCTCCTGCGCCTCGCCCGCATGACGCCGCCGCACGGCGAGCCGCCGCCCTACCTGCGCCTCGTGATCAGGCTCCGGCGGCGCGACGCCGCGCGGGCGGCCGCGGATCTCGTCGGCTTGGCGCCGGAACGGGTCGTGTTCGCGCACGGACTCTGGTTCGCCGCGGACGGTGCGGCCCGGCTGAGACGCTCGCTCCGCTGGCTCGGGACGCCGTCCTGAGGATAACCCCGATGATCACCCCGAGTTTCGCCGTCGCCGCCGTCAGGCCGCGGCGATCAGCTGCCGCATGATCCAGGCCCGGGCCGCCGGAAGGTCCGCGAACAGCGGCGGCCCGAGGGGATCGATCGGGCCGAACCCGGCTTCGAGGAACCACTTCCCGGCATCGGCCCCGTGCTGCGCCGAGAGACGGACCAGGATCGCGACCAGGAACCCGTCGGCGAAGACGAGCTGACTTTCGGCATCGTCGCTGCCGGTCGCGACCTGCACGGCCTGCAGGCTCAGGATCATGCGGCCATCGCCTTCACGACGCGAGCGGGTTGAGGGCGTGCGACCGGAGGCGATCGTCGCACCGCGGCGACGGCGCGGATCTCCGTGCCGGCACACTGATCAATCAGCCCTTCGCCCCGAAGTTCCGGCCTCGCGGCGGTCCGGAACACGGCCGGAACCGCCCGGTTGGCCAACCATGGACCGGTGGCCGCGCGGAGCAGGATCGCAGATGGATGACAGGCAGATGGCCCGCGGGCTGGCTTGGTTCGGGATCGGGCTCGGCCTCGCCGAGACCTTCGCGCCCCGGCGCGTCGCCGCGGCGACCGGCCTCGACGGCCACGAGGGCCTGATCCAGCTCTACGGCCTGCGCGAGATCGCCTCGGGCGCGGCGATCCTGGCTGCCGCCGAGCCGGAGCGGCATCTCGGCCTGCGGGTGGGCGGGGATCTCCTCGATGCCGGCCTGCTGGCGACCCGCGCCACGCCCTCGAACCCGCGGCGCAACCGCACCCTGGCCGCGGCCCTGGCGGTGGCGCCCGTCGTCATGCTGGATGCCGCCATCTGGCTGAGAGCGCGCGACAGGCGCGGCCCATCTCCGGGCGATCCCGGCCGGAGGTCCGGCGCGATCGCGCGATGACCGTTACAAGGGTGGCGACGAGGGTGGCGACGGGGATGTGGCGACGGGAGCGGTGCGCTCAGGGCTGTCCGGGCGCGTCCTTCGCCGGGTCTCCCCCAGAATCGTCCGCCTCGCCTTCCGCGGCGGGTTCGGTCCCCTCGATCGCTCGGGCGAGCTCGGTCAGCACCTCCTCCACCATCGGCGGCCAGGGGGCCCTCTCCTCATCCATCAGGCGGGCCGCGCCGACCAGCGCGGAGATCTGCGCCTCGTAGACCGGGCGGCCTACCAGCTGCGCGTAGCGCACGCGCGCCGCGAGCGCCGTGGCCAGGCGCTGAACCTCCGCGATCTTCGCGCTCGGCGCGCCGCTGCCGTCGCCGTTGCCCATCCGTCCACCCCCTCGGGATCCTCACCGATCCTCATAGGCCATGGCCGGGACACAGTCAGGACCGGCTACCAGGCTTCGAGAATCCGGCCGCCGACGAGCGCGACGACGACACCGACGAGCAGCGCCATGCCGATGTCCCGGAGCGGCGCGGTGATCAAGCCGGCCTCGGGAGCCGGCGGCGACACGTAGCGGGTCAGGCTCTCGGGCAGCGCCGGCGCCGGCGGCACGGGGGCCCTCCGCCGAAGGGCCAGGCGGATACGGTGCATGGGCGTGATCCCCGGACGACCTCAGGCGGTCTCGACCTGGCGGGGCCCGGCGGCCGCCTGGGCCTTCCGCGCGGACGTCTTCGGCCGGACGAAATCGCCGAGGGGCTTGCAGGTCGGCAGGCCGATCACCTCGACCGACCGGGTCGCGGCCTGGGGCGCCGCATTGCGCGGAACGACAACCTCCGTCCCGTCCGCACTCTCCGTCTGCCCTTCGCCGAGATCCGGCAGCTCGACGCGATGCCCGACCAGGTACGCCTCGATATCGATGAGGCGGTGGCGCAGCCGCCAGATATCGTTCTCGACGCCGTTGATCTGCACGAGGAGGTCGGAGACGGTGCCCTGACGCGCCGCGATCGCCGAGAGCACAGAGGCCCGCTCGTTCAGCAGCACGGCCTTGACGGTCGGGTTCATGACGTACGCCTCCGAATGTTACAGCACCACGATTCCCCAATTCGGAAGCGAAGACAGTTCTCAAAATGGCTTAGCCGTTACGCCCGAAGGTGAACGGCCGCATTCAGCCGCCGAACGACTCGCGCCGGGGTGCCGATCGCGCGCGGAGGCGGGAACTTCTCGCGCGCGCGTGCGTCAGTTTCGCACAGACCGACGCACGCAGTGCTGGGAGCTTCACATGCGCAGATCCGCGACTCTCGCCATGGCCGCCGCCCTGACCCTGGCCTCCGTCACCGCCTGGGCCGACCCGGTGAGCCAGACGGGCACCGGCGGCGGGCCCGCCACCACCGCCAAGGCGCCCCATACCGCCGCGACCGGCCAGACGGTGCCCAATCCCGGCGCCCTCGGCCCGAACGAGACCGGCAGCATCGAGCGCCGCGACGCCGTCGAGGAGCGCAACGACGCGATCACCCGCGGCATCTGCATCGGCTGCAACCGCTGATAGCGGCGGGCCGGCGGCTACAGGGCTTCGGCAAGACCGCGCGCCTACGGCGTCCCGGCCATGACCGCGATTCATGGCCGGGGTGCGGTGGCCGCGGCCGGGGGTTGAAGCCCCGGCCGCTCTGGCCCAAATCAGCGCGCCTCACCGACCATGAACAGGAGTGAACACGTGGCAAACGAGTCTGTCGAACAGGCGGCAGAGAAGACCTATTTCGGCCTGACCCTCTCGCAGCACGCGGACCGGATCCGGAAGCTCGCGACGGAGCGGGGCCTGACCGGGGAGACGTTCGACCGCGTGACCGCGCAGGCCGTGGCGATGATCCCGACCATCAAGGTGACCGACGCCGCCCAGCGGTGAGCCGGGCCGGGCCGATCATCGCTCGGCCCGCAGCCCCTTGAGCATGCGCCGGGCGATGGTCCGCACGGCCTCATCGTCCCGCGCCTCGCCCTCGACCGTATCCCATAGGTGGACGAGGCTGCCCTCGAGTTCGTCCAGCAGCTCCGGGTTCTGCCGCGCCAGGAACCGCATCGTCCCGAACAGGAGATGCTCGATCGCCATCTCGCGCCGGCGCGCCTCGGTGACGGGATCCGGGTGCGGCTTGGATGTCTGATCGCTCATGGCCGGCCAACGGCCCGCGCGGGCCGCGGTTCGCCGGGCCGTGCGCGGTGCGACGCCGCGGACGGCCCCGAGCCTCGACAACGCACGCGACCGGGAACAGCGCCGGACCGACACGGTTTGCCGGTCAGGAACGGGCGTCCGGAGAGGGCTGACGATGGCCGAGGCGGATCCGCGCAAACCCGGGGACGAGGCCCCGCCCGGCACGCCGGGCACCGGCGAGAACCTGTGCCGGACCTGCGGCGGCACCGGCAAGGTCGCCGACGCGCAGTGCTCCGATTGCCGGGGCAGCGGTACGGTGACGACCGGAATCGGCGGCGCCTGACGCCGTATCACCCGGCACGATCGGCGCGGAGACCGCGACGCGCTCAGCGCCGCAGCGCGCCGAGCCACGCGGTGAGCGGCTCCACGAACGCCGCCCAGGTCCGTGACCACACCGTGCCGGTGCGGGCGTCCGCCGGGCGCGCGCCGGACATCAGGGCAGCCACCAGGGCATCCTCGCGGGCCTTGCACTCGTCGAGGGCGTTGCGCTCGTCGCCGGCGCGGCTCTGCCCCGTCGGCTGATGCCCCGTGGCGTCCCGCAGGCAGCGGTGCCACGCGCGCTCCAGCTCGGCCGGATCGGTGGCTCCGGCGGCCGGCCCCGCAACCGCAGGTCCGGTGGTCAGGAGGAGCATCGCGGACAAGCTGAGCACCGGCATGCGCATGCTCGCTCTATGCCCGATTCGTGCCCCCGAGAGATAGAACGTAGCAGCAACAGTGGCCACGGCTCGGCACGGCTGGGCTCGGCCGCCGGTCAGCCGGCCCGGCCGTGCCTGGCCACCCGGCAGCCGTGATCCATCAGGTATTCGGCACTGGCCTCAGGCTCCCGATAGGCGAGCAGGATCATCCCGCCCCGCGGATCCCCGGGATCGGCCTCCACCGCCGCGAAGCTCGCGTCGTGCAGGTGGCCCTGCCAGCCCGGCACGCGGGCCAGAGCGGCGAACGGGTTGAACGCCGCGACCGCGTCCGCCGGGACCCGCATGGCGAGGTAGGACACCTCCGCCAGCGGCACCGGGAACGGGGCCCAGCTGTCGCCGACGGCGTCGCCGTGGGCCTTCAGGGCCGCCGTGACGCTCCGGCGCATGCAGTCGAGGTGGATGTGCAGCTGATCCTGGCTGCGGCCGCCCACGGAATTCACCTCCAGGCCCACCGCGGAGGGCGGCAGGCGGCCCTGCAGCGCGTCCGACACGTAGTGCCGGGCCGCGAGCGCCGCCCGCCAGTAGGCCGCTCCCCGCGGGCCCTGGAGCACAGGGGCCTCGATGCCCGAGACGCTGTCGGAGGGCATCACCACCGTGTGGGTGGGCTGGCCCGGCGCCCGCAGCACCGCCGTTCCCGGGCGCGCCGCGTCGCCGAGATCGACCGCGAGGCAGGGAAAGCTCCGGCCCGCGGCCTTCTTGGCGAGCACGCAGCCCTGCAGCGCCACCCAGAGCACGTCCCGCACCGGATTGGCCGCGATGGCGGCCGGCATCACCGAGAAGGCGAGAAGGGTCGCGACGACCAGAGTACCACGCATGATCAGATGTTCCGGTCCCCGGCCGTCGTTATGATACGTCGGACGGCGCGCCATCGTTGTACGCGGCCGCCGTCGCCGCGAGGTTACGTTTCCGCGATGCTGAGATCGAACGCGCAGTGGCACGGCCTGATACGGGTCGCGGCCTGGATCCTGGTGGCACTGATCGCCGCGATCACGCTGGTGCCGATCGGATTCCGCCCGGTGGTCACGGCCAATCCGAGCTACGAGCGCGTCGCGGCCTACGCACTGGCCGGGCTGCTCATGACGGTGGCCTACCCGCGGCACTGGCTCTGGATCCTGGCGGGCAGCGTCGTCCTGGCCGGCGGCCTTGAAGCCGGCCAGACCCTCACTGGGACCCGCCACGGCCGGTTCGACGACTTCCTGATCAAGGCCGCCGCCGGGCTCGTCGGCGCCCTGGCGGGCCGCCCGCTCGCGATCCTGGCCGACCGCGCCCTCGCCGGCGGCACCGCGGCCGGCACCACCCTGGCCGGCCGCGATCTGGGCGACCGCACCTGCGGCTGAGCCGTGTCCGCCGTCGCGCCCATGCCGCCGGCGCATGGCCGCGGCGCCGGTCCAGTGCCGGACGACGGGCAGCGCGCGGAAACCGCCGAGCTTGACCCGCGTTGCTTTGAAGGGGCTCTCACGCGAGGTGCTGCATGTTCGGCGCGGCCAAGCTCACGGGACGGTTCTGGTTCCGCAAGACGTGGACGGGCAAGCTGGTCCTGCTCGTCGAGGAAGAGAGGCCGCGGTGGTTCAGCCGCACCGGCCTCACCAAGCTCCGCTGGCGCGACGCCCGCCTGCTCGATCTGGCCGAGGCGCCGATGCGCACCCTGATGACCCTCGAGCGCAGCTACCGCGCCGACTACGCGGCCGGGCCCGCGCGGGTCCTGCAGGCCGTCATCCCGCCCGGGACGCGCGGCGCGATCGCCACGCCGATCGGGACCGCGGCCAACGCCTGAGCGTCGCCGCGGCGCGAGGGCGCGGGCCGAGCATGGAGGGGCAGGGCTCGGCCCGCCTGTCGTTCGGCTTCTTACCCCCAAAGCCGGAGCGACCCTGTCAGTGACCACGGTCAGGGTTAACGCTTTGTGAAGAGCCCCGCCCGGTCCGGCCGGTCGGCTGCGGCCGAAGGCGCCCGAGGATCCGGAAATCGGGGTGCCGGCGGGCGAAAGATCCGGCGCGAAATGCGCCACTGATCTATGTTGGTATTCGCCACTCCATTCGGTAGATAACAGGCATAATGGGTTATCTTCGTGCAGATAAGGACTTGACTGTCGAGAAGCGAATGCACGTTCATGGATCACTCACACGTGAGAGGCGCCCATGGAAGATAGCAATCCTGCACCGCATCAGGACCCGATCGATTTCGTCGAGCTGACCGCCGATATTGTTTCGGCTTATGTCGCCAACAACTCCGTTCCGGTTCCCGACCTCCCGTCGCTGCTGTCCGGCGTCCACGCCGCGCTGGCCGGTCTCGGGCACACGACGGTCACGTCGGAGCCCGAATTCAAGAAGGCGACGCCCGCGCAGATCAAGAAGTCGATCACGCCCGACGCCCTGATCAGCTTCATCGACGGCAAGCCGTACAAGACGCTCAAGCGGCATCTCACCGGCAACGGCATGACGATCGAGCAGTACCGGCAGCGCTACGGACTGCCGCCGGACTACCCGACAACCGCGTCCAACTACTCGGCGATGCGCGCCGAGTTCGCCCGCAACGCCGGCCTCGGCCACAAGCGCCGCGGCCCGGCCGCCAAGCGGAGCGAGCCCGCGGAGATCGTCGCGGCGGAGGCCGGCGCCGGCACGAAGGCTCCCAAGGGCCGCAAGACCCGGAAGGCCGCCGCGGAGGCGTGAGGCCCCGGCCGCGCGCTCCGGCGCGCACTGCCGGCGCCCCGCGCGTCAGGACCTGAGATGACGGGACCGGGGACGGCCTCGCCCGACCCACCCGTCACCTCCCGGCCGGTCCCGGACCGGCGCGCGTCGGAACGACCCCAGCGGCCAGCCGTTGGGCCGGTTGAACGCCCGACCGCGCGACGGAGCCACGCTTGACCCGATCGATCCCCGCCCTCGTCCTCGCCGCCACGCTGGCCGCCCTTCCGGCCGCGGCCCGGGCGCAGGATCGGCCCGGCCCCGGGGCGGCGCCACCGGCCGAGACCGCGCCGAAGCCGGCAGCCGACACGAAGGACCCGGGCAAGACCGCGACGGAGGCCGTCACGCATCCCTCCGCCGTGCCGCCGACGGAGGGCGCGGTCGGCACCGGCAAGCCCCCGGCCACGGGCGACGCCCCGACGACCGGCCGGTAGAGTCCGCCCCCGCACCCCCAACCCTGTCCGCCCGCCGCCACCCCCGGCCGGCGGCCACATCCCCGTCGCGGCCGAGCCTCGTCCCGGCCGCGCATCGGCCCTGTCGGGCGAGGTGAGCCGGATCATGCGTCCAGACCGGGCCGTTCACGCCGGCCGCGCGCCCATCGTCCGCGCTCGAAACCCGGCACGTCCCTGGTGGCGCCTGCTGCGCCGGCACAGCACCGGCATCGCCGCGCCGGACCCGCGTCTCTGGGCCCTGACCCTGGCGATCGTCGCGGTCGACGCCGTCTGGATGGCGGCGTCCGGGATCGCCGCCGAGCCCCTGGGCTTCGCGCTCGCGGGCCTCGCCGTCCTCGTCCTGCTGAGCGCCGCCGCCTGCCTGAGCACGGTGAAGTCCGACCCGCCCCTGCGCGGCATGGCCCTGGCAAGCGCGTTCCTCATCGCCTTCACGGTGCCGGTGGCGGTCCTGCACTTCCTCGCCGCCGGGATCGGGCTGCCCTTCGTCGATCCCGCGCTCGCCCGCATCGAGGCCGCCCTCGGCTTCGACTGGACCGGTCACGTGGCGTTCCTGGCGCGGCACCCGACGCTGTCGTGGTGGCTGGCGCTCGCCTACCATTCGAGCGGCCCGCAGGTCGGGCTCGTGGTGATCGCGCTGAGTGCGACCCGCCGCCTCGGCCGGCTCTGGACCTACATCCGGCTGTTTTCCGCGACGCTGCTGTGCGTGATCGTCCTCGCCGCCCTGCTGCCGGCCCTCGGCCCCTACGCCCACTACGCCCCGCGGGTCGTCCCGTCCGAGCCCCTGGAGACGGTCGGCGCGCTCTGGCACCTGGAGCCGGTGGCGCGGCTGCGGGCCGGCACCCTGCACACGCTGGCGCTCGGTGACCTGCGCGGCCTCGCGACCTTCCCGTCCTTCCACGTGTGCCTCGCGGTCCTCACGGCCTGGGCGCTGGCGCCGGTGCCGGTCCTCGGCCCCCTGGCCGCCCTGCTGAACGCCGCCGTGATCGTCGCGACCGTCGGGTCGGGCGGTCATTACCTGCCGGACGTGCTGGCGGGCGGTGTCCTGGCCCTCGCGGCCCTGGCCTGCCGCGCCCGGCGGCGCGGGTCGACGGCCGATCCCGCCGCGCGCGATCCCACCACCCGGAGGATCGAGGCGCTCGAGGCGATCCGGCCCGCCGACGCCTGAGAACGGGTCGGGCCGCGAACATCCCCCCGCCCGGCGGATGGGCCAGGGAGCGGGGAAGGCGCGACGATGACCCGGGCCCGGTGGACGATCCGCGGTTCCGTCGCCGCCGCGCGGCTCCGGTCGATGTCCGAGACGCCCACGGGCGCCGACGGCACCGCCCGGATCCCGCGGCCCCGACGGCCCCGCTTGCCCCCCGACCCCGCGCTCCATAGATCCTGACGATGACGGCACTCCCCTTCGACAACAGCTACGCCCGCCTGCCGGAGCGCTTCTACGCCCGCCGGCCGCCGACGCCCGTGGCGGCGCCGCGCCTCGTCCGGCTGAACCGCGCGCTCGCCGAGGAGCTCGGCCTCGATCCGGACTGGCTCGCCGGCCCGGACGGCGTCGCGGCGCTCGCGGGGAACGCGGTCCCGGACGGTGCCGAACCGATCGCCGCGGCCTATGCCGGGCACCAGTTCGGCCAGTTCGTGCCCCAGCTCGGCGACGGCCGCGCGGTCCTGCTCGGCGAGGTCGTCGACCGGAACGGGCGCCGCCGCGACATCCAGCTGAAGGGCGCGGGCCCGACGCCGTTCTCCCGGCGGGGCGACGGGCGGGCAGCGCTCGGCCCGGTCCTGCGCGAGTACCTCGTCAGCGAGGCCATGGCGGCGCTCGGCATCCCGACCACCCGGGCCCTCGCCGCCGTGACGACCGGCGAGCCGGTGGTGCGCGAGACGCTCCTGCCGGGCGCGGTCCTCACGCGCGTGGCGGCGAGCCACATCCGGGTCGGCACCTTCCAGTTCTTCGCTGCGCGGGGCGACGTCGAGGGGCTGCGGGCGCTCGCCGACCACGTCGTCGCCCGGCACCATCCGGACGCGGCCGGGGCCGGCAATCCCTACCGGGCGCTGCTGGAGGGCGTCGTCGCGGCCCAGGCGGCCCTCGTCGCCCGCTGGTTGCACGTCGGCTTCGTCCACGGGGTGATGAACACCGACAACATGTCGGTCGCGGGCGAGACGATCGATTACGGGCCCTGCGCGTTCCTCGACGCCTACGATCCCCGGACGGTCTACAGCTCCATCGACCGCAACGGCCGCTACGCCTACGGCCAGCAGCCGCGGATCGCGCTCTGGAACCTGACCCGGCTCGCCGAGACGCTGCTGCCGCTCCTCGCAGAGGGCGAGGACACCGCCGTCGCCGAGGCCGAGGCGGCGCTGGCCACCTACGCACCGCGCTTCGAGGCGGCCTATCACGGCGGCCTCGCCCGCAAGCTCGGCCTCGCCGAGACCCGCGACGGCGACGCCGAGCTGGCGGGCGACCTCCTCAAGGGCATGGCCGAGAACCAGGCCGACTTCACCCTGATGTTCCGCCGGCTCTGCGACGCGGCGGCGCGGCCTGAGGCCGACGCGGCCGTGCGCGAGCTGTTCGTCGACCCGACGCGCTACGATGCCTGGGCGGCCGCGTGGCGCGCGCGGCTGGCGCAGGAGGCACGCGACCCGGTCGAGACCGCCGCCGCGATGCGCCGGGAGAACCCGGCCTTCATCCCGCGCAACCACCGGGTCGAGGCGATGATCGAGGCCGCCGTGGAGCGGGACGACTTCGCGCCGTTCGCGACGCTCCTCGCCGTCCTGGCCCGCCCCTACGACGACCAGCCGGACCACGCCGCCTTCGCGGAGGCGCCCGCGGGCGGCGGCGTCGGCTACCGGACCTTCTGCGGCACCTGAGCCCGCGCGCCGCCGGTCAGGACCGCGGCCACGTGAAGATCTCGCGCAGCCCGCCCGCGTGGCGAAACCAGTGGACGCGGGTCGCTGGATTGAAACCGTGATCCTGGTACGAAGTGGCGATCACCGACACGAGCGTCTCGGCCGCCGAGCGGTCGTGAATGTCGTAGGCCAGAAGTTTGGGAGTACCGTCGGTCTCGCGGGTGAGATCGCGAACCAGAATCGAATACGACATATCCCCCCTCCTTTCGGCACAAAGCATGTACTCAAGATTATATCGCCAAAGCCAGGATCGTTCGCGGAAGGATCGTGTAAAGGTTAAACAACGTTAACGGGAATGTGTTGATTTGATACGGCCCCGGTTGGACTCGCCGGGCGCGCAGGTCTTCGCGGGGGTCGCGCGGCCCGCGACGCCGGAGCGGTCCGGTGCGGGAGACGCGGCTGTCGACCGGGTTCGGGCACCGAATCACGCCGCGGCGCCGGCCCGAGAGCTGCTCCCGATCGTGTCGCAGCGGTCTCGACGGACGACGATTCGGGCGGAGTCAGTCGCGCCCTGCCCCCTCTCCCGTGCGGCACAGGCTCGGTGCGCCTCCGCCTCAACTTGACCGGGACCGGCCCTAGATGTCGGAAAGCGGGCGCCCGACCGGACCGACGGGGCGCAGGGCAGAGCCGGAGGCCATGGTGAAGCGGATCCGGGCGGGGCTCGTCGCAGCAGGGCTCGCGCTGCTGACAGCCCAGTGCGCGCCCACGCCCGGCGCGCCGGCGGCCGGGATCGTCGTCGCCTCCAAGCTCGACACGGAGGGCGGGGTGCTCGGGAACATCATCCTGCAGGCGCTCCAGGCCCGGGGCCTGCCGACCGTCGACAAGATCCAGCTCGGCGCGACCGCGATCGTCCGCCAGGCCCTGATCGAGGGGCAGATCGACATCTATCCCGAATACACCGGCAACGCGGCGTTCTTCTTCGGGAAGGCCGATCTCCCGGTCTGGAAGGACCCGGAGGCGGCCTACCGCACGGCCCGGGACCTGGATCGCGCGGCCAACGACCTCGTCTGGCTGACGCCCGCCTCGGCCAACAACACCTGGGCGATCGCGGTGCGCGAGGAGATCGCGCGGGCCGCGGGCCTGAGGACCATGAGCGACTTCGGCCGCTACGTGGCGGGCGGCGGCGCGATCAAGCTCGCCGCCTCATCGGAATTCGTGACCAGCCCGGGGGCGCTGCCGGCCTTCGGCCGGGCCTACGGCTTCACCCTCCGGCCGGACCAGCTCGTCATCCTGGCCGGCGGCGACACGGCCGCCACGATCGCGGCGGCGGCGCGGGGCACCTCCGGCACGAACGCCGCCATGGTGTTCGGCACCGACGGCAGCATGGCGGTCGCGCGCCTCGTCATGCTGGACGACGACAAGGGCGTCCAGCCGGTCTACCAGCCGGCGCCGGTGGTCCGCGGCGCGGTCCTCAAGGCCCATCCGGAGATCGCCGCGGTGCTGGACCCGATCTTCCGCAAGCTCGATCTGGCCACGCTCCGGGATCTCAACGGCCGGGTCCAGATCGGCGGCGAGCCGGCCTCCGCGGTCGCGGCGGACTTCCTCCGCCAGAACGGGTTCGTGCGGTGAGCCGGCCGCGCGGACAGCGCGGCGCGACGCGCCCTCACGGGCGGAGCCGTCCGCGGCCCGCGGGATCCCGCGTCGACAAGCCGGGGCTCCGCCGGCAAGGATGCGCGGCGGGGCGCCCGAGAGCGTCGCGACGCCGGTGACCCGCCTCATGAGACCCGCCGCATTTCCGTCCATCGTCGCGCCCCCGGGCGCCGCCGCAGCGTGAGGATGGGGGAATCCCTCGCGACCGGGCGGTTTCGCCCGGGCGTCGATCCGCTGGGCGCGGCCTTCGCGGCCGTCCTGGCACTGAGCCTGCTCGCCCTGCCGCTGATGACGACCCGGCCGAACCGGATCGCGGCCGGCACCGCGCTGACGGCGTGGTCGGCGCTCCCCCCCGGCGCGGCGCTCCTCCTCGGGGGCGTCGTCGCCCTCGCGCTGCCGCCGCTGGTCCTGCGGTCGGCGCCGATCCTGCGGCTGGCCGCCGCCGCCGCGATCCTGCTGCTGCTCGGCCTCGCGGCCGGCTGGGCGGCCGATCACCTGACCGCGCCGGGCGACCGGTACGGCCGGGTCTCGCCGGACGCGGGCTGGTGGCTCGCCTTCGTCACGGCGGCCCTCTCGGCCGGCGACGGGCTGGCGCGGCTGCGGCCGGGACCGGTCCTGCGGATCGCCGCACTCGCCCTGCTGGTCGCCGCGACGGGGCTCGCCCTGCGCACCGGCTTCTGGGACAACCTCTCGGTCCTGCGGGAATATGCCAGTCGCTCCGACACGTTCGGCCGGGAGTTGCGGACCCACGCCGCCCTCGCCCTCGCCTCGGTGGCGGCCGCCGCCCTGGTCGGGATCCCGGCGGCCGTGCTGGCCCGCCCGATCGCGCCCGCGCGGACGGGCCTGCTCACGGGCCTCAACGTCGTGCAGACCGTCCCGTCCATGGCGCTGTTCGGCATGCTGATCGCGCCCCTGGCCTGGATCGGCCGGGAGGTGCCGGGTGCGGCCGCCCTCGGCATCGCGGGGATCGGCGCCGCGCCGGCCTTCGTGGCGCTGTTCGCCTACGCGCTCCTGCCCGTGGCCGCCGCGACCGTCGCGGGCCTCGACGCGGTGCCCTGGCCGGTGCGCGACGCCGCCCGGGGCGTCGGCATGACCGCGCGCCAGCGGCTGGTCCAGGTCGACCTGCCCCTCGCCCTGCCGGCGATCCTGACCGGGATCCGGATCGTCCTCGTCCAGAATATCGGCCTCGCGGTGATCGCGGGTCTCGTGGGCGGCGGCGGCCTCGGCGTGTTCGTCTTCCAGGGCATCAGCCAGAACGCGGGCGACCTCGTCCTGCTCGGCGCGCTGCCGACCGTCGCCATGGCGACCGGCGCCGCGGTGCTGCTCGACGCCGTCATCGACCTGAGCCGCGGCCGCGCGGCGGAGCGGATCCCATGATCGACCTCGCCGGGGTGAGCCGCGTCTTCGAGGGGCGCACGGTGGTGGCGGACGTCACCCTGCGGGTCGAGGCCGGGGCGATCCTGACGGTGGTCGGCACCTCGGGATCGGGCAAGACCACCCTGCTGCGGATGATCAACCGCCTGATCGAGCCGAGCGCCGGGACGATCCGGATCGCGGGCCGGGACGTCCGGGAGGTGCCGCCGCACCTGCTGCGGCGCGGGATCGGCTACGCCATCCAGGGCCACGGGCTGTTCCCCCACCGCACGGTCGCGGAGAACATCGCGGTGGTGCCGAGGCTCGTCGGCTGGGACCGCCGGCGGATCGCCGCGCGGGTCGACGAGCTCCTCGGCCTGTTCAACCTCGATCCGGCGATCTACCGGGACCGCCTGCCGGCGGCGCTCTCCGGTGGCGAGCAGCAGCGGATCGGCGTCGCCCGCGCGCTCGCGGCCGAGCCGCCGATCCTGCTCATGGACGAGCCCTTCGGCGCCCTCGATCCGATCATCCGCGGGCGGGCGCAGGCGGATCTGCTGGCGATCCAGGCGCGCTACGGCACCACGATCGTGCTGGTGACCCACGACATGACCGAGGCCCTGCATCTCGGCGACCGGGTCGCCGTGATGGATGGCGGGCGCCTCGTGCAGGAGGCCGCGCCGGCGGACCTCGTCGGCGCGCCCGCCACCGCCTTCGTCGGCGCCCTCCTCGGCAGCGGCGACCGGGCCTTCCAGCTCATGGCCCTGCGCGCCGTGGACGATCTGATCGAGCCCGGCCCGGCGCCGGGCCCGCCCATCCCGGCCGGAACCACGGTGCGGGCGGCCCTCGCCGAGAGCCTGTGGTCCCGGCGCCCGGCCCTGCCGGTCAGCCGCGACGGCGTCGTCCTGGGCCGGGTGACGCGGGAGGCCCTCGAGGCGCAGGGTGCCCGGCCGTGATCCGCGCCCCGCAGATCGCCCGGGCCGCGCTCCTCGCCCTGCTCGGGGCGTTCCTGGTCGCCCCGGGGTGGTTCGCGCCCCTGTTCCGGCCCTTCGCCCCCGGCGACACGCCGCCGATCTACGCCCAGACGCCGCTGCTGACGCTCGCCGTCAACCACCTCCTGCTCGTCGCCGCCGCGACCGTGACCGCGGCCGCCATCGCCCTCGGCCTCGCGGTCGCGGCCACGCGGCCGGCCGGCCGCGACGTGCTGCCCTTCGCCCGGTCGGTGGCCCAAATCGGGCAGACCTTCCCGCCCGTCGCGGTCCTGGCCCTGGCCGTGCCGATCCTCGGGTTCGGCGCGGTCCCGACCCTGATCGCCCTCGTCCTCTACGGGCTCCTGCCGATCTTCGAGACCGCGCTCACCGGGCTCGAGGATCTCGACCCGGCGCTGATGGAGGCCGCCCGCGGCATGGGGCTGACCGACCGGCAGCGACTCGTCCGCGTCGAGCTGCCCCTGGCGCTGCCCATGATCCTGTCGGGGATCCGCCTCGCCGCGATCATCGGGCTGGCGACGGCGACCATCGGCTCCACGGTCGCCGCCAGCACCCTCGGCGAGGTGATCATCTCCGGCCTGCTGACCGGCAACACCGCCTACGTCCTGCAGGGCGGCCTCGTCGTGTCCGCGCTGGCGCTCCTGATCGACGGCGGTTTCCGCCGACTCGAGCGCGGCGCGGCACGCCGGGCTGGATTTCCTTCCTAGAGGCGACTAGAAGGCCAGCGGGGCCGTACGCGCGGCCCTGGGGCGTGGAACCCCCTGTCTGATGGTCGGTGCCGACCACAACGGCACCCGTATCCTTGGCCACACGGTCGGGGAGCCTGCGGCGTATGTCCAGGCGTTCCGGCGCTAAAGGTCGTAGGGACCGTTCAGACACGGTTTTCCAACTCCCCGACTCGGGATGGTCGAAGGCTCGCTCGCGGGGGCGCACCGCGAGCCAGGGCCCGCCGGGAGGATGGGCCATGGGTTCCAGCGATCCCGAGACGCGCAGGCGGCAGCTCGACCGGCTGCGCGCGGCCTACGAGGCCCGCGCGGGCCGGCCGGACCTCACGGCCATCGGCAGCGGTGCGCGGCACTCGCGGGTGCTCCTGGGACGGATCCTCGTGGTGCTCGGCGGCCTGCCGGACGGGGCCGGGCTGCCGGCGATCGGTCCGGGCGGGAACGGACGCGCCCAGACGTAGCCGCGCGGGTCGCGGCGCCGGACGGCCGGCGAGACGCGCGGCCGCGGCGGCCTGACCGGCACGGAGGCTGGCGCGAAACCGGATCGACGGATCCGGTGCGACGGGACAGGCGGGTCGACCGGCGATAAGACGCTGCCCATGACGTCGCCCATGACGCCCGCCGACCGGGACCGGTTCGAGAAGTGCCTCGCGCTCGCCGATCAGGGGGCCACGGCGGGCGAGCGCGCGGCCGCCCGGGCGGCCGCCGAGCGCATCGCCCGGGGTGCCGGGCTGACCCTCGCGGCGGCGGCCGAGGCGCTCCGGCGGAGCGGGCAGGCCTCCGCCGATCGGGCGGCCCGCCCGCCCCCGCCCCGGCGGTCCTATCCCTGGGCGCAACCCAAGGAACCCGTGACACCCGTCACGGTCGAGGAATTGCTGCGCCAGAAGGCCGAGACGGAGGCGTGGCGCAAGCGCAGCGCGGCCGCCGCCGACCGCCGCCGGAAGCGGGAGCGCGCCGACCAGGAGGCCTACGTGGCGGAGCAGCGCGCCCGGCAGGCGGAGCGCGACCGGGACTGGGCGCGCACCCGCGCGGATCCCCCGGGGGCGCCGGAGGACGGGACCTGAGCGCCGGTCGGCCGGCTCAGCGGTGATGCCGCGGCCGCGCGCTCCGGTGCGCCCGCGCCCTGCGGTGCCGCGGCGCGACCCGCGGCGCCGCCGGCGGCTCCGCGGCGGCGACCGGGGGCCCGGGCGCGACGCCGTCACGGGCGGCGACGATCCGGCGGGCTTCCTCGACGCTCATGTCGCAGGCGCTCGTCATGCCCTGCAGGGCGCCCAGGGCGCGGTTGTACTCGGGAAGGTTGATGCATCCGGGGACGCCCCACGCCCAGGCGGGGACCGGCGCGGAGCCCGCCACCGCCAGCGCGAGGGCGGCAAGAGCGTTCCTGAGCGACACGGATCCCTCTCCTCTTCACCGAGGCCCGGATCCCGCCCCCTGAGGCAGCACGCCCCTCCGGGGGGCGGGTTCACGGACGCCAGATCAGGCCCCGCCGCACATGTGCTGGGAGTCGGGCAAAGTCCAGGAATCCAGCGTGCGCAGGTTGGTCGTCGTGTACATCTTGCCGCGATCGTCGCCCTTGGGGCAGCCCGTCGGCAGGAGTACGAGGCAGGTCATGACCCGGTCGCCGACCCGCGACCGCGCGACCGCTTCGACATACGCGTAGGAGACGCCGTAGACGCCGTTCCTGAGATCGACGCTCGTCCCGTCGCCGATCCCGTCGCCCTTCGGCTTCACGAGCGTGTCGCTGAACCGGGTCCCGATCCGCGCGATGGTGGTCGCCGCGCAGGTGCCGACCCGCGTCGGCACCTGCGCCTCGGCGGCGGACGCGAACCCGAGACCGGCGACCACGAGGGCGCCGGCCAGGATCGGTCCGGGGGCAGCCACCATCAGGCGGCTTCGAGGAGGAAGTTGGCCCGGCGGAACATCAATTCGCGCCGGTAGAAGTAGACGCCGCGGTGCCGCATCGCCGCGTGCGCCGCGTCCACGTCGAATCCGTACGGCCTGTCCCGGGTCGTATCGATGCAGCCGACATACATCCATCGGACACCGTCGATGAGCGACGGGATGGGCTGGTCCTGTCGGACGGCGCAGAACTGCTCCCCGTCCGAGGCCGAGATGAAAATGTAGAAGGTCTTCCGCGCGCACATCCGAACCTCCATGGGACTCGGGGGTGTAACCGCAACGCCACGGTCAAGCTATAAACCGACCCTGGAAGAATAGTCAAGCTTCTGCCACATTTTCGTCACGTGTGGGACAGACCGCCCCGGCCGCACGCCTCACAGGCAGCCGACCCGCCGCAGGGCACCGATCAGCTTCCGGCCGACGCGGTAGCCGTTGAGGGATTCCGACCCGAGGATGCGGACGGTCTCGGCCGACGCGGTGCGATCGTACAGGAACACCTGAAAATCGGACCGCCCCTGCCCGACGGGGCCGCTGCTGACCTGGCCGCAGAACGCCACGGCGGACTCCACCTCGGTGGGGATAGGTCGGATCTTGCGGAATCTCACGAGGCCCGCATCCGGGAAGGCCGCGGCGACCCGCGCCCGCATCTCGGCCTCCAGATCGTCGGCGCCCTGTCCGTGGGCGAACGGCGCCGCGAGCAGGCCTCCGAGGAGCGCCGCCAGCATCGCGCGTCCCCATCTCGCCCCAGGCACGGTGCGGGACTTCCGGACCCTCGACCTCGGAACGGACGGGCGGCGTGTGGCGGCCATGAAGGGACTTCGCGATGCGCTCGAAGCGTATTGGATCACGAAGATCTGCGAAGTGGAAGCGTCGGAACCGCGCCGGCGAATTGTCCCGCAGGCGCGACCCGAAAAATCCGACGGCGCTCTCCCAATCTCGGACAGGACCATGGCCATATTATTGACCAACCGGACGGCGCGCGTCGCATCGAAATTCTGCATTCAAAATTCGTTACTTGCCAAGCATGTCATTCTGCATTGACAGACGATAATGTCCGAGTATTCCTGGTCTATAACAGGTGTCGGCAGGGTCGAAGAAGGGATCGATCGCTTTGCGCAAGAACCAGGACCAGCTCGAGCCGACCATCAGAGACGTGGCCCTGCGCGTCGTGACCGCCTATCTGTCGAACAACGCGCTGCCGCACACCAGCATACCGCCGCTCCTGCTCACCGTGCACGGCGCGCTCTCCGCGCTCACCGACCGGCCCGCGGTCGTCGAGGCGCCGCCCGAGCAGCCCGACGCCGCTCAGATCCGCGGCTCGGTCCGCCAGGACGGCATCGTCAGCTTCATCGACGGCCGGTCGTACAAGACCATGAAGCGGCATCTCACGGCGCACGGGCTGACGCCGGAACTCTACCGCGCGCGCTACGGGCTGCCGGAGGATTACCCGATGACCGCGCCGGGCTACGCCGAGCGCCGGTCAGAGATCGCCAAGGCGATCCGGCTCGGCAGCAAGGCCGCCTGATCGACGCAGCCCGTCCGCCGAGCCCCCGTGAACCGATGGCCCGCACGGACGTAGACGCGCCGGGCGGGGCGGCGCGCGCGTGCCGGCACTGCGGGTTGGCCCGTCTGGCAACGCGATCGGGTGAGAGGGATCTGGCCATGAAGGGTCTGTCTGGCTGCGTCGCCCTCCTTCTCCTCGGCATCGGACCGGCCTCGGCGCAGACCGTCCTGGCCCCGTCCGGAGACTCGGCCGTGACGCAGCCCGGTGGGACGGCGGGGCGGGCCGCGCGACGCAACATCCAGGAGGCCTACCGCAACGGCGACGTGGTCGGCCATCGACATGCGCCAGCCGCCCCCGCGCCCCGGCCGGACCGGCCCCGCCGCACGAGCCCGCGCTTCTAGAGGCCCCGCTCCTCGCGCGAGCGCCGTGCTGCGCGCCGGCCTTCGGCGCCCGGGCGCCGGCGGAGACGGCGCTCGCCGCCCGCGGGCCACGGCCTGAAATCGTTCTGTAATCCGAGCCGGTCACGGTCCGCGCGCAGGTCGACCGCAGATCGCGGTCGCGGCGGGTCGCGCTGGACCGGATCGCCCCGGCAGCCCGGCCCCGGCAACGACGACAGGTGCTCGATGCTTCGGACTGCGATCATCCTGACGCTTCTGCTGGCCGGAGCCCCGGCCTGGGCCGGACCGCGCTGGCAGGACCTGCCGCCGACCCCCGCGCCGGTCGCCGGCACGGTTTCCGGTCGCGCCGCTGTCAACGGCATCCGGCTGTATTACGCCACGATCGGCAACGGCCCGCCGGTCGTCCTGCTGCACGGCGGCCTGTCGAACTCCGATTACTGGGGCCACCAGGTCGCGGCGCTCGCCGCCCGCCGCACGGTCATCCTCGTGGACAGCCGCGGGCACGGCCGCAGCACCCGGGACGATCGGCCATTCGGCTACGACCTGATGACCGACGACGTGGTCGGGCTGCTCGACGTGCTGAAGATCTCGCGCGCCGACATCGTCGGGTGGAGCGACGGCGCGATCCTCGGTCTCGACATGGCGATGCGCCATCCCGACCGCGTCGGCAAGGTGTTCGCGTTCGGCGCCAATGCCGACCCGTCGGGCCTGATCGAGGGTGTGGAGACGAACCCGACCTTCGCCGCCTTCATCGACCGGGCCGGCAAGGAGTACGAGGCCCTCTCGCCGACCCCGAAGGACTACGCCGCCTTCGTCGACGCGGTCGGCCGGATGTGGGGCGGGCAGCCGCGCTGGACCGAAGCCGATCTGAAGCGGATCCGCGCGCCGGTCTTCATCGCGGACGGCGACCACGACGAGGGTATCAAGCGCGCGCACACCGAGTACCTCGCTGCCACGATTCCCGGGGCTGGGCTGCTGATCCTGCCCAATGCCAGCCACTTCGCGTTCCTCCAGGATCCGGCGCTCTTCAACGCGGCGCTCCTCGGCTTCCTGGACGGGCCTTGAGGGTCCTGGGTGGCCCCCTGACGCGCGCGACTCACCGGGCCGACAGCTAGCCTTGCTGACCCTAACCCAGTCGGCCTCTGCGCCTGGACGTACGGATCACGGACGCGCGGCGCGGGCCGCTTCGGGAACGGCGGCGCGACGAGGACGCCGACCCGACCCGTCAGGCGATCGCGAGATGGAGGAACTGGTTGAAGTCGCTCGGCACGTAGGTCCCGAACGCGGGGCCGTTCACGAAGCCCCGACGCCGATAGAGTTCGAGCGCGGGCGCGAATGCGGGTCCGCATCCGGTCTCGAGGCTGAGGCGTCGCGCGCCGCGGGCGGCGGCGGCCGCGATGATGGTGTCGAGGATCGCCGCGCCGGCTCCCAGGCGGAGGAAATCCGGATGCGTCCGCATGGACTTCACCTCCGCGGTGCCGTCCGTCGCCATCCTGAGCGCCCCGACGCTCGCCACCCGCCCGCCGCGGCGCGCCGTCCAGACGGTCACGTCCGGTGCTTGCAGGCCTGACAGGTCGAGAGCGAACACGCTGCCCGGCGGCGAGGATGCGTGCATGCCGGCGAGATGGAGCGCCAGCAGCGCCCGTGTCTGCGTATCGGACAGGTCGTCCCGCGCGATCTCGAACATCGTGCCCCGGCCATCCGCCCCGACATCCCCCGCGCAGGATGTCCTCCCGATCAACGATCAGCAAGGCGCGGAACGGCGGTGCGGCCCCCGCGCCGAGGCTCCCGGCGGAGGGCGGATCGACAGCTCCGCAAGACCCGCGGACCGCCGACCTCCCTGCGACCCGCAACCATGGCGCGCATGGTGCATTTGTGAACGCCGTCACGTTCCCCGGTGGGGAACACGCTGCCGTGGCGGTGCGTCACCGGTTGCGGGCACGCTCCGGCCGGAGAGGACTCACACGCTTGATCGACGCCGGAAGCCAGACCGCGAGTGCCTCCGATGCCGCCGCATCGGTCGCCGGGTCGATCGCGGCCGTCACGCGGCGGCTCGATTCCCTTCCGATGACGCGGCTTCACGCGGCGGCGCTCGCCGTCTGCACGCTGGGCCTGTTCACCGACATCGCCGAGGTCGCCCTGAGCAACGCCCTGGCGGCCATCTTCCTCGCGCCGCCCCACAACATGCCGCGGGGCAGCCTCTCGCTGCTCCTCGCCTCCGTGTTCGCCGGCGGCGCCGTGGGCGCACCCGTCTTCGGGATGCTGGGGGATCGCCTCGGCCGCAGGCGCGCGCTCCAGGCCTCCCTCGCGCTGATGGCCGCCGGATCGCTGGCGGCCGCCGCGAGCCAGGGGCTCACGGCGCTGACGATCGCCCGGACGGTCTCGGGGTTCGCGATCGGCGGATTCCCACCCCTGGTCGCCACCTACCTCGCCGAGGTGACGCCCGCGCGCCGACGCGGCGCGACGCTGCTGGTCTGCGCCGGACTCGGGCTCCTCGGCGGCCTGGCCGCCATCGGCCTCGTCCAGATGATGGCCCCGGCCGCGCCGCTCGGGATCGAGCCGTGGCGCTGGGCGCTGATCCTCGGGGGCGCCCTGGCGGCGCTCGGCGGCGTCCTGTTCGCGCGGCTGCCGGAATCGCCGCGGTGGCTCGCCTCGGTCGGGCGCTCCGCCGAGGCCGACGCCGCCTGCCGCCGGTTCGAGCGCGCGGCCGGCCGGAGCCGGGTCGCCGCCCCCACCGACCCGGACCCGGACCCGCCCGCGACCGGGCCCGCGGGGTTCCGGGGCCTGTTCGCCGAGACGCGCCAGTTGCGCCGGACGGCCCTGTTCGTCGGCCTCTACACCCTCGCCCCCCTGGCGACGATCGCCTTCCCGCTGCTCAGCGCCGTCGTGATGGTGGAGAAGGGCTTCAAGGTCGATCAATCCCTCGTCTTCGCCGCGCTGTCGATGCTCGGCCCGCCCCTGGGTACCCTGCTGACCGCGCTGGCGATCGACCGGCTCGAGCGGCGCGCCGTCCTGACGGCCCTGGCGGCGGCGATGGCGGCCCTCGGCACGGCCTTCGCCGCGAGCGGCACGTTCCTGACCCTGGTCCTGGTCGGCATCGCCTTCAACACCGCGGCGGCGACCTACGGCAGCATCCTCGCCGTCTACGCGACGGAGCTGCTCCCGACGCCGCTGCGGGCCTCGGCCATGACCTGCGCCTGGGCCGGCGGCCGGGTCGCGGCCGCGCTGGCGCCGATCATCCTCCTGCCGATCCTCTCGGCCTACGGGCCGCACGCGATGTTCGCGGTGATCACGCTCGTCCTCGCGGCGAGCGCGGCCCTGCTCCTCGCCGGACCGCGCGGCCTGTCCGGGCAGGCCCTTGCTTAGGGAAACCCGGAAGCGCGGGTCTCCGACCCGCGGCGCCGCGCCGGATGGCGTCGGTTGCCAATCCGGCAAGATTCACACGATAAAGTTGCGCAGGCAGCCGGACGGAACCGCCGGGCACGCCGGGGGTGTCACACGTGTCTAGCCCGGTGCTCGTCCCGAGCCTCGTCGAGACGACCAGCCACGTCGACCCCAAGCAGGCCTTCGAGTTCTGGCGCTGCACGGCCCTGGCCGGATTCGGCGACATCGGCCGGCGGCACCCCCGGGAGCGGTTCGCGGCCAAGCGCCTGAGCGTGGCCTCGGCCGGCTGGGCGCTGACCCACACGATGAGCAGCCCGGTCGCGGTGGAGTTCCGCTCCCGCCACGTCGACCGGAACGCCCGCGGGATGGTGGTGATCGGCCTCGCGCTCGACGGCGTCGGCTACCAGGAACAGAACGGCCGCGGGGCCCAGCTGACCCCCGGCGACATCAGCTTCCTGACGCGGAACCGGCCCTTCGTGGCCGGCACCCAGAGCGCCTACGGCGAGATCCGCCTCGCCGTCCCGCGCAAGATGTTCGAGGCTTTCGTCGGCGACGCCGACGCCTTCGCGGGCCGCAGCCTCGGCCCGCTCCCGGCCGGGGCGGAGGTTCGGGCGCGGCTGCGCGGGGTGGCCGGCTCGGTCGCCTGGATGTCCGCCGACGAGGCGCAGGCGGCCGTCGAGGGCGTGCTCCACCTCCTCGGCCACCTCGTCGACGGCGCGGCCCGGCGCGGCGATCCGGAGGCGGTCTCGCAGGCGGCCGTCGTCTCGCTCGCCCGCGCCCACATCGCGCGGCGGATGCACGACCCCGACCTGAACCCGCAGGACATCCAGCGCGCGCTCGGTCTCTCCCGGACCAGCCTGTACCGCGCCTTCGCGGAGACCGGCGGCATCGCGGCGGCGATCCGCGACGCGCGCCTCGACCTCGCGCGCCGGCGCCTCGAGGCCCGCCGCGACGACAAGCTGCGGATCGCCTCGATCGCCTACGCGTGCGGGTTCACCGACGTGCCGACCTTCAACCGCGGCTTCCGCAAGCGCTTCGGCCTGGCCCCGGGCGACCTGCGGCCCGCGCTCCCCTAGGCGAAGCGCGTCGGGCGCGTCAGCCCGCGGCGGCGAGATCCGCCCGGTCGCGGACCTGGGCGGGGAAATCGAACACCGCGTCCGCGTGGGCGATCGTCGCCGGGCGGTGGGCGACGATGACCCGCGTCATCCGCAGGTCGCGCAGGGCCTGGGCGATCACCGCCTCGGTGGCCTCGTCGAGGTGGCTCGTGGCCTCGTCGAGGAACAGGATCTCGGGCCGCCGGTAGAGGGCGCGCGCCAGCACGATGCGCTGCTTCTGGCCGCCCGACAGGGTCGAGCCCATGTCGCCGACGAGGCTCTCGAAGCCCATGGGCATGCGGCGGATGTCGTCCAGGATCGCCGCCCGGGCGGCGCACTCGGCGATCCAGCCCGCGTCCGGATGCTCGTCGAAGGCCGCGATGTTCTCGGCGATCGAGCCGGCGAACAGGCCGTCGCTCTGCATCACGCCGGCGATCCGGCGCCGGTAGGACCCGGCGGCGGTGCGGATGTCCTGGCCGTCGGCGGTGACGATCCCCTCGCTGGGCGGCGTCAGCCCCATCATCACCTTCATGAGCGAGGTCTTGCCGCATCCCGAGGGACCGGTGATCGCGAAGCACGCGCCGGCCCGGACGGACAGCGAGACGCCGCGGAAGATCCAGGGCTCGTCGGCCCCGTAGCGCAGCGCCAGGCCCGCGCCGGCGAGCGTTCCGGCCTTCAGGGCGACGACCGGGGGCGCCCCCGGCTGCGCCCCGGCGGCGAGATCCTGCTCCTCGGGCTCGCACAGCACGATGTCGGCGAGCCGGTCGGTCTGCACGTCGAGCATGCGCAGCTTGAACCACGCGTCGATCAGGCTTCCGATCCGGGTGGCGAACTGGTCGCGATAGGCCAGGAACGCCACCAGCATGCCGAGCGACAGGGACCCGCCGATGACCGCGCGGGCGCCGAGCACCAGCAGGATCAGCCGGTCGAGGCCGAACAGGAACTCGTTCGCGCGGCCGAACACGAGGTCGAGGCGCTGCAGCCGCAGCCGGGCGTTCAGGGCCGTGACGAAGTGGTTCATCCAGGCGCCGCCGCGCCGCTCGCGCAGGTCGAGGAGCTTGACGCTCGCCATGCCGCGGACCGTCTCGATGAAGTGCGTCTGCTGGCGGGCCTCGGCCACGAGGGCCTCCTCGCTCCCCTCCCGGTACGCGCCGTAGGCGAAGACCCGCAGGACCGCGTTAAGCGCCGTCGAGGCCAGGACCACGGCGATCAGCCAGCCGCCGTAGACCGTCAGCATCACCAGCATGCCGACCGCCATGAGCCCGTCGAGCATGGCCTGGACGAGATCGGTCGTCAGGCCCTTCTGGATGGTGGCGAGGGAGCCGAACCGCGAGATCACGTCGCCGACATGGCGCTTCTCGAAGTAGTCGAGGGGCAGCCGCGACAGGTGGTCGAACAGGCCGGCCGACCACTGGTAGTTCAGCCGGGTTCCGGCCAGCATGATCGCCCAGGTGCGGGCGATGCTGAGGCCGAGCTGGAGCAGCAGCAGCAGCGCGAGGCCGATCGCCACCACGAGGAGCAGGTCGTGGTCGGCGTTCACGATCACCTCGTCGATGACGACCTGCGAGGCGATGGGCATCAGGAGGGCGACGAGCTCGATCCCGAGGGAGAGGGCCAGGACCTGGGCCAGGGCGGCGCGGATGCCGGCCATGTTGCGGAACAGGTCGCGCAGCCGCAGGCCCGGGGCGGCCCGCTCGCGCCGGAAGCCCGGATTGGGCACCGCCTCCAGGGCGACGCCGGTGAATTCCCGCGAGGCCTCCGCGAGGCTGATCCGCCGCCGGCCGCGGCCCGGATCGTTGATGACGAGGCCGCCGCGCTCGACCCGGGTCAGCACCACGAAGTGGTTGAGGCCCCAGTGCAGGATGCAGGGCAGCCGGAGCCGGGGCAGATCCGTCAGCTCGACCCGCAGGGCGCGGGCGGTCAGGCCCTGCGCGCCGCAGAGGTCGATCAGGTTGCGCAGGGTCATGCCCTTGAGGGACAGGGGATGGCGCCGCCGCAGCGTCGCGAGGTCGATCTGGCGCCCGTGATAGGCCAGGACCATGGCGAGGCAGGCCATGCCGCACTCCGCGGCCTCGGCCTGAAGGACGACCGGCACCCGGCGGCGGAGCCCGAAATCCAGCCGTGCGGCGAGGGACGGCGCCGTCACGGGGCGGCCTTCCGGACCGGCAGAGCGTCGAGGCCGCCGCGCGTGACGAGGGCGAGGCTCTCCCGGACATGCGCCACGGGATCGAGCAGCCAGCGGTAGAGTGACCGCTTCTCCAGGGCGATGTCGGCCTCGACGCGCATGCCCGCCTCGAGGCTGCGCCGCTCGCCGTAGGCCAGCACGGTGTCGGAATCGGGCCGGACCACGATGCGGTAGAGGTCGGTCCCTTCCCCCCGGGCGGCGGCGCGCCGCGCGAAATCGGGCGCGTCGTCGCTGCCCAGCGGCGCCCGCGTGACCTCGGTGACGACGCCGCGGTGCAGGCCGAAGCGCTGGAACGGGAAGGCGGCGTAGCGCAGCATCACGGGCGCGCCGGCCTCGGCGAAGCCGATGGCCGACGAGTCGACGAACAGGTTGGCCTGGAGGCGCCCGGCGCTTGGCAGCAGGGTCAGGAGCGTCGCCCCGGCCGCAACGGTCTGGCCGACCTGGGCGCGGATCGACGTCAGGGTCCCGGCCTCCGGCGCCCGGACCTCGATGGCGCGGCGCGCCTCGCTCTCGGCCTTCTGCTGCGCCAGCTGGGCGGCGGTCCGGTCGAGGTCGGCGAGGTCGCGGGCCAGCCGGTCGTCGTAGGCGGCGAGCTGGGACTTGGTGTCGGCGAGCTTGCCGTCGATCTGGAGGCGGCTCTGCTGGAACTGGGCGAGCTGCGCGCTCGCCTGCATGTAGAGGTAGTTCTGGCTCTGGAAGTCGGCGGCGCGGGCGTAGCCGCGCGCCACGGCGTCGGCGAGTTCCTCGACCCGCGCCCGGAGCGGCGGCACGAGCTTGTCCTGCAGGTCGATCTGCTTGGCGAGCTGGGCCGACTGCTCGCTCAGGTTCGCTACCTGCTCGCGCAGCGCCTGCCGCTCCGTGCCGGCGAGATCGGCCCGTGCGGTCCGCTGCCGCTCGACGCTCTGGCGCTGCCGTTCCAGCTCGGCGATCACGCGCTCCTGCGTGGGGCCGCTCGCCGACACGGCGTCGAGGTCGATCGTGTACAGGAGCTGCCCGCGGGCGACCTTGTCGCCCTCGCGGACGCCGGTCGAGCCGACGCGTCCCGCCACCGGGCTGGCGAGGCTGATCAGCCCGATATCGGGCGCGAGCAGGCCGACGGCGTGGATGCGGCGCGTATAGGTCCCCTGCCAGGCATACAGGCCGACCGCCGCCACCATGATCACGCAGCCCAGGGCCACGATGCGGACCGGCAGAGGCTGGATGATCTGCGCCTCGCCCAGCCACGCGTTGCGTCGCGCCTCGATAACCTCAAGTCGAAAGAGCGGACTTGGCACCCGGAGAAAGCAACCTTCCTGAAGGAGACAGCCGTATTCGAGGGCAATGCTCAGCGCATCTGCCACCTTACTCGGTCGCATCACGGGAGTTTCATGTCAACACTTGCCGACACGGCGAATTTTGAATAATCCTGCCCGCGTCAGAACGTCACGCCTACGTTGAAAATCGTCCTTTTTTCAATGGCTTATTCCAATTCGCCGTCGAGCTTACTTTGCAGCGCAGCAGGACGTCAGTTTTTGCATCATCGCGTGCTGCGTTGCGAAAACTCGACGGCGTGAGACGCGGTGAGACGCGCCGCTTCGCAGCGCAGGCGGCCGCAGTGCCGACAGCGTCTGGAGCACGGCCCGGGAAAGACAAGGCCTGTCAGTTTTTGCGCATTGGCCGGGCTCGATCGTCCGCGAGCATTATCGGCTGGCCATGACCGATTGACACGAAGCACATCTCTGTAATCCTAAAGGCAGGTGCCGACGTCCAAGGCGCCTAGACGCTACGATCAGGCAATAGATCGAAGCAAATAACCTTCTACCTGAATCTCAATCTGGAGAACGATCATGCAGGACAGCATCGATACCGTCCGCGAGCTGAGCGCCGCCGAGCTGGACCAGGTCGGCGGTGGCCTCGGGGTCGGCCTCACTGTCGGCCTCGGGGTCGACGCGAGCCAGGAGCTCGGTGCGGTCTCGGGGGTCGTGGGCCAGGTCGGCGGTCTGGTGAGCGGCCTGGTGGGCAGCGTGCTCGGCGCGGTCGGCGGTGTCGTCGGCGGCGTGACCGGCTCCCTGCGCTGACGGTCTGACACCGGGAGGGCGGCCGCGGGGCCGCCCTCCTCCGTCGCGGGGCGTGACCGCGACGACACCAGAATCACGGGCCCGCATGGACAGAACAGCCGAGAGTTCAGGCGAGCGTTCGGCCGAGACGTTCGCCTACGCCACCAGCGGCAGCGCCGGGCATCTCTCCGGCCGCCCCGAGCTGACCTGCTACGCGCCGAGCGACCGCGGCCTCCCGGAGGTCACCTTCATCGATTTCCGCTTCCCCACCGGCGGGTGGAGCACGCACGCGGTCACGGGCCTCGAGGTCGCCGCCAGCACGCAGCCCGCGGGGGCGCACCACGCGGTCGATTACGAGATCGCGGCCCGGCTGACCGAGCGCGAAGGCCTGCTGGTCCGGCGTCCCGGCCTGAACGGCACGACCCGTTGGGCGGGCCCGTATGCCGGCCGTGTCCTCTCCTTCTCGGCAGCCGCCGTCGAGCGGCTGGCCGAGGCGCCGATCGGCAAGATCGCCTTCGCGGCGGACGGGCGCGATCTCCGCGCCTGCCGCAGCACCTGGCACATCCTCGACGCACTGGCTTGCGCGCACCGGGACGACCCGTCGCCCGACGCGCTGCTGATCGAGAGCCTCCACCTGGCGATCCTGCGCTCGGTCGTCGCCGCGCGCGCTCCGGGCCGGTCGGCGGCGCCCGACCTCTCGGCGTCGCAGGCCGGGCGGGCCTGCGCGTATATCCGGGAGCACCTGGACCGGGAGATCACCGTCTCCGCCCTGGCCGGCGTCGTCGGACTCAGCGAGGGCTACTTCATCCGGGCCTTCCGCCGGACCACCGGGGTCACGCCCTACCAGTACATCATGCGCGAGCGCGTCGGCCGGGCCGAGGCCCTGATCCGCTCCGGCGCGGGATCGATGGCGGAGGTCGCCGCGCGATCGGGCTTCACGAGCGCGAGCGCCATGAGCCGCACGTTCCGGAAGCTCGTCGGGCGCTCGCCGACCGGGCGCACGGCCGGCCGGCGCGCCTGAGGCGCTACCCGGCGGCCCGCCCCGCTCCCCCGCGGAACAGGTCCTCCATCTCGCGCCGGACGCGAATCGCCTCCTGATCTGCGTCGAAGGCGACGTCGCTCCAGCGCACGGCCCGGCCCGCGGGCACGTCGTTCTTCAGGACCATGTTGTGGGCGAGGCCGATCGGCAGGGCGTCCTGCGCCAGGGAATCCGCCGCCGGCATCAGCTTGCCGTAGACGGTGAACCCGCCCTCGCCGTCGAGCCGCTCCCCGGCCCGCAGCGCGCGCTTGGCCGTCGCGGCGACGTCGCCGCGCCAGTCGCCCGTCGCCCCCGTGGCCTCGCCGCGGACCGCGATGGAGGCGACTGAGATGCCGAGCTCGAGCCCGATCAGGTGATAGGGCTTGTAGGTCGCGGCGAACCGGCCGCTCGAATCGGTCTTGAGGCCATATTGCGCGAAGCAGTCGCGCACGTAGGCGCTCGGCGCCTCGAACACCGCGTAGACTCCCCAGCGCAAGTCCCGGAAGACCGGCCGCCCGTCCCGCTCCACCGACGAGACCACCTCGACGGTGCCGCGCTCGGTGAGGAGGCCGCCATCCGCCGCGGGCTTCAGGATGCCCGGCAGGTCGTCGACGCCGCAGGGCGGGAAGGCGAGGCCGTCGCGCGGCGGGGTGAGCCCGCAGGCATTGGCCACCGCGGCCATCTCCAGCGCCGACTTGGTGCCGTCGAGGAAGGAGTTGAACATCTGCGGGTTGAAGTCGCCGCCGGCGACCTGGCTCTCGCTGAAGCCGTAATGGCCCCAGACCGTGTCGGGCGTGGAGGCGTGGTAGGCCGGGAGGTACTTGGTGCCCTTGCCGGCGCAGATCACCTCCAGCCCGATGGTGCGGGCCCAGTCGACCAGCTCCGCGATGAGCGCCGGCTGGTCGCCCGAGGCCATGGAGTAGATCACCCCGGCCTCGGCCGCCCGGCGCGCCAGCAGCGGCCCGGCCAGCACGTCGGCCTCGACGTTGACCATGACGATGTGCTTGCCGTGCGCGAAGGCCTTCAGCGCGTGGCGGATGCCGGCGGCCGGGCTGCCGGTGGCGTCGATGACGATGTCCACGAACGGGCTCGCGATCATCGCGTCGGCATCCTCGGTCACGAGGGTCGTGCCGCCGCGCGCGGCCTCCTCCAGCCCCCGCGCGGCGAACCGCGAATCGTCCCAGCCGACCCGGCGCAGCGATTCGCGCGCCCGGTCGGGCGACAGGTCGGCCACCGCGACGAGGTGGATGCCGGGCGTGCGCGGCGCCTGCGACAGGTACATCGAGCCGAACTTGCCGGCCCCGATCAGCCCGACCCGGACGGGCCGGCCCTCGTCGGCGCGCCGCTGCAGCTTGGCGGAAAGGGACATGGGGCGTTCTCTCCCTAGGTGGCGCGCGGTCGGGACCGGACCCCGCCGCGCTCGCCGCGTCGTTGGACGGGGACCTAGCGCGGTTCCCGATGCCGTTGAGGCCCGCCGAATAAAAAGACGGGGGGGGGGTCTGTTCGGGCGACGCGCCGCTCCCTTCTCCCGTGCGGGAGCGGGGCGGGGTGAGGGATCGGGTATCTCCGCCTCGGGCCGCCTCGGGCCGCCTCGGGCCGCCTCGGGCCGCCTCAGGCCGCCTCGGCCCGGCTCTGCGCCTCCACGTCGAGGAGCCAGTGCCGGAAGGCCCGGATCTTCTCCAGGGCCCCGTCGCGCTCGCGGAAGCAGATGAAGTGGAGGTCGCGGGTCAGGCTCGCGACCAGATCGCCGCCGAGGCGCACCAGCTGCCCGGCGGCGAGCTCGTCCCGGGCGAACCGCAGGGTCTCCAGCGCGACGCCGAGCCCCTGAACGGCCGCCGAGATCACCAGCGAGCCCCGGTCGAAGGCCGCGCCCGCCGCCCCAGCCGGGACCGGCAGACCGTTATGGGCGAACCAGTCCGGCCAGCGGACGGGGCTGAAGGACGAGTCGAGCCGGGTGAAGGGCCCGATCGATCCGGCCGCGTCCGGCTGCGCGGCCCGGGCGACCTCCGGCGCGCAGAGGGCGGCGATCTCCTCCGGGCCGAGGGATTCGACGGTCAGTCCGGGCCCGTGCGGCGGCCGGCCGTAGGCAATCAGGATGTCGATCTCCTCGTGCCGGCCGAGATCCACCGGATCGGCGCTGGTGGAGAGCCGGATGGCGATGCCGGGATGCGCCTCCACGAAGGCGGGGAGCCGCGGCCCGAGCCACTTCGCCGCGAAGCTCGGCGTGCAGTGTACGGCCAGCGACGCGGGCGACGGCGGGCTGAGGTCGGCGCAGACCGCCTCGATCGCGTCGAAGGCGCTCGAGAGCCCGGCCAGCAGGCGCTGGCCGTCGGCGGTGAGGAGCGCCTGGCGGTTCGCCCTCCGGAACAGGGCGCGCCCGAACCAGCGCTCCAGCGCCCGGATCTGGTGGCTCACCGCCGAGGGCGTGAGGTGCAGCTCCGCGCTGGCGCGGGCGAAGCTGCCGAGGCGCGCGGCCGCCTCGAAGGCCCGCAGGGCGGAGAAGCTCGGGATCCGGCGCATGCGCAATCCGTGAATTGAATTCATGGAAAGCGTGAAAAATCGTCGTTTGTCAACGTGCGGATCCGGCAGGATAGTGCCGGCCACGACGCGATCGGCGGGCCGGTCCGTACCCCGACGAAAGGAGACGCCATGCTCGACGATCACGCCCACGAGGCGGCCGTCGCCCTCGACCTGCCGAACGACGATGCCGGCCGCAAGCGGACCTCGATCTACCAGCCCGAGCAGGCCGGCCTGATCTTCCCGGAGATCCCGGACTTCGCCGACCACGCCGAGGAGCGGGACTACCGCAAGAAGCACCTCGTGGCCGCCTGCCGCGCCTTCGCGATGCACGGCTTCGACTACGGCTTCGCCGGCCACCTGACGATCCGCGACCCGGAGCGTCCGGAGCTGTACTGGACCAACCCGATGTGCGTGCACTTCTCGCAGGTGCGGATGTCGAACCTGATCCTGGCCGACCACAAGGGCCGGGTGGTCGAGGGGCGCCACGCCATCAACCGCGCGGGCTTCGTCCTCCACGCCGCCGTGCACGAGGAGTACCCGGAGGTCATGGCGATGTGCCACGCGCACACCACCTACGGCACCGCGTGGTGCGCCACCGGCCGACCGCTGGAGATGATCAGCCAGGACGCGGCGGCCTTCTACAACAGCCACGCGGTGATCGGCGCCTCGGCGGGCGCCGTGGCGGTGGAGAAGGAGAGCGGCCTGTCGGTCGCCCAGCAGATCGGCCGCAACCGCGGCGTGCTGCACCAGAACCACGGCCTGCTGACCTGCTCGCAGCACAGCATCGACGACGCGGCCTTCTGGTTCATCGCCCTGGAGCGGGCCTGCCAGCAGCAGCTCCTGGTCGAGGCCTCCGGCATCAAGCCGCAGCTCCTCTCGGAGAAGACCGCCCGCTACAGCCGCGAGCACGTCGGCAGCGACTACATCGGCTGGCTGCACTTCCAGACGCTGTACAACCACATCGCCGAGACCCAGCCCGACATGTTCGCCTGAGGCCCCGCGCGGGGGGCCGCGAAGGATTGAGGGCCGGCCGCGAGGCCGGCCCTCTCGCTGTGGGCGGTCCGCCGGGCTGCGCCGCCCCTCGTACCGGGCCCGCGGCCGGATCAGCGTCCCCTGGCGGCCCTGCTCCATGGCGTGCGCCGCCCAGCCCAGGCTCCGGCCGAGCAGGAAGATCGTGAACGGCGCGCTCCGCGGCAGGCCCGCCGTCCGGACGAGCGCCGTCAGCGCGAAGTCGATGTTCGGCCGCGCCCCCGTCGCCGCCTCGGCGCAGTCCCGGACGGCGTCCAGCAGGGGGTCGGCGGGCAGGACCGCGCCCAGGGCCGCGGCGCGGGCGTCGCCGTCCGGGTAGAGCGGGTGGCCGAAGCCCGGCAGCGCACCTGCCCGATCCAGGCAGGCGCGCACGGCCTCCCGGGGGTTCGTCGCGTCAGCCTCGTCGACGAGCCGCAGCACCGCGGCGGAAGCGCCGCCGTGGCGCGGTCCCGACAGGGCGCTCAACCCGGCCATGAGGCAGGCCGCGATCGGCGCGCCGGTGGAGGCGGCGACGCGGGTCGCGAAGGTCGAGGCGTTCAGTTCGTGGTCGGCCAGCAGCACCAGCGCCTGGCGGACCCGGTCGGCGGTCGCGGCGTCGAGGGACCAGAGCCGCGCCAAGCCCTGATGCAGGGGCGCCCGGCCTTCGGGGATGCCGCAGGACGCGGCGAGATGCGCGACGGCGCGGCGCGCGTCGCGGCACAGGCGGTGGTGCCCGCGGCCCAGCGCGGCTTCGGCCTCCTGCAGAAGCCCGGCCAGCGCCAGGAACGGCGTCGCGGCCGCGTCGGCCGGAACCTCGAACAGCGTCGCCTCCGGGCTGTCCCACAGGAGGTCGGCGGTCGCCTCCAGGCTCGCGTCGCGGGCGAACGCCACGGCGTCGCGGCCGCGGTAGATCAGGCTGCCCCGGTGGACGGTGCTGATCGCGGTGACGACCGACGGCTCGCCCCAGGCCATGGCCCCCGCGGCGATCGCCGCGCTGGCGCGGCTCCGGCCGCGCCGGTCGGCGAGCGTCGCGACGTCGGCGGCCCGGTACTGGCTGTGCCGCCGCCCCGGCGCCCGCCGCGCCTCGATCAGTCCGCGGCTGACGTAGGCGTAGAGCGTCTGGGCCCGGATCCCGAGGGCGTCGAGGGCTTCGGCGCGGTCCAGCCATTCCGTCATGTTGATCAGATGTATCAAGATTGATCGATCCGTCGATGGCCGGCAGCCTGCGCGAACCGATCGAGGGCCGGGACCATGCGCGAACGACACGCCGACCACGACGCCCTGACGCCGATCCTCGCGGAGGCGCTGGCCGCCCTGGCGCTGCCGCCCGAGGCCGGGGACCGGCTGGCGGTGACCGGCACCGGGAGCCTGCCCTCCTGCTTCCCGGTCACCGCGCTGGCGACGGCGTCGATCGCCGCCGCCGGCCTCGCCGTCTCCGAATTCCTCGGCCTCTCCGGCCCCGCGCCCGCCGTCGCGGTCGACCGGCACTTGGCCTCGGCATGGTTCGGCACCTCCGTGCGGCCGCAGGGCTGGACGCTGCCGGCCGCCTGGGACCCGATCGCCGGCGACTACCGGGCGGCGGATGGCTGGATCCGGCTGCACACCAACGCGCCCCGTCACCGCGCCGCCGCCCTCGCAATCCTCGACTGTCCGGGCGAGCGGGAGGCGGTGGCGGCCGCCGTGGCGCGCGCGGCGGCCGAGGACCTGGAAGCGGCGATCCTGCGCGCCGGCGGCTGCGCCGCGGCGATGCGCGGTCCGGACGATTGGGAGGGCCTGGACCAGGGCCGGGCGGTCCGGGCCGAGCCCCTCGTGGCGCTCGCGGAACGTCCCGTCCAGCACCGGTCATCGTGGCGCCCGGACCCGGCCCGTCCCCTCGCGGGGATCCGGGTCCTCGACCTGACCCGCATCCTGGCCGGGCCGGTGGCCACGCGCGTCCTGGCCGGCCTCGGGGCCGACGTCCTGCGGATCGACCCGCCCGGCTGGGAGGAGCCGTCCCTGGCGCCCGACGTCACCCTGGGCAAGGTCTGCACGCGCCTCGACCTCCGGCAGGTCGACGACCGCCGGCACTTCGAGACCCTGCTCGCCGAGGCCGACATCCTCGTGCACGGGTACCGCCCGGACGCCCTGGAGCGGCTCGGCTACGGGGCGGCGCGGCGCGGCGCGCTCAACCCGGACCTGATCGACGTCGCGCTCTGCGCCTACGGCTGGACCGGACCCTGGGCCGGACGGCGCGGCTTCGACAGCCTCGTCCAGATGGCGACGGGCATCGCGGCGGCCGGGCAGCGGTGGAAACAGGCCGACCGGCCGGTGCCGCTGCCCGTCCAGGCGCTCGACCACGCCACCGGCTACCTGATGGCGGCGGCGGCCGTGCGAGGCCTGATCGCCCGGCAGCGCGACGGGCACGCCGTCACCGCGCGGCTCTCTCTGGCCCGGACCGCGCGCCTGCTCACGGACCATCCCGGCAGCGCGCCGGGGCCCGCCTTCGGCGGATATCGGGACGCGGATTACGCCCCGGAGATCGAGGACACGGCGTGGGGACCTGCCCTCCGGCTGCACGCGCCCGTGCGGATCGAGGGCGCGCCGCTGCGGTGGGATCGCCCGGCCTGCGATCTCGGCACGACGGAGGCCGCACAAGTCAGACATTTCGGCAGCGCGCGCTTGTCCGGCTCGAAAGCCGCTCCGGGGAGCAGAAGCGCTATAAATTGACCAATCGCGGGAATGTTTTTGCAGCCTCCGCGCGGCGGAACGCTTGACACCGATCTATGTTATCTGGCAATCCGCATTCATGATCTGTAATGCGTTTTGTAGGCGTTTTTAATACTAGGTTTAAGTGAAGATTTAATAGTCAGCTTTCTTAAAATCTGCACATATCGACCGAAGACCGAAAATAATACCACCGTTTACGTCAAAGCGCACCCGGTTCGCTGAACCCGTCTCGCACTGTGCCAGACGGTCCGACACCGAGAAGGATGACGATGAACGAGTCTGCCCCGGGCCACCCCATCCTGCGCGACGTTCCGATCGGCATCGCCGCCACCGGGATGCGGCACGAGACGGACTCGATGGGCGGGATCGACGTGCCGGCGGACCGCTACTGGGGCGCGCAGACGCAGCGCTCGCTCCAGCACTTCTCGATCGGCGACGATCGCATGCCCAAGCGGGTCTACCACGCCTACGGCTACGTCAAGAAGGCCGCCGCCCTGGTCAACGCCGCCGCCGGCCGCCTGGAAGACTGGCGCGCGCAGGCCATCGTCCAGGCCGCCGACGAGACGATCGCGGGCAAGCTCGACGCGCACTATCCGCTCTACGTCTGGCAGACCGGCTCCGGCACCCAGTCCAACATGAACGTCAACGAGGTGCTGTCGAACCGCGCGATCCAGCTCCTCGGCGGTGTGCTCGGCTCCAAGAGCCCGGTCCACCCGAACGACCACGTTAACATGGGCCAGTCGTCGAACGACACCTTCCCGACCGCGATGCACGTCGCCACGGTGCTCGAACTCGACGAGGTCCTGCTCCCCAAGGCGCGGGCGCTGGCCGACGCGATCGACGCCAAGGCGCGGGCCTGGATGGACGTGGTCAAGACCGGCCGGACCCACCTGCAGGACGCGACGCCGCTCACCGTCGGCCAGGAATGGTCGGGCTACGTGGCGCAGATGCGCGACGCGCTGGCCCTCGTCGAGGCGTCGCGCGCCGGGCTGTACAAGCTAGCGGCCGGCGGCACCGCGGTCGGCACCGGCCTCAACGCCCCGGAAGGGTTCAGCGCGGAGATCGCCGCCAAGATCGCCGATCTCACCGGCAAGCCGTTCGTCACGGCGCCCAACAAGTTCGCCGCGCAGGGGTCGCTGGACGCCACGGTCGCCGCCATGGCGGCGGTGCGCGGGCTCGCGGTCGCACTGATGAAGATCGCCAACGACATGCGCTGGCTCGCCTCGGGGCCCCGCTGCGGCCTCGGCGAGCTGCTGCTGCCCGCCAACGAGCCGGGCTCCTCGATCATGCCCGGCAAGGTCAACCCGACCCAGTGCGAGGCCCTGGTGATGGTCTGCATCCAGGTGATCGGCGAGGACAACGCGGTCGCCTTCGCGGGCTCGCAGGGCAACTTCGAGCTCAACGCGATGCGCCCGATCATCATCAACAACACGCTGCATTCGATCCGCGTGCTGGGCGACGCCTGCGAGAAGTTCCGGACCTACTCGGTCGCGGGCACCGAACTCAACCGGACGCGGATCGACGAGACCGTGAACCAGTCGCTGATGCTGGTCACGGCCCTGTCGCCGGTGATCGGCTACGACCTCGCCTCGAAGATCGCCCACCGCGCCAACGACGAGGGCACGACCCTGCGCGCGGCCGCCCTGGCCGAGGGCGTCCCGGCCGAGCGCTTCGACGCGGTGTGCGATCCCAGGACGATGATCGGCCACGGGCTGGCCGGCGCCTGAAGCGCGCCGGGACCGTCCGTCCGCCCCCCTCAGCTGAGCGAGACACCATGAGCACGAAGGTCGCCGATCTGTTCGTCCGGGCGCTGGCGCAGGCCGGCGTGAAGCGCATCTACGGCGTAGTCGGTGACAGCCTCAACGGCCTGACCGAGGCCCTGCGCCAGGACGGCTCGATCGCCTGGATCCACACGCGCCACGAGGAGAGCGCCGCCTTCGCGGCCGGCGCCGAGGCGCACCTGACCGGCGAACTCGCGGTCTGCGCCGGCTCCTGCGGGCCGGGCAACCTGCACCTGATCAACGGCCTGTTCGACGCGCACCGCTCCCGCGTGCCCGTGCTGGCCATCGCGGCCCAGATCCCCTCGGCGGAGATCGGCCGGGGCTACTTCCAGGAGACGCACCCGCAGAACCTGTTCCAGGAATGCAGCCACTACTGCGAGCTGGTCTCCTCGCCGGCCCAGCTGCCCGGCGTGATCGAGACCGCGATGCGCGTCGCCATCGCCGAGCGCGGGGTCGCCGTCGTGGTGATCCCCGGCGATGTCGGCCTCATGGCCATGCCGGGGAACGCGCCCGAACTCTCCGCCGCCCTGGTGCCGCCCCCGCCCGTGGTGCGCCCGCGCGAGGCGGACCTCGACGCGCTCGCCGGGATGCTCAACGCGGCCGGGCGCGTGACCCTGTTCTGCGGCCGCGGCTGCGCCGGCGCCCACGCGGAGCTGCTGCAACTCGCCGAGGCGCTGAAGGCGCCTGTCGTCCACGCGCTCGGCGGCAAGGAGCACGTCGAGTGGGACAATCCCTACGACGTCGGCATGACCGGCCTGATCGGTTTCTCGTCGGGCTACCGGGCGATGCTCGACTGCGACACCCTGCTGCTGCTCGGCACCGGCTTCCCCTACCGCCAGTTCTACCCGGACGACGCCAAGGTCGCGCAAGTCGACCTGCGGGCCGGGAGCCTCGGGCGCCACTGCCGGATCGATCTCGGCCTGATCGGCGACGTCGGGGAGACGATCGCGGCGCTGCTCCCGAAGCTGCAGGCCAAGACCGACCGGGCACATCTCGACGACAGCCTCGCCCATTACCGCAAGGCCCGCGCCGGGCTCGACGCGCTGGCGGTGGGCAAGCCCGGCGGCAAGATCCACCCGCAATACGTCGCCCGGACGCTCAGCGAGGCGGCCTCCGAGGACGCGGTCTTCACCTTCGACGTCGGCACGCCGACGATCTGGGCGGCGCGCTACCTCGCCATGAACGGCAAGCGCCGGCTGATCGGCTCGCTGAACCACGGCTCGATGGCCAACGCCCTGCCGCAGGCGATCGGCGCGCAGGCGGCCTATCCCGGGCGGCAGATCATCTCGTTCTCCGGCGACGGCGGCTTCGCCATGCTGATGGGCGACCTGCTGACCCTCAACCAGCACAAGCTGCCGGTGAAGATCGTGGTGCTGAACAACGGCACGCTGGGCTTCGTCGAGATGGAGATGAAGGCGGCGGGCTTCCTCGAGACCGGCGTCGAGCTGGTGAACCCGGACTTCGCCGCCATGGCGAGCGGGGCCGGCATCTTCGCCCGGCGCGTGGAGGACCCGGCCGCGCTGCCGGACGCGATGGCCGCGATGCTCGCCCATGACGGTCCGGCGCTGCTCGACGTCGTCTCGGCCCGCCAGGAGCTGTCGATGCCGCCGAAGGTCGGCCTCGAGCAGGTGACGGGCTTCGGGATGTGGCTCGCCCGGGCGGTCATCGACGGGCGCGGCACCGAGATCATCGACCTCGCCAAGACCAACCTCTGGCGCTGAGGCGCCCTTCCGAAGCCGGAGCTCTGCCCGATGATCCGCTGCGTACGCATCTGGACCGGTGACGACGACAATTCCTACTTCGAGGAAGGCGTCATCGACCTGCCCCACGGCGAGCGCGGCGACATCCTCAGCGGCACGACCGACGTGGTCTCGATCTCCTTCCGCGAGACCCAGGCCGGCGGGACCTACGCGTGGCACGCGGCGCCGACCCGGCAGTTCGTCATCACCCTGCGCGGCACCCTCGACTTCCAGACGAGGGCCGGCGCGCACTTCACGATCCGCCCCGGCGACATCCTCATCGCCGAGGACACGGCCGGCTCCGGCCATTCCTGGCGCCTCGTCGACGACGAGCCCTGGTGCCGGGCCTACGTGATCCTCGCCCCCGGCGCCGAGGCCCGGCTCCCCTTCGTCCCGAACAAGACCGCCTGAGGAGGGGCCCGATGGCCGCCATGAGCTTCGACGACGCTCCCGACGTGGTGCTGATCGGCGCCGGGATCATGAGCGCGACCTTCGGCACGATGCTGAAGGAGCTGGAGCCGTCGCTCAGGATCGCGATGTTCGAGACGCTGCACGACTGCGCGCAGGAGAGCTCGGAGGGCTGGAACAACGCCGGCACCGGCCACGCGGCCAATTGCGAGCTGAACTACACCCCCCAGCGCCCCGACGGCAGCGTCGACATCGCCAAGGCCCTGGAGGTGAACACCGAGTTCGACATCTCGCGCCAGCTCTGGGCGCATCTGGTGAGGAAGGGCGCGATCCCGGACCCCCGCGCCTTCATCCATCCCTGCCCGCACATGAGCTTCGTCTGGGGGGCCGAGAACGTCGCCTTCCTCAAGGCGCGCTACGCCGCGATGTCGGCGCACCACTGCTATCATGGCATGGAGTACAGCGAGGACCCGCAGGTCATCGCCGGCTGGGCGCCGCTGATCATCGAGGGCCGCGATCCCGGCGAGCCGATCGCCGCCACCCGGATCGTCACCGGGACGGACGTCGATTACGGCGCCCTGACGCACCTGCTGGTCAAGCAACTCGCGGCGCAGCCCGGCTTCGCCGTCCACTACAACCGCAAGGTCGTCGCCCTGGACCGGGTCGACGACGGCCGCTGGGCCGTGACCGTCGAGGACACCTACGACGGCACGCGCCAGACCGTGACGGCCAAGTTCGTGTTCATCGGCGCGGGCGGCGGCTCGCTGCCGCTGCTGCAGGCCTCGAAGATCCCGGAGGGGCGCGGCTACGGCGGCTTCCCGGTCTCGGGGATCTGGCTGCGCTGCGACGTCGACGCGGTCAGCGCGCGCCACCACGCCAAGGTCTACGGCAAGGCCGCCTCCGGCTCGCCGCCGATGTCGGTGCCCCACCTCGACACCCGCATCATCGGCGGCAAACGCTCGCTGCTGTTCGGGCCCTACGCGGGCTTCTCGTCGCGCTTCCTGAAGCACGGGTCGCTCACCGACCTGTTCACCGCGCTGACACCGCACAACATCGTGCCGCTGCTGGACGTCGCCAAGGACAACGTCGCGCTCACCGAGTACCTCGTGGGCCAGGTGCTCCAGAGCTCCGACCACCAGTTCGCGACCCTCAAGGACTTCTTCCCCAAGGCGCTGAAGCAGGACTGGACCTCGGCGGTGGCCGGCCAGCGGGTGCAGACGATCAAGCCGACCGGCAAGGCGAACCCGCTGGAGGAAGGCTACCTCGAATTCGGCACGGAGCTGGTGGCCGCGGCCGACAACTCGATCTGCGCGCTGCTCGGCGCCTCGCCCGGCGCCTCGACGGCGGCCTTCATCGCGGTCGAGGTCCTGGAAAAGTGCTTCGCCGACCGGCTCACGCCGGATGCCTGGCTGCCCCGCCTCAAGGCGGTGATCCCGACCTACGGCATCGACCTCAAGCGGGACGCCGAGGCCTGCCGCCGCACCCGGGCCGAGACGGCGCCGGTCCTGAGGATCGACAACGTCTGACAGGTTCGCGAGGCGCGGTTCCCCGCGCCCCGCCGGCGGGCATCTGAGGGTGCGACGCGCCCGGCCCGCGGCGGCGGACCGGCGAGCTTCGGCCGGAGAGAGGAACGATGGACATCTCCGCCCTGATGCTCTCGCGCATCCAGTTCGCCTTCACGGTGTCGTTCCACATCATCTTCCCGGCCTTCACGGTCGGGCTGGCGGCCTGGCTCGCCTTCCTGCAGGCGCGGGCGATGATCGCGCGCGAGCCGGTCTACGACCGCCTGTTCGACTTCTGGCTCAAGATCTTCGCCGTCGCCTTCGGGCTCGGCGTCGTCTCCGGCATCGTCATGGCGTTCCAGTTCGGCACCAACTGGAGCGAGCTCGCCCGCCGCACCGGCCCGATCCAGGGGCCGCTCCTCGGCTACGAGAGCTTCACGGCCTTCGCGCTCGAGGCCTCGTTCTTCGGGGTGCTGATGTTCGGCCGCAGGCGGGTGCCGCGCTGGTTCTACCTATTCGCCTGCCTGATGGTCTGCCTCGGCACCAGCCTGTCGTCCTTCTGGATCCTCGTGAACAACTCGTGGATGCAGTACCCGACCGGCTTCGCCCAGCGCCCGGACGGCGTGTTCGTACCGACGGACTGGTGGGCGATCATCTTCAACGGGGTCGTCTGGGTCCGCTTCCCCCACATGGTCCTGGCCGCCTACGTCACCACCAGCTTCTGCGTGGCCGCGACGGGGGCGTGGTACATGCTGCGCGGCAGCGATCGGATCGAGGCCCGCGCCATGATCCGGATGGGGCTCGGCCTCGCCGCGATCCTGGTGCCGCTGCAGCTGTTCTTCGGCCACCTCACCGGCGACTACGTCGTCAAGCACCAGCCCTCGAAGATCGCCGCGATCGAGGGCCACTGGGAGAGCCAGGCACCGGCCGGCGAGATCCTGTTCGCGTGGCCCGACGAGGCGCAGGAGAAGAACCACTTCGTCATCGCGCTGCCCGCCCCGATCGGCAGCCTGATCGACGACGGCACCCTCACCGGCAAGGTGATCGGCATCAAGGACATCCCCAAGGCCGACCGGCCGCCGGTGCTGATCCCGTTCTTCGCCTTCCGCATCATGGTCGGCTGCGGGCTGCTGATGCTGGCGCTGGCCTGGGGCGGGATGGCCTTCTACGCCACCGGGCGGCTGGAGCGGGCGCGCTGGCTGCAATGGGCGATCTTCCTGTCGTTCCCGCTGGGCTTCGTGGCGACGCTGACCGGATGGTTCACCGCCGAGGTCGGGCGCCAGCCCTGGACCGTCTACGGCCAGCTGCGCACCGCCGACGCGGCGACGCCGTTCCTGGCCGCGCCGCAGGTTGCGACCTCGCTCGCCGTGTTCGGCGCGGTCTATGCGCTGATCTTCGCGGCCGGCACCGTCTACATCTACCGCATGCTCAAGGCCGGCATCCTGCCGACCCCGGCCCGTGCGGGGAGCGCCGCCAACCCCAAGCGGCCGCTCGCCGTGCCGGGCGACAGTCCCGGCACCCCCAGCAGCAATCCGGCGGAGTGAGCAGCCGTGATCGAATTCTGGGCCGCCGCCCTCGCCCTCACCCTGATGCTCTACGTGCTGCTCGACGGGTTCGACCTCGGCGTCGGCATGCTGTTCGGGATCGCCCCGGACGAGACGGCGCGCCGGCACATGATGCAGGCGATCGCCCCCGTCTGGGACGGCAACGAGACCTGGCTGGTGCTCGCCGCCACGATCCTGTTCGGCGCCTTCCCGACGGTCTACGCGCTGCTGCTCTCGGCCTTCTACCTGCCGCTCCTCCTCATGCTCGCGGCCCTGATCCTGCGCGGCGTCGCCTTCGAGTTCCGCTACAAGTCCCGGCGGCTGCGGCGGGTCTGGGACGCGGGCTTCGTCGGCGGCTCCTACTGCGCGGCCTTCGTGCAGGGCGTGACGGTCGGGGCGCTCGTGCAGGAGCTGCCGGTGCAGGGCGGGCTCTACGCCGGCGGGGCGTTCACGTGGCTCACGCCGTTCTCGCTGCTCTGCGGCCTCGGCCTGTGCCTCGGCTACGCGCTGCTCGGCGCCGCGTGGCTGTGCGGCAAGACCGAGTCCGACGTGCGCGACCTCGGCTTCCGGCTGCTGCCGCGGCTCCTGCTGGGCGTCCTGGTCTTCCTCGGCGCGGCCTTCGCGTACGCGCTGGCGATGAACCTGCGGGTGCTGCACCGCTGGGTCGAGCGGCCCGAGATGCTGGTCCTGCCGCTCGTGGGGGCCGCGGCCTGCGCCGGGCTCCTCTACGCGGCGCGGCGCCGGATCGATGCCCTGCCCTTCCCGCTGGTGGCGCTGATCTTCGCCGCCGCCTTCGCGACGCTCGCCGCCTCGTTCCTGCCCTACATGGTGCCGTTCAGCGTGACGGTGACCGAGGCGGCGGCGCCGGAGGCGAGCCTGTCCTTCATGTTCTGGGGGGCGGGGATCGTGGTCCTGCCGATCACCCTGATCTACACCCTGGTGGTCTACCGGGTGTTCAAGGGGAAGGTCGACATCGCCGAGCACTATGACTGAGCCTGCAGCCGGGTTCCCGGACCCGGCCCGGCCGGCGAGGCCGCGCCGTGGCCGGTGAGGTCGCGCTCTCCGAGGACGCGCCGGTCCTCCTGCAGCGCCTCGCGGCGTGGTGGCCGCGCGAGGCGGCCGAGGCCGTGCGCATCGCGCTCACCGCCATCGCGGCGGTCTGGCTCGCCATGTGGCTCGAGCTGGCGCTACCGCACTGGGCCGGCTGGACGGTCATCTCGGTGACGCTCGCCACCCGCGCGGCCTCCCTGCGCAAGAGCCTGTGGCGCGCCGGCAGCACGCTGGTGGGCGTCACCGTCGCGATGGTGCTGGTGGCCAATTTCGCCCAGGCGACCCTGGCCTTCGACCTCGCGCTGGCCCTGTGGATGGGCCTGCTCACCGCGGCCTCCAGCGTCGAGAGCGGCCAGCGCGCCTACGGCTTCGCCTCGATGGGCTTCACCGTGCCGATCATCGCGCTGGCCGACGTGCAGAACCCGGAGGCGGTGTTCCAGATCGGCGTCGACCGCTGCTCGACGATCCTGCTCGGGATCGGCTGCGCCTACGCGTCGAACGTGTTCGTGGCGCCGGGCGTCCCCGCCGTCAGCCGCGCCCTGGCGGGGCGGCTCGAGGCGGCCGCGGAGGCCTGCGACGCCTGGATGGCCGCCCTGCGGCGGGGCGAGCGGCCCGGCCCGATGCCGATCGCCGCGGTCATGACCCTGGGCGAGGAGGTCACCGACACGTTCACCGAGCAGCCCTCCCTGCGCTCCGGCGGCCGCGGCATCCGCAACGCCGCCCCCCGGCTGCGGCGGGTGCTCGCCGCGGGCCTGCTGCGGGCGCTGCTGCCGGACCGGCCGGGATCGCGCTCGACCGACCTGATCGGGGCCGGCGGGGCGATCGCCGTCCGGCAGGTCGGGCGCGTCCGGGTCTCGGCGCGGCTCCTGCGGGCCGGCGGGCGCGTGGGCCGGCGGCGCGTCCCGTTCCGCCCGCACCTGCTCCTGTGGAACGACCTGGACTGGGACGGCTGGCACGCCTTCGACAACGCCCTGCGCACCGCCGCCGCCGTCCTGCTCGTCAACGGCTTCTGGTACGTCACCGGCTGGTCGCACGGGGCCGGCGCCGCGACCTGGGCGAGCCTCGTCTGCGTCCTGCTCGCCGCCCATGCCGACCCGCGGGCGGAATCCCGCGCCTTCCTGGTCGGCGCGCTGCTCGCCGGCGTGGTCGGGCTCACCGTCCGCTACACCCTGCTGACGACCACCGGGAGCTTCGCGCTCCTGGCCGCGGTGCTGCTGCCGGTCGCGATGCTGGCGGTGGTCGGCCGCGCCAACAAGCGCGCGATCTACGGGATCGGCTTCGGGTTCTTCGTCTTCGGCGTGCTCGATCCCAAGAACCCGATGACCTACGACCTCGCCGACTCGCTCAACACCGTGCTGGCCGAGCTGCTCGGCATGGCGGTGGCGGCGATCGCGTTCGCCGCCCTGCCGCCGCCGGTGAGCGCCGCGACCCTGCGCCTGCGGGCCCGACGCCGGCTGGTCCGGTCGGTGCGGGGCGCGGCCCTCGACCCGGCGCTCCTGCTGCCGCCGCTCGACCGCTACCTCGCCCGGGGCTTCGGCCGGCTCGCCCTCATCGGCGCGGACGACGCGGCGGCCCGGAGCGGCGAGCGCCTGCTCGTCGTCGGGCTCCTGCTGCTCGCCCTGCGGGAGACGGACGACCGGGAGGGCCGCCGCGTCGGCCGGGCGGTCTGGGCGCGGCTCGCCGCGTCCCGTCCGGCGGGGCCGGAGACGGCGCCGGATCCCTTGCGCGCGCTCGCCGACCGGGCGACCCTGCCGCTCCAGGCGGAGCGCATCGGGGCGCTGGCCGCCCTCGTGTCGGATCTCGACCGCGCGGGCTGGCCGAACCTCGATCCGGGAGGGCGGGCGTGATCGGCGTGGTCGGATTGCGGGCGGTCGACGTGCTGGGGCTCTTCGTCGAGCCCGCGGTGATCTGCCTGCTCGCCGCCCTGGTGATCACCTGGGCCCTGCGCTGGATCCTGGACTGGATCGGCATCAACCACCTTGTCTGGAACCGCGCCCTGTTCGACTTCAGCCTCCTGACCGCCGTGACGGCGCTGCTGATCCTGTCCCTGCGCGTCCAGGGCCCGTGAGATGGCCCTGAAACCGCGACCGTCGCTGCGCGACTGGCAGCCGCCGCCCGCCTACAACGTCGCCGCCACCCTGCTGGCGCTGGCGGCGGCCGTGGGCCTCGCCTACCTCGCCTTCCTCTACTACGCCTACACGCCCTGGACCCGGGACGGGCGCGTGCGCGTCTACACCGTGCAGGTGGCGCCCGAGGTCTCCGGCACGGTGGTGGCGGTCCGGGTCCGCGACAACCAGTTCGTCCGCAAGGGCGACGTGCTGTTCACGATCGATCCCGGCACGTTCAGGAACGCCGTGACCCAGGCCGAGGGCGCCCTCGCCAGCGCCCGGGCGCGGGCCGGGTACCTCGCGGGGATCGCGCAGCGCACCGCCGATCTCGACGACCTCGCCACCACGCCGCAGCAGAAGCAGACGACCAGCGGCCAGGCGCAGGCCGCCCAGGCCGACGTGGTCCAGGCGGAGGGCGCGCTGGCGCAGGCGCGGCTCAACCTGGAGCGCACGACCCTGCGGGCAACCGTGAACGGCTGGGTCACCAACCTGCTGCTGCAGGAGGGCGGGTTCGCCGCCACGGGACAGCCGGCGCTGACGCTGGTCAACGGCGACAGCTTCTGGATCGAGGGCTATTTCGAGGAGACGCAGCTCCCGCGCATCGGCGCGGGCGACGCCGCGCGCGTGTCGCTGATGGCGTGGCCAGACCGTCCGATCCGGGGGCGCGTCACCGGCCTCGGCCGCGGGATCAGCGTCGCCGACGCCGCCCCGGGCGTCCAGGGGCTGCCGACGGTCAACCCGATCTTCACCTGGGTCCGGCTGGCGCAGCGGGTGCCGATCCGGATCGACCTCGACGACGTGCCCTGCCCGATCGTGCTGGCGGCCGGGATGACGGCGAACGTCGCGATCCTGGCCGAGAAGGCCGGGTCGCCGGACGCCCTGCCGCCCGGCCGGCGCACGGGCGCGGCCGCCGGCCAGCGCTGCGACGGGGCGCCGGTCGTCGAGTCGCGGCGCTGACGGCCCGCGCCGGCCGGGAAAACCGGGCGGCGCGGCGCGTTGATCCGGCAGGCGCGCCGCCGCGCGGCGGCCGCGATCGCGACGAGGACTCGATGGACTACAGGCAGTTCGGACGCTCCGGCCTCACCGTGCCGGTGCTCAGCTTCGGCACCGGCACCTTCGGCGGCACGAACGAATTCTTCCAGCGCTGGGGGCAGACGGACGTCGCCGAGGCGACCCGCATGGTCGATCTCTGCCTCGACTCCGGCGTCAACTTCTTCGACACGGCCGACATCTACTCGGGCGGCGCCTCGGAGGAGATCCTGGGCCAGGCCCTGAAGGGCAAGCGCGACCGGGCGCTGATCTCCACCAAGGCGACCTTCCGGTTCAACGACGAGCTGAACCAGGTCGGCTCCTCGCGCTACCACCTGGTCCGCGCCTGCGAGGCCAGCCTGAAGCGGCTCGGCACCGACCATATCGACGTCTACTTCATGCACGGCTTCGACGCCCTCACCCCCGTGGACGAGACGCTGCGGGCGCTCGACGACCTCACCCGCGCGGGCAAGATCGGCTATATCGGCGCCTCCAACTTCTCGGGCTGGCAGCTGATGAAGGCGCTCGCGACCTCCGAGCGCCACGGGCTCGCCCGCTACGTCGCCTACCAGGGCTACTACGCGCTGATCGGCCGGCACTACGAGTGGGAGCTGATGCCGCTCGGCCTCGACCAGGGCGTCGGCCTGATGGTCTGGAGCCCGCTGGGCTGGGGCCGTCTCACCGGCAAGATCCGCCGCGGACAGGCCAACCAGAGCGGCCGCATCGCCGCCGGCGGCGCCGAGGGCGGGCCGCCGGTCTCCGACGACTACCTGTTCGGCGTGGTCGACGCCCTCGACGCCGTGGCGGCCGAGACCGGCAAGACGGTGGCGCAGGTGGCGCTCAACTGGCTGCTGACCCGGCCGACCGTGTGCAACATCGTGGTCGGCGCCCGCAACGAGGAGCAGTTGAAGCAGAACCTCGGCGCCCTCGGCTGGACCCTGACGGCCGAGCAGGTCGCCCGGCTCGACGCGGCGAGCCAGGAGACCCCGATCTACCCGTACTGGCACCAGCGCGGCTTCGACGAGCGCAACCCCAAGCCGACACCCTGGTAGGCCGTCGCCCCGGCCGGGACGATCGGGCGATTTTTCGGAAACGATGCGTTTCGATCGTTTCTGTTCCAACCCGGCCGCTCCCGGTCCAGGATGCCTGCAGATGGGGGGCCGATCCCCGCGCGGAGGAGCAAGGCGATGAGCTGGCACAGTGCCGATGACCCGATCCCGGGCGACCATTTCAGCTGCGACGCGATCCAGACCCTGATCGTGCCCCGCTCGCGCGATCTCGGCTCCTTCGCGGTGCGCCGGGCGCTGCCCTCGACCGAGTGCCGGATGGTCGGCCCCTTCATCTTCTTCGACCAGATGGGCCCCTCGGAATTCCTCCTCGGGCAGGGCATGGACGTGCGGCCGCACCCGCATATCGGCCTCTCCACCGTCACCTACCTGTTCGACGGCGAGATCATGCACCGCGACAGCCTCGGCACGGAGCTGCCGATCCGGCCGGGCGAGCTGAATTGGATGACCGCCGGCCGCGGCATCACGCACTCGGAGCGCACCGCCCCGACGCTGCGTCAGACCGGCTCCCGGCTGTTCGGCATCCAGAGCTGGGTCGCGCTGACGGACCGGGACGAGGAGAACGCCCCCGCCTTCGAGCACTACGACGCCGCCGCGCTGCCGGTCCTCACCGGCGAGGGCAAGACCGTCCGGCTGATCGCCGGCGAGGCCTTCGGCGCGCGCTCGCCGGTCCGGACCTCGAGCCCGATGGTCTACGCCGACGTGGCCCTCGAGGCCGGCGCCGTCCTGCCCCTCGATCCGACTTACGACGAGCGGGCGATCTACACGGTCGCGGGCGCCATCGAGATCGCCGGCGACGGCTTCGGCCCCGGCCAGCTGCTGGTGTTCCGCCCCGGCGACCGCATCAGCGTGCACGCCACGGAATCGGCCCGGTTCATGGTGCTGGGCGGCGAGCCAATGGACGGCCCGCGCCACCTGTGGTGGAACTTCGTCTCGTCCCGGCCCGAGCGGATCGCGCAGGCCAAGGAGGATTGGCGCCAGGGCCGGTTCGACACCGTGCCGAACGACGCCGAGTTCATCCCGCTGCCGGAGGACCCGCAGCCCGTCCGCTACCCGTGAGACGGCCCGCGATCCGGCGGTCCCGCGCGCGACGTCGCGCGGGTATCGCCGCGGCAGCGCAACCCTAGCGCGAACATTAAGGAGTTGTTAACCATTTTCCGTCGCTGTGAGGCAGACGCCGATGCCTCACCGAAGGCTTGCGCTGCACCCTGTCGGCAGGACGCGTGATGGAACAGACGAAGCACCCCAAGGCCGAGGCGCTGGACCAGATCGATGCCGTCGCGCGCGACGCCCGCGAGCCGACGACCCGGATCCGCACCGGCAACCTCGTCCTGCTCGCCGCGGACGAGCGCGTCTCGGCGCAGGGGCGCAACCAGAACCCGTCGCCGGTCGAGCGGTGGCCCGACCTGCTGGAGCGGGTGCAGGGCGCGGCGCGCTACATCCGGGACGTCGAGGACCGGGCGCAGGAGCAGGAGACGCACGTCCAGGACCTGCTGCGGCAGGTGCGCGCCGACATGGACGCGGCCCGCGCCCAGGTGCTGGCGGCCGAGCGGGAGACCCACGAGGTCCACGCGCAGGCGATCAAGCTGATCCAGGCCGCCGAGGACCGGGCCGCGGCCGCCGAGGAGCGGGCCGCGGCGGCGGAGCAGATGCTCCAGCGCATCGCCGAGACGATCGACGCGGAATTCGTGATGCAGCCGGGCGGACAGGGGACCGGCCAGGCGGGCAGCACACAGGACGCCCGCGCTCGGGCTTCCGCGACGCGGGCGGCTTCGTGACCGGCGCGGACCCGGCGGAACCGCCACGGCGATGAACGCGACGTTCTGGGCCCAGCTCGACGCCCGCATCGCGCGTGAGCGCGGAGAACCGACGGAGCCGGCTCCGGGGGTCGCCGACGGCCCCCTCGTGGCCGACGCACCGAGCCCGGCGGCGCGTTCCGAAGCGTCCCCCGAACCCGATCCGGAGACGCCGTCGCGGCCGGTGGCGGACTGGAGCCAGATCCTCGACACCCTGTCGGCCGCGACCGTCGCGAAGCAGGCGCAGGATCAGCGCCTGCACCAGCAATCGACCGCCTGCGAGACGCTGGCCGCGGATCTGGAGGCCGCCCAACAGGAGATCCGGACCCTGCGGGCGCTCCTGGAGGAGGCGCGGGCGCAGGCGGCGCGGCAGGTCCACGAACGCGAGGCGGAAGCCGACCGGCGCGTCCGGGAGGCCGAGGCGCGGGCCGAGGCCGCGACCCTGCGGGCGGCGGCGGCCGAGGACTGGCTCAAACGGATCGAGCAGGCGAGCCGGGATCTGCTGCCCGACGGACGGCACGCGGCCGCCTGAGGCCGAGAGAGCCAGCCACGAATCAGCCGCGGCCTGCCGAGGCGGGTCGGCTCAGGCGGCGCGCTCGCCCGGCACGCCGAGGCCGATGGAGCGCGCCAGCGCGGACCGGCGCTCGGCATATTCCTGCGCGACCATCGGATAGTCGGCCGGCAGACCGTAGCGCTCGCGGTAGCTCTGCGGGTGCAGGCCGTGGGCCGTGAGATGGCGCTTGAGCGTCTTGTACCGGCGCCCGTCGATGAAGCTCACGATGCCGTCGGGCCGGATCGAGCTGCGGATCTGCGCGGCGGTAGGCCGGTCGCGCAGCGCGTCCGTGTCCCCAGCCGCCTCGATCGACGCCGCCCCGTTGGCGGCCAGCGCGGTGATCGCGTCGTGACACTGCGCGATGAGGGTCGGAAGGTCGGCGGTCGGAACCCGATTGTTCGATACGTAGGCAGCGACGAGCCCTGCCGTCAGCACGATATTGGATTGAGGGCTGACGAGGGACGAATCGGACACGTTATGGGCTCCTGACAAGGTCGAGAACCTTCTTAGGTTGGTCGGCGCCGTTGCGCTTGCCTGAAAGCGTGCTACCGTTTTCCCGAGCGCGCGCGGCGAAGCATGAATACAAGAATTTACGATGAGGACTTTGTTCTCTACGGCGGATTTCAAGCCGAAAGACAGTTTCCGCCTCTGGCGTGAGACGATCTTCGAGCGGATCGTGCCGGTCGAACTTACGCCTGCCGCGGCGCACGCTTTCACCGGCACACTGGAGGCCGCGGAGGTCGGGCCGCTGCTGATCACGCGCGTGACGCAGAGCGCCGTCACCACCGTCGCGACCCCGGACACGATCCGCCGGCACGGCAAGTACGAGACCCTGAACGTCGCCATCACGCTCAAGGGCCGCGTGTTCAGCGCGCAGGACGACCGCACCGCGATCCAGAATCCCGGCGACATCGTCGTGATGGACCGTCGGCCGGCGACGATGGGCTCCGACGTCGACACGCAGACGCTGTTCGTCGAGCTGCCGCGCGCGGCCCTGGAGCGCGCCCTCGGCTCGACGCGCCGGTTCACGTGCCTCACGATCGGCGCGGATCAAGTCGGCACGTCGATGGTCACGACCTTTTTCCAGGAACTGGTCCGCAACGCGGAGCGCCTGACGCCGGACATGTCGAACCGCATGGCGTCGGTCGGCGTCGATCTCATCGTCGCGAGCATCGCGGAACGCCTCGCGCACGAGACCCCCAAGAACATCCAGGGCGTCCTGATCTTCCAGCGCGCGCTGGCCCACATCGAGGCCCATCTCGGCGACCTGAACCTCGACCCCGCCCGGCTCGCGGCGGCCGTCGGCGTGTCGCTGCGCCACCTCCAGGCCCTGTTCCGCGAGCAGGACCGCAACATCGCCGACTGGATCTGGCGGCGGCGGCTGGAGACCGCCGCGCAGCGTCTCGCCGATCCCGGCTTCGCCCATCTGGCCGTCGGAGAGCTGGCCTACAGCTGCGGCTTCTGCACCCAGAGCCATTTCAGCCGCCGCTTCAAGGACAGCTACGGGATCTCGCCGAGCGAGTACCGGTGGCGCAACCGCGGCGCGGACCAGCTCGCCGGCTGACGTCCGGCTACTGCAGGACGGCGCCCGCGGTGTTCGCGCGGATCCATCCCGGAGCGAGGATGTCGCCGCCCTCGGTAATGATCCAGGGATTGGCATCCTCGGCGTCGATCGCCGCGACCGCGGCGGCGAGGGCGGCCCGCAGCGTCGGGAAACTGTGCGACACGGCCACCCGGGCCGGCGCGTAGCCCGGCCAGAGGGTCAGTTCGGCGGGTCGGTCGAGATCGGTCGGCAGCATGGGTCGTGCGGGGCTGGAGGGGCACGCCGCCTGGGCCGCGGGCGTGCGGGGAAGCGGACGGAGAGCTGGCGCGCTCAGGCGGCCTTCGGCTTCGGCCGGGGCACGCGCACCTCGACCATCTGGCCGGTCATCGGGTTGAGGATCAGCATGTCAGCACGTCTCCGGTGGACCTGCCCGTAGAACGCCCGCCGATCGCGCCCGGATCGGAGCGGTCGGCGCAATTGTGCGGTTTGGGTAAACCGATCGTTCACCGTGAAGGCGCGCCGTTCATCCGCGCCGTCTCCGCCCCAGATTACAACCGGGCGTCGTGTGGGCAGAGGTCGGCACACCTACCGTTTTAGGCGTAGGATCCGACGCGCGTCGTCGCGATGGCCGAGCCGCGGGCATACAAAAGCCCGCCACGGCAGGACCGGGCGGGCGGAGTGGCGGCATAGGGTCGGGAGGTTCGCCGTGGCGGCGACCTGCCATCCCGCCCATGACGGCCGCATGACAGCGGTATGCCAGCGCGATGACAGCCGCATGCCAGCCCCACAAATATCGCGCGACCGTCGCGCGACCGGTGGCCGATCCCGTCAGACCCGCTCCGGCTCCGCCAGCAGGATGGCGGCGCGGATGGCGGCCCGGCGCAGCCCGGCATCGGCCCAGGGCTGATCGATCAGCGTCCGGGCGAAGGGATGCGAGGCCACCGCGGCTGCGGGATCGATGCGGAAGCCGTCCCCGAACGCCACCGAACCGGGCGTGGGATCGGCCAGATAGGCGTCGACGACGGCCGAGACGTCGTCATCGACGATATCCAGGGTCGTGAACAGGTCGAGAGTCATGGGGCGCTTCGCCATGGCGGCGCTATAGCCGCGCCACCGCGACAGGATCACGACTCCCGCGCCGTCACCGCGCCGCGATCAGAACGCGGCCGGAACGATCATCGCGGCGGGGACCGGGCCGCGCACGTAGTCCGCGTGCCGCAGGCGCTCGGGCAAGTGGACCGCCGGGTGCTCCACGCTGCCGTAGGGGATCTGGTCGAGCAGGTGGCTGATACAGTTCAGGCGGGCCCGTCGCTTGTCGACCGCCTCGACCACCCACCAGGGCGCCTCGGGGATATGGGTCCGCGCCAGCATGTCCTCCTTGGCCCGGGTGTAGTCCTCCCAGCGGCGCCGCGACTCGACGTCCATGGGCGACAGCTTCCACTGCTTGAGCGGATCGTGGATCCGCATCCGGAAGCGGAATTCCTGCTCGGCATCTGTGATCGAGAACCAGTATTTTACCAGGACGATGCCGGACCGCACCAGCATGCGCTCGAACTCGGGGACCGACCGGAAGAACTCCTCGACTTCCGCCTCGGTGCAGAAGCCCATGACCCGCTCGACGCCGGCGCGGTTGTACCAGGAGCGGTCGAACAGCACGATCTCGCCGCCGGCGGGCAGATGGGAGACGTAGCGCTGGAAATACCATTGCGTCCGCTCGCGCTCGCTCGGGGCGGGCAAGGCGGCGACGCGGCAGACGCGGGGATTGAGGCGCTGGGTGATCCGCTTGATCACGCCGCCCTTGCCGGCCGAGTCGCGGCCCTCGAACAGCACGACCACGCGCAGTTTCCGGTCCTGCACCCAGTCCTGGAGCCGGACCAGCTCGTGCTGGAGCCGGAGCAGCGCGCGGAAATAGACCTTGCGGTCGAGATGATCGGGCGGCGCGCCGCCGAGCTCGGCCGCGAGCCGGTCGAGGCGATCCTCCTCGAGCCCGAGTTCCAGCTCCTCGTCGTAGCTGTCGGCGAGGTCACGCCGGATCGCCTCCAGGGTGGCATCCGCGTTGGCGTTCAAGGTGGCATCCGGGGCAGAGCTGTCGTCGGGCCGCATCGCCGGTTCTCCTGCGCGTCGCGGGGTCGAGCTAGAGCAGCGTTCCGTGACACGCCTGAGAAAGCGCCGCGCCCGCGGCGGCCGATCCCATGTCGCGCCCGTGATCGTTCCGTCATACGGTTCCGCCACCGATCGGGGCGACCGGAGATGCGTCATGGCTGGAGAAGCGAAGAGGGCCGGGCCGAAGCGCCGACGGGACGACTTGGATGCGGCGCGCGCCGAGGGCGAGAAGGTCGGCGCGCGGATCGATGCCGCCTTCGAGAAGCTCGCCGGGAAGCTGCGCGCCCGCGCCGACAGGGCCCGCGCCAAGCTCGACGCGGCGACCAAGGCCGAGAAGCGGGCAGTGCTGCTGCGCCGCTACGAACTCTACGCGGACGCGGCGGCCTATCTCGAGGAGCGGCTCGTCGATCGCGGGGGGCGATCCGCGTGATCTCCATCGACCCGGCCGGGCGCGGCGCCGCCCGACGCAGCTGACGGCGAGGATCCCATGTTCGACGCGACCAAGATGCTCGCCGACGCCCTCGGCGAGCACCTGGCCCTGACCTACCAGCGGACCTTCGGCAGCCGGGAGCCGCGCTACGCCGAGATCATCGAGGCCGCGGCGCGCCTGACGATCGAGCGGATCGTCGGGAGCGACGCCCTCTACCATGACGGCGACCACACGGCCCTCGTCACCCTGGTCGCCCAGGACATCCTCCGCGGCCGCTTCCTGCAGCAAGGTATCACGCCCGAGGACTGGCTGCACATGATCCTGGCCGCCCTCTACCACGACATCGGCTACGTGCGCGGCGTCTGCGCCGGAGACCGGCTGCAGGCCTTCGTCATCGACGCGCAGGGCACGACCGTCAGCCTGCCCCGGGGCGCCTCGGATGCGGCGCTGGCGCCCTACCACGTGGAGCGCTCGAAGCTGGCCGTGCAGGAGCGCTTCGGCACGCACGATCTCGTCGACGCGTCCCGGGTCATCCGGGCGATCGAGCTGACCCGCTTCCCGGTCCCCGAGGACGATTCCCATCGCGAGACCGGGACCGAGGCCGGGCTGCTGCGGGCGGCCGACCTGATCGGTCAGCTCGGCGACCCGCTCTACCCGCGCAAATTGAACGCCCTGTTCCACGAATTCGCCGAGATCGGCGTCAACGCGGAACTCGGCTACGACAGCCCGGCCGACCTCGCGGAGCGCTACCCATCGTTCTTCTGGGGCAAGATCGAGCCCGTGATCGGGGACGCGATCCGGTTCCTCGACCTCACGGTCGAGGGACGGGGCTGGGTCGCGAACCTCTACGCCCACGTCTTCGCCATCGAGCACGACCGCCGGCGCATGGGCCCGCATCCCGGGCCGGGCCCCCTCTGAGGCCGCGCGGGCGGCGCGGCGGCCTCAGGCAGCCGCGACGAGCCTGGTCACGGCCCGGACCAGCTCCGCCGCCACGAACGGCTTCTCCAGGATGGGCCGGCTCGCCTGGGCCGGGGCGCCGGTGACCCGCACGTCGCCGGTGGCGAACAGGTACGGCACGCCGAGGACGCCGAGACGCTCAGCGACCGGATAGACGCTGTTCCCGTCGCCCAGATTCACGTCGAGCACCGCGGCGTCGGGCGTCTGCTCGGCGATCAGGTCCAGGGCGAGATCCGCGCGCGGGACCGGGCCGATCACCTCGGCCCCGGCGCTGTGCAACCAGCGCTTGACCTCGCTGGCGATGAGATACTCGTCCTCGACGACGAGGACGCGGCACCCGGACAGGGGCGGAACAGCCTCGAGCACGATCCCCTCCCATCGGCGCGCGACGATCCGAGAATAACCGCGCGACACGACCGGAGGTTCGCGCCGTTCGCATGATCCGCCACGCACCCCGACGGCGCGGGCCCGCGCCGGCCCGCGCGGCGGGTCGATCAGCCCCCTGGCCGAGCCGGGGCGTCGGGCGGGGCGTCGGGCGGGAAGAAGCGGTTGGCCGGCCGCGCGAGGCCGAGATGGTCGCGCAGCGTCGTCCCGGCGTAGTCCCGGCGGAACAGCCCGCGCCGCTGCAGCTCCGGCACCAGCCGGTCGACCACGTCGTCGAGACCCTCGGGCACGAACGGGAACATCACGTTGAAGCCGTCGCAGGCGCGGGTCTCCAGCCACTCCTCCATGCGGTCGGCCACCTGCGCGGCCGTGCCGACCATCTGCAGGCCGCCGTAGCCGCCGACCTTGCGGGCGAGTTCCCGCACGGTCGCGCCGGTGCGCCGGGCGTAGTCGACGATCTGGGCCTGCCCGCTCTTGCTGGCGTTGCTCTCGGGGAGCTCCGGGAGCGGCGCGTCGAGGTCGAAGCCGGTCGCGTCGACGCCGAGGCGGACCGAGAGGTTGGCGAGGCCGCTGTCGGGATGGACGAGGTCGTCGAGGCGCGCCTTCTTGGCCTGCGCCTCGGCCTCCGTCTCGCCCAGGACGATGAAGCAGCCGGGCAGGATCTTGAGCTGGTCCGGGTCGCGCCCCGCCGCCGGCATCCGGCCCTTCACGTCGGCGTAGAAGGCCCGCGCCGCCTCCACGGTCGAGGCCGCGCCGAACACCATCTCGGCGGTCTCGGCGGCGATCTGCTTGCCGGCCTCGGAGGCGCCGGCCTGGACGATCACCGGCCAGCCCTGCACCGGCCGGGCGACGTTGAGCGGGCCCTTCACCTTCAGGAAGTCGCCGCGGTGGTCGAGGACGCGCATCTTCGCCGGGTCGAAGAACAGGCCGCTCGCCGGATCCATCGTGAAGGCGTCGTCGGCGAAGGAATCCCACAGGCCGGTCACCACGTCGAAGAACTCGCGCGCCCGGGCGTAGCGGGTGGCGTGCTCCAGATGCGCGTCGCGGCCGAAGTTCAGGGCCTCGTCCGGGTTGCCGGAGGTGACGAGGTTCCAGCCGGCCCGCCCCTTCGAGATGTGGTCGAGCGAGGCGAACTTGCGGGCGACGTGGTAGGGCTCGTTGTAGGTTGTCGACGCGGTGGCGATCAGGCCGATCCGATCGGTGAGCACGGCGAGCGCCGGCAGCAGGGTCAGCGGGTCGAACGACGTCACGGTGGCCGAGCGGCGGAGCGCCGCCACCGGCATGTTCATCACCGCGAGGTGGTCGGCCATGAAGAACGCGTCGAACTTCGCGGCCTCCAGCCGCCGGGCGAAGTGCGCCAGGTGCTCGAAGTTGAAGTTCGCGTCCGGATAGCCGCCCGGATAGCGCCACCACGCGGTGTGGATGCCGACCGGGCGCATGAAGGCGCCGAGATGCAGCTGGCGGTCCCGGCTCATCGCTGCCGTCTCCGGTCTCTCACGGATGCTTGTGGATCGGGTCGACCCAGTACACCGTCTCGGGCGCCTCGGCGGCCTCGACGTCGGGCAGGTTGACCACCACCGCCTCGTTGTCGGAGCGCACCAGCACGCAGTGCAGCGGCTCGTCGGTCGAGGCGTTGATCTCCTGGTGCGGCACGAAGGGCGGCACGAAGATGAAGTCGCCCGGCCCGGCCTCGGCGACGTATTCGAGCCTGTCGCCCCAGCGCATCCGGGCGCGGCCCGAGACCACGTAGATCACGCTCTCCAGTTCGCCGTGGTGGTGCACGCCGGTCTTGGCGTCGGGCTGGATCGCCACCGTGCCGGCCCAGATCTTCTGGGCGCCGACCCGGGCGGCGTTGATCGCGGCCTGCCGGTACATGCCGGGCGTCTGCGCGGTGTTGGCGTCGAGCCGGTCGCCGGGGATCACCCGGACGCCGTCGTGCTTCCAGCGCTCGGACGCCCCGTGATCGTGGGCGTGAGCATGGGCGTGATCGTGGGCGTGGCCATTATCGTGGCTGTGGCCGTGGTCGTCGCCGTGGTCGTGCATGTCGGGTCCTCCCGCGCCATCATTGCACGGCGGCGGCGGTTTGCGAGACGCTCGTGTCGAGGATCGCCTCGGCCCGCGGCGCGCGGGCCTTCGGGATCAGCCCGGCGCGGACGTAGAGATCGATGCTGCGCTGCTCGTCGGCGATCACGGACGCGTCGATCGGGACGGCCCGGTAGGCGGCGCGGCCGAACCAGCGCAGCGGCACCGCCTCGGGCAGGCCGATGAGCTTCGACCAGACGGCCGCGTAGGGCGCCGGATCCGTCAGGGCCCAGGCCCGGGCGCGGGCGAGGCGCGCGCCGAAATCGGCGAGCAGCGCCCGCTTGGTCCGGATCGCGTCGTCGCTCGCCACCGCGAAGGTCAGGCCCGGGGTGATGCCGTTGCCGTCGCGGATCACCCGGACGAGGCCGGCGAGCTCCGCCGTGGAGGTGTAGGGCTCCCAGGTCGACCAGGCGTCGACCGCCCCGGAAGCCAGCGCGATCTTGGCGTCGGCCGGCGGCAGGAAGCTGAAGGTCACGCTGTCGGCGGGCAGCCCCGCCTCCTCCAGCGCCGCCAGGACCACCTGATGGCCGATCGAGCCGCGGTTCGTCGCGACGCGCCTGCCCTTTAGGTCCGCCACGGTGCGGAGGGGCGATTCCTTGAGCGCCAGGATCGCCAGCCCGTCCTGCCGGTTGCGGAAGGCCAGGAACGCCTTCACCGGCACCCCGGCGGCCGCCGCGAAGGTGAAGGGCGCGTCGCCGACGCCGCCCGCGTCGATCGCGCCGGCATTCAGCGCCTCGAGCAGGGGCGCGGCCGCCGGGAACTCGCTCCAGTCGAGCCGGTAGGGCAGCCCGTCGAGCACGCCGGCCGCCTCCATCAGCGCGCGGGCGTTGCCGCGCTGGTCGCCGACCCGCAGCACCTCCTGCGCGTGCGCCGGCCGGACCGCCAGGAGCGCCAGCAGGGCGAGGATGACGGCGCGCATCAGGCGGCCTCGGCGGCGCCGCGGCGCCCGAGGGCGGCCCGGACGGCGGGCAGCAGCGCCCGGCCGTACTGGAGCGCGTCCTCCAGCGGGTCGAAGCCGCGGATCAGGAAGGTCCGAACGCCCAGGTCGTGATAGTCGAGCAGGGCGTCGGCGACCTGCTCGGGGGTGCCGACCAGGGCGGTCGAGTTGCCCGCCGCCCCGGTCTCGGCCGCGATGGCGGTGAACAGGCGCTTGTCGTGGCGCGGCCCCGCGGCGGCGGCCGCGAGGAGCCGCCGGGAACCCTCGTTCTGCGGCGTCGCCGCCGGGCCGAGGCCCTTGGCGGCCCGGACGGCCCGGGTCCGGGCCAGGATGTCCTCGGCGCGCTCCCAGGCCCGCGCCTCGGTCTCGGCGAGGATCGGCCGGACCGACAGGCTGAAGCGCGGCGCCCGCCCGTGGGCCGCGGCCGCCGCCCGCACCCGGCCGATCAGCTCGGCGACCTGCGCGTGGGTCTCGCCCCAGAGGGCGTAGGTGTCGGCGTGGCGGCCGGCCACCGCCAGCGCCGCCGGCGAGGCGCCGCCGAAATAGACCGGGATCGCGTTGACCGGCTTCACCTCGGAGAAGCCGCGCTCCACCCGGTAGTGATCGCCCGCGTAGTCGAACGGCTCCGCGGCGGTCCAGCTCTGCCGGACGATGTCGAGGAACTCCCGGGTGCGGGCGTAGCGCGCGTCCTTGGTGAGGTGGTCGCCGTCCTGGGCGAGTTCCCGGTCGTCGCCGCCGCTGATCACGTGGATCGCGACCCGGCCGCCGGTGAGCTGGTCGAGGGTCGCGAATTGCCGCGCCGCCACGGTGGGCGCCGTGAATCCGGTGCGGTGGGCGATCATCAGTCCCAGCCGCTCGGTCACGGCGGCGACCTGCCCGGCGAGCAGGAGCGCGTCCGGCGTGGTCGCGTGGAAGGCCACCAGCACCCGGTCGAACCCGCCCCATTCGTGCGCCTGCGCCAGGAGCTTCAGGTAGTCGCGGTCGATGGACGGCCCCGCCGCCGGGTGGATCTCGGAGGTGTGGCGGGGGGCGACGAAGCCGATGAACTCGACGGCATCGGGGGGAAGCAGGCTCATGGTGCGATCTCCGGGTCGAGGGCGGGTTCAGGCGCCGAGGGCGGCCCTGCCGGCGGCGGCGCGGACGGCGTCCCCTTGCGGCCAGTGGATGCGCGCGCACAGAACGTCGCGCAGGTGCCGCTCCAGCGGGCTCGCCCGGGACAGGCCGGCGTTGCCGGACAGCTCCGCTGCGCGCTGGACCGCCGCGACGGCGTTCTCCGTGGCGGTGAGCTTCACGAAGCCGGACTCGCGCGGCGGCGGGGGATGTCCCGCATCGACCTCGGCGGCGAGCCCGGCGACGAGGCGCGCGTTGACGGCGAGCAGCCGCTCGTTCTCGCCGACCGCCTCGTGGAAGCGCGGCAGGCTCGCCAGCGGCGCCCCGAGGCTGCCGGGCCGGCGCGCCCGCAGGAAGCCGGTGAACCAGTCCTGCGCCGCCCGAGCCACGCCGTCGTAGAGGGCGGCGAGCAGGGTGCAGCTCCAGGCCTGCTGCCAGGGATCGGGCCCCGACCAGCCGCCCGGCGGCCGCAGGTCGACGGCGTGGTCCCCGGGGATCGGCACGTCCGTGAAGTGGACGTCGTGGCTGCCGGAGGCGCGCAGGCCGAGATGGTCCCAGGTCTCGGCGATGCGGATGCCCGGCGCGTCGAACGGCACCAGGACGGTTCCGGTCCGCGGCTCCGCCTCGTCGGTGCGGACGAAGACGAGGCCGTAGGCGAGCCCCGGCGCCCCGGTCGCGTAGATCTTGTGCCCGGAGATCCGCCAGCCCGCGCCGTCGCGGCGGGCGACCGTGGCCGGCAGGCCGCCCCGCGAGGGTGTCCCGAGTTCGGGCTCGACCCGCAGGGCGTTGATCAGCGCCCCCCGCGCCACCGCCGCCGCGCCGACCGCGTCGGCGAGCGCGCGCGGCCACGGGGTGTCGGGCCGGTGGATCAGCCCGTGCTGGAGGTACTGCATCGCCACGACCAGGGCGGTCGCCGGGTCGGCGGCGCCGAGCGCGCGCACCAGTGCGGCGGCCCGCGCGAGACCCGCACCACCGCCGCCGAGACGCCGCGGCACGGTGACGGCCAGGAGCCCGGCCTCCCGGAGCGCCGCGAGGGAGTCGTGCGGGAAGGTCCCCGCGCGGTCGTGGTCGGCCGCGCGGGCGGCAAGCCGTCCGGCGAGGCTGCTGACGATGTCGGGGGGCGGGACGGCGACGGTCATGGGCTGTTCGGCGACGTGATCGGCGGGCGGCCGCGCGGCGCCATCCCGGGAGCCGCGATGGTCCGCCGGGACCCGGGTCGCGTCAACGGAATGCCGTTCCGAATATTCATGGATCGGAAGGAGGATGTTGCCGCGTCGTCGGACGGTGAAGAAGAACGTGTTTCCGCCCCCCGGGGGCAGGCATCGATCGTTCTCCCGGTCGTCGTTCGGGATCCCGCCATCGAGAGACAGACGAGCGACGCTTCTCGCCGATGAGCCGGGGCGCCTGAGCGCCGTGCGACGGCGCCGATCCGTGAATGATCTTACCCGATCGCGCGAAAATAGAGGAAACGCTTTCGTTGACTCGGTCCTGCAGCGATCGAATACTCGGCATCCTGATCCCTCGACGGATCATTCCCGAAGACGAGGACGCCAGATCCGCCCGGTCGCGCCACCGGTGCGGTGACGCGCGCCGTTCCCGCCGCGCGGTCGCGCGGCCCGGAGACCCGAGATGACCGAAGCGCCCTCCCGACCGGGCAGCCCCTCCTCCGATCCCTCGCCCTCCCGGCGGCGCCTGCTGCAGGTCGGCGCCGCGGCCGCCGCCCTGCCGCTCGGCCTCGGCATGGGCACCGGCCGCGCCTGGGCACCCGGACCGAGGGCGCCGTTCGACCCCGGCCCGCTCTGCCGACCCGCCGCCGCGGAGGCGCCCGCGGGCCCGCTCCGGACGGTCAAGCTGGCCTGGAACGCCACGGCCATCTGCACGGCGGCCGCGCCGCTCGCCAAGGAGCAGGGGATCTTCGCCCGGCACGGCCTCGACGTGGAGTTCGTCAATTTCGGCGGCTCGACCGAGGCCCTGCTGGAGGCGATCGCCACGGGCAAGGCCGATGCCGGGATCGGCATGGCCCTGCGCTGGCTCAAGCCCCTGGAGCAGGGCTTCGACGTGAAGATCACCGCGGGGCTGCACGGCGGCTGCCTGCGGCTGCTCAGCGCCAAGTCCTCCGGCATCGCCGACATCGCCGGGCTGAAGGGCAAGACCATCGCGATCAGCGATCAGGCGAGCCCGGCCAAGAACTTCTTCGGCCTGCTGCTCGCCAAGGCGGGGATCGATCCGGAGAGCGGGGTGGAGTGGCGGCAGTACCCGGCCGACCTGCTGAATCTCGCGGTGGAGAAGGGCGAGGCGCAGGCGCTGGCCGATTCCGACCCGCGGACCTGGATCTGGCTGAAGGACCCGCGCTTCACCGAGGTCGCCACCAACCTGTCGGGCGAGTTCGCCACCCGCACCTGCTGCGTCGTCGCCGCCCGCGGCAGCCTGATCCGGAACGACCGCGCGGTGGCGCGCGCGCTGACCCGGGCGATCCTAGAGGGCGGCCACGCCGTCCACCGGGATCCCGAGGCCGCCGCCCGGGCCTTCTCCGGCTACGGCGGCAAGGGCTCGATCGCGGATCTCGCCGCGATGCTGCGCAGCCAGCAGCACGGCGACAGCCCGGTCGGCGGCGATCTCAAGCAGCAGCTCGCGCTCTACGGGGACGAGCTGAAGCAGGTGAACGTCCTGCGGCGGTCCACCGACACGGCGAAGTTCGCCGAGCGGATCTACGCCGACGTGCTGAGCTGAGGCGCGCCATGTCCGGAAGCATCACCGCCGGCGTCGCCCCGCGGGCCGCCGCCCCGTCCCGAAGGCTGCCGCGGCCGCCCTGGCGGATCGTCCTCGCGGGGGGCGCCTGGCTCGCCCTGGCCGGCGTGACCCTCGGCCTGCCCGAGGCGGACGACCTGCCCGAGACCGCGGCCTTCGCGTCCGGCGCGGCGGCGCTCGGCCTCGCCCTCCTAACGCTCGCGCCCGTGGCGACCCGCCTCGGCCCTCTCGGGTCGCGGCTACGGTACTGGAGCCCCTGGCTCACGGTGCTGGCGGTGGCGCTGCTGGTCTGGGAGGCGGTCACGGCGAAGTTCGCCCTGCTGCCGATGCCGTTCTTCCCGTCGCCCCAGGCGATCCTAGAGGTCTTCCTCGACGACTGGCCGAAGCTCGGCGGCAGCATCCTCAACTCCCTGATCCTGCTCTCCGGCGGCTACGCCATCGGGGCGGCGACCGGCTTCGTCCTGGGCGTCGCCATCGGCACCTTCCGGGCGGTGGGCTACTGGGCCCACCCGGTGCTGCGCTTCGTCGGGCCGCTGCCGGCCACGGCGTGGCTGCCCCTCGCCTTCTTCGTCTTCCCGTCCTCGTGGTCGGCCAGCACCTTCCTGGTGGCGCTGGCGACCGGCTTCCCGGTCACGGTGCTGACTTGGTCGGGGGTGGCGGGCGTCAACAAGGCCTATTTCGACGTGGCGCGGACGCTCGGCGCCTCGCGCGGCTTCCTGATCCTGCGCGTGGCGATCCCGGCGGCGCTGCCGCACGTCTTCGTCGGGCTGTTCATGGGGCTCGGCGGCTCCTTCGCGGTGCTGGTCGTCGCCGAGATGCTCGGCGTGAAGTCTGGCCTCGGCTGGTACCTCCAGTGGGCGCAGGGCTGGGCCGCCTACGCCAACATGTACGCGGCGCTGATCGTGATGGCGCTGATGTGCTCCTCCCTGATCACGCTGCTGTTCCGCCTGCGCGACCGCCTGCTCGCGTGGCAGAAGGGGCTGGTGCAATGGTAGCCGCCGCGACCCTCGAACGCCCCGCCGCCCAGAGCGCCGGGGCCCGCCTGGCGGTCGAGGCCGTCAGCCACGCCTTCGCGATCCGCGGGGCGCCGCTGCCGGTCCTCGACCGGGTGAGCCTCGACGTGGAGCCCGGCGGCTTCGTGGCGCTGCTCGGCCCCTCGGGCTGCGGCAAGTCCACCCTGCTGCGGCTCGTCGCCGGCCTGGAGCCGCCCGACCAGGGCGCGATCCGGGTCGACGGCGACCTCGTCGAGGGGCCGGACCCGTCCCGGCTCCTCGTCTTCCAGGACCCGACGCTCTATCCGTGGCGGACCGTGCGCGGCAACGTCGCCCTGGGGCTGGAGGCCCGCGGCGTCGGGCGGTCGCGGGCGGCCCTCGTCGACCAGGCGCTGGGGCTCGTCGGTCTCACAGGCTTCGCCGACGTCTACCCGCACCAGCTCTCCGGCGGCATGGCGCAGCGGGCGGCCCTCGCCCGGGCGCTCGTCAACGCGCCGCGGCTGCTGCTCCTCGACGAGCCGCTGGGCAAGCTCGACGCCCTGACGCGGCTCGCCATGCAGGCCGAGATCCTGCGGCTCTGGCAGGAGAAGCGCTTCACCGCGCTCCTCGTCACCCACGACGTCGAGGAGGCGCTGGTGCTGGCCGAGCGCGTGATCGTGCTCTCCGACCGCCCGGCCGCGATCCGGGCCGAGCTGCCCGTCGCGGCGCCCTATCCGCGCCACCGCGACGATGCCGAGATCGTGCGGCTGCGCCGGGAGATCCTGGGGATCCTCGGCCAGCCGACCTGACGGGCCGCCGCCTCAGCCCCGGGCGATCGACGGGGTCGCCCCGACGGTCGCCGCCCGCGGCTGGTGCCGGCCGATCCAGAAGACCAGGGCGCAGCCGACGCCCGTGAGCGCGCAGAGCGGCAGCAGGGCGACGGGGAAGCTGCCGGTCTGCTCGCGCAGCACCCCGATCAGCGAGGTGATCGCCCCGGTGCCGAGATGCGCCAGGGTGTTGATCGCCGCGATGCCGGCGGCCGTCTGGGCCGGCGGCAGCGTCTCGGTCGCCAGGGCGAAGAACGGGCCCTTGATCGCGTAGTTGCCGAGCAGGACCAGCGAGAGCAGCACCAGCGTCATCCAGAGCGAGCCCGTCAGGAGCGTCAGGGCGAAGCTCACCGAGGTCAGCGCCAGCGGCAGGGCCGTGCTCCAGATCCGCTCGCCGCTGCGGTCCGCCCGCAGGCCCCAGACGATCATGAAGACCGAGGCGATGCCGAACGGGATCATGTTCAGCAGGCCGGTCTGCAGGTTGCTGAGGCCGAACCCCTTGAGGATCTGCGGCATCCACAGCGACAGCGTGTTGCTGGTGGCCGAGCTGCCCGCGTAGATCACGGCGAGCAGCCAGACCTGCCGGCTCGCGAGCACCGCCCAGACCGCCGCGAGGCCGTGGGCGTGGTGCCCGGCGCTCGCCTCGGCGGCGCGCCGCTCGGTCTCCAGCCGGTCCGTCAGCCAGCCGCGCTCCGCCGGGCTCAGGAAGGTCGCCTCGGCCGGCCGGCTCGGCAGCAGCGCGAGGGCGGCGACGCCGAGCAGGACGGCCGGGACCGCCTCCATGATCAGCAGCCACTGCCAGCCGCGCAGGGACGCGGCGCCGTCGAGGGTGAGCAGCGCCGCCGAGAGCGGCGAGCCGAAGAAGCTGGAGAGCGGGATCGCGACCATGAACAACGCCACGATCCGCGCCCGGTAGGCCTTGGGGAACCAGTAGGTCAGGTACAGGATCACGCCGGGGAAGAACCCGGCCTCGGCCGCGCCGAGCAGGAAGCGGGCGGTGGCGAAGCTCAGCGGACCGGTGACGAAGGCCGAGCCGATGCCGACGAGCCCCCAGGTGATCATGATCCGCGCGATCCAGATCCGCGCGCCGACGCGCTCCATGGCGAGGTTGCTCGGCACCTCGAACAGGACGTAGGCCACGAAGAACAGGCCGCCGCCCAGGCCGAAGGCCGCGGCGGAGAGACCGAGATCGTGGTTCATGGTCAGCGCCGCGAAGCCGACATTCACCCGGTCGACGTAGGCGATGAAGTAGCAGAGCACGAGGAAGGGGATCAGGCGCAGGCCGACCTTCCGCATCGTTCGGCTCTCGAAGGCGGCCGCGTCCGCCGCGTGTGGCGTGGTCGGTGTTGCCATGGTCCTGTCCTCGCTGGAATTCGGGCGGGCCCGCCTCGGCCTAGCGGTCGAAGCGGAAGAGTTCGGCGGGCGTCTCGGCCAGGACGATCCGGCGCTCGGCCGGGTCCGGCACCCAGGCGTCGAGGTCGCGCCGGGCCTCGGCCGGGCTGGCCTGGGTCTCGAACTGCGTGTGCGGCCAGTCGCTGCCCCAGAGCAGGCGCCGCGCCCCGAAGGCGCCGCGCAGGCGCTCGGCGGCCTGCACCGCCGTCTGCCGGCCGGCCTCGCCGCTGCCGATGCGGTAGGCGCCCGAGAGCTTGACCCAGACGCGGCCGCCGCGGCCGAAGCCGAGCAGGTCGGCGAAGCCCGGATCGGCGATGCCGAGGGCGGGGTCGATCCGGCCGAAATGATCGACCACGACGGGGACGCCCGCCTCGACCAGCGGCGGCAGCAGCCGCGCGAGGCGCCGCGCCTCGGCCTGAACCTCGATCTGCCAGCCGAGATCCGCGACGCGCGCGAGGTGGGCGCGCCAGACCGGGCCGGCGAAATCCGGGTCCGGCCGGCCGATCAGGTTGAGGCGCAGGCCGACGACGCCCTGCCCGGCGAGGTCGCGCAGGGTCGCGGTCTCGGCCTCCGGGGCCAGCACGGCGATGCCGCGCAGCCGCTCCGGCGCGGAGCGCAGGGCCGAGACCATGTAGCCGTTGTCGGTGCCGAGGAAGCTCGGCTGGATCAACACGCCGCGGGCCATGCCGTTCCGGTCCAGCATGGCACGGTAATCGGCGATGCTCGCGTCGTAGTCAGGGGCGTAGCGCCGGTCGCCCGTGAGGGTGAGGGCCCGGGTGAAGACGTGGGCGTGGGTGTCCACCGCAGCGACGCCGTCGTGGGCGGCAACGGCGGTCCCGGCCGCGCGGCCGCGGGCGGGAAGCGCGAGCGTGACGCCGCCCGCGAGCAGGGTGCGGCAGAAGAGGCGCCGGTTCATCGGATCATCTCACGGTCTGGGGGATCAGCGCGCCACCGGGCTGCCGATCCGGCAGGAGCGCGACGGCGAGGAGGACGAGCCCGTAGGCACCGAGGGCCGACAGGCCGATCGCCGGGCCGAGGCCGCAGATCTCGCTGAGCAGGCCGACGCCGAGGGGCAGCAGGCCGGAGGCGAGGCGGCCGGCGTTGTAGCAGAAGCCCATCCCGGTCCCGCGCAGCCCGTCCGGGAAGAGCTCGCTGAACAGCGCCGCGAGACTCGCGGGGATGCCGGCCGTGCAGAAGCCGAGGGGCGCCCCGAGGAGGAGCAGGCCCGTGCCGCCGACCGGCAGCAGCAGGTACAGGACGACCAGGGCCATGCAGCCGGCGGCGTAGAGCGCCACGGTCCGGCGGCGGCCGAGCCGGTCCACGAGGCCGCCGGCGACGAGGCAGCCCAGGCCGAAGGCCGCGATGATGATGGCGAGGTAGAGCCCGGTCCCGAGGACCGAGGCGCCGCGCTCGACGCTCAGGTAGGTGGGCAGCCACGTGAACAGGGCGTGGAAGCTCCCGTGGGCGCCGAGGCCGAGCAGCGTCGCGAGCACCGTGATCCGGCGCAGGCCGGGCGCGAAGATCGCGAGCCCTCCGGCCCGTGACGGCGCCGGCCCTGCCACGGACCGGACCGGCTCGGGGACGGAGCGGCGGAGGTAGAGTAGGAGGAGCGCCGGCGCGAGGCCGCAGGCGAACAGGGCTCGCCAAGCGGTGTCCTGATCCAGCACCGAGAACGCCGCCGTGGACAGGAGCACGGCCGCGCCCCAGCCGAGCGCCCAGCCGCCCTGGACGGCGCCCAGCGCCCGGCCGCGGTGCTCGGGCCGGATCGCCTCCGCCATGAGCACGGCGCCGGCCGCCCACTCGGCGCCGAAGCCGATCCCCTGCAGTGCCTTCAGGGTCAGCAGCTGGGCGAAGCTCTGCGCGAAGGCCGCCAGGAAGGTCGCGACCGCGAACCACAGCACCGTGATCTGGAGGGCCCGGACGCGGCCGATCCGGTCCGCCGCGAGGCCGCCGAGCCAGCCGCCGATCGCCGCCGCCACGAGCGTGACCGCGCCGATCAGGCCGGCCTCCGAGCGGCTCAGGCCGAAGCTCGCGACCAGCGCGGGAATGGCGAGGCTGAACATCTGCACGTCCAGGGCGTCGAGCGACCACCCGCCCAGACAGGCCCAGAAGGTGCGACGCTCGGCCGGACCGACCTCTCGGTACCAGCGGAACACGGGCTTTCCTCCGTCCTCCGAAGAGGACTAGTCATTTATATGAATAGATGAGCACGCGAGGGTCGGCGCGTCAAGGCGCCCGCCTTTCAGCGGATGTCGACGTGATACCGGAAGTCCCGGGCAGCGCCGCGCGTCACCCGCCACTCGATCGGTCGGGCATCGAAGCCGTAGGCGAGGCGCTCGATGACGACGACCGGGTCTCCGTCGGCGATCGCGAGGCGCCCCGCGTCGGTCGCGTCGGCGATGCCGACGGTCAGGGTCTCCTCGGCGCGGGCGACGATCTCGCCGCAGAGACGCTCGTAGGCGGGGTAGAGGAGGTCGCCGATCTGCGTCAGCGGGGCTTCGAGGAGCGGCGCGAACCGCGCGGCCGGCAGCCAGATCGTCTCGGACAGGATCGGGCGGCCCTGGAGGTGGCGTGTCCGGATCAGCCGGATCGCGTCGCCGCGCGCGTCCAGGCCGAGGGACTCGCGGACGGTCGCGGGGGCCGGACAGGCCTCGCGCGACAGGATCCGGCCCTCCGGCACCGCCTGGGTGCCGTCCGGGCCGAGATGCCGGAAGAACCGGAACAGGGACCGGTCGAAGCGCGGCCGCCGAACGAAAGTGCCGCGGCCCTGCTGCCGCTCGACGAGGCCGTCGGCGACGAGGACGTCGATCGCCTTGCGCACGGTGCCGATGGCGACGCGGTGGGTCGCCGCCAGTTCCGCCTCCGTGGGGATCGGTTCGCCCGACCGCCAGACGTTGCGGGCGATCTGGAAGGCGATCTCGTCCCGCAGGCGCTGGTAGAGCGGCAAGCGGAGATCGGGCTGAGGTGCGGTCACGACGGTCATGTGTATGACTGTATGACTATCGCCGGCAGGCGCCAATGGGCGACGGAGCGGTGCCGGCGCGCGCTGATCCCGTGGTCCACAGCGTCGCAGTACAGGACCCATTCGCCGGGCCGCGGGTTTCCGCCGGGATTTCCCGGGATCATGGTCCAGCGAGGCGCGGATGGTCGAATATCGTACGTCTCGAGAGACCCGTCAGGGTCGGCGCGGCAGGCCGGTTCTGATCGTGCTCCTCGTGAGTGTGGGATTGATGGTCGCCGCCCTGGCCGGCCTGATGATCTGGCAGGGTGAGACCGCGCCGCCCGACTACGCCAGCCAGAGTCAGGCCGCCGCCCGCAAGGTCGTCACCGGCTCCGAGAGCGGATCAATCAGCGCCCCGCCGGCCGGGACGCGATCCACGCCCTGACCGACGTCGACCGACGTCGACCGGCGCCGGCCGTTTCGATCGGTCCGCGCGGGGACAGGACCTCCCCCCGCGAGACGACCATCATGACGGTCGGCCCACAGCTCCAAGACGAAGGGCAATGCCCGGGCACGGGCCGTTGTCGACGTCGAGTCGATGCCGGCTCTCCGCGACGGCGGCGACAGGGCAGATCGCGACAACGTCATCGCGGTCTCTGCGGGAGCCTCCACCGCAAGCCCGGCAAGACTTCGACGCCCCGCGCTTGATCCAGCCGGAGACCGCCTCATTTCGTCACGAGTCTCGAGCGCGACGGGAATCGCCTGAGGGTTCGGACCGCCTGCACCGCCCACCGCCTTCGACGTCCGGGCCCCGCGCGCCCGGCCGTCGCGCAACACCAAGGGGGACCACCCGATGAGCGAGACGATCGACAAGACGGACACGACGTCGTTTCACATGGCCGGCCAGTGTCCGTTCGGCGGCGACCGGATCGGCGGCGCCCACGGCAACCGGCCGACGCTGGAGAACTGGTATCCCCATCGCCTGCGGGTGGAAGTGCTCCACCAGAACGGGCTGGCGGCCGATCCTCTGGGCCCGGATTTCGACTACGCGGCCGAGTTCGCCAAGATCGACTTCGACGCGCTCAAGCGCGACATCAAGCAGTTCCTGACCTCGTCGGTGGAGTGGTGGCCGTCCGACTACGGCAATTACGGCCCGCAGATGATCCGCATGGCCTGGCACTCGGCCGGCACCTACCGGATCGCCGACGGGCGCGGCGGCGCCGGCACCGGCATGCAGCGCTTCGCCCCGATCTCGAGCTGGTGGGACAACGGCAACACCGACAAATCGCGGCGCCTCCTGCAGCCGATCAAGCACAAGTACGGCAACGCCCTGTCGTGGGCCGACCTCATGGTGCTCACCGGCAACTGCGCCCTCGAGATCATGGGCCTGCCGACCTACGGCTTCGCCGCCGGCCGCCTCGACGCCTGGGAGGCGGACGACGCGACCTACTGGGGACCGGAGGTCGTCGAGATGGGCTCGGTCTCGAGCTTTGACGACATGGTCAACCGCGACAAGCGCTGGCGGGGCAAGAACGGCGACGCCGATTACGACCTCGAGAACCCGCTGGCCGCCTCGCACCAGGCGCTGATCTACGTGAACCCGGAGGGCCCCTACGCCAGCGGCGATCCGCTGGCCTCCGCGCGCGACATCCGGATCACCTTCACCCGCATGGCGATGAACGACGAGGAGACGGTGGCGCTGATCGCGGGCGGCCACGCCTTCGGCAAGAGCCACGGCATGGTGCCGGCCAAGGAGATCGGGCCGCCGCCCGAGATGGCGCCGATGGAGGCGATGGGGCTGGGCTGGCACAATCCGAAGGGCACCGGCTCCGGCAAGGACACGATGACCAACGGCATCGAAGGCAGCTGGACCCCGGATCCGACGAAGTGGGACAACGCCTACCTAGAGAACCTCTTCAAGTTCGAGTGGGAGCAGACCAAGAGCCCGGCGGGCGCCCTGCAGTGGACGCCGAAGGATCCCGCCGCGCCGAAGACGCCGGACGCCCACGTCTCCGGCCAGATGCACCCGCTGATGATGATGACGTCCGACATCGCCCTGAAGGTCGATCCCGACTACCGCAAGGTCTGCGAGAAGTTCCTCAACGACTTCGACGCCTTCACCCAGGCCTTCTCCAAGGCGTGGTACAAGCTTACCCACCGCGACATGGGTCCGAAGCACCGCTACCTCGGCCCGGAGGTCGTGATCGAGGACGGGCTCCTGTGGCAGGACCCGCTGCCCGAGCGGGACTACGACCTCGTCGGCGAGGCGGAGATCGCCGCGCTGAAGCAGGCGATCTCCGGCACGGGCCTGTCGGTCTCGGATCTCGCCTTCACGGCCTTCTCGGCGGCCTCGACCTACCGCGACAGCGACAAGCGCGGCGGGGCCAACGGCGGCCGCCTCGCCCTCGCGCCGCAGAAGGACTGGGCCGTCAACCGGCGGGCCGCGCCCGTGGTCGAGGCCCTGCGCGGCGTGATGGCGACCTTCAACGGCGGCCGCAGCGACGGCAAGAAGATCTCGCTGGCGGACCTGATCGTGCTGGGCGGCTGCGTCGCCGTGGAGAAGGCGGCCCGCGATGCCGGGGTCGAGACGCCGGTCCCGTTCACGCCGGGCCGGGTGGACACGACCCAGGCGCTCACCGACCTCGAGATGTTCGAGTGGCTGAAGCCGGTGGTGGACGGGTTCCGCAACTACGTCGACGACGGCTTCGGGCAGATGACGCGCAGCGTGTCGCCGGAGGAGATGTTCCTCGACAAGGCGAACCTGCTGACGCTGACGGCCCCGGAATGGACCGTCCTGACCGGCGGCCTGCGCGCGCTCAACGCCAACCACGACGGGTCGAGCCGGGGCGTCCTGACCGACCGAGTCGGGGCGCTGACGACCGACTTCTTCCGCAACCTGACCGACGTCGATCTGGTCTGGGAGAAGGCGGATACGGAGGGGATGACCTTCGCGCTCAAGGACCGCGCGAGCGGACAGACGAAGTTCGAGGCGACCCGCAGCGACCTCGTCTTCGGGTCGAACGCGCAGCTCCGGTCCATCGCCGACGCCTACGCGGGCAGCGACGGCCAGCGGCGCTTCGTGGCGGACTTCGTCAAGGCCTGGGACAAGGTCATGATGCTCGACCGCTTCGACGTGAAGGGTCACCGGCGTTACGGGCCGATGGCGGCCTGACGCCCGCCATCGGGATCGCCCGCGCCTCCGGCGCGGGCGATCTCTCAGGGTGCGCGCCGCGTCACGGCCTGAGGCTGTGCGCCCCCAGCGCGGCCCAGTAGGCGGCGCCGACCGGCAGGGCCTCGTCGTTGAAGTCGTAGCCCGGATTGTGGAGCGGCAGGCTCTTGCGCGTCCCGTCGGTCCCGATCCACGCGTAGGCGCCGGGGCAGGCCTCGAGCATGTAGGCGAAATCCTCCGACGCCATGGAGGGTCCGACCTCGCCCCGGCGCGCGGTGATGTCCGGGACGGCCCCGGCCGCCTCCAGGGCGGTGCCGACGGCGTCGGCGGTGTTGACGGTGGCGGGGTATCCGAACCGGTAGTCCACCTCCGCGCGGGCGCCGTGCGTGGCGGCCGTCCCGCCCGCGATCGCCTCGACGAGTTCGGCCACGCGCTTGCGCACGGCCTCGTCCAGGCAGCGGACCGTGCCGCGGATGACCGCGCGCTCGGGGATGACGTTGTAGGCGTCGCCGCCGTGGATCTGCGTGACGCTGAGGACGACCGGGTCCGTGGGGGCGATCCGGCGGCTCACGATGGTCTGCAGAGCGAGGACGATCTCGGAGGCGACCACCAGCGTGTCGGTGCCGCGCTCCGGCATGGCCGCGTGGGTGCCGAACCCGGCGACCGCGATCTCGAACGTGTCGAGGGAGGCCATGATGGCGCCGACCCGGGTCGCGAAGGTCCCCAGCGGCAAACCCGGCCAGTTGTGCAGGCCGTAGACGGAATCGCACGGGAACAGCCGGAACAGGCCGTCCTCGACCATGGCGCGCCCGCCGCCCTCGCACTCTTCCGCCGGCTGGAAGATGAAGTGGACCGTCCCGGACAGGTCGGTGCGCGACGCGAGGTGCCGGGCCGCGCCGAGCAGCATCGCCACGTGGCCGTCATGGCCGCAGGCATGCATCACGCCGGGCGTCCGGGAGGCGTGAGCAGCGCCCGTCGCCTCCTGGATCGGCAGGGCGTCCATGTCGGCGCGCAGGCCGATGGTCGGGCCGTCGCCCCGGCTCAGGGTCCCGACCACGCCGGTGCGACCGAGCCCGGTCTTCACCGACAGGCCGCAGGCGGCCAGTTCCCGGGCGACGAGATCCGCCGTGCGGACCTCCTGGAAGGCCAGCTCGGGATGGGCGTGCAGGTCGCGCCGCCACGCGACCATCCGCTCCACGGTCTCCGCCTCGATGCGCATGCGATCTCTCTCAGATACGGGAGGCTGCCGAAGCGCCTCGATCCCCCGCCCGGACCCTACGCCGATCGGCGCGGCGGTTCACCCCAGCGGTGGGTGCATGAAGAACTGCGCGATGAGGGCCGCGCCGAGGAAGGTCCCGGCATTGGCCATGAACGAGACCACGACGATCCGCCAGCCGAGGCGGCGGAAGGCGGGCACGTCCTTGGCGACCGAGAGCCCCGCGAAGGTCAGGATCGGCGTGGCGAGCGCCAGGAAGTTGAGCTTGCCGGTCAGGGCGGCGATCTCGGCGGCGTAGGGCGTGCCGGGATAGGTCAGCGCCATGCCGATGATCGAGACTCAGAGGACGGCGGGCAGGCGCCGGCCGAGGAGCAGGTACAGGCCCCAGCCGGCGAGCACGGTGCCGATGATGATCGCCATCCCGGCGACGACCTGCGCGTCGGGGACGATCCCGTAGGTCAGCCAGTTGCCGATGAGCCCGTAGGCGCCGATCAGGATCCAGGCGAGCACGGTCTCGCCGAGGCCGATCCGCACCTCCTCGTGGGCCGACTGATGGGCGGGCGCCTGCGGGTCGGCGGCCGCCGGGTGGGCGGCGTCCGGCCGGTTGCGGCCGAGGATCGGCTCCAGCTTGCCGTAGGCCCAGATCGTGAAGGGCAGCGACAGGAACAGGGTGAAGTACGTGCCGATCGTGGTGGTGACGAGGTTGCTGGCCGCCGCGAAGGTGGCGACGTCCTTGGCGACCTCGGGCGTCTGCTGGGCCGCGATCGCCCCGGAGGCCGCGGCCATCATGCTGCCGGAGCCGACCCCGGCCCCCATCGCCAGCGCCAGCGGGTTGAAGATGCCGAGGCTGGTGATCAACCCGGCCAGCAGGGCGATGAACACCGCGCCGAACACCGTGCCGGTCAGGTACTCGGCCAGCACGCCGCGCCCCTCCGGCGAATCCATGCCGTAGCGCTCGCCGATGATGGCGAGGCTCGGCTCGCGGCCGACCGAGAAGGTCGCGCCGATCGCCTCGCGCTTGATGCCGAGCAGGAGCGCCACCGGCAGGCCGAACACCATCGTGCCGAAGAAGTGGCCGAACTCCTGGAAGGCCAGGGCCCAGCCCGAGGCGAGGATCTTCGGCAGCGACCCGCCGACGAGCAGGCCGAGCTTGGCGATGAAGATCAGCAGCGCCGGCTGCAGGTAGGCGCCGGCCGCGTTCTGCAGGGCGCCCGACAGCCGCAGCGGCGCGGGCAGGCGCGGGCTCATCAGCCCGAGCGCGCCGCCCAGCAGCAGGGCCCAGAGCAGCGGGAGCAGCACGATCTTGCCGGCGCCCACCGGGATGCTGACGTTGCCGATCGCCTCCGCGATGACGACGATGACGAGGGCGAGCAGGAACAGCGTCAGCTTACCCCCGCCCGAGACGGGCGGCGCGACCGGCCGCGTGTTCGTCGCAAACAGTTCCCCCGCCATCGTCATCCTCCTTGGCCCCCTCGGGGCTGCCCGTTGCTCCGCCTGCCGGTCTTGATCGCCGGCTTGTCGGTAGATCGCTGCGCTGACGACGCCGAGGGGCGTGCCCGAGCCGGATGGAGCGCGAGTCCCCTCTCCCGTGCGGGAGAGGGACAGGGTGAGGGATCCAGGTCTTTCCGGATGAGGCGTGACCTGTACCCGCCGCGATGGTGCGCTCGATTCTGAACCTTCTCGACCCTCTCCCCGACCCTCTCCCGCACGGGAGAGGGGGACCGTCGCGCTGTCGGAACCCGCGCCGCGCCCGTCAGTCTGTCGGCCCGCGGTCGGGCGCAGCGCTAGCCCACGTAGCCGAAGGTCACGGCCGGCGCGGCGGCGGTCTCGACCCAGACGCTCTTGGTCTGGGTGTAGGCCATCAGCGCCTCGCGGCCGGAGGAGCGGCCGAAACCCGAGCGGCCGAAGCCGCCGAACGGCGAGGCCACGTTGATGGTCTTGTAGCCGTTCACCCAGACGGTGCCGGCCCGCAGCGCCGCCGCGACCCGGTGGCCGCGCCCGCCGTCGCGGGTCCAGACCGCGCCGGCGAGGCCGTAGGGCGTGCCGTTGGCCAGCGCGATCGCCTCGTCCTCGCCGTCGAACGGCAGGACCGCCAGGACCGGGCCGAACACCTCCTCCCGGGCGATCGCCGCGTCCGGCGCGACGCCGTCCACGATGGTCGGGCCGTAGTAGAAGCCGCCCGTGTCGCGTAAGGCGGCGGGGCAGGCCCCGCCCGCCGCGATCGTGGCGCCCGCCGCGGCGGCGGCCTCGACCATGTCGGCGATCTTGTCCCGCTGGCGCCGGTTGTTGATCGGGCCGATCTGCGTCTCCGGGTCGGTCGGCGCGCCCACGGGGATGCGCGCGGCGGCGCGGGACAGGCGCTCGACGAAGGACGCGTGGATCGAGCGGTGCACGAGGAGCCGGGAGCCCGCCACGCAGCTCTGGCCGGCGCCGCCGAAGATCGCGGCCTGCGCGCCGATCAGCGCCCGGTCGAGGTCGGCGTCGGCGAACACGATGTTGGCCGACTTGCCGCCGAGCTCCAGCACGCTCGGCACGATGGCGCGGGCCGCCGCGGCGGCGATCTGCGCGCCCGCCTCGGCCGAGCCGACGAACACGACGAGCCGCGTCTCGGGATGGGCGACCGCGGCGGCGCCGGTGGTCGGGCCGGCGCCCGCCAGCACCGAGACGAGGCCGCGCGGCATCCCCTCGGCGCGGTCGCAGAGCAGGCCGAGAACGAGCGAGGTCAGGGGCGTCAGCTCGGAGGGTTTCAGCACCACGGCGTTGCCGGCGCAGATCGCCGGCGCGATCTGCCAGCCCGCGGTGAAGATCGGCGCGTTCCAGGGCGTGATCTGCACCACGGTGCCGAAGGGCTCGTGGCGGGTGTAGTTCAGGTGCGAGGTCGGGACCGGGATGACGTCGCCGTGCAGCTTGTCGCACCAGCCGGCGTAGTACTCGAACATCTCGGCGACCTTGGCGACCTCGCCGCGGGTGTCGCGGATCGGCTTGCCGGCCGAGAGGGTCTCCAGCTCGGCGAGCGCGCCGGCATGCTGCCGGACCAGGGCGGCGACCGCCCACAGCGCGCGGCCGCGGGCGGCGGCGCTCATGCCCCACCACGCGCGCTGGGCGTCGCGAGCCGCCGCCATGGCGGCCTCGACGACCGACGGGCCGGCATCGGCGAAGGTCGCGAGCACGCCGCCGTCGGCGGGGTTGGTGAGATCGAGGGCGGCGCCGGTCCCGGCGAGGATCTCGCCGGCCACGACGCTGCCGATGCGGCCGCCCGGCAGCAGGTCGGACAGGAGGGCGGCGACCCGGTCGGCGGCGGGCGAGTGCGGCGTGCCGGACATCAGTGGGCTCCCTTGGGATCGCGGTAATCGGCCATGCGGGTGAAGTCGGCCGTGTCGGGGATGGCGGCCTGCGTCGCCTGCCAGATCCGCTTCACCTCGGCGGAGAGCGGCAGGTCGATCCCGCATTCGGCGGCGAGTTCGAGGGCGAGGCGCACGTCCTTGCGCATCAGGCCGGCCGAGAAGCCGCTGTCGAAGGTGCCGGACTGGACCCAGCGCGGGACCATGACCTCGCTGATCGCGCTGCGGCCGGTGGCGGTGTTGACGACCTTGACGGCCTCCTCGGCCGAGAGGCCCGCCGCCTCGGAGAGGCGCAGGGCCTCGCCGGTGGTCACGAGATGGGCCGCCACCAGCAGGTTGTTGACGAGCTTGACGATGTTGCCGGCGCCCGACGGCCCGACATGCGGCGCGCGGGCCGACATGGCCTCCAGGACCGGACGGGCCAGCTCGTAATCCGCCTCGGCGCCGCCGATCATCATGGTCAGGGTGCCCTCGGCGGCGCCGGACGGGCCGCCGCTCACGGGGGCGTCGAGGAGGGCGTGACCGGCCGCGGCGAGGCGCTCGGCGAGGCGGCGGGTCGTGCCGGGATCCGAGGTCGAGGTGTCGATCACCACCACCTTCCGGTCGGTCCGGGACAGGAGGCCGCCCTCCGCGGTGACCACCGCCTCCACGTCCCGCGCCAGCGGCAGCGAGAACACCAGGGCGTCGGCCCGGCCGAGCACGTCGTTGAGGGCGTCGAGGACGGTCACGCCGGCCGCCTCGGCGGCGGGGCGCCGGGCCGGACTGAGGTCGTAGCCCAGGACCGCGAAGCCCTTGCGGGCCAGGGTCGCGGCCATGCCCAGACCCATGTTGCCGAGCCCGACGACGCCTACCGTTGCGATGGTCATGCCGATCCGTCCTCACGAAGCGGCACGATAGTTCCGGCAAACGAGCGTTGCGACAACAACCGATTTCTGCACAAAGCGTGCGGAAAATCCGCACGCTCGCGTCACGCCGGCGGCGGCCGGAACGCCACCATGTGGTCGGCCAGCCAGCCGAGCAGCCGCGCCGCGCCCTCCGGCAGGCGCCGCCCCGCGCGGATGACGAGGTGGGCGCTCGCCTCCGACAGGATGGCGTCGCGCAGCGGCAAAGCCGCGAGGAGGCCGTCGCGCAGCTCGGCTGCGACCACGAAGCGGGGCAGGAACGCGACGCCCATGGCGGCCATCACGAAGCGGCGGTGCAGCTCGAAGGACGCCGTCTCCAGCCGCGGCACCAGCCGGAATCCGCCGTCGGCCTCGACGCGGCCGATCAGCTGCCGGACCCCGTGGTCGGGGGGCAGGAGGGCGGCGGGTTCGGTGGCGAAGCTGCGCAGCGGGACCGGCGCCGCCCCGTCGGCGAGGGGATGCCCCATCGGCAGGACGGCGAGGAGCGGCTGCCGGGCGGAGACGATCCCGCGGACATCCAGGTGCGCGGGCGGGTTGTAGACGAGGCCGATATCCGCGTCCCCCCGGGCGATCGCCGCGAGGATCCCGTCGGTCGTGCCGATCTCGACCTGATAGGCGATGCCCGGATGGTCCTGGGCGAAGCCGGCCAGGGCGTTGTCGAGGAGGTCGATCAGGAAGCCGGCGCCGCAGCGCAGGCTGACGGTGCCCCGCTGTACCCCGCGCAGGCGCTTCAGCTGGTCCTCCAGCAGGGCCGCCTCGTCGGCCTGCCGCTGCGCGTGCTCGGCGACGAGGCGGCCGGCCTCGGTGGGGACCACGCCCCGGGGCAGGCGCTCGAGCAGGGTCTCGCCGACCTGCGCCTCCAGCTCGATGATCTGCCGGCTCACCGCCGAGGCGGCGACGTTCAGGACATCGGCGGCCGCCCGGACCGAGCCCGCGCGCACGACGGCCAACAGGTAGCGGAGCGCGCGGTCGTTCACGGCGGCGGATCCCCGGCGGCCGCGCCGCGCCGGTCGACCGCGACGGCGCCCCGCGCCACGACCAGCACGGGCTCCTGGCGCTCCACAATCACCTGCGGCACGCCGCCGGCCGCGAAGGCGATCAGGTCGGCCCGCGCGCCGGGCGCCACCGCGCCCGGACCGAGGCCCAGCACCCGCGCCGGGACGGCGGTGATCGGCGCCAGCAACGCCGCGAGGTCCGCGTCGGTGCGCAGGTCGAACCGGTAGGCGGCGAGCTGGGCGCGGGCGACCATGCCGGTGACCGTGGCGGGGTTCCAGCAGTCGCGGACGTTGTCGGTGCCGAGGCAGACCGGGACGCCGAGCGCGCGCAGCCGCGGGATCGGCGGGCATCGGGCCCCGCCCGGCACGCTGCTGAGGATCGCGACGCCGGCCCGGTTCAGGGCCTCGGCGATCCGGCCGAGTTCCAGGTCGTCGGCCTCCGCGAGGGCGAAGGCGTGGCTGATCGTGACCTGCCCGCCGAGCCCGGCCGCCGCTGTCCGGGCCGCGATCGCCGCGATCGTGGCGAGTCCGGCCGCGCCGCCCTCGTGGAGATGGATGTCGATGCCCCGCCCGTGCCGCTCGGCCAGGGCGAAGACGATGTCGAGGTGACCGTCGCGGTCTCCGTCGATGCCGACGGGATCGAGGCCGCCGACGAGGTCCGCGCCCATCCGCAGGGCCGCGTCCAGGTCGTCGGCGACCGGCGGGCAGCCCAGGATCCCGCTCTGCGGGAAGGCGACGATCTGGATCTGCAGGCGGTCGGCCCAGCGCGCCCGCAGGTCGAGGATCTGGGCGAGGTGGTCGAGCCGCGTGACGTCGTCGACGTCGACATGGGTCCGCAGGCTCGTCGTGCCGCCGCGGAGCAGGCGTTCGAGCAGCGCCTCGGCGCCCTGCTCGGCGAGCGGGATCCGCGTGGCGCGGCGGAACGCCTTCTCGTCGTCGATGATCGCGCGGACGGACCCCGCCGCCGCGTGCGGGCGCCACGGCAGGCCGAGCAGGCACTTGTCGAGGTGGACGTGCCCGTCCGACAGGCCCGGCAGCACCAGGGCGCCGCCGAGATCGATCGTGCGGCCGGCGGGCGGGAGCGGCGCGCCGGGATCCCGCAGCGCCGCCACGCGGTCGCCCCGGATGTCGATCGTCGCCCGGCTTCCCTCGGCGAGCGCGGCGTCGTGGAGGCGCAGGTCGCAGGAGGTGTCCCAGCGCGGTTCGGTGCTCGGCGTCATGGCGGGGCTTCCTTCAGAGCGGCCGGCCGGCGGCCACGACGGTCCGGATCGCGAAGCTCGATTGCAGCCGGGCGACCCCCGGCAGCCGCGACAGCACATCCTTGTGCAGCCGCTCGTAGTCGGCCGCGTCGATCACCTTGAGCTTCACGAGGTAATCGGCCGTCCCGGTCATCAGATAGCAATCCTGCACCTCGGGACAGCGCCGGACGGCCGCCTCGAACCGGTTGAGATAGTCCTCGGTCTGGCGGTCCAGGGTGAACTGCGTGAGGACCACGAGGCCCGGCCCGTCGACCGCGCCGCCGATCAGCGCGGTGTAGCCCCGGATGATTCCGGATTCCTCCAGCAGCCGCACGCGGCGATGGCAGGCGGACGCCGACAGGCCGACCGCCGCGGCGAGATCCGCGTTGCTGATCCGGCCGTCGCCGCGCAGGGCCTGAATGATGCGGCGGTCGATCGCGTCCACGCGCGCCTCGCAGGATCTTCGAACTGGCCGCAGATATTTCCACGGCCAAGCTCGAAACTCAAATCTCTTCGACAGGATGCACGCTCGTTCGACGATCCTTCGTGTAGCCTTTTGGCACTGCATCCGAGCGCCGCTCCGAGGGCCGCCATGAGCATGATCGACTGCGAGCTCCGGCCCGATGCGGGCCCGGCCGGGACGTCCTCCGCACTCCTCACGATCGATCTCGCGGCCATCGCGGAGAATTACCGCCTGCTCGCCGCGCGAGCCGGGACGGCCGCCTGCGCGGCCGTCGTCAAGGCGGACGCCTACGGCCTCGGCGCCGACCGGGTCGCGCCGGTCCTGGCCGCCGCGGGCTGCCGGCACTTCTTCGTTGCCCAGGTCGGCGAGGGCGTCGCCCTCCGGTCCATCCTCGGGCCCGGGGCGGCGATCGCCGTGCTCAACGGCGCCGCCCCGGGCAGCGAGGCGACCTGCGCGGACCACGACCTCGTGCCCGTCCTCAACGACCTGTCCCAGCTCGGCGGCTGGCAGGGCCTGGCCCGGCGGCGCGCGCGGCGCCTGCCGGCGATCCTCCAGGTCGATACCGGCATGGCCCGCTTCGGCCTCGCCCCGGACGAGGTCGGCGCGCTCCTCGACCGGCCGGACGCCCTCGCGGGCCTCGACCTGCGGCTGGTGATGAGCCACCTCGCCTGCGCGGGCGAGCCCGACAGGCCGGTCAACGCGGCGCAGCTCTCCGCCTTCCAGGCGGTCCGGCGGCGCCTGCCGACGGTGCCGGCGAGCCTCGCGGCCTCGTCCGGGATCTTCCTCGGTCCGGACTTCCACTTCGACATGGTGCGCCCCGGCGCCGCCCTCTACGGGATCGCCCCGCAGGAGGGCGCGGCGAACCCGATGCGGCCGGTGATCGGCCTGCGGGCCCGCGTGATGCAGACGCGCGGCGTCCCGGCGGGGACGCCGGTCGGCTACGGCCACGCGGCCACGGTCGCCCGGGACAGCCGCCTCGCCACGGTCGCGATCGGCTACGCGGACGGGTTCTTCCGCAGCACGGCGGGCGGCGCGGCGTGGTTCGGCGGCGTCCGGCTGCCCGTGGTCGGGCGCGTCTCGATGGACAGCCTCGTCCTCGACGTCACCGACGTGGCGCCCGGCACCCTCGGGCCGGGGGCGCTCGTCGACATCGTCGGGCCGGAGCGCGACGTCGACGCCGTCGCAGCCGCCGCCGGCACGATCGGCTACGAGGTCCTGACCAGCCTCGGCCACCGCTTCCACCGCATCTATCTCGGAGCCTGAGGCCCGCCATGCACGTCCTCATCCTCGGCGGCGGCGTCGTCGGCGTCACCTCGGCCTACTACCTCGCCCGGGCCGGCCATCAGGTCACCGTGCTGGAGCGCCAGCCGGGCTCCGGCCTGGAGACCAGCTTCGCCAATGCCGGGCAGGTCTCGCCCGGCTACTCGGCCCCCTGGGCGGCGCCCGGGATCCCCGTGAAGGCGCTCAAGTGGCTGATGATGCGGCACCGCCCCCTGGTGCTGTGGCCGCGGCTCGAGCCCCGCCTCTACGCGTGGCTCACGCGCATGCTCGCGAACTGCACCGAGGAGGCCTACCAGCGGAACAAGGGCCGCATGGTCCGACTCGCCGAGTACAGCCGTGACGCGCTGCGCGACCTGCGCACCGAGACCGGCATCGCCTACGACCACCGGGAGAAGGGCACGCTCCAGCTCTTCCGGACGCGGAAGCAGCTCGACCATGTCGGCGACGACACCCGCGTCCTCGACGCCTACGGCGTGCCCTACACGGTGCTGGACCCGGCCGGCTGCGTCAGTGCCGAGCCGGCGCTCGCCGCCGTGCGCGACGTCTTCGTCGGCGGCCTGCGGCTGCCGGGCGACGAGACCGGCGACGCGCACCTGTTCACGCAGCGCCTCGCCGCGATCTGCGAGGGCCTCGGCGTCACCTTCCGCTACCGCACGGCGATCGCGCGCCTTCATCACGCCGGGGACCGGGTGACGGCGGTCGAGACCGCCGACGGCGACCTCCTGCGGGCGGATGCCTACGTGGCGGCGCTGGGCAGCTACACGCCGGCCCTGCTGCGCCCCCTCGGGATCGCCCTGCCGGTCTACCCGGTGAAGGGCTACTCGCTCACGCTCCCCATCACCGATCCGGCGGCCGCGCCGGTCTCGACGGTGATGGACGAGACCTACAAGGTCGCGATCACCCGGCTCGGCGACCGCATCCGCGTCGGCGGCACCGCCGAGCTCGCCGGGTTCAGCAGCGCCCTGCGCCTGCCGCGCCGCGAGACCCTCGCGCGCTCGGTGCAGGACCTGTTTCCGGCCGGCGGCGACCTCGACCGAGCCGCGTTCTGGACCGGCCTGCGGCCGATGACGCCGGACGGCACGCCGATCGTCGGGGGCACGCGGGTCGGGAACCTGTTCACCAACACCGGTCACGGCACGCTGGGCTGGACGATGGCCTGCGGATCGGGCCGCCTGCTCGCCGACCTCGTGTCCGGACGGGCGCCGGAGATCGCGAGCGACGATCTGGCCCTCGACCGCTACGCCGCGTGAGCCGGCCGGCCGGATCGGCCCTGACCGGTCCGACTCCCCGTCGCCCGGTCACTGAACCGCCGTCGCGCTGCGCAGCGCGTGCCGTGGCGCACCAGCACAACTCTGCCCGGTATCGCACCGAACGCGATCCGACCGTGCGTTGAGCAAGACTCCGGGACTCGTCGCGAGTCGCCGTCACCACCGGGCACAATCATTCATTATTCACCGAGATACGACCACCGGTTGATTACATGACGTTCATGACGTGCGGATTCGCATAATCGTCGGATGACTTCCGACAGGCCCAGGCAACCCTTCGCACCGAGTCGAGTTTAGGATCTGAACGAACCATCCGGGTGCGCAGATGAGTTTCATCGTCGTACAGGGCCAGGACGATCACGAGCAGGCCGATGCCGTTCTTCGGGGCGTCGCCGACGGGCTGGCCCGCCTGTTCCGCGTGCCCGAGCATCCGCCCGGTGTTCAGCACCTGCTGGATTCCGGGACGCAGGAACAGGGTCCCCACCCTGAACAGATCACGCAGCGCAGCGCGCGGCGCGGCGGAAGCAAGAAGCTTCCTCGAGGCCGGTCGGTGAAGACGGGTACGGGCCGGACGCGGCGCGCAGCGGACCAGCCGTCCAGCCGCACGCGAGGGCGCCGGGCGGTGGCCGACGCGCTGGCCGGGCAACGCGACCAGTCCTGAGCCGGCACCGGCCCTCGGCGCGGCTTCAGCGCCCCGCGGACAGGCCGAAGCGCCGGATCTCCAGGTGCATCTGCTCCAGCGGCAGGATCTTGGCGGCCGCACCGCGGTCGATCGCCTCCTTGGGCATCCCGAACACGACGCAGCTCGCCTCGTCCTGGGCGACCGTCTGCGCCCCGGCGCGACGCATCTCCAGCAGGCCGTTGGCGCCGTCGTCGCCCATGCCGGTCAGCAGGATGCCGAGCGCGTTCGCGGCCGCGGCCCGGGCGGCCGACCGGAACAGGACGTCGACCGACGGGCGGTGGCGCGCGACGAGGGGACCGTCCTTCACCGACACCGCGTAGCTGCCGCCCCGGCGCTCGACCATGAGGTGCCGCCCGCCCGGGGCGATCAGGGCGCGGCCGCGCACCACGGGATCGCCGTCCTCCGCCTCCTTGACGGCGATCGCGCAGAGGCCGTTCAGCCGCTTGGCGAACGCCGCCGTGAAATGCTCCGGCATGTGCTGCACGATGACGAGACCGGGGGACTCGGCGGGCAGCACCTCGAGCACGTCGCGCAGCGCCTCCGTGCCGCCCGTCGACGCGCCGATGCAGACGATCCGGTCGGTCCCGGCCACGACGCGCCCGGGCACGGGCGGCGGCAGGACGACGTCGGCCGAGAGCTTCGCCTCCACCAGCGGCCGGGACGGCCGGCTCCCGCGCAGCTTGGCCCGGGCGGCGGCCCGGACCGCGTCGCAGACCCGGACCGTGGATTCGAGCAGGAACTGGCGGGTGTCGACGCGCGGTTTCGGCAGCACGTCGACGGCGCCCGCCTCCAGCACCTCGAACAGGATCCGGGACCCGGCCTCGGTCAGGGTCGAGCAGACGATCACCGGGAGCGGCTTCTGCGCCATGATCTTGCGCAGGAAGGTCAGGCCGTCCATGCGCGGCATCTCGAGATCGAGGATGATGACGTCCGGGATCTCCTCCTGGATGCGGCGCGCCGCGATGAACGGATCGGCGGCGGTGCCCAGGATCTCGATGTCGGGCGCCGTCCCCAGGATGCTGCACAGCGTCTGGCGGACGGAGGCCGAGTCGTCGACGATCAGGACGCGGATCGGTCTGGACGCGCTCACCGGCCGGATTCCCGCAGCTTGCCGAAGACGGTCGAGGAGATCTGGTCGAGGCCGGCCACGCCGACGCCCGCCATGGATTCGGAATGGCCGACGATCAGGTAGCCGCCGGGGCGCAGGTGCCCGGCCAGGCGCGCGACCACCGCCCTCTGGGTCGGCTTGTCGAAGTAGATCAGCACGTTGCGGCAGAAGATGAGGTCGACGTCCCGGTCGATCGGGTAGGTCTCGTCCATCAGGTTGAGCCGCTGGAACCGCACCCGGGCGCGCAGCTCCGGCACGATCCGCCCCTCGCGCCGGGCCGGATCGCGCGCGACCATCACGTAGCGGCGGCGCAGGTCCGCCGGCACGGCGTCCAGCATCTCGGCCGGGTAGATCGCCGTCCGGGCACGGTCGAGGACCTCCGAGGAGATGTCGGTCCCGAGGATGGCGTAGCGGAACCGGTCGGCGGCCATGTCGTGCAGGACCATCGCCAGCGTGTAGGCCTCGGCACCGGTCGAGGCCGCCGCGCTCCAGACCTTGAGCAGCGGCCGGTCGCGCCGCGCCGCCAGCCGCGGCACGATCGTCTCGCGCAGCAGGTCGAAATGCGCGGGCTCGCGGAAGAAATCGGTCTTGTTCGTCGTCACGCAGTCGACGAGGTGCGGGAACTCGTCCGCGAGGTGGCCGGCCTCGAACAGGTGGCGGCCGTAGGCCTCCAGGGTCGGGAGATCGAGGGCGCGCATGCGCTTGCGCAGCCGCCCCTCGACCATGGTGCGCTTGGCCGGCGGGAGCTGGATGCCGGCATGCTGCTGGACGAGGTCGGCGACCGAGCGGAAGTGCCGGTCGCTCAGGTGACCCGGATCGGCCTCCATGGTGGCGGATCCTTCAGGCGGCCTGCGGGGTCGCGACCAGGGCCGGGCCGTCGCCGTCCATGAGCGCGACGAGGTCGAACACCACCACGAAGGCCTCGCCCCGGCGGCCGATCCCCGCGATGTAGCGGGCGTTCCAGCGCCCGCCGACCTCGGGCGCCGCCTCCATCTCGGCCCGGTCGAGCTCGGTCACCTCGATCACCCGGTCGGCCACGAACCCGACCCGCAGCGCCCGGCCGGGCATCGGCACGTTGAGCAGGATGATCCGGGTGGCCGGCGTGCGCGCCACCGGCGGCAGGCCGAGCTTGGTCCGCAGGTCCACCACCGGGTAGCTCTGCCCGCGCACGTCGATCATGCCGAGCAGGAAGGCCGGCGCCTGCGGCAGCGCGGCCGGGACCCGGTAGTCGAGGATCTCGTGGACGTGCTCGACGTCGATCCCGAAGGTCTCGGCCCCGAGGCCGAGGGTCAGGTACTGCCACACACTGGACATGCAGGGTCTCCGGCTGGAGCGCGGCGCGCGACGGCGGCTCGCGACGACGGCTGACGACGACGGCGGGATCCGCGCGGGCACGGGCACCGCGCGGATCCGGGCCTCGGGCGAGGTGTCAGGCGACCCGGGTGAAGGCGGCGTCCTGCGCGTCGCCCTCGCCCATGTCGAGGGCGAAGCCGCCGCCCCCGGCCGGGCCGCGCCCGCCCGCCCGCTTCGGGCTCGGGGAGCGGATCGCCGCCGAGGGCGTGCCCATCCGCGCCGCGGTCGCGCGCAGCCGCGTCACCGCCTGGTCGACACCGGCCACCGGCGCGGCCGCCTCGGTGATCCGGAAGTAGGCGATCGTCGCCTGCAGCTTCTCGGCCTGGGTGGCCAGCTCCTCGGAGGTGGCCGAGACCTGCTCGGAGGCGCTGGCGTTCTGCTGGGTCACCTTGTCGAGCTGCTGGATCGCCTGGTTGATCTGGCCCGAGCCGACATCCTGCTCGCGGCAGGCGGCGGTGATCTCCTCGACCAGGCTGGCGGTCTTCTTGATGTCGGGCACGAGCTTGCCGAGCATGTCGCCGGCCTGCTGGGCGGCCTTGACGGTGTCGGACGAGAGCGTGCCGATCTCGGCCGCGGCCGCCTGGCTGCGCTCGGCGAGCTTGCGCACCTCGCTGGCGACCACCGCGAATCCGCGACCGTGCTCACCGGCCCGGGCCGCCTCCACGGCGGCGTTGAGCGCCAGCAGGTCGGTCTGGCGGGCGATCTCCTGCACGATGGTGATCTTCTGGGCGATGGTCTGCATGGCCTCGACGGCGCGGCCGACGGCGATGCCGCTCGCCTCGGCGTCCTGGGCCGATTGCCGGGCGATCGTCTCGGTCTGGCTGGCGTTCTCGGCGTTCTGCTTCACGTTGGCGGCCATCTCCTCCATGGAGGCCGAGGCTTCCTCGGTCGACGAGGCCTGCTCGGTTGAACCCTGCGACAGCTGCTCGGCCGAGGCCGAGAGCTCCTGGGACCCCGCCGAGACGTTGCCGGCCGCCGCGGTCGCCTCGGCCACGACGGTGCGCAGCTTCGACAGCATGGTCTGCAGGGCGAGGCCCATCGTGTCCTTGTCGGAGAGCGGCCGGGCCTCCACGGTGAGGTCGCCCTGGGCGATCGCGTTGGCGAGCGCCGCGGTCGCGTTCAGGTTCTCGGTCATGCGGCCCATGGCGCCGACGAGGTCGCCGAGCTCGTCGTTGGTCGTGACCGTCGCGGTCTGGCTCAGGTCGCCCATCGACACCGCGTCGGCGAGCGAGACGGCACGGCCGAGGCCGCGGGAGATCGACAGCGCGAGCCAGGTCGCGATGCCGAGGCCCATGAGGAGCGCGGCCGCCGCCACGCTCAGCAGGATCGTCTGACCCTGGGCGGATTCCGCGGTGGCCTGGGCCGCGGCGTCGTCCATGAACCGCTTCTGCCGCTCCGCCAGCGCCTCGAACGCGTTGATCGCGGTCGTGCTCACCGTCGCGTACTCGCCCGAGGCGACTTCTGCCGCCTTCACCGAGCTGCCGATCTCGACGAGGGCGAGCGCCCGCTGGAAGGAGGACGCCCAGGTCCCGAACCGCTCGCGGACGGCCGTCACGGCGATTCCCGCCGCCTGGGACGCCGCCGCGAGCTCGTCCACCGATCGGTTGATCTCCTCGCGCGACTGCTTGGCGAGGGCCACGCGCTGCTGGAGCGCCTCGACGCTCGTGGTCCCAGTGGCCGAGGTCAGCTGCCCCCAGGCCCGCTCGACCCGGCTCTTGAACACCGCGGCGACTCGGGCGAGCCGCTCTCCGGCGGGGCTCTGGGCGTCGGTCGCCGTGTTGATCAGGGCGTCGAGGTCCGTGCGCAGGGCGGCCAGCGCCGGGCGACCCGCCGCATTGATCTCGGCCCAGGTCTTCCCGTTGGAATTGTCGCGGGTCAGCTCCAGAGCCCGGTTCCCCAGCGCGTTCTGCTTCTCGTACTTGGCCGACAGGTCCTCGTAGAGCCTCCTGCCCTCGTCGGTCATGAGCAGGGTCTTCACCTTGGCCAGGGACGCCACGGCGTCACCGTGGTTGGTCGCCGAGCGCTTGGCGAACTCCGTCATCTGCGTCTCGTCCGGGCTGATCAGGGCTCCGCGGACGTTGAACGCGCTGCGGATGGCGTGCGCCTTGCCCTCGAGGACCTGCTTCTGGATCTCGGCGCGGCTCAGGACGTACTTCATCGTCGCGTCGGCGGCCGTGAGCCTCTGGTAGCCGACCCCGCTGGCCGTCCCCAGGAGAACGAGGATCGCGCCGAAGCCGACCCCGAGCTTGGCCTTGATCGAGAAACGCATCGCCCTTTACCCCTACGCAAACACGAGATTCTGACAGGACTTCGGAAAGACTTCGGAAAGACTTCAGTCGAGGATCTGCTCGAGCTCGGGGACGATGATGAATTCGTCCCCCGCCTTGACGATCGAGCGGATGTACTCCGGGCGCCAGGTCGTGCCGACGGGCGGCACCGCCTCGCACTGCGCCGGATCGACCTCCGTGACCGCGAACACCTTGTCGGCCACCAGCGCGACGACCACGGGGTCGCCCGCCACCGCCACCTCCAGGACGAGGAAGCGCGTGTCCGGGCTCGCCGACGCCGCCGGCATCCCGAACCGCTCGCGGATGTCGGCCAGAGGCACGACGTTGCCGCGCACGTTCACGATCCGATCGATATGCGGGCGCGCCCCCGCCACCCGCGTCGCCGGGATCGGATCGATGATCTCGCGCACCATCCCGGCCTCCAGCGCGAAGCTCTCCGAGCCGATCCGGAACATCACCACCTGCTGGCCGCCCTGCCGACCGTCCCGCTGGCCGCCGTCGGCGGCCGCCTGCGGGCCGGGCTCGACGACTCCGCGCGCCACGCCGCCGCTCATCACGCCACCTCCTGGTACTCGCGCACGCCCTCGGCGCGCCCGCCGCTCACGAGGCGGCCGACATCGATGATCAGCGCGGCCGTGCCGTCACCCAGGATCGTCGCCCCGGAGAAGGTCGCCACGTCCGCGTGCAGCTTCGACAGCGACTTGATGACGGTCTGGTGGTTGCCGATGATCTGGTCCGCCACCAGGCCGACCCGCGCCTCACCGGCGGCCACCACGATCACCTTCTGGTGCAGGTCCGGCTCGCCCGCGGCCCCGAACAGGCTGCGCAGCCGCAGGAACGGCACCAGCGCGCCGCGGATGTTGAGGAAGTCCCGCCCGCGGCCGCCGCGCTCGCTGGCGGGCAGCTCGACGCATTCCTCCACCGCGGCCAGCGGGATGACGTAGCGTCCCTCCCCCACCCGGATCAGCAGCCCCTCGATGATCGCCAGCGTCAGCGGCAGGCGCAGCGCCACGCAGGTGCCGCCGCCCGGCTCGGTCGCGATGTCGATCGTGCCGCGCAGGCTCTCGATCGTCTTCTTGACGACGTCCATGCCGACCCCGCGCCCCGACAGGGCCGAGATCTCCTGCGCGGTCGAGAAGCCCGGCGCGAACAGGAACTGGTAGATCTGCTGGTCGGTGAGCACCGCGCCCGGCGCGCACAGGCCCTTCTCCTCGGCCTTGGCGCGGATGCGGGCCGCGTCGAGCCCGGCGCCGTCGTCGCGCACGCTCACCAGCACCTGCGCGCCGACATGCTCGGCGGTGAGCGTGATCCGCCCGGTGGCGGCCTTGCCGCCGGCCGCGCGGCGCTCGGGCGCCTCGATGCCGTGGTCGATCGCGTTGCGGATCAGGTGGACGAGCGGGTCGGCCAGGCGCTCGATCACGGTCTTGTCGAGCTCGGTCTCCTCGCCGGCGGTGACGAACTCGACCGGCTTGCCGAGATCGCGCGAGAGGTCGTGGACGAGGCGGCGGAAGCGGCCGAACAGGGCGCCGATGGCGACCATGCGGATGCTCATCGTGGTGTCGCGCAGCCGCGCGGACAGGCGCTCGATCTCCTCGGCGATGGCCTTGAGGCCGGGATCCGCATGCAGGCCGGCGAGCTGGCTGAGCCGCGCCTGGGCGATGACCAGCTCGCCGACCCGGTCCATCAGCTCGTCGAGCCGCTCCGCCTCGACCCGGACGCTGCTGGCCGGCCGCTCCTCGGCCCGCCGGGCCGGGACGCGCTCGGCGGCCCGGGCCGCGGGCTCGACCGCCCCCGGCCCGGCCGGTCCGGTCTCGCCGGACGCGCGAACGGCGAGGCCGGCAGCCGGAGCCGCGCCGGACGGCAACCCCGACGGCGGCCCCGACGGCGGCCCCGACGGCGACGGTGCGGCCCCGGCCGGCTCGGGCGCGGCGTCCGATGGCGCGGCCGAGACCGGGACGAGCGTCAGGGTCATCTCGTCCCGGACGAACAGGAAGACGTCTTCGATCGCCTCGCGGGGCACGGCCGCGCGCAGCGTGACGTCCCAGCCGATGGCGAGGCTCTCGGGGTCGAGGGCCGGCAGCTCGGGCAGCGCGTCGAGGCGCGGCACGATCGTGCAGGCGCCGAGGTCGCGCAGCTCGTCGAGGAGCGCCAGGGGATTGGTCCCGTTGCGGAGGATCTCGGGCGCGAACGCGATGCCGATCTGCCAACCACCCTCCCCCGCCGCAGCGGGCTCGGCGGCCGGCTCCGGGAGGAGCGCGGACGGGGCGGCCGGGCGGGACGCGGCGCCGAGCAGCTGCTCGAGTTCGGCCAGGATGGCCTCGCCGATGATCGGGGCGCTCGCCTCGGGCTCCTCGATGAGGCCGCGGATGTAGTCCTTGGCCGAGAGGGAGACGTTGACGAGGTCGCGGCCGACCGGGACCTCGCCGCGCCGGACGCGGTCGAAGGCGGTCTCGAAATCGTGGGTGAAGGCGGCGACCTGCTCGAAGCCGAACATGGCGCCCGAGCCCTTGATGGTGTGCAGGGCCCGGAAGGCCGTATCGATCAGGGCCCGGTCCTCGGGCCGGTCGCCGAGGTCGAGCAGCGTCGTCTCCAGGCGGGCGAGCAGCTCGGCGGCCTCGGCGCGGAAGATCTCCGCGGGATCGAGAGCAGTCATGGGACGAACGGACCCCCGGACACAGAACGCAGATACAGAACCAACCGCCCGATCCCGAGCGCGGACGGACGCGCCGATACCGGAGACCGGCCGCGTCCTTCGCGATCAGGCAGTCGAACAGACTGTCCCGGCGCGCGGCGACCGCGCGGTGACGGGACACGACGCGAAGCCGCCGCCTGACTTCCTGGGTTGTATATAATCGGACCAGAAATTTTCGGTTAACGAACAGATTTGAGTCCTGAACGGGAAGTATATCCACATCGGGTTCGAAGAGCTTGATTATCGGATACTGCGATCGTGTGACACGCGGATCACAGGATCTCGGGCGCGCGGTGCGGCACGGCTCCGGCCATCACGGCGCGTCGACGCGCGTCGACGAACATCGATGGACTCAGTCGGACGTGGACGGACGCGGACGGGCGTGGACGAACATCGACGCCCACCGGCGCGCAGCCGCCCGGATGCGGGCCGCGGCAGGTCCCTGCGGGCGGCGCGCGGATTGCGGTGGGACTGGAGCCGGGAACGGGGCCGGTCGCGGCCGGTCCGGCGCGGGAAGGCCCGGCCGCGGCGCGACCGCCGACCGGGCCCGCACGGGCTGCCCTCGGCGCGCGCCGGCGCGGCGGGCGCGCTCAGAACAGGTCGATGCCGTCCAGATCGTCGGCGGCGTCGGCGGCCGGCGTCTCGGAGGCCGGAGCCCCCCCGAGCAGGCGCTCGGTCAGGCGCGCGCGAACCTCCCCCAGGGTGCACCCGGCGATCGCCGCCGCGATCCAGGCCGGATCGGCCGCGGCATCCGGCGCCGCGACGCGGTCCGCGCTGTGGTCGGCGAGCCGCCCGAGCTCCGCGCCGGCCGAGCGCAGCAGGCCCTCGACGTTCTGGATGCGCTGCTTGGCCCGGTCCTGGAACTGCATCGCCACGATCGCCGCCGACACGTCCTGCGTGATGGCCTGCGTGGTCTCGGCGGTCTGCTGCAGGATGCCCGCGACCTGCGCGTTCTGCTCGACCAGCGCCCGCATCACCATGCGGACGCGCGTCTCGGCGGTCCGGCTCTCCTCGGACATGTCGATCGCCGCGATGTCGCCCAGCAAGGCATGGCTGCCGCGCAGGCCGGCCGCCATGGTGCCGATCTGCTGCTTGATCACGTCCGACAGGGCGTTGATCGTCGTGGCGAGGCCGCGCACCTCGTCGGCGACCACCGCGAAGGCCGCGCCGCTGGCGCCGGCCCGGGCCGCCTCGATCTTGGCGTTCAGGGCGAGGAGGTTGGTCTGGCGGTTGATCCGCTCGATCTGCGCGACGCTCCCCTCGACCGACGACAGGCCCTCGAGCACCCCGGCCAGACCCTGCGCGAGGGTCGACCCGCGGGACGACATCAGGGTGATCCGCTCGATCAGGGCGGTGAGCGTCTCGCCGAGGCCGGCGGCGACGTCGCCGAGCTGCAGGGTCCGGTCGTCGATCCGGACGGTCTGGACCGAGGCGACGAGCCCCCGGACGATCTCCGACTGCTCGCAGGTCGTGGCGGCGATGCTCTGGAAGCGGTTGGACAGGCCGTGGACGTTGGCCTCCACGTCGGTGGAGACGATCCCGAGCTCGGCGACGAGGGCGTCGAGCAGCGTCCGCTGCTGCGCCGAGAGGCCGAGCCAGGCCTGGAGCAGGTCGGCCGCCTGCGCGGCGGGCGCCGGTTCGGCCACGATCGCGGCGGGCGGCGGCGCGGGCTCGCTGGACGACGCGGCCGCCTCCGGGAGCGGGGCGGCCGGGATCGCCGCGCCCGATCCGCGCCGGTCATCGAGCCCCACCTCGGACCCCACCTCGGGCCGCATCCCGGGCCGGCGGAACCGGTCCGGGACCTGCCTGAGGATGTCGTGGGCGACTTGGAAGGCCATCGGCGGGCGGGTCTCTCGGCGTCGTCCGACGCGCGCGGGTCATGCAACAATCCCACGGTCGGCACCCGACCGAGGCTAAGGAACGCCGTTGAAGAAAGCGTTATCGCCCGGCCGATGGCCGCAACGGCCGGCACAGATCACAGTATTAGCCAATCAACACTGTTCCAGGCGGCGCAGACCTCCGTCCTGTGCTGGGTCCGCGGCCGCGTCGGCCGTCCGCGATTGGCCGAACCTTCAGGAAGAATTTACCCGCCGCGGTGTTGACTCGGGCGCGGCGACGCGTCGCCCCGCACGTCCGTTTTCGAGGTCACGAACCCGCATGTCCGAGGCTCCCGTCCTCACGCTCGGTCCCGACTGCACCATCCGGACCGTCCGGGCGCTGCAGGACACGCTGGCGGCGGCGCTCGCCGGCGGGGCGCGCCTCACCCTCGACTGCGCGGCGGTCGAGCGCGCGGACGTCACCTTCGTCCAGATCGTGCTCGCGGCCGACCGGACGGCGCGGGGTCGGGCCGCCGGGATCGCGCTGGTCAACGTCCCCCCGGCGGTCGAGAGCGCGTTCCGGCGCGCCGCGATCGAACACCCCAGCGCGCCGCTCCTCTAGGCGCGCGTCAGGCACAAGAACGGAATCCGTGTCATGGCCACTGTCCTCGCCGTCGACGATTCGCCCAGCATCCGGCAGATGATCAAGGTGGTGCTCGGCCCGGCCGGCCACACGGTGATCGAGGCCGGCGACGGCGCCGAAGGCCTCGCGAAGGCCAGGAGCGAGAGCGTCAACCTCGTCATCACCGATCTCAACATGCCGGTGATGAACGGGCTGGAGATGATCAAGCAGCTGCGGACGCTGCCGAGCTGCACCGGCGTGCCGATCCTCTTCCTGAGCACGGAATCCGACGAGGCGATCAAGCAGCAGGCGAAGGCGGCCGGGGCGACCGGCTGGATCACCAAGCCGTTCAAGCCCGAGCAGCTGCTCGCCGTCGTGGGCAAGCTCGTCCGCGCCTGAGGCCGCGACCGAGGCCCCGCTTCGCAGGGCCCGTCATGACCCCGTCGCGGACGCTCCGATCCGGCGGGCTCATTTCAGGTGGTAGGCCACCCCGGCGATCAGCGCCTTCTCCTCGGTGTTGAGCGTGCGCCGCGGGTCGCCCCCGAACTTGTTGTGCCAGTACTGGAACCCGGCGAAGACCTCGACCCGGTTGGGCGTGCCGGCGACGAGCTGCCCGACATCGAGCACGAGGTTGGTCTGGGAGACGAATTCCAGCTGGGTGTCGTTCTCGTTGAATCGACCGTAGCGCCCCTTGGGCAGCACGATCGTGTTGAAGCCGGCGAGCGACAGCGGCAGCCCGGTGAACGGCAGCGGGATCGTGTAGGTGATCTCGAATTCCGGCGTCATCTTGAACTCGACGCTGCGGAAATGCGCGTAGTCGAAGCCCGGCACCGGCCCGTATCCGGCGAAGCCGTTGCGGGAGAACTCCTTGTAGCCCTGGACCTTCAGGTTCACGAACCCGGCCGGCACGTCGAAGGCGAAGCTCAGCCCGAAGGTCCCGGCGCGCTTCTCGGAATCGAAGGTCGTGTCCTTGGTGTTGACGTCGGCCCCGAACGACAGGCCGACATCCTTCACGAAGCCGGGGATGGCCAGGGCCTGCGTGTCGAAGACCTTGTTGAGGCTCAGGACGCCCCGGTAGATCAGGTAGAACTCGGTGGCGCCGACGCCCTCGAACCGGCCAACCTGATTGCCGGCCGGATCCTGGGATCCGGACCGGAGGATGTCGAGGGAGAGCAGGTTGGTGCCGTAGGCCCACGCGTTGGCGTGGAACAGGTTGATGACGGTCTTGGGGACCTCGCGCCCCACGAACTGGCCGTCGGGACGCTGGACCCGGAGGCCGGGCTCCGCCGAGGGTCCCTGGAAGCGGTAGCTCACCACAGTGTCGGAGAAGTTGAAGAAGGACGGCGGCGGCGCCGCCATCACGGTGGCGGCCGCGACGGCAACGGCGGCCTCCTGGCGCCGCGCGCGGGCCGCGGCCGCGACGGGCGTCCCGTCGGCCGCACCCGTCCCCGACGTGGTCGAGGAACTGGCCGCGGCCGTGGCCGGAGCGGGCGCCGGCTCGGCGCGGGCGGGCCCGGCCAGACCGACCCCGCAGGCCAGGATCAGCAGGCCGGCCGCCGGGCGCGGGCTCGCCCGGGACACCGACCGGAGCATCGCGCGCCCTGTCCCCACGCCCGGCCCCTGCCCGCGACGGCGCCGCGCGGGCCGCGACCGCCCGGGCGCGCCGCCGGTCAAAACAGCTTCCAGAACACGAGGATCATGAGCCCGTAGGCGGCGATCAGCAGCGCGGCGCCCTGCAGGTTGACCCGGGTCCGCCGCGCCGGATCCGGCGTCAGCCACCAGCCCAGCCGCTTGGCCGTCCAGGGCACCATCAGCGAGGTGAGCAGCACGCTGAACACGTTGCCGATGAACAGGGCGACCGGGAAATCCACCTTCAGCATGCCGGCCAGGATCGGCGCGCCGACCAGGACGCCCCACAGGAACACGGTCGGGTAGAGGGTCAGCACGACGATCATGTTCATCTTCCACGCCGCGGGCGCGCCCTCTCCGGGCGGCGCGACGTTGCGGAACCACTGCTCGAAGCCGCTCTGCACCGTCCGCGTGTGGAATTCCGCGGTCATCGGCGCCGCCTCGGCGACCAGGGCCCGACGCTCGGGCGAGTCCATCCAGGTGCGCAGGTTCGCCTCGCTGTCGAAGCGCAGGATCGCGACGTAGTCCTCCTGCACCCCCGGCACGGCCGGCTCGAACCGGTAGCCCTGCATGCCGGGCGCCCGCGACTGCGCGGCCGCGATCTTCTGCTCCCACCGGAGGTAGGCGGCCTCCATGCCGGGCTTCACGCGGGTGCTGATCACCGCGCTGACCGGCGAGGTCCGGGCCGCGCCGGCGTCGTCCTTGACGATGTGGACGTCGTCGCGGCCGACGAGCATCGGCGTGGCGCCCTGGATGCGGGCCTGCCGCTCGGGGGAGGCCATCCAGGTCTTGGCCTGCTCCAGGCTGTGGAACCGCTGCACGATCACCCAGTCCACCTGCAGCGGCGGGCGCGGCGGGATCAGCTGCTGCTCGATGAAGCCCGGGAAGGCCGCGACAACGGCGCTGGTGTCGACCTGCCAGCGGGCGAAGGCGTCCGCGCTCTCCGGCCGGATGGTCGTCTGCGTCACGATGCTGACGGACGATGTGGCACCGCTCATGAACCGACGCGCTTCCGTTGCACGGCTGCCTGCACTCGCGCGTTGGCTTCGCGCGGCCCCCGGCGCCGCGCCCGGTCACCGCCCGGCGGGTCCGGGGCGGTGCCGAGAGGCGCCACCTCCGGCGGCCCGGACGGCCGGTCCGTGGACCGCGGCACCGAGGCGGCGGCGGACCCGCAGGGATCTGCCGCGCCGCGGAACACGAGGATAAACAACCGAAAATTGATCTTGCACTCAGCGCCCGCCACTCCATTGGCAGCACTGCTCTGCATGCCTGTATCAGCGGGCAATCTTCGACCGGAGTCAAGACCTCAGCGCGGAGGTCGAATATTTTAATTGTAAATACAGCACGTTCTCTACGGCGATCGTCTTTTAAGCGGAAACGCTTGCACGATATTTATCTTCCGCGCGCGCGGCCCGGAATGCCGGACTTTTTCGGCGCCCGCTCCGCCCGAGCCCCGCCGAGCTGGGACGGAGCGACAATGAAAAGACGGGGCGGAGACGATCGTCGCCGGGTGTGGCGCCGGGTGTGGCGCAGGGTCGGGGCGCAGGGTCGGGGCGCCCTGCCATGACGGGACGGATTATTTCTTGTCCGTCCGTCTCAGGCGGGGCGCCGCCGTCCCGATCAGGAGCCGCCGCCGTGACCGCGACGCGCCATATGTGCTGCTCGGATCGGGCCGGAGAGCCTGATCGATCATCTCTTCACGGTCGTTTTATTGCATTTCCCTATATTTACAATTCGACTGCCGACGATCGCGGGCCGGCGTTGACGCGGCACTTCCGCCCCTGTCTATTCTGTCGCCAAGCCGCGGGTAGCCGCTCGTTACTGGCTGACGACCATGCGTTCGCAGGAGGCACGGTTTCAGCGGAACGTCCCGATCCGCGCGCGGCCCCGTCGCCGATCCTGCCCGCGCGGCTCGACGGCGGTCGCGCTCCGTGACACCCCGCGCCGCTCGGCCGGACCGCGCGGCGACATCGCTCAACCCGAAGCCAATGCCGGTCGGCCGACCCGAAGTTGTTAAGCACGCCGCGCGAAGTCTAGTGCGGTCCGACACAACAATCGGGACCGCCCCTCGATTAAGAAATCTCCGCGGTTCATAGTCTCGACCAACCGACCCGTTTCGCGACGACAGAGGTTCCAATGTCTGACAACCACGAAAAATTCATGGCCCGGGCGATCGCCCTGTCGGAGAAGACGTCGCTGGTCGACAGTGCCGGCGGCGTGTTCGGCTGCGTGATCGTCCAGGACGGCGAGATCATCGCCGAGGGCGCCAACCGCGTCGTCGCCGAGAACGACCCGACCTGGCACGGCGAGATCGAGGCGATCCGGAAGGCCTGCAAGGCGCAGGGCAGCTTCAAGCTCCGGAACGCGACGCTCTACACCAGCGCCGAACCCTGCCCAATGTGCATGGCGGCCGCCTACTGGGCCGGCGTCAAGAACGTCTACTACGCGGCGCAGGTCGAGGACGCGCTGGAATACGGCGGCTTCGACGACAGCATGATCTACGCCGAGCTCAAGAAGGAGGTCGGCGAGCGCTCCATCCCGACCCAGCAGATCATGCGCGCGGAGGCCGTCGAGGTCTGGAAGAAGTACGCCCAGAAGGCGGACCGCGTCCCCTACTGAGGGCCGGATCGCGAGATCGGCCGCCCTGCTCCGCCCGCTCAGGCCGCCGTCGCCCGAGCGGGCCTCCACGCCCGCGCAGTGCCCAATCATGAATGCTGAGACCTTGAGGACGGCCTGCAAGGGCCCGGTCATCGACGCGGGCGACCCGCAGTTCCGGGAGGCGCTTCACGGGAACCTGTGGAACAGGTTGATCCCCGACCGGGCGCCGCAGATGATCGTCAGGGCCGCCGACGAGGACGACATCGTCGCCACCGTGAAGTTCGCCCGCGCGCACGGCCTCAAGGTCGTCGTCCGCGGCGGAGGCCACAACTGGTGCCAGCCGACCCTGCGCAACGGCGGGATCCTGATCGACCTCGGGAGCCTCGACAGGATCCTGGCGATCGATGTCGCGCAGCGCCGGGCCGTCATCCAGCCGATCGTCAGCAACCGCGACATCCAGAAGGCGCTCAACGCCCACGGACTCGCCTTCCCGACCGGCCACTGCCCCCAGGTCAAGGCGAGCGGCTACTTCCTCGGCGGCGGCATGGCCTGGAACCCCACGGTCTGGGGCTACGGCACCGAGAGCCTCGAGGCGATCGAGCTCGTCACCGCCCAGGGCGAGCGGATCCGGGCCAGCGAGACCGAGAACCCGAACTTCTTCTGGGCCGCGCGCGGCGCCGGCCCAGGCTTCTTCGGGATCGTCACGAAGTATTTCCTCAAGCTCCACGCGCTGCCGAAGGCCATTCACGGGAGCGAGTATTTCTATCGCCTCGAGGATGCGCCGGCCGTCGGCACGTGGCTCGGCGAGGCGGCGCCCACGATCGCGCCGAGCGTCGAGCTGACCCAGTTCCTCGTGAAGGCGCCGCCCGCGCTGGCCGAGGCGGCGGCGGACCGGAACGGCTGGGTCTGCATGGTCACCGCCACCGCCTTCGAGGACACCCCGGAGGCGGCCCGGCGCGCGCTGGCGCCGCTCGATGACGCACCGGTCGCGCCCCTGTCGAGCGCGCGGGTGACGCCCCTCGACTTCGAGCAGCTGTTCGACGCGTCCGGCGCGCTCTTCCCGGAGGGCGTGCGATCCCGGGTCGAGGCCACCTTCTCCAATCACAGCCCCGGCGCGGTGATGGCGGCCATCCTGCCCCTGTGGCAGCGGGCGCCTTCGGCGACCTCGGTGTTCCTGTCGACGATCTTCTGCGGACCCGACGTCCCGGGGCCGCAGCGGAACATGGCCCGCTCCATGACCTCGAAGGTCTATGGCGGCCCCTGGACCATGTGGCACGAGGCGGACGACGATCAGGCCAACGCCGCCTGGCATCGGGCGGTGATCGCCGCGCTGAAGCCGCTCAACATCGGCTACTACATCGGCGAGACCAACACGGTCGAGCAGCCCGAGATCGTCGCCCAGGCGTTCACGCCCGAGAAGTGGCAGAGGCTGTGCGCGCTGCGCGACGAGCACGATCCGGACCGCGTGTTCTTCGACTATTTCGACGGTCTGCGCTGAGCCGCGGCGCGGTCACGTCGGCGTGTCGGTCGCGTCCCAGGGCGTGTCGCGGTCGTTCTGGAATCCGGTCAGCCAGTTCAGCGCGACGTGGCGCTCCGCCACGACGTCGCCGTTGAGCCCCGCGGGGGCTGTCCCCTTCTGCCGCGCCTGCCGGACGACCCAGTGCGCCCGCCACGCGCGGTCCAGCGCCTCCAGGATCTCGCCGGGCGGCCGCAGCCGCGCGGCGTCGGCCGCGCCCGCGTCCCGGGCGAGCGGCGCGACCGCCCGCCAGAGCGCGTCGACGTCGACCGTGGCGTCGCTGTCGGCGATCCGGGCCGCGCGCACGCCGAGCGCCCACAGCAGGGTGTTCGCGGCCTCGTAGCGCCAGGACGCCGCCGCGGCGTCCTTCGGGTCCGCCGCCTCGATCTGGGCGCGCTCGGCCGGCGACAGGGCCGCGAAGCCGGTGGGATTCAGCGTCCTCTGCCCCGGCTCGCGCAGCGTCGTGCCGGCGCCGAAGGCCTGCCCCCAGGCCGCGATGTAGAGCAGGGCCAGAGCCCGCCGGAGCACCTCCGCCGGCGGTCGCAGCGCGAGTTCCGCCTCGCCGAGCGCGGGGGGCATGCCGGCGGGCGGCTTCGGGTCCAGATCCTCCAGGCGCTCCAGGGTCCGGGCGCGGCGCGCGACGGCGTCGGGCGGATAGGGCAGACGCGCGGCCGGATCCGTCTCGCCCGCGGCCGACAGGAGGAGCGCCATGTCGGGCGCCCGCACGGATCCGTCGGGCAGGAAGAGGACGGCGTTCGCCGCGAGCGCCCAGGCTTCCACGCGGGGCAGGTCGGACGCGGCGACCGCGAAGCTGACGTGGTTGCGGACGCGCTGCAGGTGGCGCCAGAGATGGTAGCGGTGGGCGGTCATCTGCCCGTCGCCCCGTCCCATGACGTAGCCGATGAACCCGTCGAGATGCGGCTGCAATTCGGGGTCGGACAGGTCCCGCCGGCCGTTCAGCGTGTGGTCGAAGGAGAGCGCGGGCAGGTCGCGCACGGTCGCGTAGGCGTTGACGAGAAGCGGTTCGTCCGGCGCCGCCTCCGCCGGTGCCGCATCGGCGCGTCCGAACAGCCGCTTCAGCAGATTCATGGTCTCTCCCTTCCGGTCTTCCCGCGGAGCGGCGCCTCCGAGGCTGGCATCCAAACCGGGCCCGGTCGCGCCGGGCGCGCGAGCGCGGAAGCGCCCAGAGTGGGTCGGGCGCGCCGGCCGGGCAAGGCGCGCCGCGCCCGGAGCCCTCGGAGGCCGGACCGCAGCATTCGGTTGACGTGGCCGTTCGGCCGGTTAGAAAACCGGCCGTCGAATCGGTTATCGATCCGGTTGCGCCCAATCTTTGTCGCTTGGAAGCTGTAGCTCGACCGCATCTATAGCCTCCTGGACCGAGACTGTTCGCTGCGCCGGCTCGATACCGGGACGCCGACCCGACCGCAATCCTGCCGCGCCCGCCCTGCCGCGCCGGCGTCTCGCTATCCAGGAGCCGACCATCGCCGAAGCAGCGCCCCCGCGCGACCGCTCGCGACCGCGCGCCCTCGCCGGGCTCCTGGCAGCGACCGTGCTGCTGCCGCTCGCGATCCTGCTGATCGGGCTCTGGCAGGGCCAGCGCGGCCTCGACGACTGGCGGGCCTTCGCGGCCGAGCGCGACCGCCTCGGCGCGGTCGTGGCGGATCTGGAGGCGCGGTCTCCGCGGGACGGGCGCCCCGATTTCAGCCTGCAGTTCCGGCACGACGGCCGCCTCTACGGCGGCCCCTACGCCGCGGTGAAGGCCCGCGAGATCCGCGACCACGCGGGGACCCTCGCCGCCGTGATGGACTGGCGGCGCAGGCTGCCGGCGGTCGCGGTCGCGGGCGGCGGAATCGCGGCGGCGCTCTCCGTGCTCGTTCTGCTCGTCGGCGGCCTGCTCGGGCAGCTGGGACGCGGGTCGCGCGACGCCCTGGTCCGCGGCTTCTCGCTGGTGCGGCGGCTGCTTCCGCCCGCCCTCGCCGCCCAGATCGTGGCGGCGACCGCCGGCCTCGTCGCGGTGGTCCTGTTCGAGGCCGGGCTGCTCGTCGACGGCGGCCTCAGCGGCGGCGGCGTGAAGCTCCTGGCGATCGCGGCCGGCGCGGTCGGCGCCACGATCCTCGCCGCGTGCGGCGCCCTGATCGGCCTGCGCCGGGCCCTCGTCGCCTTCGCGCCCGAGCCGCTGCCGATCCTCGGGCGGCGGATCGCGCCGGCCGAGGCGCCGGGTCTCTGGCGCCTCGTCGAGGCGCTCGCCGACCGGATGGGCTCACTGAAGCCCGAGGCCCTGGTCGTCGGCCTCACCGAGGGCTTCTTCGTCAGCGCCGGCCCGGCCGTGCTCGAGCCCGGCGGCGCGCGGCTCGACGGCCGGATCCTCTACGTGCCCCTGCCCTATCTCGCCCTGCTGCGCGTCGACGAGACGGCGGCGATCCTCGGGCACGAACTCGCCCACTACGCCGGCGGCGACACCGCCTACAGCCAGCGCTTCCTGCCGATCTACGCGGGCGTCGGGCGCTCCCTCGACGCGATGGCCGGGCGCGAGCGCGGCGCGCTCGGCGTGCTCGGGCCGTCGATCCGCCTCGGCCTGTTCGTGATGGAGCAGTTCCACCTCGCCGTGCGCCACTGGAGCCGGGTGCGCGAGTTCGCGGCCGACGCGGCCGGCGCCGCCGTGACCTCCCCCGACGCCTCGGCCCGGGCGCTCCTGCGCTACGGCGCCGCGCGCCCGCGCGTCGTCGAGACCCTGGACGCGGCGGCCGACGCGCCGGAGACGGCCGCCGCCGACCTCGTGGCGGCGGCGTTCGACGGCGCGATCGCGCGCGGCCTCGAGGATCCCGCGGCGCGCCTCGAGGACGAGCAGGCCCACCCGACCGACACCCACCCGCCGACCCGCGACCGCGTCGCCGCCCTCGGGCTGGCGATGGACGCGGACCTGCTGGCCGCGGCCGGAGCCGCGCCGCCGGCCCGGGCCCGCGACCAGCTCGCCGCCTACTTCGCCGACCCCGACGGCCTGTGCCGGGCCGCGACGCGGGACTTCCTCGGCGCGGTCCGCGCGCGGGAGACCGCCGCCCGCGCACATCTGGAGGCGACCGCCGCGGAGATCGGAACCGAGGAACGGGTGCTGCGCGCCAGCCACCGCGCCCGCGGCCTCACGCTGGCCGCCAGCGCCGGCCTCTTCGCCGCCGCGGCGCTCGCGCTCGCCCTGTTCCGGATCCCGGGCCTGTCGCCGTACGAGGCCCGGATCGTGGCGGCCGTGGCCCTGGCCCTCGCGGCCGCCTTCGGCGGGGCGGGCGCCTTCGTCCTGTCACGGGGCGAGCCGATCACCCTGATCCTGAGCCCCGCGGGGCTGACGGCGCCCGGTCTCGACAGGGTGATCCCCTGGGAGGCCGTCGCCGATCTCGACATGTCGCTGAGCCGCGGCGGCATCGTCACCCGCCTGCTGCTGCCGCCGGGCGCGGACTGGCCGGAGCGGGCCCCGGGGCGGCACCCCGTGAAGCTCGACCCGAAGCGCCGCATCGTGACCCTCACGGTCGGACTGCCGCGCGGGATGAAGCCGCAGGATTTCGCCGACCTGATCGCCCGCTACCAGGCCGCGCACCAAGCCCGCCGCGCCCTGGCCGAGCGCGCCGCGCGCGCGACCGTCGCCGCCCACACCCCCTCTCCCGAAGCCCTGCCTGCTTGAGGATCGCATGGGATCGCCCGCCAAGCCCGAGACCGCCGAGACCCTGCGCCTGCCGCCCGACCGCACGAGCTGGACCGTCATCCTGGGCGTGCTGTTCGGCTTCGTGCTGTTCGGCGGCCTCCTGGCAGCCAGCGCTATCTACACGGCGCCCGTTCTGATCTCGGACTGGCAGGTCCGCGAGGCTGCCCGGCCCGTCCCGAACGCCCGCGTGAGCGACGGCAAGTGCAGCACCAAGCTCGTGTTCCACATCTGCGACGCGACGCTCTCGCTGCGGACGCCCGCGGGCAGTGTGACCCGCCGGGTGAACTACGTCTTCACCGGCCTGCACGCGGGCGACTGGACGATCGGGGTGATGGCCGACCCGGCGCATCCCGAATCCGTCACTACCGATCTCGGCCTCGACCGGCTGTGGAACCGGGCGATCACCCTCCTGGCGATCGACGGGGTGATCCTGGCCGGCCTCGTCGGTGCGCTGATCTCGATCCTCCGCAACGGGCGCGCGGCGTTCCGGTCCGCCGCCTGACCGGCCCCGCGCCGGGATCTCGGCCGCGCAGGGCCGTCCGCGCCACGGGACACGCCCGAACCGGCGGACCGGTGCCGTACCGGTTGCCGGTCCGGCGATCCGGTACGTGTGCGTCATTGCGCCGGCGCGGACGGTCGGTCAGACCGCGCTCCCTCGAACCTCTCGGGAGAACCGGATGAGCAGCACCCGCAAGACGGCGCTTCGTGGCGCCCTCCTCGGCCTCGCCCTCGCAGGCCCGGCGCTGGCCGACGACACGCCGACGACGGCGGGCGCGGTCGACCGGCTCAAGGGCCTCGCCAACGAGGCGGTCGGCGGCGCCAAGCGCGGCGTCGGCAACCTGACGGACGACGAGGCGCTGAAGGCTGAGGGGCGCGACCAGAAGCTCCGGGGCCAGGCCCAGCAGGAGCGCGGCAAGGCCAAGGACGCCGTCGAGAACGCCCTCGACAAGTAGGCGGGTGGGGCCCCGGCCGCGGCGCGGCCGGGGCCCGCCGCACCGATCGAAACGGTCTCGCCGGCCGGCATGACGGACACCGTCAGCGCCTCGGCCTGTCCCGGAGCCGGAGCCACTGGCCGCGCCGGGCGCGACGGACAGCGCCAGGCTGGCGCCGGCGCCCGCGGCCCGAGCGATCGTACAGTTGCCCTGCGTACTCGCTCAATCGACCTATTACGCGGGAAAGCTCTCATTATTTTAGCAAACGTTCCAATTTTTCATTCTATCTTACTCACTTGGCAGACATCACAGAAATCATACGGCCGCTCTGCCGGACGCCAACGCTTTAGGTAGTGCGCCGTGGTTGATAACGATTTTTGTTGCAACAACTTAACCGCGACATATGCTATCGATACAGGATAGGCGACCGAATCGGGCCGGTCTTGAATATCGAACCTGTATTGCTGCAGGGCACGGCAACCGTGCGGGGCCGCCAGAACAAGGATCGACCGGACCGTCCGGTCGACGCGACGCGCGGGTGTGCCGATCATGATGTTTGCTGTCCCCGCCTTGCTGTTGGAGCTGGCGTTGACGACGCCGGTCTCGGACAAGATGCCGGTCTTCGACGTTCACGGCAGCTGTCGGGCGGCGACGACGGCGATGACCCTCGATCCCGTTCGGCAAAAGCTCTGCCTCCAGGATGAGGGGTCGGCCCGTGCCGAGGTGGCGAAGAAGTGGTCCAGCTTCCCGGCGGTCGATCGGACGCGCTGCGCGGCGGAGGCCCAGCTCGACGGCCTGCCCAGCTACGTCGATCTGCTGGAGTGCCTGACCCTCGCCCGGGAAGCCAAGGCCGAGGACGATCAGTAGTGCGCGTCAGGACCGAGACCGAAGACCGTCCCGTAACGCTCTCAGGCTGAGGGTCGACCGTGCCGATCGTGCTGCAGCTTCCCGGATCCCTCCGTCTCCTCGCCCTGGCGGCCATCGCGGGACTCGCCGCCGGTTGCCGCGATGCGAACCAGTACGTCCCGCCGCCGCCGCCCAGCGTCTCGGTCGCGCAACCGGTCGTGCGCACGGTCACGCGCTACTTCGAGCTCACCGGCAACACCAAGGCATTCGCGGCCGTCGAGCTCGAGGCACGGGTCCAGGGCTTCCTAGAGGCGATCACCTACAAGGACGGCGCCGTCGTGAAGAAGGGCACGCCGCTCTTCTCGATCCAGCGCAACACCTACGAGGCGCAGCTCAAGCAGGCGCAGGGCGCCCTGGCGGCGCAGCAGGCCGCCCTGGCGAATGCCCAGTCCGAGTATCAGCGCCAGTCCACGCTGGGCCGGCAGGAATTCGCCTCGCAGGCGCGCGTCGAGGACGCGAAGACCAAGCAGGACCAAGCCAGCGCCGCCGTCATGGAGGCGCAGGCCAATCTCGACATCGCCGCCATCAATCTCGGCTACACGCAGGTCTCCGCGCCGTTCGACGGCGTGGTCACCAACCACCTCGCGGATGTCGGGGCGCTCGTCGGCATCAGCGGACCGACCAAGCTGGCGCAGCTCGTGCGCATCGATCCGCTCTACGTCTACTTCAACATCAGCGAGCAGCAGGTGCTGCTGGTCAAGGAGCACCTGCTCGCCACGCACCGGACGCTGGGCGACCTATCCAGGATCCCGGTGGAGATCGGCCTGCAGACCGAGACCGGCTATCCGCATGTCGGCAAGCTCGACTACCTCGCGCCGCAGGTCGACCCGTCCACCGGCACGCTGATGGCGCGGGCGCTCATCGAGAACGGCGACCACGCGCTCCTCCCGGGCCTGTTCGTTCGGGTCCGGGTCCCGGTCGGGCGCCAGGACAAGGCCCTGCTGGTGCGCGACGACGCCATCGGGACGAACCAGCAGGGCAGCTACGTGCTCACGGTCGGCGCCGACGACACGGTCTCGCAGCGGGTGGTGACGCTCGGGCCCCGGGACGGGCGCTACCGGGTGATCGAGACCGGGCTCGCACCCGGCGACTGGGTCGTCACGGACGGCATCCAGCGGGCAATCCCCGGGGCGAAGGTCGCGCCCCAGAAGGTGGCGGTGGCCGAAGCCTTGCCCGACCCGGCGCCACTCCCGCGGTGAGCCGTCGTCCGGAAGTCCCGGCGCTGCCGACGAGGCCGACACGCCCGACGATCGGACAGTGATCTCCGCCACCCCGCGTCCCGCCCTGGCGGCGGGCCGCCCCTGAGACGCCGGCACCGAGGGCCAACGGCATGATCTCGCGCTTCTTCATCGAGCGGCCGGTCCTGGCCAACGTGCTGGCCCTGGTCATGGTGCTGATCGGCGCGGTGTCGCTCTTCAACCTGCCGGTGTCGCAGTATCCCAACGTCGTGCCGCCGACGGTCCAGGTCACCACCCGCTACCCGGGTGCGAGCGCCCGCACGGTGGTCGACACGGTGGCGCTCCCGATCGAGCAGCAGGTCAACGGCGTCGAGGGCATGCTCTACATGCAGTCGACCAGCGCGAGCGACGGCACCTACACTCTCACGGTCACCTTCGCGATCGGGACGGACGGCGATCAGGCCCAGGTGCTGGTGCAGAACCGGGTCGCGATCGCGATGTCGTCGCTGCCGCAGGCGGTCCAGGTCCAGGGCGTCACGACCCAGAAGAAGTCCACCGCGGTCCTGCAATTCGTCACGCTGTCGGCCAGCGACGGGAAATTCGACAGCCTGTTCCTGTCGAATTACGGCGTCATCAACGTGCAGAACGAGCTGGCCCGGCTGCCCGGCGTCGGCAACGTCACGGTCTTCGGCGCCGGCCAGTACGCGATGCGGATCTGGCTGGATCCCGACCTGGTGCAGGCCCGGGGCCTCACCCCCGACGCCATCATCAACATCGTGCAGCAGCAGAGCCAGGAGGTCACCGCGGGCGCCGTGGGGATGCCGCCGGTCCCGGCCGGCCAGGACTTCCAGTACACGCTCAACGTCAACGGGCGGCTCAACAACGCCCCGGACTTCGAGAACATCGTCGTCAAGGCGGACGCGCAGGACGGCGGCCGCATCACCCGCCTGCGCGACGTCGGCCGCGTCGAGCTCGGCGCGCAGACCTACAGCCAGTCGTTCACGCTGAACGGGCAGCCCGCCGCCGGCATCGGCATCTACCAGCTGCCCGAGGCGAACGCGCTGACGGTGGCGAACGCGGTCCGCACCCGGATGGCCGAGCTCGCGAAGACCTTCCCGTCGGGCCTCGTCTACGCCATCCCGTTCGACACGACGGAGTTCGTGCAGGCCTCGATCCACGAGGTCTACATGACGCTGTTCGAGGCGGCCGTCCTGGTCCTGATCGTCATCCTGGTCTTCGTCCAGGACTGGCGCGCCATGCTGGTGCCGGCGACGACGGTGCCGGTGACGATCATCGGCGCCTTCGCCGCCATGGCAGCGATGGGCTTCAGCGTGAACCTCTCGACGCTGTTCGCGATCGTGCTGGCCATCGGCATCGTGGTGGACGACGCCATCGTGATCGTCGAGGGGGTCTCCCACCACATCGACGAGGGCCTCTCGCCCCGGGCGGCGGCCGAGAAGGCGATGGAGGAGCTGTTCGGCCCGATCATCGGCATCACCCTGGTGCTCATGTCGGTGTTCGTGCCGGCCGCGTTCCTGCCCGGCCTGACCGGGCAGCTCTACAAGCAGTTCGCCCTGGTGATCGCCGCCACCGCGCTGATCAGCGCGATCAATGCCGCCACCCTGAAGCCGACCCAGTGCGCCCTGTGGCTGCGCAAGCCGGTGCCGCCGGAGCAGCGGAACATGTTCTACCGCGGCTTCAACCGCGTCTACGGGGTCCTCGAGGGCTGGTACGCCCGGCTGATCGCCACCATGGTCCGGCGCAGCGGCCTCATGGTCGCCGTGGCGCTCCTGCTGATCGGGCTCGCCGGATGGGGGCTGACCCGCCTGCCGACCGCCTTCCTGCCCACCGAGGATCAGGGCTACGTCCTCATCGGGGCGCAGCTGCCGGACGGGGCCTCGAAGGAGCGCACCGACGCGGTGATGCAGCGGATCAGCGCCCAGGCGAAGGCGACGCCCGGCGTCGACAACGTCCTCTCGATCAGCGGGATCTCGGTCCTCGATTCCAGCGCCAGCCTGCCCAATGCCGGCGTCGCCTACGTGGTTCTCAAGAACTGGGATGTCCGGGCCAAGGAGAAGGGCCAGGACCTGCGCAGCCTCTACGAGCGCTTCAACACGATGCTGGCGGGCGTCGAGGACGCCGACACCTTCGTGCTGATCCCGCCGCCGATCCAGGGCATCGGCAACGCCAGCGGCTTCACCATGCAGATCGAGCTGCGCAACGGCGACTTCGACTACCCCCTGCTGGAGAGCCTCGCCCGGACGGTCGTCGCCGACGGGAACTCGCAATCCGGGCTGCGGAAGCTCAACACCTCGTTCCGGGCCGGCGTGCCGCAGATCGCGATCGCGGTGGACCGGGTCAAGGCCGAGGCGCTCGGCGTGACGGTCGGGCAGGTCTTCTCGACGCTGTCGAGCTACGTCGGGTCGTCCTACGTCACGCAGTTCAACAAGTTCGGCCGGACCTTCCAGGTCTACGTGCAGGCCGCACCCGATTACCGGCTCCGCCCCGAGGACGTCGAGAACCTGAAGGTGCGCGCCGGCAACGGCGTGATGGTGCCCCTCGGCACCGTCGTGGAGATCAAGTCCGTGCAGGGGCCGTCCCTGATCAGCCTGTACAACCTCTACCCGACGGCGACGATCGTGGGCGGGGCGGCGCCGGGCTTCAGCTCCGGGCAGGCGCTGGACCTGATGCAGCAGATCGCCGCCAAGGTGCTGCCGCCGGGCACGGGCTACGACTGGACGGCGATGTCGTACCAGGAGAAGGCGGTCGGCGCGCAGATCTACCTCGTGTTCGCCCTCGCCATCCTCCTCGTCTACCTGGTCCTGGCCGGCCAGTACGAGAGCTGGATCCTGCCGCTGGCGGTCCTGCTCGGCGTGCCGCTGGCGCTGCTGGGCACGGTCGGGGCGCTGCTGCTGCTCGGCGTCGCCAACAACCTCTACACGCAGATCGGCCTGATCCTGTTGATCGCGCTGGCGAGCAAGAACGCCATCCTGATCGTCGAGGTCGCCCGCGAGAAGCGGCAGGCCGGACTCGACATCGCGGCCGCCGCCGTGGAGGCGGCGCGGCTGCGCTTCCGCCCGATCCTGATGACCTCGTTCGCCTTCATCCTCGGCGTGCTGCCCCTCGTCACCGCCTCCGGGGCCGGTGCCGCGGCGCGCAAGTCGATCGGCATCACGGTGTTCAGCGGCATGCTCGCCTCGACCTGCCTGGCGGTCCTGTTCGTGCCGTCCTTCTACGTGATCCTGCAGCGGATCGAGGAGCGCCGCGCGCGCCGGGGGCAGCCCGGGCCCGTCGCGTCCCCGCCCCCGGCCGGGACAACCCCCGAGACCGGACCGGCGTGAGCCGGAGCGCGGACGCGGCGCGGTTCCGCTCCGCGCCCAGCGGTTCACGCCCCGCGCCGCCGTCACCGCGCGACGCCGTTCCCTCCGACGCGCGGCGCCGGATCCGCGACCGGACTTTCGGAGACCACGCGTCCGGCATGCTCGACCGTTGACGGCCCGTCATCGCCGACCCTATTAGATATAGCATCAGCTATAATGATGGGTCAGGGCTATGACGCACACCGGCGCTCCGCGTCGCCTCTCGGCTCCGGGATCGGTCCTGTGCGGCCTCGCCGCGGCGCTCGGGTTGGCCGCGGCGCTCTGGGTGGCCGCAGCGCTCGGGCCGGCACTGGCCCAGTCCCTGCCCACCGCCGCCGAGAACCTGACGCCGGGCGACCTCGACAGCGAGCATCTGTTCGGTTTCACTGAGGGCAGCGACCTCGGCGTTCCCGGGGAGGCGGAGCTGGAATGGGAGACGAGCGGGCGCCTCGGCCGGCGCGTCGCCCGCTTCCTGACCGTGGACAGTTCCCTGGCCCTGAAGGTGCCGCTGACCAACGATTTCCGCCTAGCCCCGGGCGTCACCTTCAACGCCTACGACATCGGCGCGCCGGGATCCCCGGCCCGGACCACGGGCGGCTTCAACGGCGGCTTCCTCGAGACCCGGGTGCGCCTGATGGATCGCCGGACGGCCCCCTTCGGCCTGACCCTCAACATCGTGCCAGGCTACGGAACCGTCGACGGCGGGACGGGCGTGCCGGCGCGCAGCTTCGGCACCGAGATCGGCCTGCTGGCGGACCGCGAGATCATCCCCGGCAAGCTGATCGCCGCCGTCAATGTCGGCTTCGCGCTCTCGACGACGCGGCTGACCGTGATGGACGCGCCCGTGCGCGGATCGGGGATCGAGGTGGCGGGGGCGCTGGCCTACTGCGTCCGGCCCGGCCTCTTCCTCGGCGGCGAGGCACGCTATGCCCGGACCTACGACGGCTTGGCGCTCGACCGGTTCGCGGGCGAGGCCGTGTATCTCGGACCGACCGCCTACATGACCCTGTCACCACAGGCCTGGGCCTCGTTCACCTGGAGCTTCCAGGTCGCCGGGCAGGCGACGGGCGAGCCCGGCCCGCTCGACCTGTCGAGCTTCGACCGCCATCAGATGCGGTTGCGCGTCGGGTACAGCTTCTGATCGCGGCCCTGTCGCCGCACCGCGGCCTGCGAGCCTCAGGGGGGCGGACAGGCGCCGAGAACGCGACCCTGGTGGAGCAATCGAGGGACCGAACCGCCCGTGCAGACGGGCGGTGAGCCTGCCGTTGATGTCGGCTGAAGCGGCCCTGTCGCGACGAGAAGTGGGACTGGCTGCCTCGGAGCAGGTCTTCCGGAAAGACCGTTACATACCGAACATGTTCGCAGTCGGAGCATGCAACGTGAAGGCATGACCCTCATCAATCCAGCCGCTTCCGGCGTGACCTTGCTCGATGTAGCTGATCTCATCGGCGCTGGAAGCGTAGTAGTGCCGTCCGCTCTCGGTGTTGACGAACCGCTCGACGGTCAACGCATGCGATCCCGCGGCGGTCGAGCTCGCGTAGGCGTCGAACGCAACACCGTCATAGTTGTAGCCGGAACCGTCCGAGAGAAGCCCGTCGCGCTCCGCGGTGCTGGTCGTGTAGAAGTGGTCGCCGGTCGTCGGGTTGGTGAATCGAAAGACGTCAGCCGTGGCAGACGACGACACTGGCGCGGCCCAGCCGACCCCCTGATAGGCGTAGCCCGACGGGGTGCTCTCAAGTTGCGCGCGTTCTGCAGCGCTTGCCGTGTAGAAATGCCGTCCTGAGGCGGCGTCGTAGAAGTGAAAAACCGGCTCAAGCGCCGCGGCGCCCGGACTGGCCTGATAAGCCCGCATGTAGTCAATATTCATCTGCGCAGGAAATGGCGTCGACGCGTCGGCGTCGCCCGGCCAAGAGCCGCCGACGGCGAGATTCGCGATCATGTACATGGGCTTGTCCAGACCGGCCGGCGTCGGCGTACAATAGATCTCCTGTCCGTCGAAGTAGAAGGTCAGCGTATCCGGTTGCCAGTCAACGCCGTAGGTGTGGTAGCCGCCGCTCATGTCGGCGACTGCGGAGATCCCCTGGCTCATCGTGTGGTTGCCGGGTGTCTGGCCGGGCGCCAGGCTGTGCACCGTAGTGTAGAGCGTGCCGGGATCGTGCCCGAGCATCTCCATCACGTCGATCTCGGGCGGCCAGGAACCGTCCGCCGGGAGCAGCCAGAACGCCGGCCAGAAGCCCTGACCGGCGGGCAGTTCGGCCCGCATCTCGAAATAGCCGTAGGTCTGGCTGAAACTGTGGAAGGTATTGACCATTCCCGACGTGTAGGGCTGATCCCCCAGGTCCTGGAGCAGAGACAGATCCGACGGCGCGGCGGTGATGGTGAGGATGCCGTCGTGGACGCGGAACGGGTTCGGGAGCGGGCTGCCGTCGGGTTGATCGGCGCGGACATACCATTGCTGCTCCTGATTGAAGGGCCGCGTCCCGGTCGACGTGACGTGGATGCTCCACTGCGGGCCGCCGGACGTGTCGAGACCCGAAGTGCCGTCCCAGAGCGGCAGCGTGTCGAAGTCCTGGCTGTAGGTGAGTGTCGCCGTCTGGGCGAGATTCCTCGGATCAATGGCCACGGATCACCTGCCCATTCGCGCCACGCACTGAAGTGGCCGCGCCGCACGATACAATCATAAGCTGCATCGGAAAACAGGGCGCCTGGGTTCCGACGATGATTGCCGGGCACCGTCTGGTCGATGGCACGACGCGCGGGATGCCGCCGTCGATCCGAGCAGATCGATACGGAGGAGCCGATCGACAGCGAATATTTGGAAATATATTCCCCACCATCCTCCGCAATTTTAGGATTACAACGAACATTGCCATTCTGGCTGATTTTATACACGCAACACTAATACAAATGATAGTCGAGCACGTCATTTCGGCGACGCATATTGCTGTCCGCGACCGAAGCCCGACGCGGGCGGACCTCGTCCCTCGGCGGTGTCGCGACCGGCCACACGCAGCAACGGCAGGCCGCAGGCTCGGTATTCTTTACCGACGCTCGGCACTGCAACCCATAATTGTACTGCCGGTTACGCATCAAAACCGGAGGTGCTCATGTCGTCGTCCCCTCTCGCCGCGCTCAACCCGTCGTCACGCTCGCTTGAGTGGCTGGTCGGGTCCAGCGCGCTACTGTCCTCCACCGCACTGTCGACCGGCCAATTGACGAGTCTCGGTCCGATTACCTCGCTTATCGAGAGTGCCGTCGACGTCGGTGCGGCGGACGAGGGCGGATCACTGCTTCCCGGCGCGCTGGCCGATACCGCGAACCAGATCGTCCTCGACACCCATGCGCAGCTCGAGAACGCGGGTCATCAGGTCGCGGCGCTGAACGGCCCGCTCCACGGTCTGACCAATCTCGGCGAGACGGTCGGGCTCGGTCATATCGGCGAGGCCGGCAACCTGATCACGGACCTGACCGGCGCCGTCGCCAACCCGACCGATGCCGGCAGCGTCGTCCCGGTGTTGAACGATGCCGGGCAGGTCGCCGAGGCTGCCGGAACCTTGCTGAATACCGTCACGGCATTGCCCGTGGCCGGCAACGGCCTTGTCGGCTCCGGCGGCACGCTCGCGCCGGCGGTGGGGATCCTCAACCAAGCCGTCCTCGACCTGCACACGACGCTGGAGGATGTCGGCCATCAGGTCCCCGTGCTCAACGCGCCGATCCACGCCCTCACGGGCCTCGGCGAGACGGTCGGCCTCGGTCGCATCGGCGAGGCGGGCAATCTCCTGACCGACACGCTCGCCGTTCCGAGTTCGCTCCTCACTGGCGGCGGCCTCGCTTCGGCCGCGCCGATCCTCGCGGATCTCGGTTCCGTCCTCGGAGCGAGCGACACGCTGATCACCTCCGTCACCGGAGCCGCGACGGCCGGCGGGCTGCTCGCGTCGGGCGGCCTTCTCGCTCCGGTCGCGAATCTCGCGAACACCGCCGTCCTCGACGTCCACATGACCCTCGAGAATCTCGGGCACGAGGTCCCGCTGCTGAACGGCGCTGTGCACGGCCTGACCAATCTCGGCGAGACCCTCGGACTCGGCCATCTGGGCGAGGGCGGAAACCTGCTGACCGACGCCGCGGCCCTGCCCGGTGCCCTGCTGGGCGGCCAGGGGCTCGGCGCATTGTCCCCGATCCTCGGCGATGTCGGTGCGGTGGCCGGTGCGGCCGGCGGACTGCTCGGCGGCGTCACCGGCATCGTCGGCGACCTGGGGGGAGCGGGCGCGCCGGGCGCGGGCAGTCTCCTCACCCCCGTCACCGCCGCGGTGGATGGCCTGCTCGGCACCGTGACCGGCGGCGCTCCGGACGGAACCGGCGCCCTGCTCGGGCCGTACGCGCCGCTGCAGCCGGTGGGCGCTGTCGCCAACACGCTGATCGACACCGTCCACGGGGCGCTGGAGCAGGTCGGACACGACGTGCCGCTCCTCAACGACCCGCTCCACGCGGTGATCGCGCTGGGCAACACGGTCGGACTGGGGGAACTCGGCGACAGCCACAACCTGCTCACCGACACCATCAACCTGCCCGGCGCGATCCTGACCGGGAACGCGCCCGGAGGCGTGGCGCAGGTCGTCGACGACCTCGGGCACGTGGCGGGCGCGCTGGGCGGCGTCGTCGGCTCCGCGACCGGCCTCCTCGACTCGGCCGGCGGCGGTCTCGGATCCGGCCTGCCGGTCGGCGGTCTCCTGGCACCGGTCACCTCCGCCCTCGGCGGCTTGACGGGGGATCAGGGTGCCGGAGCCCTCGACGGTCTCCTGGGCGGCCTGAACGGAGGCCCGGGTTCCGGCGCGGCCGGCGCGCTGCTCGGGACGAACGCGCCGCTGCAGCCGGTCGGAGACGTCGCCAACACGCTGATCGACGGCGTCCATGCGGCCCTGGAACAGGTCGGCCACGATGTGCCGGTCCTGAACGACCCGCTCCACGCCGTGATCAATCTCGGAACCACGGTCGGCCTGGGGGAGCTCGGCGGGTCGAGCAACCTCGTGACCGATGTCGTCAACCTGCCGGGGGCGGTCCTGAACGGCGACGGAGGCCCCGCGGTGGCGCAGGTCGCGAGCGATCTCGGGTCCGTGACGGAGGCGGCCGGCGGCGTCGTGGGCTCGGTGGCGGGGATCCTTCCCGCGGCCGGCGGGGACGGCCACCAGGCGGGCTCCCCGGTCGACGGCGTCGTCGCGACCGTGACCACGGTCCTGGGCGGGGGCGAGACCGGCGGGGCGGGGAGCGCCGCCGGCAACCTGCTCGGCACGCTCACCGGCGGCACGTCGGGCGAACCGGGAGCCGAGACCCAGCCGTTGATCGACGTGTCGGCGGGCCCGACGACCTCGACGCCGGTGGCGGACGTCGCCGTGCTCACGCCCGCCGCCGATCCGGCCCACACCGTCGACGTGAGCGCGGTCGCGGTGAGCGCCGATCAGCCGAGTCTGGCCACGGCGAACCTGCTGAGCGGCGACAGCATCCACCTGCCGCAGACGGGCGGCGGTGCCGACTCCCTCGTCGGCTACCTCGTGGACGCGGTGTCGGGGACCTCCGCCGCGCCGGCCGAGGCGGGCGCCGCCCAGGGCGTGAGCGTCGATCTCGGCGTCGCCACGATCGATCTCGGCGGCCACACCGAGGTCCAGCACACGGACCCGACTCCCCACACGGCCACGAGCGGCCTGCACCTGCTCGGCCTGTGAAACGCGGCCCCCGCCGCCGACGCGGCGGGGGCTTCCGCGACGCCGGGGCCCGACCCGCTTCGGCTCGAACCGCTCCGCTGACGTGCCAAGCCGAGGGATCGACCTGTGATCGATGAACGCGTGTTGCGTGTCGCGAAGCGGCGCGAGTTCTGGTCCGCCGTCAGGGCCGGGCGCACGTGCCTGATCACCGTGACGATCGTCAGCGGTCTGATCAATCTGCTGATGCTCACGGCCCCGATCTTCATGCTGCAGGTCTACGACCGGGTGCTGCCGAGCCGGAGCATCGCGACGCTCGTCGGTCTCGCCGGCATCACGCTGATGCTGCTCGTGATCCAGAGCGTCTTCGAGATCTTCCGTGCCCGGATCCTGGCGCGCTTCGCGCGCCTCGTCGACGAGCGCCTCGGTCCGCGGATCTTCCGGACCCTGCTGGTCCGCGGCGCCGAGATGCCGCGCAGCGATGACGGGCCCCAGGCCCTGCGCGATCTCGACACCGTCCGCGGCTTCGTGTCGAGCATGGCGGTCAGCGCCTTCTTCGACCTGCCCTGGGTGCCGCTCTACGTCGCGGTCTGCTTCCTGTTCCATCCCTGGCTCGGCGCGGCGGTGGCCGGGGGTGCCCTGTTCTTGTGCGTGCTGACGATCCTCACGGACTGGGCCTCGTCCGCGTCCACCCAGGAGGCCGTCCGAACGGCCGGTGAGCGCCGGTCCTTCACCGACATGGCGCACCGGACGGCACCGCTGCTCTCGGCGCTCGGGATGCGGTCCCGCATCGCGGAGCTCTGGCAGGTCCGGGCCCGGCGGAACCTCGACGTCGCGGCGTACGGGAACGACCTGGCCATCGGCTTCGGCACGACGGCGCGCCTGCTGCGCACGGTGCTGCAATCCGGCATCCTCGGCCTGGGCGCCTTCCTCGTGGTGCGCGAGGAGGCGACGGCCGGCGTGATGCTGGCCGCCACGATCCTGTCCGCGCGCGCCCTCGCCCCGGTCGACCTGGCGATCGCCAACTGGAAGTCGTTCTCGGGCGCCCGGCAGGCCTGGGGCCGCCTCGTCGCGTTCCTGCCCCGGCGGGAGCCCGCCGCCCTCACGCCGCTCCCGGCGCCGCGGGAGAGCGTGCGCGTGACGGCCCTGTCGATCGCGGCGCCCGGGACCGACACCCCGGTGCTCCACGACGTCAACGTCGCCCTCGCGCCCGGAAGCGCCCTCGGGGTGATCGGAGCCAGCGGCTCCGGCAAGTCCACCTTCGCCCGTGCCCTCGTCGGACTGGCGCGCCCGAACCGCGGCGTGATCCGCCTCGACGGCGCGGCGATCGATCAGTGGGATCCCGATGCCCTCGGGCGCGCGGTCGGCTACCTGCCGCAGGACATCGAGATGTTCGACGGCACGATCACCGAGAACATCACGCGCTTCGATCCCGAGCCCAACCCCGAGGCCCTGCTGGCGGCTGCCCGGGCCGCCGGCGTGCACGAGGTCGTGCTCCGGCTGCCGGGCGGCTACGACGCCCGCGTCGGTACCGGCGGCCTGGGCCTCTCCGGGGGTCAGCGGCAGCGGATCGCGCTCGCGCGGGCGCTGTACGGCGATCCGTTCCTCGTGGTCCTCGACGAGCCGAACTCGAATCTCGACGTCGACGGCGATCGCGCCCTGTCCGCCGCCGTGCAGGGCGTGCGCGCCCGCGGCGGCATCGTCGTGGTGATCGCGCACCGGCCGAGCGCCCTGGCGGCGGTCGATCGCATCCTGGTCCTCGGGGACGGGCGCGTGCAGCTGCACGGCCCGCGCGACGAAGTTCTGTCGAAGCTGAACGCCCTGACGCGGCAGACGCCCACGAGGGTCGCATGACGACGGATCGCACGCCTGACGGGCCGGCTACGGATCCGACTTTCGAGACGCGCCGCTCCTTGCGGCGGCACGTCGCCGGCGTCGCCGCCGTGATCGTGGTCGCCACGGGCGCGGGGGCCTGGACGGCGGCGACGGAATTGTCCGGCGCCATCATCGCCACGGGCTCGCTGGTGGTCGAGAGCAACATCAAGAAGGTCCAGCATCCGACCGGCGGCGTCGTCGCCGAACTGCCGGTTCAGGAGGGCGCGCGCGTCCAGGCGGGCGACCTGCTGGTCCGCCTGGACGCGACCACCGCCAAGGCCACCTACGACAGCGTCACCAAGAGCCTGTGGGAGATCGCGGCGCGCAACGCCCGGCTGGAGGCCGAACGCGACGGCCGCGCGAGCCTCGCCATCGCCCCCGAACTCGAGGGAGCCGGACCGGATGTGGCCCGGATCGTCGACGGCGAGCGCAAGCTGTTCCGCTTCCGACAGGACGCGCTCCAGGGCCAGAAGGCGCAGCTCCGCGAGCGGGTCGGGCAACTGAACGAGGAGATCAAAGGCCTGTCCGAGCAGGCCGCCGCGAAGGAGCAGGAGACCGCGATCATCGGGCGGGAGTACGAGGGTGTCGAGGATCTCTGGCGGAAGAACCTCATCCAGCTGACCCGGCTCACGAGCCTCCAGCGCGACATGTCCCGCCTGAAAGGCGAGCGCGGCGTCCTCGTCGCCAACATCGCGCAGACCAAGGGCAAGGTCTCGGAGACCGAGCTGCAGATCATCCAGCTCGAGCAGAATCTCCGCAGCGACGTCGCGAAGGAGCTGGCCGAGAACCGCGCCAAGGCGGCGACGCTGACCGAGCAGCGGATCACGGCCTTCGACCAGCTGCAGCGCATCGAGATCCGCGCGCCGCAGACCGGCTACGTGCACGAACTCGCGGTCCACACGCGCGGCGGTGTGATCTCCCCGGGCGAGCCGATCATGCTGATCGTGCCGACCGCGGATTCCCTCGTCGCGGAGGTTCGTGTGGCGCCGCAGGACATCGACCGGTTGCAGACCGGTCAGGCCGCGGGGTTGCGCTTCCCGAGCTTCGACCAGCGGACGACACCCGAGCTCAACGCGCGCGTGACCCGGATCGCGGCCGATGTGAGCGAGGACAAGCGGACCGGCAGCTTCTACTACCTCGTTCGCCTGGGCGTGACGAAGGAGGAGATGAAGCGACTGGACGGGGCCAAGTTGATGCCCGGCATGCCCGTGGAGGCCTTCATCCGCACGGCCGATCGAACGGTGCTGTCCTACCTCACCAAGCCGCTCGTCGATCAAGCCCGGCGGGCGTTCCGGGAGAAGTGAGATCCGCCCGGTCGCTCGCATGGACGGTCACGGAACCTGCCGAGATCGCGGAGCCGATCCCCACAGGACCGACTGTGTCGCGCTCGGCGAAACGCCGGTCCGAGCACGGGGAAGCACCGGCCAACGCACGTCCGCCTTCGCGGGCGGCGCGCATGCGAGAAGCCATTCCGCTTCCACCCGCTGCATTTGTTCAACGCGGGCTGTGGAGCATCATCGCCTGGCGGCGGATGAACTGGGCAGGGGGCCACGGTGCGGAGGCGTGGGGTCACGAAGCCTCACAACGAGCACGGCTGCGAGCGCGGCGGTGACCGCGAGAAACGCGATCGTCGTGAGTCGGTCAGGCGGTCTCCGCTTCATAGCCACGTCTTAGCAGCTGCGCCTGCTCCTCGCAGGATGCGGACCTGACACGCCCCGACGCGCCCGGCTCCGATCGGGCGCCGGCCGGCGCCAAGCCGATCCCGGTGCACATGGCTCGGCGCTGCGACCTTCTCCGATCCTGCTACCGGTTGGTGTCAGACGCCCGCGGCCCGATGGGTTCGCAGGAGACGAACAGGCTCACGAACCAGAACAGGGTCATGGCGGCGATCGCCGCCGCGGTCCCGAACAAGGGGCTGACGATCAGCGCGGCCAGCACGCCATGCTTCCACATCAGGGTAATCGCGATGAGCCAGCCGAGGCTCGCGGCGATAGATACCCGGATGATGCAGCATTCGGATGCCTGCATCACAACCTCCAAGTTCCATATACAACGCATACGTGCATGAAACGGTGGTGGTTCAATGTGGCAAACTGCTGGGTTCGCGAGGGATCAGCTGCTCGGCACTGCCGAGCCGGGGCCGACGGCCCCTTCTCACGCGCGCGACAGCGGGTGAGACAATTCGGCATCCTCCACGTTCGATCGTCCGTCACACGAAGTGCGGCGGCAGGATCATGACCTGGGCGTGCACGACGAGACTGAACGCCATGGCGGCCGTCACGACGGCGTCGACGAGACGGTTCGTCAGGGTGATCGGCTTGGTCATCGTGGCCTCGTCAGCTCGGCTGTTCCGAGGCGGCCTTATGGTCAAGCTGGATGTCGCGAGGATTGCTCCGATTGTTGCATGAGGCTGGCAGGATCGACCTGCGCCAGCCGGAGCGCTCGGATTCCGGTCTCCCGCTTCGCGACGACGCTCTTATCGCGGTCCTTCGCGAGAGGCCCACCGCCGGGACGTCAGCCAAGCCCTGCCGCATCCGGAGCAGGCGGAAGGAGCGGTCTGCCGCTCAGCACCGACGCGGGCCTCGCGCCCAGCAGCGTAGGCGGCCTCCGCGGGTCTTCCGTGTCTTCGGTCTTCGGGTATCGGGTGTTCTCCGTGTTGAGGAGGTCCACAACCCGCTTCAGAGCAGGTCCGGGGGCGGCACGGACCATGAGGTGGCGAGGTTCGAGGCCGGAGATGCGCTTCCGAGCCCCGCGCCCGCCTCACATTGGGTCGCGGCGAGGGTCGCTCGCCGCCGCTGAGTCTGGAACGCGTTACCGGTCACCCTGTCGGGCGCCGGCATCCTGCTGTGTTCACAGGCCCATCGGCAGGTGGGCAACGCAACGGCGGGTGCTGCTCAGGTTCTGCGTAATCCGAACCCGAGGCGCCGGGGGATTTCCCGTTGAGGTGACGCTAATCCGGCATATACAACTTTTAGTTGTATTAGCCATCTGGAAGAGGGGACGGCGCGTCAGATGTCGGAAGCCATCCTTGCACGCGATCAACGGACGGAGTGGTTGCCGAGAAGCCGGATCGGTCTCCTGATTTTCGTGCCGGGCGCACTGCTGTGGATCTCGATCGTCCTCTGCATGCTGCCGATCACAGTACTCGCATTCCCTGCAGAATGGATGTTCAAGAACAGGCCGAACCTCCATGCGACAGCCGTGACGATTCTCGTGTGCCTCGGTGCAGCCAATGTCGTGATCGCTCCGGCGACCGTGCTCTACCTCCTGTATGCCTGACTGGCGGGCGGGCTGTGTGCTCCGCCGCAGGAACCAAGCTTGCGGACATCGCCTCGGTACGCTGATGCGACGGTGAATCATGGCTCACATCGAGACGGTGTCGGTTCAGGATCAATCCATGCGTCCCTGGATGGATCGCTTCCTCACGATGATCATGGTCGCGGGCGGCGTGGCGACGGTGGTGTGGATCGCCGCGATGCTGGTGGTCGGCTGGCAAATGGCCGTCGTGCTGATGGGCCTGAGTGCGGTCTGACAGGCGTCCCTGCCTGAGGGTTGCCGCCGCTGCTCCCGAGACGCCCCTTCCGCGACGGGGTGCGGGACCACGGGCGCCCGATGGCGAAGCTGAGCGGGGTCAGCCTCCACCGCCGCCCCCTCCCCCTGTTCCGGGTCCGCCGAGGTTGCCGTCCTTGTTCGGCGTGTTCCAGTGGATGATCCCGTCGCCGGCGGGACGCGGCGCGGTATTGGGCGGCCGCGGGAAGGCGAAGGGGGAGAACGCAGTCGCGCCGCGCGGGACGGGGCTGCTCGCTCGAGAACGCCGCGCGACAGCTTCGGTGCTCACGAAGCCCGCGAGCGCGACAACGAGCCACCTGATCGCCGCGCTATGCATGATCGACTTGCCTCGCGCTGAGGTGCGCCACCGAGCGGCGACGGCTGTGCGCAGGGTAGCAGGATCGCTGCGCTTTCGCAGCGGCAACCCATGTCCCTCCGTCTCGTCAGCGCGCGCAGGACGTCCGATGCCGTGTAGCGGTTCGCTTCTGCTTCCAGCTTGGCGAAAGCCAGCTTCGAGGTTCGGTCGATGGCCACAAACAGGTCAAGTTTGCCTTCTTCTGTCCTGAGCTCGGCGATATCGATGTGCATGTAGCCGTGGGGTGATCGGCGAAGCGCTTCTTCTCGGGCTTGTCGCCTTCCGTCCGGTAGGCGCCTGGTGCCGTGCCGCTCCAGGCAGCGGTGCAGCGACGAGCGGGTCAGGTGCGGGATCGTGGGCTGTAGGCCGTAGAGGCAGTCGTCCAGCGGCAGCAGGGTATGCCGGCGGAAGGCGACGATGATGACCTCCGCCTCTGGGGGCAGAACCGTCGAACGGGACTGCTCCGGCCCCATAGCGGCATCACCTGTCGTCTGCCGCGTTCGCCACTTCTGGACTGTCGTCGGGGCATCCCTCGCAGCATGACGGTCGACCGTACCACCACACCGCGGGATCAAACATCGAGGGTCTTGCCTGTAGCGGCCGAGCCATCGATGCTGCGCCGCAGCGGATGGCCTACGACGGGAGCGACCCTTGGAAACGATCGGCCGTGACCTGCGGGAGATGCAGCGCATACCCCTCGCTGCATCGCATGTCGCCGCATTGCGGGCGATCGGGGCCGAGAAGCACTACTCCGCAGGCGCCTTTCTCGTCCGTGCCGGTGAGCCAGCCGATCGCTTCGTGTATGTCGAGGCCGGCGAGATCGAAGTCGTGAATCCCTTCACGGACGAGCGCCATCTCCCATCCACCCTCGGTCCGACCCAGTTCATGGGCGAAATCTCGTTCCTGAACGGCGGCGTTTGGTCGATGCCCATGCGGGCGAGCGCAGATACGGTCGTCACCGAGGTGCCGCGCCCCGAGATGCTGCGACTGATGTCCGAGATCCCGGAGATGTCGGACATCATCATCACAGTCCTCGCCGCACGGCGGCGGCGGCAGCTCGACTCGCACGACGGCACGCTCGTGCTCATCGGCGAGGACGACGACCGGAGCGTGCGGCGGATCGCCGAGTTCGCGAGCCGCAACCGGCTTCCCTACAGGACCTATCCGTTGGGCAGCCCGGAGGCGGCAAGCGTCGCAACGGCCTGCTCGATCTCGGCAAACCGACCGGCGGTCATCTTCGGCCGGGACGTGGTCGTGACCGAGCCGACGCCCGCCAAGGTCGCGCGGCTGCTCGGCCTCGACTACAACCTCGTCGACGACGAGGCCTTCGACGTCCTCATCGTGGGCGGCGGGCCGGCCGGGGTGGCAGCGGGCGTCTATGCGGGTGCAGAGGGGCTGCGCGCGTTGGTCATCGAGGATGTGGCGATCGGCGGTCAGGCCGGCACATCGAGCCGGATCGAGAACTACATGGGCTTCCCGACCGGGATCTCGGGCGCCGACCTCGTCTGGCGCGGCGAGATCCAGGCGATGAAGTTTGGCACTCGCTTCGCGATGCCGCGACGGGTGGCGAAGTTGGAGCGGCTCGAGGACGGATCGTTCTGTGCGACGTTTGACAACGGCCGGCGCGTTCGGGGACAGGCCGTCGTCGTCGCGACCGGCGTCCAGTACCGAAGGTTGCCGATCGACCGCCTCGAAGCGTTCGAGGGCGCCGGCATCTACTACGCTGCGACGGAGATCGAGGCGCGCTACTGCCGGAATGCCGAGGCAATCATTATTGGCGGCGGCAACTCGGCGGGCCAAGCTGCGATGTATCTCAGCCGCTCAGCGCGGCACGTTCGCCTCTTGGTGCGCGGGCAATCGCTCGCCACCTCCATGTCGAGGTACCTGTCGAGCCGGCTCGAGGCAGACCCGGCGATCACGATCGAGTACGGGGCCGAAGTCACCGACCTGCACGGCGACGACCATCTCGACGCGGTCACGATCCGCACCGTCGCCGACGGAGCGACGCGCAGGATCTCGACCTGCGCCGTGTTCGTCATGGTGGGCGCCGCCCCCAATACCGGCTGGCTCTCGGGGCTCGTCGAGCTCGATGGCCACGGCTTCGTCCTGACCGGAGACGCGATCGGCGCGCATTCGCCTTACGCGACGTCGCATCCGGGAATCTTCGCGGTCGGCGACGTCCGCGCCAGCTCCGTCAAGCGGGTCGCAGCCTCGGTCGGCGAGGGATCGGTCGTCATCTCCAAGGTGTGGGAGCACGTTCGGTCGTAGAGTTCGCCGCCCGGGACGCGCACGATCGAAGCGCCGGATCGGCGAACGGCCGTTTCTGGGAAGCTCTGCTGACTATCTGCCAGACTGTTTCGGGTGGCTTCCTGCCCGCCTGCTTCCGACCGGCGGATGTCCCGAAGCGGACATCTCCACGGGGACCGCTCACGGCCTCGCCGCACCTTCGAACAGCTTGTCCCAAGGTGTCGGGGATGGGAGCATACCACCGAGGAATGCCGGGAAAGCCTTCACGTTTGGATCGCCGCGTCGGCTCTCCGGCCACAGCGCCGTGAACACAGAGCGCTCAGTGGCGAAGCTCTGCAGGACCGGCACGAACGCGCCCCGCTCGACCTAGTGACCGGCCAGGTCACCACCACGACGCGCTCTTCTGAACGTCCAAGATGGGTGGATCTGAAACGGCCCGCTTTCGACTGGCATAGACATGGAAGCAGACGTGCCGCGACGCTTCTTGATACGCGAGCCCATTGGCAGATCATTTAGCGGGCAGGGCCAGAAATTCATTCAAGAATTGACAAGCGGACCTTTTCTCGAAGCCGTCCAATAAGCAGAAGACGTGCGGTCTTCGATGGTCAAATTCGGGAACGTCATCGCGAAACGGCAACCACCCTTTTCCGACGTGCGAACACTCACGCTTGCGGCGTGAATCTTGGCGATGGCGGCGACCAGGCTGAGGCCAAGGCCGTTGCCGGGGGTCTGGCGGGACATCTCGGCGCGGTAGAAGCGGCGGAAGACCTTCTCGTGCTCGCTCGCCGGCAGGCCTGGGCCGGTATCCTCCACGGCCACCTCGATCGCTTGGCCGGTCCAGGCGACCCCGACCCGGACGGTCCCTCTGGGGGGCGTGAACTTCACGGCGTTGTCGATGAGGTTCGACAGGGCCTCGAAGCAGAGGTCCCGGTCGCCGTGGACGGTGAAAGGCCCCACCGCCGACAGGACGAGCCGGACGCCCCTCTCTTCAGCCTCGGGCTCGAAGAAATCGACCGCCGCAGCGGCGACCTCCCCGAGGTCGACCGGCGCGAAGGCGGTCCGGCGGCCCTCCTCCATCGCGCCGATCCGAAGCACGGCCGTCACCATCGCGAGTGTCTGGTCGATCCAGGCGAGGCCCTGATCGATCGCCTCGTGCAATTCCGCCACCGTTCGCGCCTGCGCCCGGCTGCGTTCCAGCCGGGCCCGCAGGCGGGTCAACGGCGTCCGCAGGTCGTGGGCGACGGCATCGCCGACGCTGCGGACTTCGCCCATCAGTTGCTCGATCTCGTCGAGCATGCGGTTCACGTTGGCGGCAAGGCGGTCGAACTCATCGCCCCGGCCTCCGACCGGCAGGCGCTTGCCGAGGTTGCCGCGCATCACCTCGGCGAGCGCCACCTCGGTGGCGGCGAACCGCCTGCGGCCCCGGCGGGCGAGGACGAGGCCGCCGATCCCGGAGAGCGCCAGCATCGGCAGTAGCCCGAGGCCGAGCGCCCGCAGCGTCGTGACCCGCACCCGGTCGATGTCGTCGGTGTCGTGGGCGATCACCACCGTGCCGCCACCGGGCAGCGCCAGGGCCGCGGCCCAGATCTCGTCGGCGAGGCTGCGGCCCCCGACCTCCACCGTGGCGTTCACCCGGTAGGCATCCCCGTCCCGCGGCAGCCCCTTCGGCATCGCATCGAGGTTACCCGCGCGCCGGACGCCGTCCGGAGCGAAGTCGCCGCCATAGTGCCGGGCATGCGGGTCCATGGCGGTCCAGGTGTCGACCCGCAACGCCGTGGCGGCGGGGTCGGCGGCGGCCGCGCGGACTTCCAGCCGCAGGGTCTCGGCGAGTTCCTCCCGCAGGTAGGAGGCCGTCTGCCAGTAGATGAAGGCGAACATCGTCAGGGCGAGAAGCACCGACCACAGGGCGATCCCCACCGCCCACCGCAGGGTGGTCGAGCGCAGGAGGTCAGTCATCGGGCGTGAGGGTGAAACCGACGCCGCGGACGTTCTGGATCAGGGGCGCCTCCCCGGCCGCCTCAAGCTTGCGGCGCAGGCGGCCGAGATGGACGTCGATGAGGTTCGATTTCGGGGTAAAGCGGTAGTTCCAGACCTCCTCGAACAGCATCGCCCGTGTGACGATCCGACCGGGCGCGCGCATCAGATAGGCGAGGAGCTTGAGTTCCCGAGGCAGGAGGTCGAGGTCGCGCGCGCCGCGCCGGCCCGTCCCGGCGATCAGATCGATCTCCAGGCTTCCGACCCGCAGCAGCGTCTCGCGGGTGTCGACCGGGCGGCGGAGCAGCGCCTCGATCCGTGCGGCGAGTTCGCCGAGCGCGAAGGGCTTGGCGAGGTAGTCGTCGCCACCGGCCCGGAGGCCGCGGATGCGCTCGTCGACGTCGCCGAGCGCGCTCAGGACGAGGGCCGGTGTCCGGTCCCCGTCCCGGCGCAGGTCCTGCAGCACGCCGAGCCCGTCCTGGCCGGGCAGCATCCGGTCGAGGATGATCGCGTCCCAGCCGCCCTGCCGCGCCGAGCGTGCGCCGTCCGGCCCGGTCGCGGCCCAGGCGACCTCGTGGCCGCGCCCGCGCAGGTCGTCGCGCACGTCCCCGGCCGTGTCCCCGTCGTCCTCGATCAGCAGCAGCCTCGCCACGTGAACCCGGTCCTCCCGCGTTGCCAGTGTGTCGCATGTCGGCCCTGCGGTCTGCGCGAGGAAGCGACTGTGAACCAGAATTTAGTGGCGCCCCATCGGCTTCGTCCAATTTATTAGAATGACTCTAGCGCGCACCTCGGGCCCTGTTCGGCTGGGCGCGATCCTCAGCGGGCTCCTCCGATGTTGTTCCTGCTACGCCGCTTCCCCGCATCCGCCGCGATCCCCCACCGCTGAGGGAGTCCACACATGCCCCGGAAGCGGCGGCCCCGCCGCCTCATCAACCGTTACGCCCAGAGCCGGCTCTACGACGTCGAGACCCGCACCTATGTCTCCGTCGAACGCCTGCGGGAATGGCGCGGCGAGGGCTTCGAGGTTGTGATCCGCGAGGTCGAGACCGGGCGCTTCGTCAGCGACGAGGTGCTCCCCACCGGCTTCGACGCATGAACCTCATCCGCGGAGCGTCCGGCCCGACCGGTCGGCAAGCTGCCTGTCCATGTCGCTGAACACCGAAGCGTCCGCGCCCCCCGCGGAGGTCTCCGAGGCATCCGAGACCGATGGCTTCGGGCGCGGGGATGCCTCCGCGCCGGCTCCGATTGTGAGCCGGAGCCGCGCGCCGCGAGTGCTGCTCATCCTGGCGGTGCTGGCCGCCGTGGCCTTCGCGGGCTGGACCTATCGCGGCCCACTCCTCGCCGGCCTTGGCCTCGCCCCGCCCGCGGTCCCCGAGGCGAAGGCGGACCGTTCCGACGACGCCCCGGCGAACCCCGATCTCGTCACCCTCGACGGGGCGGGGCAGACGCGGATCGGCTTGGCCTTCGGCACGGCGGAGACCCGCCGGATCGTGCTCCCGGTGCGGGCGCCGGGCACCGTCGCCTTCGACGAGCGGCGGGTGACGCATCTCAAGCCGCGCACGCAGGGACGTGTACTGAGCCTCGCCGTCCAGCCCGGAGACCGGGTGACGGCGGGGCAGACGCTCGCGACCCTCGATGCCGCCGGCCTCCTCGACGCCCGCAACGGGCTTCAGGCGGCTGAAGCCGCCCTCGGCGAGGCGCGGGCCTCCGAGGCGGTGGCGGCGCTCCAGGTGAAGCGTGGGCTGGAGCAGCTGAAATTCGGGGGCGTGGCGCAAGCCGAGGTCGAGCGGCGGCAGGTCGATCTCGCCAAGGCACAGGCGGCGGTGAAATCTGCGCAGGCGAACGCGGAGATGTACCGGGCGCAGTACCAGCGCCTCGCCCCGGCCGAGGGCGCCGCGCCGGGCACCAGCGCCGTGGTCACGCCGATTGCCGGCGTGGTGACGAGCGTCGGCATCACCCTGGGCGAGGTCGTCGATACCGGGCGCGACGCCTTCACGGTGGCCGATCCCACCCGTGTCGTCGTGCTGGCGAACCTCTACGGGGCCGACATCTCCCGGGTGAAGGCCGGGGATGCGGTCTCGGTGGAGAGCCCGGTGCCCGGCCATCCGCCCTTCGAGGGCCATGTCCGCTCGGTCAACGCCGCCCTCGATCCGGCGACGAACACGGCGCCGGCGCGGATCGAACTCGACAACCCGCAGGAGCTCCTGCGCGCCAACCTTTTCGTCTCGGTGACGGTCGGGGCTGATCTCGGTCGCGACGGCGTGACCATCCCGGCGGCGGCCGTGCAGCAGACGGACACCGGCCCCATCGCCTTCGTGCGCACGGCCCCGGACAGGTTCGAGCGGCGGGCCCTGACGCTGGGCATCCAGCGCACCGACTGGGTGGAGGTGCGCCGAGGCGTGGCGGCGGGTGAGAGTGTTGCGACCGCGGGCAGCTTCGGCCTGAAGGCCATCCTGCTGCGCAGCCTTCTCGGCTCGACGGATTGAGCGCCGGCGATGAAGAGCTGGTTCGCCATCCTGGTCCGCCGCCGCTTCCTCGTGCTGATGATCGCGCTGGCCGCGGCGGCGGGCGGAGCCGCTAACCTCGAAGGTCTCTCGATCGACGCGGTGCCGGACATCTCGCCGAAGCAGGTGATGATCCTCACCCTGTCGCCGGGGCTCGGCCCCCTGGAGGTCGAGCGGCTCGTCACCTTTCCTGTCGAGAACGCGATGGCCGGCGCGCCGGGGCTCTCCAACGTCCGCTCGACGTCCCGGGCCGGCGTCTCGGCGGTCTACGTCACCTTCGACGAATCCGTGTCGGTCACAGCGGCGCGGGCGGAGGTATTCCAGCGCCTGCCCCAGGCCAAGAGCCTGATGCCCGCCGGAGTCGGCGATCCGCAGATGGGTCCGATGGCGACCGGGCTCGGCGAGATCTACCAGTTCGAGCTGCGCGGGCCCGCCTACACGCCGATGCAGCTCAAGCGCATCCTGCAATGGACCATCGCGCCGAAGCTGAAGCTCACCCCCGGAATCGCCGACGTGAACATCTACGGCGGCCAGATGCCGACCGAGGAGGTCCGCGTCTCGGCGGACGCGCTGCGCCGCTACGGCGTGACGCTGGCCCAGGTCTACACGGCGCTCGCCGAGAACAACGCCGCCCGGGGCGGCGCCTACATCGAGCACAACGACCAGCAGGAGACGATCCGCGGCCTCGGCCTCGCCAAGGGCCCGGAGGACATCGCGAACATCGTCGTCGCGACGGGCCCCGGCGGCGTGCCGGTGACGCTCGGCACGCTGGGCACGGTGCAGGAGGCCCCCAAGGTCCGGCTCGGCGCCGTCACCCACGACGCGGAAGGCGAGACCGTCGTCGGCATCGCGATGATGCGCTACGGCGAGAATGCCAGCGCCGTGGTCGCGGAGGTGAAGAAGACGATCGCCGCCCTGCGCCAGCAACTGCCGCCGGGGGTCGAGATCGTCCCGTTCTACGACCGCAGCGCGCTGGTGGACCGCACCATCCGCACGGTGGAGCACAACCTCCTCGAGGGGGCGGTGCTGGTGATCGTGGTGCTGCTCCTGCTGCTCGGCAACCTGCGCGCAGGGCTGATCGTCGCCGCCGCGATCCCGCTCTCGATGCTGATGGCGTTTGCCGGGATGCGGCTGCTCGGCCTGTCGGGCAACCTGATGAGCCTCGGGGCGATCGATTTCGGGCTGATCGTCGACGGCGCGGTGGTGATGATCGAGAACGTGCTCCGCGCCCGGGGCGAGCACCCGGACCGCCCGGCCCACGACGTGATCCGCGACGCCGCCGCCGAGGTGGCCCGCCCGGTGATCTTCGCGGTGGCGATCATCATCATCGTGTACGTCCCGATCCTCGCGCTGGAAGGCGTGGCCGGCAAGATGTTCGCCCCGATGGCGCTCACGGTGATCCTGGCGCTCGCCTCGTCGCTCGTCGTCACCCTGATCCTGATGCCGGCGCTCGCGGCGCTCTTTCTCGCCGGGCGCGGTGTCAATGAGCGCGAGACGCGTCTCGTCCACGCGGTGCGGGGTGTCTACACGCCGGTGCTGCGCTGGGCCGAGCGGCACGCGCTCGCCACCGTGCTCACGACGGTCGCCCTGTTCGCCGGCTCCTGCGCGATGGCCACGCGTCTCGGGGGCGAGTTCCTGCCGAAGCTGTCGGAGGGCTCGATCGTCATCACCTCCGAGAAGCTGCCCGGCATCGCGCTGAACGCCTCGCTCGCCACCGTCACCCGCATCGAGCGGGTGCTGAAATCCTTCCCCGAGGTGAAGCGGATCGTCTCCCTCACCGGGAGCGCCGAGATCCCGACCGACCCGATGGGCGTCGAATCGACTGACAGCTTCATCACCCTGACCGACCCCTCGACCTGGAGGACCGCCGACAGCCAGGAAGGGCTCGTCGCGGCCTTCGACAAGCGCCTCCGGGAGGAGGTGCCGGGCGTCGCCTACAGCTTCTCGCAGCCGATCCAGATGCGGATGGACGACCTCTTGGAGGGCGTGCGCGGCGACGTCGCGATCAACCTCTACGGCGACGATCTGAGGGTCCTGAAGGACACGGCCGATTCCATCGTGCGGGTGGTCTCAGGCATTCAGGGCGCGGCGGACGTGAAGGCCGAGGCGCAGGCCGGGATGCCTGCGCTCTCGATCCGGGTCGACCGGGTCAAGGCCGCCCGCTACGGGATCAACGTCTCGGACGTGCTCGACGTGGTCGAGAGCATCGGCGGGCGCACCGCCGGCATGGTCTACGGCGACGACAATTCCATCACCGACATCGTGGTCCGGCTCGACCCGGCCGACCGCAGCGACATCGAGCGCATCCGCGCCCTGCCGGTGGGGCGGCCGCGCAAGGAGACCGGTCCCGCCATGACGGTGCCGCTCGCGATGGTGGCCTCGGTGGAGGTCACCTCCGGCCCGGCCCAGATCAGCCGCGAGCGGCTGCAGCGGCGGATCTCGATCCAGGCCAACGTCCGCGGCCGCGACGTGCAGAGCTTCGTGGACGCCGCGCAGAAGGCCGTGTCCGATCAGGTGAAGTTGCCGCCCCGCTACGCGCTGCAATGGAGTGGCCAGTACCAGAACCTGCAGGAGGCTACCGCCCGCCTCTCGGTGGTGGTGCCGGCGGCGCTGGCGGGGATCCTCGTCCTCCTCGTCGTGATGTTCAGCGACATCCGCCGCGCCGGGCTGATCTTCCTCAACGTGCCGATGGCCGCGACGGGGGGCATCCTTGCCCTCTCTGTGCGCGACATGCCGTTCTCGATCTCGGCGGCGATCGGCTTCATCGCGACCTTCGGCATCGCGATCCTGAACGGCGTGGTGCTGACGAGCACCATCCGCGACCTCGAAGCTTCCGGCCTGGACCCGCGGGAGGCGGCCACCCGGGCGGCCGAGAGGCGCCTGCGCCCGGTGATGATGACGGCCCTTGTCGCAGCGCTCGGCTTCCTGCCGATGGCGCTCTCGACCAGCGCGGGTGCGGAAGTGCAGCGCCCGCTCGCCACGGTGGTGATCGGCGGCCTGATCACCGCGACGCTGCTGACGCTCGTCGTTCTTCCCGCCGTCTATCCGGTGATCGCGACGTTGCGCCTGCCCTTCGGCAGGGTGAGCAAGCGACGGCATTCGAAGCCCCGCCAGCGGATGCAGCAGGGGACCGGTCGATGAGCGCACTCACGGCGACGGCTGCGTTCGCCGGGGGGGCGAGAGTACCGACGTTGCTCGCGACATAAACTGCTCGAGGTCACGAGTTCGCCGCGTTGAACTGCTTCGAACAGGGAATCTCAGGTACAGTCGCCGCCGACTTCGATGGCTACCGACCGTGCGCGGCCGGTCGCAGATGACCGCCTTGAGCGAAAGCTTGGCCGCGATCCGGGCGGCCGGCATGGGTCGCCAGCGGAACGTCCACATATGCCCCCATCTTCATAGCCTCGGTTCGGGCGTCTCCTTGACCTGACCGGTATTTTGGACCGAGCCGATTGCGAGACTACTGCATGGTGGCGGCCATGGGGAGCCGGAAGGCCAGATCTGGGAAGCTGACAGGCGCAGGTGGCCGATAGCCAATCGACGAATGCGGTCGGACGCGGCTGTAGGTAGATTGCCATCGACCAATCACGATCTGCGCCTCCTTCAGCAAGTAGAAGATCTCTTGGTGTGGGCACTCGTCGCGCAGCCTGCCGTTGAAGCTCTCACAGTACACGTTCTACCACGGCGAGCCGGGTGCGATGTACTGAATCTGTGGCCCCGTCCTGGCGACCCACTGGCGCAGCGCCTTCGAGATCAGCTCGGGGCCGTTATCGCAGCGGATGTGCTCCGGGATGCCGTGCAGGCACATCGCATCGGCCAGCGTCTCGATCACACCTACGCTGTTGATGCGTCGGGCCACCTTCAGCGCCAGGCATGTCCGACTGTGCTCGTCGATCAGCGTCAGGACGCGCAAGCTGCGCCCGTCATGTGTCTGCGCCTGCACGAAGTCGAAGCTCCCCACATAGCTGCGGCAGAGCGGCCGTAGTTGCACGCATGAGCCGTCGGTCAGCCAGAGACGGCTGCGCGGCCGGTGCTCTTGGGGGACCTTCAGCCCCTCGCGAGGCCAGATGCCCTCGTCCTGAGGTTCTCGAAGGATGAACCCGATCCTTGCCCACCGGCCAGCCGTCTGCCTGCAGCAGCGCGGTGACACGGCGGTATCTGTCGCGCCCGTACTCGGACGCCAGGGCCATGATGGCGCGGGTCAGCGCATCCGCGTCGGCCGGCAGCGTGGGCACGTAGGGCTGCGTGCCCCGGTGCAGGCCGACGATCCGGCAGGCGTGACGTTCGCAAGAGGCGGTACTTCTCCCGGATGCCATCGACCGCCTGCCGGCGTCGCTCGAGGGCTACAAGTTTCCCGAGGCGACGTCCGCCAGTACCGGCTTTTCCAAAGACAGGTCCGCCACGAGCCGCCGTAACCGAGCGTTCTCGCGCTCCAACTGCTTCATTTTGCTGGCCTGGTCGACTTGGAGGCCGCCGTACTCCTTGCGCCAGCGTGAGTCGCTCTGCTCGGAGATCTCCGCCTCCTCGCACGCCAGCGCCAAGCTTTTGCCTTGTGCCGTCTGCACCTCGATCTGGCGCAGCTTCAGCACGACCTGCTCCCCGCTCGTCTTCTGACCTCGCCGCATGCCCGACGCCTTCGGTCCTGGCTGATCCTCTCAATCAGCCCGGTCCAAAGCCAGCCGGTCAGGTCACGAGACACCACCCATACTCGATGTGAGAAGATACTGGCTGACGCGCTCGGCGAGCATCTCGCGCTCGCCTATCAGCGTACCATCGGCAGTCGCGAGCCAAAACTCGCCGAGGTCGGCCTCTGACCAACTTGGCTACGCCGGCCCGGCCGATCGCGCGGAGCAGTACTCGGCGTTCTTCTGGGGCAAGATCGAGCCGGTCATCGGGGATGCGACTCGCCCTCTCACGCTGACTGTCGGTGGGCGGATCTGAACTCCCAATCTCTATAGTCATGTGTCCGGCAGCGAGCATGACCGCTGCCGCATGGGTCCTCGCCCCGGCTGCGCTATCAGAATGACTCTCGAAGAAATCGGCCTTGGTGATGATAGCGAGCAACGAGTTCGCCCTCGCGCGCGCGTGGGCACATCGTCCATCTACATCCGGTACAAGCCGTTTCGAAATGTGGGGCGCAACGTGGGCCCGCTACTGCAACCCCGTCAGAAGACTCAGTTAAATCAACGATTAAATTCAATTAAGTGGCGGAGAGGGGGGGATTCCGCCGTACGATCCAGAATTCCGTTCCGCAGCAATGACTTAGGCGATCCGCCTCGTCAACATGTGTACCACCACAATGGCCTGCGGGATGCGTCTCGGCAAGCGCTGGAAGCCCGCCTCAACGCAAGCTTCTGGGGACGGCTGAAACGGTGGAGCGCCCATTGGCGGATGGATCCTGGCGGTCCCCGGACCGATCATCGGCTCGCGTTGACTCACGGGTTCGTGAGGCTGTAGCTGGGCCGTGACGGTTCCCCTTCGGGGGATCAAAAGGGAACGCGGTGAGGGTGACAGCCCGATGCCGTGGCTGCCCCCGCAACTGTAAGCGGCGAGCCCTTCACCACCATGTCACTGGGTCACCCCGGGAAGACGGTGCGAGGGCGATGACCCGCGAGCCAGGAGACCTGCCGTCAGCCGTGGTCACACGCGAAACGCGTCGGGCGGGGTGTCCTGGCGGGTGTCGAAGCGCCCGCCTCGTGAGGCGGTCGCCCAGGCCTCGTTCGCGGTGACGTGCCACTGCCGTCCCGAGGTCCAAGGCCCGTGTCTCGTCCCACTCCGCAGTGGCGGCTTCGCGCATCCGTCGCATCGCTCGCGCTCGTCTCCCTTGGGCTGGCCCCAGCGACCGCCCAGGGCCCGCGGGCCGACCCCGCTCCGGCATCGGTCGTACTCGACCCGCTCTCGGTCGAAGGCAGCTACACCGCCGCCCCCACGTACCAGGTCAAGGATCTCTACAGCGGCACCAAGACGGTGACGCCGCGGCTCTCGCTGCCCCAGCAGGTCGACGTCGTGCCCCAGGAGGTCCTACGGGATACCGCCGCCACGCGCGTCGAGCGGGCCCTCGACTACGTGCCTGGCGTCGGCAAGCAGAACGACTTCGGAGCACAGAACCTCGCCCTCTACTCCGTGCGCGGCTTCGCCACCCAGGACATCTTCTTCAACGGCTTCAACATCGCCCGCGGCTACAACGGCGCGCCAGACACGCAGAACGTCCAGTCCATCGAGGTGCTCAAAGGGCCGAGCGGGGCACTGTACGGGCGCAGCGACCCGGGCGGCACCGTCAACATTCTGACCAAGCAGCCCGTGGCGCTGCCCTTCGTCGAGATGGGTACACTGTTCGGGAGCTTCGGCACGGCGCGCACCACCGTCGACGCCGGCGGACCGCTGAACGAGGAGGGCACCGTCCTCTACCGGTTCAACGGCGCGCTCGCCCGGCAGGACAGCTTTCGCGATTTCGTCGACGGCGACCGTGTCCTGGTCGCGCCCGTGGTGAGTTGGCTGATTAGCCCAGACACCAAGCTCACCGTCGAGGCGCAGTACCTTCGCAACCGTCAGACCTTCGACCGCGGGACGGTCGCGGTGAACAACCGCCTGGGCCTCGTCCCGCGCTCGCGATTCTTCGGTGAGCCGGGCGACGACTCGGTGTCAGAAGCCGGGATCCTGCAGATCCGCCTGGATCACGCCTTCAATGCCGACTGGCAGCTCAGGGTTGCCGGCCACTTCAACACCGGCAGCCTGACCGGCCTGCAGACCGGCGCGACCGGCCTCCTCGACGACGGCCGCACCCTGCTGCGCGAGTTCCGCCGGCACGACTTCACCTGGGGCGTCGCCATCGGGCAGGCCGAGCTCGTCGGGCACTTCGATACCGGGCCGTTCGCGCACACAGTGCTGCTCGGCCTTGAGCACGAGCGCTACAACAGCACCGAGAACCTGCTGCGCTCGACGCCGCGGCTCGACCCGTTCGCCATCGACCTGTTCAACCCGGTCTACGGCCAGCCCAAGCCGCCCTTCACGCGGCGCTACAGCGCGAGCGAGAACGTCGGGAACACCGCCATCTACGTGCAGGATCAGATTGCGCTCAGCCCGGAATGGAAGCTGCTCCTCGGCAACCGGACCGACTTCTACAACCAGACCTTCCGCGACAAGGTCGGTAACGAGCGCACGGAGCAGGACCGGACCGGCTTCTCGCCCCGCGCGGGTCTCGTCTACCAGCCGCTCTCCTTCCTTTCGTTCTACGGCAACGTGGCGGCCTCGTTCCGGCCCAATACCGGCTTCGACATCGCGACCCGACCCTTCGCCCCGGAGACCGGCTTCGGCTACGAGGCGGGCGTCAAGCTCGACCTCTTCACCAGCCTGAGCGTGACCGGCGCGGCCTTCCACATCGAGAAGGAGAACGTCCTCACGACCGACCCGCGGGACTTCTTCTTCCAGATCGCCGCCGGCGCGGTGCGCAGCCAGGGCTTCGACCTCAGCTTCGTCGGACAGGTAACGCCGGAGTTTCGGTTGATCGGGGGCTACGCCTTCATCGACGCCGCGGTGACCCGCGACGAGGTCCTGCGGGTCGGCTCGCCGCTACTCAACATCCCGCGCCACTCGGGCAGCCTGCTCGGCGTCTACGAGGTCCAGGCCGGCGACTGGAAGGGTTTCGGGTTCGGCGGAGGCGTCCGGGCCGTCGGCTCGCGTCTCGGGGACAGCGGCAACGAGCGGTTTCGGCTCCCCGGCTACGTGCTGACCGATGCCCTGGCCTACTACCGCTACGAGAACCTGCGCTTCGGGCTGAACGTCGATAACATCTTCGACGAGACCTACTACGAGCGCTCCTACAACGCCTTCTGGGTCGGCGTTGGCGAGCCTCGCCGGGTGACCATCAGCATGACGGCGCGGTTCTGATGGGCGTCCATCCGGGCACGCTGGACGCGGCGACCGAGGAATCGGCCAGGACCGGACGCATCGCCTCCATAGACGCCCTGCGCGGGCTGGTGATGGTGCTGATGCTTCTCGACCACCTGCGGGAAACCTGGTTCCTGCACGTGCCGGTCGCCGACCCGATGGATGCCAGGACCGCCCTGCCGGCCCTGTATCTCGCACGCCTCGCGGTCAGCCTGTGCGCGCCCATCTTCATCGTGCTGACGGGGGTGGCCGCGTATCTGTTCGGCACCCGGCACACGCTGGCGGAGACGCGCGCCTACCTCGTGAAGCGCGGCCTCGTCCTGATGGCGCTGGAGGTCTTCTACCTCTCGGAACTGTACTGGGGGGTGGCCAGCCCGACGCTGTGGCTTCAGGTGATCTGGTGCATCGGCGTATGCATGATCGTCCTGGCGGCGATGATCGGCCTTCCGCGCTCGTTTCTCATCGCGGTCGGGATGCTGCTCGTTTGCGGGCACAACCTCCTCGACCCGATCCACCTCCGGCCTGATGATCCCTTCTTCGCCGTCTGGACCATGCTGCACCAGCGCGACGTCATCGCGCTCCCATTCGGTCTGGTGGCCAAGACGACTTATCCGGTGCTTCCCTGGATCGGGGTCATCCTGCTCGGCTATGCCATCGGTCCGTGGTTCCTGCCCGGCGTCGCCACAGGTACGCGGGAGCGCCGTTTCGCTGCAGTTGGCATCACGATGCTGGTCGGTTTCGCGCTGCTGCGCTTGGCGAACGGCTACGGCGACAAGCCCTGGTTCGTCGTCGACGACAGCGCCATGCGGAGCGCGATGAGCTTCTTCGCGCTGACGAAGTACCCGCCCTCGCTGCTGTTCCTGCTCCTCACGCTCGGGATTGGGGCGCTATTGCTCGTCCTATTGGAACGCATGGGCGACCGCCCGGCCGTCGCCGCGCTGGCGGTGTTCGGCGGTGCGCCGCTCTTCTTCTACCTGCTTCACCTAACGGTTCTGCGGCTGCTCTATCACGGCGCGTTTGCGATTTGGGGTGCGACGCAGGGCACCGTGTTCACCGTAGCGGACTACGCGTGGGTTCTGGCGTGGTACGCTGGGCTGATCGTGCCCCTCTTCTTCCCGACCGCTTGGTTTTCGCGCATAAAGGCATCGCGGCGCGATATCGCTTGGCTTAAGTACCTTTAGTGTTAGATCTATTGTCCTTTACATACAGTTTTCTACGCTCAAAACAGAAAGTCCAGCTAATATTCGTTGCACATAGCGCCGATTTATAGCGTCTATGGCTTCTGATAAATCTCTGCGTGCAGAGACACACATGAAAGTAGGGTGATGCTCACATTTTGGAAATCTCGCACAAAATCGCCTCCGCGCCCACGAGTGCCTATGCTACGGGAAAAGAGATTATATTATCTTAGATCGCTGAAACTATTTGCAAGATTTGTGTATCAAAACGAGGCGCGCCTCGCAGATTTGCTCAAACAACACTCCAGAGGCGATGAGATTTCTAACACGTACAGCTCAGCAGTGTTCGTAACTCATCAACGTCACGGGCCAAAGCAAAGGCCTGGGCTTCCTTTGACAATGCAGTTAAGCGCCGGACCTTTTGGGAAACATTCGGTATACAAAGAGTGGAAAGCATGCGTTTGAAGAAGGTCTGTCTCTAGTCTACTCTATCGGACCAACAGGAGATATAGCAGTCATTCTCTACCCATTTCGAAGCGAGGTAAATTCTCCATTTGAAGACAGCATCCTACTGGGCGTTATTCCGCCCGATCAAGCAAAGCTTCAGAAGAGAATGTCTCGCGATGTGAAGGATTTTGTCGCATACGGCTATGTTACAGCACTCGATGCAAAGCCAACTCTTTCAGAACTCGCGAGAATATCCTATTTAAGATTTATAAAGCCAACTCACAGAGAGAAAAAATACACACCCTCGGCATCATCCGGCTTGATAGATAAGATTAAATCTGCCAGCATGAGCGGCATAGCATCAGGCTTGCTGAGGTTTATTACTCTCGCAGCCGCTGTATATCTGGGCGCTCGCTACGGTATCCAGACGAAATGATCAAACAAAGCTGCTGTCGGTGTGATCGGTCTCCGGCGTGTCTCCAATCCATCCACACGTGGTATCGAGATACCGGGCGATCCGTCATAAACGCCAGACATCTGAGCAACGTGTTCCTATACATTGACGGATAGGCACACCGCAGCCTAGCTTGGGCGTGACGGTTCCCCTCGGGGATCAAAAGGGAACGCGGTGAGGTCACGCCCGTGAGGGCTCAGCCGATGCCGCGGCTGCCCCCGCAACTGTAAGCGGCGAGTCCTTCATCACGACGTCACTGGGCGGCCTCGCCCGGGAAGACGATGAGAGGGCGACGACCCGCAAGCCAGGAGACCTGCCGTCAGCCGTGGTCACACGCGGAGCTTGCCGGGCGGGGTGTCCTGGGAGGTGTCGCGGCGCCGTGGTTCCCTTGAGGACGCGGCCGCCGAGGCCTCGTTCGCGGTGACGTGCCACAGCCGTCCCCCGAGGCCGTCCCGTGTCCTGTTTTGTTCCCTCTGCGCTCCGGCGCACGCTGGCGCTGTCCTGCGCCGCACCCGCATTGCTCGCCTCCATCCCCGCCCTCTCGCAGCAGGTCGCCGCGCCCTTCGCGGATGCCCAGGGAGGCGCCCAGGCCGCGGTCTCCCTGTCCGAGATCTCGGTCTCGGCCACCGGCGTGCCGACGCCGATCGCTAATACGGGATCGAGCGTCACCGTGCTCACCGACCGCCTGCTTCAGGAGCAGCAGCGCCGGACGGTGCCGGATGCCCTGCGGCAGGTGCCCGGCCTCAACGTCGTTCAGACCGGCGGCGCCGGCGGCCAGACCTCGGTCTTCATCCGCGGCACCAACTCGAACCACGTGAAGGTCCAGATCGACGGCATCGACGTCAACGACCCCTCGACCCCGAACCGCGCCTTCGACTTTAGCCAGTTGCAGACCTACGACCTCTCGCGGATCGAGGTGTTGCGCGGGCCCCAGAGCGGCCTCTACGGAGCCGACGCCATCGGCGGCGTGATCTCCGTCGTTACCAAGCGCGGCGAGGGGCCGGCCCGGGCGACGGCGACCGTCGAGGGCGGCTCGTTCGGCACCTTCAACCAGTTCGGCAACATCTCGGGTTCGGAGGGGATCTTCGACTACTCAGTGTCGGTCGGCCACATCCGGCAATCCGCCGTCCAGATCACGCCGTTCGAGTTGCTGCCCCGTGGCGTGCCGTTGCGGACCGCCTTCACCGACATCAAGACGGTCTCGACCAAGCTCGGCGCGCAGCTCACCGACGAGTTCCGCCTCAACTACGTCCTGCGCTTCTCCGATAGCGCCTATCTCGACCAGGCCGACGGCGGCTTCCCCTACGTGCCGCTTCCGTACCGGAACCTCAACGACCAGCAGCAACTGATCATGAGGGGCGAGGCCGAGTGGACGCCGGTGCCGGGCTTCCACAACGTCTTCGGGGCAAATTATTCTAAGTTCGACCGCCTGTTCGCCGGCCCGCTGGATCCCCTCGCGCCGCCGACGCCTACCACCTCCCTCGGGGAGCGAACCCGGTTCGACTACCGCGGCGACTGGCAGGTCTCTCCGGGCAACCTCGTCCTGTTCGGGGCCCAGCGCGAGGACGAGCGCTTCGAGACGACCGGCATCGATCGGTCCAACGGCAACACCGCCGGCTTCGCCGAGCTTCAGACCACCCCCTTTGCGGGAGCCGCGCTGGTCGCCAACATCCGCCACGACGCGAACGATCAGTTCGGCGGCGCGACCACCTACCGGGTGGCGCCGAGCTACATCGTGCCCGGCACCGGGACCCGCCTGAAGGGCAGCGTCGGGACCGGCTTCAAACCGCCGACTCTGAGCCAGCTCTATCAGGACTACCCGGGCTTCCGCTTCTTCGGGAACCCGAACCTGCGGCCGGAGGAGAGCTTCGGCTTCGACGGGGGCTTCGAACAGCCGCTGTTCGACGGGTTCATGACGGTGGGGGCGACCTACTACGAGACCGACTTCAAGAACCTCATCCAGACGACGTTCCTCCCGACCTTCTCCACCAACGTGAACGTCGGCCGGGCGACCGCCTACGGCACCGAGAGCTTCGTCGCCCTGCGCTTCAACGAGTTCTGGAGCGGACGGCTGGACTGGACCACCACGGTGACGAAGGACGAGATCGCACACCAGGAGCTGCTGCGCCGGCCACGCAACAAGGTCAGTGCGACCGCGATCTGGAACCTGATGCCGGGCCTGACCATGACCGGCACGCTCATCGTGCTGGGGTCGTTCGTGGACGGCAACCGGGACTTCTCCGTGCCCCGCCTGAAGGCTCCCGGCTTCACGCTGGTGAACCTGTCGGTCAACTACGCCTGGAGCGAGACACTGACGGTGTTCGGGCGGATCGATAACCTGTTCGACCAGCGCTACCAGAACCCCACCGGCTTCCAGGGCCCGGGGCTCGCCGTCTACGGCGGCGTCCGCGTGACGTCGTTTTGAGGTCGCGGATGCCGTCGCAATTCGGGATCGCCGTCGCGGTGATCCTGTCCGCCGTTCCCTTGGTCGCGGCGGCGGCACCCGCGCGGGTGGTCTCGATGAACCTGTGCGCCGACGAGCTCGTGCTACGGCTTGCCGACCGCGACCAGGTTCTGGCCGTCACCTACCTTGCCCGAGATCCGCGCGGGTCGACGGTCGCGAGCGAGGCGGTCGGGCTGCCGGTGACCCGGGGGCTCACCGAGGAGGTCGTCGCGTTGAAGCCCGACCTGGTCATCGCCGGTGCCTTCACGACGCGCACGACGGTGGGCATGCTCAAGCGCGTCGGCGCCCCCGTGCTCGAACTCGGCGTGCCGGCCGACCTGGACGGCGTCCGCGCCCAGATCCGGCAGGTTGCGTCAGCTCTCGGCCACCCCGAACGGGGCGATGCCATGGTCGCGGCGCTCGATGCGCGTCTGGCCACCATCGTTCCAGCCAGGAAGCCCCTGCGCGCCTTGGTGATGCGCCCGAACGCGTTCACGGTCGCGCCCGGCGGGCTCGGGGACGCACTGATCCGCGCCGCCGGCCTCGTCAACGTCTCGGCCGAGATCGGGCGTGACCGCTTCGGGCAGGTGCCCCTCGAAGCCGCGGCGCTGGCGAACCCGGACCTGATCGTCGTCGACGAGGGCGCGCCGGGCTGGCCTTCCTTGGCCGACACGCTCTTGCACCATCCCGTTTTCAGGGCCCTGGTGCGGACGCATCGGACCGTCGACATCCCGAACCGCTTCTGGACCTGTCCGGGGCCGCAGGTCGCGGAGGTCGTGGCGCATCTCGCCGATGCGGCGAACGAGCGGGCACCCCGGCCATGAATGCGCCGGTCACCTCGCTCCATCCAACGGTCTCCCGTCGCCTCGGCACGCCGCGCGCCCGGCGAACCGTCATCGCCGTCCTGGGCCTCACCACCCCCGCGCTGACGCTCGCCTCCATCGCCATCGGCTACGCGCCCTTCGACGTGCCCGCCGCTTTTGCGGACCTCATCGCCGGTCGCACGACGCTGCCGGCCCTGGTCCTTTGGGAGCTTCGTATTCCGCGCGCGCTACTGGGAGCCCTGGTCGGCTTCAGCCTCGGCCTGACCGGCGCGGCCATGCAGGGATACCTGCGCAACCCGCTCGCGGACCCCGGCATCCTCGGCATCTCGTCCGCCGCGGCGCTGGGCGCTGTCATCGTCTTCTACGGCGGGTTCGCCGCCACCATGGGCCTTGCCCTGCCGCTCGGCGGCATCGCCGGCGCCGGCGTCGCAGCGCTCCTCTTGAACGTGCTCGCCGCCCGCGGCAGCAGCACCCTCGGGTTGATCCTTGCAGGAGTCGGGCTGTCGAGCCTAGCCGGGGCTTTGACCGCGCTGGCGCTGAACCTGTCGCCGAACCCCTACGCGGCCCTGGAGGTCGTGTTCTGGTTGATGGGCTCGCTCAGCGACCGCAGCCTCGACCACGTCCTCCTATGCCTGCCGCTGATGGCTGTCGGCTGGGCCCTCATGCTGTCGACCGGCTCCGCCCTCGACGCCCTGACGCTCGGCGAGGACACCGCCGCAAGCCTCGGGGTAGGCTTGGTCTCCGTGCGCCTGCGTCTCGTTACGGGCGCGGCCCTGGCCGTCGGCAGCGGGGTCGCGGTGTCCGGAGCCATCGGTTTCGTCGGCCTCGTCGTGCCGCACCTGATGCGGCCGCTGGTCGGGTCTCGCCCCGGCGCCTGCCTGCTGCCGAGCGGCCTCGCGGGAGCGGTCCTGGTCCTTGCGGCGGATATCGGCGTGCGCCTGCTCGCCACCCGGCCGGAACTCAAGCTCGGCGTCGTGACGGCGCTGGTCGGGGCGCCATTCCTGATCGTGCTGCTCCTGCGCAGCCGCGGGAGGCGGGCATGAGCCTCGGCCTGCACGGCGCCCAGGTGACGTTGGATGGCCGGGACATCCTCTCGGACATCGATCTGACGTTTCGGCCGGGCCGCTTCGTCGGGCTGGTCGGCCCGAACGGGGCCGGGAAGACCACGCTCCTTCGCGTTCTGGCAGGGGTCATTGTCCCGATGCAGGGGCAGGTCACTCTCGACGGCCGTCCGTTGTCCGGCTTGGCCCGCGAGGAGCGTGCCCGCCGCATCGCCGCCCTGTTCCAGGGGGCCGGCGTCGGCTGGCCGATGACCGTTCGCGAGATCGTGGCGCTCGGCCGGCTGCCGCACCGTCGAGCGTTCGCATCCCTGGCCGAGGCCGACGATGCCGCGGTCGAACGGGCGATGGCGCGCACCGACATCGCCCATCTCGACGCCCGAGCCGAGCCGACCCTCTCCTCGGGCGAGCGCATGCGCGCTTTGCTCGCCCGGGCGCTTGCGGTCGAGGCGCCGTGGCTTCTCGTCGACGAACCGGTCACAGCCCTCGATCCGGCGCATCAGCTCGACGCGATGGCGCTTCTGAGGAGCGTCTCCCGGGACGGCACCGGCGTCGTCGCCGTGCTGCATGACCTGACGCTCGCGGCTAGGTTCTGCGACCGCATCGTCGTGCTGGCCGGTGGCCGCCTCGTCGCGGACGGCACCCCGGAGGAGGCCCTGACCGACGTCATACTGAACGAGGCGTTCGGGGTCACAGCCGAGCGGGGCTGGGCTTCGGACGGAACACGATACATCCTGCCCTGGGCGCGGTCCGGGGCTCAGACGGAGGAACGCGATGACGTCACCACCACGGGCTGACGCGGTCACGACCCTGCTCCACGAGGCGTTGGCTGATCCCGGCACCGCCTGGAGCCTCGGCAGCTTCGGGGCCATCGCCGAGTTCATGCGCGATCCCGACGAGGCTACGTCGCCGTTGCCGGACGGACGCATGGGCCTGGCTACGAAGCGGGGCGCCATAGCGCTCGCTCCCGGTCCCGACTTGCGCCCGGTGGCCTACGAGACCGCCGTCGCGACCGGCTGGAACCACGCCGTCGCCCTTTGCCTGCCTGAGGCGAACTGCGGGATGAACCAGCGCGGCGTGGTGACGGAACTCGGCCCGGACCAGGACGCCGCCCGCGAATGGGACCGCGACGCTATCCTGTTCGATCTGGGCCTCGGCCTTCTGGCGGTCGATGCCTGCGTGCGCACGAGCGACCCGGAGGCCATCGCCTGTCTTCGGTCCGGCGTCGGGCTTTCCCTGTTTGACCCTGCGAGCCCCATTGGCCGCCAACTCGTCGCGCTAAGCCCTCACCGGGTGTTCATCGCTCGGATCGGACGCATCGAGGTCTACGCACCGATCCCGGGCCCCGGCGGCACCAGCCCGGAGGGCCCTCACACTCATGTCCTGCCCAAGCTCCTGCGCGGGGGCCGCACGCACGCGGCGACCACGCCGATCCCAGGAGGCTGGGTCCCGTGCGCCGGCATTCATCCGGCCCACCCCTACAAGGATATGATGGGCCAGCGGATCGCCTTCGACGTCGCCCGGCATGACGCCTTCCAGTTCATCCTCGACCGGTGGGGTGATCCTGATCTGCTCGCGGCCAAGCGCGGCGGGGAGCTCAGCCCGGACAGCCCGGTGTCGAACCGCCACGCGCAGGCGGCTCGCCGTGTCGCCGAGGTCCAGGCGCGCTACCTGCGCGGCGAGACTGTCGAGGCCGACCCCGAACTCGACGAGGACGAGGACGCCGCCAACCATGCCTGACCCAGCGCTCCATGGACGTTGAGGCACCCCCGCGCCGGCAGAGGGTGGTGGGGCTGATCGGGTGCCCCGGTGCGGGCAAGACGACCTACGCGCGCCGATACGACCCGCTGCAGGGCTGGGTGCACCTCACCCTGGACGACCTGCGCCAGACATTCTGGCCGCCGGACCGTCAGGTCTAGTGGCAAGTGCGCCGGACGGGCTGGGATGAGGAGGCGCGCGGGCTCCTTCACAGCGTGAAGGTCGCTGCCCTGGATGCGGCCCTGGCAGCGGGGTTCAGCGTGGTGATGGCCGACACCCACTTGACCCGCGAGGTGTTCAAGGCCGAGCTTCAGGTCATCGAGCGATACGGCTTGTCGGTCGAATGGAAGGTGTTCGACCTGTCGTGGAAAATGCTCCTCGCCCGCAACGAGGAGCGCGGCAGGATCGACCCGTCGCATCGGCAGCCGGAGACCGTCCTGCGGTTGACCTACGACGCCTTTCGGGCACCAGACGCATGGTGGCGGTCGCTACCCTCAAGTCAGGTTGAATACGTAAGATCCTGATCACCTCGCGCGCGAGGTGGTGATGGGTCAGAGTTTGTCTCGGGCTGGACGCCCCGGACGGCCAGCACCCAATCGTCGAACTGCTCCTGCCCGTACTTGTTCTTCGCGAGGTTGCAGGCGAGGTGCGTGATCTGGACGTTGGCGGCGTCGTAGGAGCCGTTGGCGCTGTCGATGCGGTCGGCGGACGCCTTGAGCATCGGGTTTCCGGTGGAGGCGACCAGGGGGCCTCTGCACAGGGCGCACTTGCCTCGTTGCACGTCCAGCCAAAGCCGCAGGATCAGGGCGTTCATCTCGGCGAACGGAGGGGCGAACCGTTGTGGGTTGATCCGTACGTTCTGCTCGCCTCCCCTGCTGACCCGCTCGCAGATCAGTTGGGTCATCCGCGATGCCTCCTGCCGGATCGTCTTGTCGATGGCGGGGCTCGTGCTCTCCCGGAGGCCGATGTAGGCGGCGACGCCCTCACGCAGCGTGAGCGTCAGCGGTTTGATCTCAAGCGCCATGATGGCCGCCCGTTCATCGGGATGGGCCTCAATGACGTTGCCGCGGTTGGCGATCTCGGAGAAGGACCGGTACGACTTCGGCATCACCCTCCGCGCCTCGGGATAGGGCGGACCCAAGATATCCGCCGCGCGGATCGCGGCCAGAGCGTGCGGCCACCGGTCCCCGTGATGCTCGATTGAGTTGTTCCAACTCTCCACCGGGACGATCTTCTTCGTCTCCAGGATCTGGTTGGGCTCGATGACGACGGCCGAAAGCAGGCAGCTCCGGTGGTCAGGATTTTCCGTGGAGGCCGGACTGGTGGTGCCGACGTAGACGAGCACGTCGCGCCCCGGCACGAACTCCCTTCGAAGCCAAGCCCCGACCGACGGCTTGGTGAAGGAGACGCACGGCCAGTAGTCGTTGATTGGCCCCCACTCCGACTTCAGGAACACGCGCCCGGCCGGCTGCATCATGTCGGAGATCAGCATGCCTGCCTCGTGGCGAGCCTTCCCGGTGAACCGGTGTAACGCACATAGCGCTGCGTTACGCCGGTCCTTTCATAACGCAGGCGCCGAATGCCCCTGGTCATCAAAGGCCGAGGGGTTAGCATAATATTCCTCTGCCATCGCATCTATCTTGGCTTGGAATTGTAGCTCCTCAACGGTCGGCGCCTTCGGCAGCACCGGATCCCGCCATCCGCCGGGATCAACACCAAGTTCGTCAATTATCATCTGCCTGACCAAGCTGGGCTCTATCGAAGAGCCGCCATCCTCGTAGGCGAAATACCTGATGCGCCGGGAGCGGTCTGCTAGCTCCAACCTTAGATCGAAGATCAGAATTCCATTCAGATCAAACCACCAATAGATATGATTTGTTAAGTATGGCAGATCCTCCCACTCTCCTCGCTTCGGCGTTGAGCCGTAAAAATTTTCGGCGGAGAATTGGCGGAAGTGGCTTATCGACCCACCTTCTGGCACCGAAATGGCCCGATTTCCGCCGGTTAAGTCTGCAAAATCCCGAGTTCGCCCGTCAGTCCTGAGTTCGAGACAGGTTCACGACGCGGTTGAGCTCAGCCGGGCGGCGCCCGACTGCTCGATCAGCGAGGACGCGGGTCACCTTCGAGTGACCGGCTGCCTGAGCCGTGACGCCCTCACGGCCTGGCAGTCGGTCGCTAACGAGGGCGGCTGGCTTCGTCTCACTTGCGTGGACCCGTCCGACGACGTCGTGGATCCCGAGGAAGTTCGGGATGGCGACCGGGCTCGGATCACGGTCCAGTTCAAGCCCGCGGACCACGCCGCCCACGTCTTCACGGTCGAGGGCTGGCGCACCTTCCTGCTCGGCAAGGTCGCCCCTTATCAGGCCAGCGTCGTCCGGCTCGCCTTCGACGACGCTGCGTTCACCACGGAAGGCTTCCGCGTTGAGCCATGGACCGACGAGCCGGCGGCTGCCGAGCCCCCTCCCGAACGCTCCGACACGGGGCCTCGGCGCCAGGTCCGATGCCAGTCCGCGGACCTAATGGCGCCGCGTGCGATCCATCCATGGGTCCTTCTCGGCGATGGCGTGGAGGGTTCGACGGCTTTCGCGTGCTGGCGAGAAGTCGCGGCGTCGATGATCGTCCGCTCTATTCCGACCGAGCTCTACCGTGATGGGAACGCATCCCGCGTGGCCCTGGCGGGGCAGCCCCCGCGAAGGATCGAGCTCGGAGAGGCCCCGGCCGGGGATCCGGCATTCGCCATCCTGCAGAAGGCCGCACGCTGGACCTACCTCGAAGGCACGGACATCGAGGTTCGCCACACCTTCCTGACGGCTGAGCTCGCCCGGGAGTGGAAGCCCGAAAAGACCTTCGGCGAGGGTCTCGCAGAGCGCCTGGAGCCGGCGCTGGACTCGGCGTCGCTGGTCTACAAGGCGCACCTGCGCAGCGGCAGCAAGGACACCCTGAAGGCACTGGCCGACCTCAGGAAGACCCTTGCCGACGAGGTCCAGAAGCTCATGCAGCAGGCTCGCGACCTCTCCGCCGGAGTCTGGCGCGACGTCGCAATCGTCATCGGTCTCCAGGCGGTTCGCGTCACGACAGACCTGACCAAGACCGGGATAGACGGCTCGAAGCTCACCTTGGTCTACGTGGCGGTGGCGGCTTACGTGGGGTTCTCGTACCTCATGACGGTACGGACGAACTGGAAGTTCCTCCAGCTGGTCGAGGCGTCCCGCGACACCTGGCGGACCAAGCTCTATGCCTTCCTTGATGACGCCGACTATAACGTACTTGCCAAGCAGCCGTTGGATGACGCCATCCAGGCTTACCGGCGCACGCAATGGTGGACGGCCTCAGTCGTCGTTATCGTGGTTTTCGGGATCCTGGCCATCGCGGCAGCGGATGCGGGCCTCATGATGCGGTCAACTACGAAGCCGATGGACCTGACCGGCACTGCCGCTTGGTATGGCGATTTGGCCCCCCTTGGCTGGACTTCGCCACTGCCTCGCTAAAGGTGGATCACTCGGTCCGGCACGAAGCCCGACTGCTCGTTGCAGTGGCCGCGCGGGTTGCAGACGACCCTCGTCCGTCCGACTTGGTAGTCGGCGGCCCGGTGCACATGTCCGTGCACCCATAGGTTCGGCCCACGCTCCTGGATCAGGTCCGTGAGATCAGAGGCGTAGCACCACGAAAGGTCGGCATGCGGGTCCGGCAGGCTCGCTGGGTGCGGGGCATGGTGTGTCACTACGACTGTCGGGCCATCGTGAAGGCGAGCAAGCTCATCCTCGATGAAACCCCTGGTCGCACGGTGCATCGCCAGCACCTCGCCTGGCTCGATCCTGTTCCGGGAACGGGTGCCCGTCCGGATCCGGCGGTAGTCGTTCATACCAAAACGGCCCTGGGCGGTCCTGAACGCGTGGGATAGGCCGTGGGGGCTCAGGCCGAAGTTGGTCCATAGTGTGCCGCCCATTATCCGCATGCCACCGACGACGACGGCGGCGTCGAGCAGTAGATGGATGCCAAGAGCCGCAGCGCGGTCGCGGCCGCGCTCGATCTGATCGTAGATTGTGTAACGGTCCTCGCCACCATTGTAATAGAAGTCATGGTTGCCTGGGATATAAGCTACCACCGCTCCTCGCATTCGTTCGCCCAGCCAGTCCAAGGAACAGGTGAGAGGTGTGTGGACGTCGCCAGCGACGACAGCAACATCGAAGCCAGCGACCGGCGCATGGGCTGCAGGGTCCCAGGCGTTCTCTGCCCACTCAGCGTGGATATCCGACCAGATCCATATGCGATTTTGGCTTGTGGTCACGATGCGTCCCCCTGGGCCAGGGCGTTCTCGGCTAGGCGCACGAGGATCTCGCCGAAGGTGACGGGCCGGAAGTTGAAGCAGTCCACCCCAACGTCGGTGCTCGCTGCGGTGCCGGACAGTGTACCGTGAGAGTGTCCGTAGAGGTGGATGTCCCCGCGGTGCATCCGTGGCCATACCCGACACGCGTAGTGGAACAGGAATAGGCCCACAGGCGCGCCGGTCGCCGGATCGGGCACGGACACCTGCGCGACGTCGTAGATGCCATCCCAGGACAGGCGCACCGAAATACGGTCATGATTGCCGCACACGAGGAATCGTCGCCGGCCGTTCAGGCGGGCAAAGACTGACCGGGCGTAACCCTCCCTGCAGCGGTAGCAGAAGTCGCCGAGATGCCAGACCGTGTCATCGGGCCCGACCGCGGCGTTCCAAGCGGCGACCAGGGCCTCATCGTGCTCCTCGATGGTGGAGAACGGCCGGCGCGTGCGCAGCTCTCCTTCCACGAGATTGGCGTGGCCTACGTGGCTGTCGGAAGTGAATAGTATATCGGGCACGAAAGCCTCTCGCAGGCGCGGAGGCTCAGCACGCGGCGGCACTCCGGGATCAGTCGGACGAGTGCAGGCCTGCGCGTTTCATGACGACTTCTCCTTAATGCACAACCCTGTCCTGGCCGCGACGCGAGGGCAAGTCCCGGCGCCGGTATCCACAGGGCTTGGCACGACTGTCGGTCAAACGTTCGCACGCAAGCGTATTTCTGTCGCAGCAGTCGCGCTAGGGAAGCTTGACCTTACAGCGATGATAAGAAACGAGGATCAAGTTGTGGCGGCGATGTGCGCTGAATTTTCCTGCGCCCCCTGCTGAGGGGTTGGGGAGAGATCGGTATGCTCTATCCCACCCTCATCTTCTACAAGCTTTGCCCTAGCGACACGAGCTTCGCGACCCCAAATATAAGGGGCTGAAGCGGAGCCGCACCCATGGCGCGTGGAAAACCGGTCGTCCTGCCCTCTCGAACCTTCCCTAACCAGCTATCGGCAAGCGACCACTTCAAGTCGATGCTGAAGCGCTACAAGCCCGGTGACCGGGTGTCCGACGCCGATGCCGCAGAACTTTCCGGCTTGTTCCAGCGGCATCCCGAATACGATGAAAGGTCAGGCCCCGGCGTCGACCATTTCGAGGTACAGAGCGCGGACTACGGCTCGCAATGCTTTAGGGCGGTGCGGGTGGACGGCACGTGGGCTCGGTTTTCCTACAAGAAGTGCGTCGCCCCAACGCGAGCTGACGATTCAGACAGCCCGCAATAAGCCTAGGGTATAGGTGCGTTCGCCAGGGCGCGCTGCACGTCGAGACGCATTAGGCCGCTGCCGAGCATAGCGTCGAGATCCTGCGCTCTCAGCCACGCAAGCGCGGTCGGCTCGTCCATGCGCTTGTCCAACGTCTGCTCCGTGAGGAAGCTCGCCACGAAGCGCGAGATGCCCAGGCCGACGAAGCTGATCATCGTGGGATCGGACGCCCCGACCTCCAGGAAACCGGGCAACGGTGGCAGGCTTCTGATGTAGTCCTCGTGGCCCGTTCGAACGAGAACGTGCTCCAAGACAGCCAGATAACAGAGTGAAAGCCTGAAGTACCTGAACCGGATTTCCTCCTCGATATCCTTGAGGGTGTTTCTGATCGCTGGACGCAATTTCACGTCGGGGGAGCGACGCCGATACTCCTCGATGATGTCCGGAAGCTGCTTGCCCTGCATCCACTTCAAGGCGATTGCCGCCATGCGTAGATGCAATCTGGGTACGTCCAGGCTCATGAGTTGCTCGTGGCACACGCGAAAGACCTCCGAGAGGTACTTCCAGGCATCCTCGTCGCGCGGATGGCGAGGCAGGAGCTCCTCAAGGCGCGCTATGCCACCGCCCTTGATCTCCGCCTCGAAGTAGTCGGCCAACCGCTGCTGTCGGAGGGGAGAAACCGTAGGCGACTTGGCTAGAACCTCGCGAGGAAGCGTGATCCGTTCACGAGCCCTCTCAAGTGCCTCGACGAGCCGCCCTCGGTCATCCTGAGCTACGCCGCATCTGTCGAGGGTCGCGTTCAGTCGGCCGGAGCCGAGGTCCGCGAGCAGTCGGCCGAACGTCGCCTCGATGTCGACGACCTCTGGCCTTTCGAGCTTGGGAACGGCTGCGACGGCACATTCCACCACGTCGTCCAGCTTGCTCCCCAACGTCCGCTTGAGGGCGCTCTGAACATCGACCTCGTTTCCCTCGTCGGCCGGCTTAGTTTCCCAATCGTCGTAATCGATCAGGAAAACGTTTCCCTGAAACTCGCGGCCAAGCCGCCCGGCACGTCCGGCGAGATTCCAGAACTCGGCGGTTCCCAAAGGACCGGCATTGCCCTTCTTGGGCTTGCACGCGAACAGGTTGGCAGCGGGGAAATTGACGCCCTGGATCAGGGTGCTGGTCGTGACGAGGTACTTGATGTCTCCATCGGCGAACGCCGCCTCCACTCCGCGGCGTACGATGGCGGGGATGCGGCCGTAGTGGAAGCCGACTTGCTTCTCCAGGCATCTCACGAGATCGTACTGGTCGTGCACCGCCGCCTTGATCAGTGCGATGAGTTCCGCGATGCGCGGGCTTTCCGACGCGTCGGCGGTCGACACCTCCATGAGCCCTAGCGCAATATCCTCGGCCTCCTTGGGACCGTTGGCATAGACGATAGACGGCTTCGACTGACCGAACCTCTCGGCGACGCGGACGAGGCGCTCCTTGATGGACGGCAGCGGCATCCCGACTTCGACCTGACCGAGCTCCTGTCTCCCATCAGCCGCCATGCGCTCGATGACCAGCTTCTGGCGCGGCGAGCGCGTCTTCACGACTATTAGGTTCTGGAGCACAGCGGGCGAGCGGGTCGACACCGGTCGCAGGTCGGACAGATCGAAGATCCGGCCGAAGACCTCGGGGTCCCGGATGTTGGGGCCGGCGAAAATGAACTGCGCCCCTGGCCGCTTGGCTATCAGCTGGTCCACCACGTCCTGCAGCAGTACGCCCCTGGAACCGTCCTCGATGCCCTGCGCCTCGTCCGAGATGACCACGTCGGCGACGAAGCCGGGGTGGGATCCCATGATCGCCTGCAGCCGCTCCTGGGTCAGGACGTAGATCGCACGTTCCGGAAGCCGGGTCTCCGCCGGCAACGGCGTGTTCACGATCCGGAAATCCCTAAGCTCGTCGGAGCGGCGCCACGCGGCGACAGCATCGGTGACCTGGGCGATCAGCGCACGGCTGGGGACGATGTAGCAGGCGACGGAAAGCTTCCCGCTCCTCGCCAGGCTACGCAGGTACGCTTGGAGGACGAAAGACTTGCCAGCGGAGGTCGGGGCTGACACCGAGACGTTTGCGCCACCGTCGAGCTCGCGCCAGAGATGACGCTGGAAATCCGTCAGGTCGACCGAGACGTCGCCTAGGCTGACGCGGTTGCCCTCGCGACGCACCTCCTCCGCGAGGGCGGTCAGCAACGGCAGGCGCCGGAAGGTTTCGACGTGCGGGGCCGAGCCGAGTGCCGGAAAGTTCCCGAGGCGGCTGAGCACGATACGCAAGACGCCGGCCAGCCCAGGGAGATCCTCCCGGTCCAGGCCGGCCGCGCATGCCGCAATGCCGTATGCCGCACCCTGGCGCTCATGGCTTTCGGACAGCGCGAGGACCGTGGCAGCCTGGACGCAACGCAGCAGGTCGGCGTCGGACACGGATAGCGTCGGATCGATCCCGAGCTCCCGCTGGAGCCACATGCCGCCCAACCCGGCTCTCTGGGCATGGAACTCGGGATGCCCCCAGATCCGGTCGCTCAGCTCTTCGATCACGCCGCCCAGCCGATCTTGTCCTGAAACCCGGCGCGGAGGTCGCCGATGGACGGCACCGGCAGGAAGAAGACGTCGAGAGCGTGATGCTCGATACCATGCGTCTTGAGATGCCCGTCGAGACGGTTGGCGCACTCGATGAGCTCGGCGCGCAAAGCGGTCTCGAATGCAGCCTCGACTTCGGACGGCTTCAGGGCGTTCATGTCTGCGAATCGTTGGAAGTCGAACGCGATCAGGATGACCGATCGGTCGATGCGCTTGTTATAATTTTCATCGTACGGATCGAGGAACGACAGGATCGCTTTCTGACCGGCCTCCGGGAAGGCAGACAGGTCGCCGTGCTGCTCGATCAGGAACAGCTCGTGCTTCATCTTCTCGTGCTCAAGGTTCTCGGCCACGGACTTGACCGCCTCCGATATGGCCTTCGTCACGGAAGCGTAGCACTTGGATTCGCCCCAGAGCAGGGTGAGCCCTCCGGTCGCCTCGTCGAAGCTGAAGTGTATGCCGTCGGATCCGTGGACCGGCATCTGCCTGTTCGTCTTGAGGCTCATCTTCGCTACGAGCTGCGGTGCCTTAAGGACATACTCGATCAGCAGGTAGGTGATGAGCTCTCCGAACTCCCCATTGCGGTTGGTGCTTTTCTGAGCTTTCTTGAACATGTCGACCGCCTTGTTGCGCAAGGCGAGCACCTTCTCGATCTTCTTTTGGTCCGACAGATCCTTACAACTCGCACTCGCGTCGTTGATGGACTTCCTGGACATGCAAAACGAGATGATCTTCGTTGTGAGAAGGTCGATGAACTCCTCGACGGTGGGCACCCCACTGCGGAAGGCCAGATAATGACCATGCAGCGCGACGCCCGAGTTCGCGCTCTTGGCGGCATGCGAAAGCGTGCGGACACGGACGCCCAGGTCATCGTGCTCGCGGGTGAGCGCCGCAAGGAGGCCTTTTAGTTCGGCTGGGTCGAAGGCGGCTTCGTCCAAGGCGGCCTCAGCGCTCACCGCGTCGGATCGGCGCCCGGCGGCGCGCCTGGGCCGTGCCGTGGACCGTCGTGGAAGGGTCAAGAGGTCTCACGTCCACCTGGCGCCAAGCACGTCCACCTGGCGCTAAGCTCGAATGCGCCGCTTCGTTAACGACTTGAAGATGCTTGCGTTCCGGCACCGATGGCCGTTCGCGGTCAATCATCGCGGTGAGGCCCAGGGCTGCGACATGTCGGACAGACCTCGACCAAGCCGCAAGCGTCGCGGTCGGCCCGCCCCGGCTCGACCCGACGCGCGCGAGCAAGGTGCCGGACTGGTGTCCCTATGGTCGACAGTCCTAGCTCCGCTTCGGCCGGACGGTCAGCCTACCCCACAAAGTCCACCTGGTGTCTCTTGCGCAAGGACGGCGCAAGCCCGGCGGCACGCATCCCGAAATGACAATATATTGTCAACTTGACGAGTTCGGTCGGACGACTATGTTGTCCCTCATGAGCGCAAAGAAACAGGTCGATGCGTCGGCGCAGGCCCACCTTCGCGAGGCTTGGTCCGGCCTCGTCATCGAAGTCTTCCGCATCAACGGCGAACTGCTCGCCGCCGGCGACACGCTCGTCGGGGACCTTGGGCTAACCAGCGCCAGATGGCAGGTGTTAGGGGCAATCGCGCTCTCCCCCGTGCCGCTGCCCGTCGCCCACATCGCCCGCAACATGGGCCTGACGCGGCAGGCCGTTCAGCGGCTGGTCGACGAGATGCGGGCGGACGGCCTTGTCCGCCTGGAGCCGAACCCGCATCACCGGCGCGCCATGCTGGTCTTGGCGACGGAGAGTGGGGAAGCCGCCTATCGCGCGGCCATCGCACGGCAGGAGCGCTGGGCCGACGCGCTTACGTCGGGCCTGTCGCCGGAGGCGTTCGAAGCTGCCGGCTCCCTGCTGCGTGAGATGCGGGAACGGATCGAGGGGTCCGAGCCGGCGGCCGCCATTGGAACTCAATCACAGACACAAGGAGCCTGACATGCCCAAGTTCATCGAGATGGACCAGACCGTCACATTGGCGGAGCAATTGAAGGACGACGGCGGCCCGGTCGTCCTGATCAACACCTTCGTGGCCCAGCCCGCCGATGCCAACCGGCTGCTCGCCGCCTGGACGGCCGACGCGGAGGTCATGACGCGGCAGCCCGGCTTCGTCTCGACCCAGCTGCATCGCGGCATCGCCGGCAGCGGGGTGTTCCTGAACTACGCCGTCTGGGACAGCGTCGCCGACTTCCGGGCCGCCTTCACCAACCCGGAGTTCCGGGCTCGCCTGTCGGACTATCCTGAGACCGCGACGGTGAGCCCGCACCTGTTCCGCAAGGTGGACGTGCCTGGCATCTGCGCGGCGTGAGCCCCTCCGTTCTCCAGCCAGAGGCTCTCATGCAATCTGAAGCGACCACTGCAAGCTATGACGCCGAGGTCATCGTCGTCGGCGCCGGCCCCGTGGGCCTGACCACGGGGTGTGCCCTGCGCCACCACGGTGTCGATTGCCTGATCATGGAGGAGCGAACCGATGTCCGGGCGTATTCCCGGGCCAACAACCTTTGGGCGCGGCCCCAGGAACTTCTGGCCTCCATTGGCCTTCGCGACGCCATCGCGGAGCGCGCATACCCGGTCCGGCTGGTGAACTTCTTCATGAACGGCACGCCGACGACGCCGATCCGGATCGACGACGTCACCAGCCCCCACCCGCAGGTCCTCTACAGCGGGCAGGACGTCATCGAGTCCACCTTGATCGAGACCTACGAGAAGCGCGGCGGCCGGATGCAGCGCGGCGTCAGGGTCATGGCCGTCGCCCAGGACGGCGATGGCGTGACCGTCATGGCGAGGCATGGAGACGACGGGCCTGAGGAGCGCCTACGCTGCCGCTACCTCGTCGCCGCCGACGGTGCCAAGAGCACGGTGCGCGACCAGATGGGCCTGGGCTTCGAGCCCGAGCGGTTCGAGGGCCGGATGAACCGTCAGGTCGACGCCAAGCTGTCCTGGCGGCGGTCGCTGGAGCCCGACCAGCTCTGGTTCTTCTACTACGAGCGCGGCTTCTGCGGCGTGATGCCGGTCTGGGGCGGCTATCACCGTCTGTTCTTCCTGGCCGACGACGCCGGCGTGCCGGACCGAGACCCGACGCTCGACGAGATCCAGACGGTGGCCCGCGATGTCACGGGCGACGAGACCCTGACGCTGTCCGACCCGCAATGGCTGACCCACAGCCGCTTCCAGTACGGCGTCTCGCCGGGCTACGCACGCGGCCGGGTGTTCCTGGCCGGCGATGCCGGGCACCTTTCCCTGCCCATCGGCGGCCAGGGCATGAACGCGGGCCTGCATGATTCCGTCGAGATCGCCTGGCGGCTGGCAATGACCTTGCTGGGAGAGGCGGCTCCGGCGTTGCTCGGCTCCTACGATGCCGAGCGCGGTGGCGAGCATGCCCGGCTCAGCGAGCAGCAGGCTAAGGGCTTCAGGCGGACTGTCTACCGGGGGCCAGTTACGGACGTGGCCCTCGGCCTGGCCGCCAAGGTCGTGCCGGGCATCGGCGCCCTGCTCCAGGGAACGGACGACCTGCAGCAGCTTTCGGTCAGCTACCCGAAGAGCCCGCTCAACGAGGACCACCTTTCAGGTTTGACACACCTCCTCCAGCACGGACCGAAGGCCGGCGAGCGGGCTCCGGAGGTCGAGGTGACCGTTGACTGCGAGACGACGTCGCTGTTCCCGTTCATCTACAATCCGGACGGCGTGACGACGGGCTGGGCCTTGCTGTGCTTCGACGGGCGGTCGCCGGAAGCCGGCGCTTCGCTTCGCGCTGCCATTGAGGCCGTCGCCCCTTGGGGCTGGGTGCGCCCCCGTCTCGTCCTGGCGGGTCCTGCTTTCAAGGCGGGAGGTGCGCCGGTGCTGTCAGACCTCGACGGCAAGGCGCACGGCGCCTACGGCCTAGAAGGCCAGCCGTCGATTGTCCTCGTCCGACCAGATGGGCATATCGCCTATCGCGACGCGGCCGACCGGCCGGAACGCTTGGCCGCGTACTGCCGTGGGATCTTCGACACGGCGAGCGGTCCCACCGCATGATCTCAATGCCGATGACGTCCGCGGCTACGCTGATCAGATGTCGGCACCACGGACTCTATTTTCGGCACCTGGACGAGCTTTCGTCCTAACCTGACCGGACGTTACGACGGCGCCCTCGCTAAGCGCGGGCGTCCTCGTCTAAGGGTAAAATGCATCCGTATTTCCGGCTCGGAGAATGTTCTAGCCGGCGGGCTTCCCTTCGCCGACCGCAGTCGACCCTGCGGCGGGCTTCGCGCGGCTCCCCTTCTTCCGACGGTCGAGCGCGGCGGCAGGCACGACCTCGTAGCGAGGGATCTTGTCGATCTCGGGCTTCAGTGCGGGGGGCGGAAAGCGACCATACTTCACGCCCTCGGTATCGGCGGCATGCCCCTGGATGAAGTCCAGCTTCTGCGAATCCATGCCCACCGTACGGCCCACCGTCTTGAAGCGATGCCGCCAGCCATGGTTCGGCTGCACGTTGGGGTCGTCCACCCCGATGGCCCGGACCCACTCCCCGATCTTCTGCCCCATCCGAACGTGAGGCGGGTTGCCCGGCGAACCGCCCCGGGCGCGCTTGGGGCTGTAGAAGAGCGGTCCCTTAGGCTTGGCCAGGGCGAAATCGAGGAAACCCTGCTCCATCAGGTGGTCGTGGATGGGCACGGCCCGCGCGAAGTTCGTCTTCGTCGAGCCAGCCTCCGGCGTGATGTGCACCACCCAGACCTTGTCGATCTGCATGACGTCCTCATGCCGGAGCTGCGTCATCTCGTTGACCCGCGCGCCCGTATACGCGCACAGCCATGGCACCCAGCGCCGAGCGGCCTTGAGTTCCGCGGAGGTGAGGTCGTTCTGCGGGGCCAGGGCCGCCGACAGGATCTTCTCGGCCTCCTCGTCCCTGAAGTCCTTCTCGCGGACCGTCCCCTTGCCCTTCTTGGCCCTCACAGTGACCTTGGCGGCCGGATTTTCGCCGATCTTCGACTGGTCCGACGCGTACCCCAGCAGCGCCTTCGGAGCGGCCAGGTAGACGTCCCGGACCGTCAGCGGGCTGAGACCCGCCTCTACGGACAGCATTCTGTCGCGCCACCTGATCACGTCGGCCTGCGTGATGCGGCGGAGGTCGTCGACGCCGACGAAGGCGATGAACTTCTTGAGGATGGGCTCCCACCGCTTCACGGTCGCCGCGCTTAGCCCGGCTTGGCGCTGGTAGTCCGCCCAGACCGGCGCGAGCGTGACCGGTCCCGCAGCCGAGATGGACGGAGGGAAACGGTCGGCGTTGTTGTCCGGCGAGTAGTCGCCTTGGGCGTTTCGATAGATGCTTTCGTGCGCCATCTGGGTTGCCTCAGCCGCCGCGAGAACGATCCGGCGGCGGTCCGCGTCCGAGACGACCACCCCCTTATTCGCGAGGAAGGCATCGACGGCTTCGCCGTGACGCGCTCGGATCACGGCCTCCGCCTCAGACCAGCCCGTGGCCATCCGAAGGGCGGACGGCTTGCCGGACGTACGGCTTTTGAGATCCTGAAGGCGTCGGTCGGCGGCTGCGAGGGGGCGCCAGGTCTCGGGGGATCCCGGGTCGTCCGCGTGCTCCGCGACCTTGGCGCGGTAGATGTCCCCGGCCAGGGCCTGGACCTGCTTGCCGGTGAGTGGCAGCTGGCCCTTGCGCAGGTTCGCCCAGCGCTCCTCCAGCTCGTAGATCGCGGCGAAGTGGCGGGCCTTGGCCTCGGCCGGGTCCTTGGTCCCGAGCGAGACCTTCTCCTCGGTCTTCCCGACGAGCTTCACCAGGTCGGCCGGCACGCGCCTGCGCAGGTAGTAGACGCCGAACTTGTGCTTGAAGGGTCGGGGCATCGGGAGAGGCACTGTGTACCACCTGTGTGTACAACAGGCGGATCAAGAAAGCCTTACCGTGCAACCACTTCTGGAAGATCAGGCACTTAAGGGTGTGCTTGGCGGAGAGGGGGGGATTCGAACCCCCGATGCCCTTGCAGGCATGCCGCATTTCGAGTGCGGTGCATTCAACCGCTCTGCCACCTCTCCGCAAGGTGCCTCGATGAGACGGGCGGTGCGTAGCACGCGTGGTCCCGCTTCACAAGCGAGACGTCGCGCGGCGCCGGATCAGACCACCACGGTGATCGCCTGCGCCGCGCGGGTCAGGCCGGTGTAGAGCCAGCGCGCCCGGTGCTCGCGGAACGCGTAGGATTCGTCGAACAGCGTGACCCGATCCCACTGCGACCCTTGAGCCTTGTGCACCGTCAGCGCGTAGCCGTAGGTGAACTCGTCCGTCTCGCGCCGCAGGAACAGCGGGATCTCCTCGTCCGTGCCGGAGATCATCGCGCGCAGCACCTTGATGTCGGTGGGCTTCCGGCGGAGCGCCGGGTCGTCCTCCGGCACCACGTCGAGGCGGATCAGGTCCGGACGCGGCGGCGCGCGCAGGGCCTGCACGGTCCAGGTCGAGCCGTTGAGCAGGCCCTTCACCCGGTCGTTGCGCAGGCAGACCAGCTTCTCGCCGATCGCCGGCATCGGGTCCGTGTGGCCGGCGAGTTCCCGCAGCCGTGCATTGTAGAGGCGGCGGGTCTTGTTCAAGCCGACCAGCACCTGATCGCACTCGAGCACCTCGGCCGGATCCAGGGCGCGGCGCGACACGATCCGGCTCTGCCCGTAGCTGCCGAGCTCCAGCCGGCCGCCCTCGCGCACGGTCATGGCCATGCGGACGATCGGGTCGTCCTTGGCCTGCCGGTGCACCTCGGTGAGCATCACGTCGGGCTCAGCCTCGGTGAAGAAGCCGCCGCCGCGCACCGGCGGCAGCTGCGCCGGGTCGCCCAGGACGAGGACCGGCCGCTCGAAGGACAGGAGATCGTTGCCGAGGTCGGAATCGACCATCGAGCACTCGTCGATGATGATCAGGTCCGCCTTGGCGGCCGGGCCCGAGCGGTTCAGCGTGAAGGTCGGCCCGCCCTCCTCCGCCTCCTTGGTGCGGTAGATCAGCGAGTGGATCGTGGCGGCGTCGTAGCAGCCCTTCTGGCGCATCACCGAGGCCGCCTTGCCGGTGAAGGCCCCGTAGACCACCGTGCCGTCGACATCCTCGGCGATCCGGCGGGCGAGCGTCGTCTTGCCGGTGCCGGCATAGCCGAACAGCCGGAACACCTGCGATCCCCCGTCCCGCCGCCACGCGGCGATCGCCTTCAGCGCCGCGTCCTGCTGCGGCGCGTAGGCGGCCGGCAGACCCGCACTCACGGCCAGCGCACGGTCGGCGGCATCGAGGAGAGGATGGAGGCGACGTTGCCGCCCGTCTTCAGGCCGAAGATCGTGCCCCGGTCGTAGAGCAGGTTGAACTCCACGTAGCGGCCCCGCCGCACCTGCTGCTCGTGGCGGTCCGCCTCGGTCCAGGGCGTGCCGAGATTGTCGCGCACGATCTTCGGGTAGGCCTCCAGGAAGGCCCGGCCCACGTCGCGGGTGTAGGCGAGGTCGGCCTGCGGCGTCCCGCTCCAGAGGTAATCGTAGAAGATCCCGCCGATGCCGCGCGGCTCGTTCCGGTGCTTGAGGTGGAAATACTCGTCGCACCACGCCTTGTAGCGGGCGTGGTCGATGCCGTGCGCCGCGCAGGCCCGCGCCAGGCAGGCGTGGAAGTGGCGGCTGTCCGGATCGTCCTGCGTGCGGCGCCGGTCGAGCACCGGCGTCAGGTCGGCCCCGCCCCCGAACCACGCCCGCGTCGTCGCGACGAACCGGGTGTTCATGTGCACCGTCGGCACGTTCGGGTTCCACGGATGGGCGATCAGCGAGATGCCGGTGGCGAAGAAGCGCGGATCCTCGGCGGCGCCGGGCATCTGGGCGCGGAATTCCGGCGCGAACTCGCCGTGCACCGTCGAGATGTGCACGCCGGCCTTCTCGAAGACGCGGCCCCGCAGCATCGCCATGACGCCGCCGCCGCCCGGCCGCCCGGTATGGTCGGTCCGGTTCCACGGGGTCTTCTCGAACGTCCCGGGGCCCTCGGGCGCGTCGGGGTGGAACGGGCCCGCCGCCTCCGCCTCGAGGGTCTCCAGAGCGGCGACGATCCGGTCGCGCAGCGTCTCGAACCACGCCGCGGCCTCGGACTTCATGGCCGTCACGTCGGCCTCGGAGGGAGGCGCAGCCAGGGCTGCGCGCGCGTCGTCCGGCATCGTCATGACACAGGCTTTTCCACCCTGCCGGGCGCACGTCAATGCGGTCGCGGCCCCGCACGGGCGCGCAGGGCTCCCGCGCAGGGCTCCCGCGCCGGTGTCCCGACCGGCGACAACGCCCCTACGCGGCCCCTACGCGGCCCCTACGCGGGCGCCGGCCGCTCGCCGACGAGCTTGAGCAGCCCCGTGGCGGTCGCCACCAGCTCCCCGGCCTCGTCGCGGATCTCGGCCTCGCAGAAGATCACCGACCGCCCCGCCCGGGTGACCCGTCCCTCGGCGGTCAGGACGCCGCGGCCGGGAGCGAGGAAGCGGGTCTGCATGTCGAGGGTCACCACGGGGCGCCCCGCCCGCAGCCGCGCCGCCGTCCCCAGGGCGACGTCGAGCAGGGTGCAGAGCGCGCCGCCATGGGCGATGCCGAGGTTGTTGGCGTGCTCCGGCCGCAGGGCGAGGCGCAGCCGCGTCCGGCCCGCGCGCACGTCGAGCGCCTCGATCCCGCAGTGATCCACGAACGGGATGATGGCGCCGAAGACGGTGCCCGTCTCCGAGCGCTGATCCACTTGCTGATCCACTTGGTGATCCCCTTGCCGGTCCACTTGCTGGTCCACGCCGATCGCCCCGGATCCTGCCCCGCCCGGATCCTTATCGCCCGGCCGCCTCCGAGGCCATGACCGGTCCGCGGCAGATCACGTGACAGTCCGGCCGAAACGTTCGTCCCGTCCCGAAGGCTCACGGGACATCGCGGCGGGCCGCCGCGTGAAGTTCTGCGCCTCTCATCAGACCGGAGACGGATCTTCGCAGAGGAAGCCCGCGGCGAGATCGCGGCGGAAGGCATAACCGGCGCCCGTCCGCGTCGCCCGGTCTCGTCCAACTTCGGCTCCGGGGTGTCGGTTTGCTCGACGGTCGATTTCAGCTCGACCCACGGTTTGAATAATATGCGTGTTCATGGCGGGGGCATTGTGTAGGGAAATGCTCGACGACGACTTGATTTTGCTGCACAGACGTTAGAACCGTCTCTCGACGGTCGGATAGAGGGAATCATCGATGGACGACAACGCCACTGAGCAGCAGCAGACCTTTATCGAGCAGGCGTCCGACATCGTCTCGGCGTATGTCTCGAACAATTCCGTGCCGATCAGCGAATTGCCCGGTCTGCTCGCCGGCGTTCACGCCGCGCTGACGAAGCTGTCCGCCCCCGCGGCGACGGTCACCGAGGCGGCCGACAAGCCGACGCCGGCCCAGATCCGCAAGTCGGTGACGCCGGACGCCCTGATCTCGTTCATCGACGGCAAGCCGTACAAGACGCTCAAGCGGCACCTGTCGCGCAACGGCCTGACGATCGAGCAGTATCGCGAGCGCTTCGGGCTGCCGCGCGACTATCCGTCGACGGCCGCGAGCTACTCGGCTCAGCGCTCGGAACTCGCCCGCAGCCTCGGCCTCGGCCAGCAGCGCCGCAAGTCCGCCGCCCCGGCGCCCGAGCCCGAGCCCGTCGCGGAAGTGGCCGAGAAGCCGAAGCGCGCCAGCCGCTCCCGCAAGGCCAAGGAGACGGCCTGAGCCCGGCCTGAGCCCGGCAACACCCGGGCTCGTGGTTACCGGCCGGCGCGCGACCCGCGCGCCGGTCCGTTACGCGAAATCGGCGAGGTCGTCGGCCACGTCGCCCGCGGCGATCTCCGTCTCGGCCTTGTGCCGCTCGACCGCCCCGATCTCCGGCCCGACCTCTGCCTCGGTCATGCCGGACCGCGGGCCCGGCCCCTCGGGCGCCGGCGCTGTCTCCGGCCGCGCCTGGCCGGCCTCCCCTTCGGAGGCTCGATCCGTCACCCGCCCCGCCATGCTGCGCGCTCCCCGATCCGCCGACGGGAGAGCAAAGCGCGGACGGCCCGGCGCGTTCCGCGCGCGCCGCATCACGACGGCGCCGCGCGCGACGGAGCCGATCCCGCGGTGATCGCGATCTGCGGGACGGCGCCGCGTTTGAGCCTCAGGAGCGCGACGCGCCGTGTCGAGAGGCCTCGCCACGCGTTGAACCGCCGGACATGCATGCGCCGGACATGCCGATCGGGAGCGGGATTTGGGCAATCGCTACGGGCTGGAGATCCGCGCCGCCGCGGGGCCGGACGCCGCGGGTCTCGCGGCGCTGCTCAGCGAGGTCGGGGTCGCGGTCGGCACCGCGGACCTCGCGGCCCGGCTCGAGGCCCTGCAGCGGGACGGCGGCATCGCCCTCGTCGCCGTGGAATGGGGGCCGCCGAGCGGCCTCATCGCCGTCGCCCCCGTGCGGACGCTGGACGCGCCGCGGCCCTTCGGCCTGATCACCGGCCTCGCGGTCGCCGCCGAGTCGCGCCGCCGGGGCATCGGTCGGGTCCTGCTGAAGGCGGCCGGCCGGGCGGCGCGGCAGGCGGGCTGCGACCGGCTGCTCCTGGCCGCGGGGCCGGACCAGGCCGCCCTGCGCGCCTTCTGCGCCGCCGCCGGCTTCGCCGACGAAGGGACCGTGCTCGCGCGGCCGCTGCTGAAGCGGGGCACCGGAGACGGCTGAGATCCGCGACATCCTGGCCGAAGCCGGCGGGGCTCACCGGGCGTTACCCCCGGAGAGTGGAGCCCCCCGATGACGCTGCGATCCGAGACCCCGCCGCCGCCCGCGAACCTGCCCTGCGATCCGCCGCCGGATTCCGAGGCGCCGACCGCCGCGCAGCTCAAGGGCGACATCGACAGCGGCCGCACCGCCGACAAGACCCCGCACATGGATATCGGCGCGGCCCCGCTCGGGACCTGCGAGGAGGCCGGCGGGACGCCGCCGACGCCCCGGGAGGTCCGGATCGCCCGGCAGAACGAGCGGGCGCCCTCGGAGCGGGCGGCCAAGGGTTACCCGCACCAGCGGCAGCCCTGGGTCCTGCCGCTCTACGCCGGCATCATCGTCGCGGCCGCCGTGGGGCTCGGCCTCGTGCTCTGGCTGACGCGCTGACTGCCGCACTGACGGATGCGCTGACGGTCCGGCCGGGGTGGGACCGCGCCGGTTCCATCCTGGCGCAGGACGGCACGGTCGCCGCGGAGGCGGCTTAAAGGTCGATTCACGTCGATGCGGTTAGCGTGACCTTACTGCAGTCTTGCGTAACCGATCCTCCATGCCCCCTTCCGTCGATGCTCCGCCGGACCTGTCCGGGCTCCTCGAACTGTCACGCATCGAGAATCTCGATCTCAAGCCGGTGATCCTCCGGGTTCAGACGGACCTGTTCGTCCGGGCCGCGGCCCGGGACCGGACCGAGATCGAGATCTTCGAGTCCCTGGCCTGCGGCCTCATCCCGACGGTGGACGAGGAGACGGCCCGGGTCGTGGCCCGCAAGCTGGCCCCCTGCCCCGAGACGCCGCCCGCGGTGCTGGAGGCGCTCGCCCTGCGCGGCGGCGGCGCCCGCGACGCGGTGGTGGAGCTGGCCCCGACCCTGAGCCACCGCCTGATCGAGGCGGCCCTGGCCGAGGGGTCGGACATCGCCGCCCGCATCGCCGCCCGGGCCGGGCTGAGCCGGGAGGCGGTGGACGAACTCTCCCGCGAGGGCCGCCCCGAGATCGACCGCGCGCTGGCGGCCAATCTCGGCCACACCCTGCGGGGCGCGGCCCTGTCGCGGCTCGTGGACCGCGGCCGCACCGCCCCCGACCTCGCGCGGCTGCTGCTGGTCCGGCCCGACGTTTCGGCCGCCGACCTCGTGCCCCTGTACCTGCACGCCGACCCGATGCGCCGCACGGTGATCGGCCGGGCCGTCGAGGCGACCGCCGCCCTGCGCCCCTGCCCGCCGCCGCCCCGCGGCCTCGGCGAGACCCTGACCGGCCTGTCCGCCGCTCGCGACGTTCCCGCCTTCATGGCGGCGCTGGCCGACGGGCTCGGCCTGCCCCGCGATTTCCTGACCGTGGTCGCCGACGCGGGCACCCGCTACGACCTCCTGACCCTCGGCCTGCGGGCCGCCGGCCTGCACGAGGAGGAGGCGGTCTACATCTTCCTGACCCTCAACCAGGGGGTGGCGCGCTCGGCCGAGCGCGTCGCCGATCTCGTCCGGCTGTTCCGCACCGTGAGCCGTCCGGCCTCGCGGGACCTGATCGCCGCGATCCTCGACCGGCCGCTCGCCGAGCGCGGTCGGAGCGATGCCCATCAGCCGGCACACGGCCCGGAGGCCAAGCTGCGCCAGGGCGCCGAGCGCGTCGCCGCGCAGCGGCCGCGCCTGCCGGCGCGGGCCCGGACGGCGAGCGGCGGGGAGCCGGGCTGACCGGCCGGCCGTCAGCGCGGGCCGGTCCCGGGATCGCTTTTCGGATCGTTCTGCGGATCGCTCTCCGGATCGGCGCCCCGCCACGCGGGCTGCCGGTCCGTCTCCTGCAGGGTGTCGTTCGAGGGCGCCTCCGCGGCGCGGCGGCTCAGCTCCGCCATCAGGCCGCGGGCCAGCACGGCGCGGACCGCCCGCTCCCGGGTCTCGGGCGGGACCGCCTCCAGGGCGGCCGGCACGACCGCCTGGGCGCTCGGGACCGCCCCGGCGAGCCTGCGGGCCTCCGCGGCCGGGTCCGCTCCGGTGCGAAGCATGGCGAAGTAGGAGAGCACGCCGATCACCAGCGCGGCGCGCAGCAGGACGGTCATGGAACGGTTTCTCCGCTCGAGATCGCGCGAAGCATTCGACGGATTTCGTGAACCGGGCCTCTACCGACCCGAGCTTTCCCGCACGATGGTGAATGAAGCTTGTTCGCGATCGGCTGGTTACCTCGCGGAAAGCATCCCGACCATTCGGACAAGTCCCGCAACACTCGTTTAAGCCGGCTCTGCGACCGTCCGGTAGTCGTTCGAAGTCGAACCGGAGGCGCGACGGATGCGGGAACGCAGCCAGCGCGACGCGTGCCAACCTTGACCATCAAGACTGTCCTGACGTCGCTGATCGATGACCGGCTCGCGGGCCTCGTCCACGAATCCGTGGTCGACAATCCGGCCGCCCGCGCGCGCCACCAGCGCTTCCTGGTGTCGCGGCTGGCGACCGGCGCCGTGATGATGGCCGGGCTGCCGCCCTACCTACTGTGGCGCGGGGTGCCGTCGGGCTTCGAGGTCCTGGCGATCGCGAGCCTGCTGCTGCCGGTCTTCGCCGCCGTCCTCCTCACCCGCACCGGCTCCCTCTGGGTCGCCCACGCGGTCTCGTCGGCGGGCCTGACCGGCCTCGTCGTCGCCCTGGCGGGCGTCACCGGCGGCGTCACCTCGCCCGCCGCGGTCTGGCTCGTGGCGATCCCCCTCGAGGCGCTGGTCTCCGGCTCGCTCCGCGCGACGATCGCGGCCGCCGCGATGGCGGTCCTCGGCGTCCTGACCGTGGTGGCCCTCGGCGCCTGGGCCGGCTCCCTGCCGGTCATGGATATCTCGGCCGCGATCGCCCTGCCGGCCTTCGCCATCACGGCGATCGGCCACGTCGCCGCCCAGGCCCTGGAGCACATGCGCAACGAGGGCGTCTGGCGCGAGCGGCTGCGCGACAACGAGGCCCGCGACCGGCTGCTGCTCTCGGCGATCGACGACCTCGTGACCTGGCACGACCGCAACGGCCGCGTGCTGGAGGCCTCGGTCTCGGCCGTCCGGCTCCTGGGCAGCGCCCCGGCCCGCCTGCGCGGCCACGGCCTGCTGGAGCGCGTCCACGTCGCCGACCGCCCGGCCTTCCTCAAGGCGGTGAGCGACGTCGCCGCGACCGGCCGGCCCGCGACCCTGCCCCTGCGCCTGCACGTCGAGCCCGAGACCGGCCGCGCCGACGGCGCGAGCCTGATCTACGCCGAGATGCGCGCCCACCGGATCGAGCACGGCGCGCACGACGCCGCCACGGCGGTCGTGGCGGTCACCCGCGACATGACCGAGCACCACCGGCACGCCGTCGAGCTGGAGCGCGCCCGCGCCGAGGCCGAGCGGGCCGACGCGATCAAGGGCCGGTTCCTGGCCAACGTCACCCACGAGCTGCGCACGCCGCTCAACGCGATCATCGGCTTCTCCGAGGTCCTCGCCGGCGAAGGCGCCGTCAGCCTCGGACCGGTCCAGGCGCGGGAATATGCCGGCATCATCGGCGCCTCGGGCCACCACCTGCTCGGCGTCGTCAACACGCTGCTCGACATGAGCCGGATCCAGAGCGGCAATTTCGACTGCACCCCCGAGGCGTTCGACATCGCGGACCTGCTCCGGGCCTGCTGCGACATGATGCGCCTGAAGGCCGACGCCGCCGGCGTCGTCGTCACCGCCGCCCCGTCGGGACCGGTGGAGATCACGGCCGATCCCGCCGCCTGCCGGCAGGTGCTGATCAACCTCATCTCGAACGCCGTGAAGTTCACCCCGGCGGGCGGCCGCATCGACCTGTCCCTGCGGCGCGGCGCCGGCACCCTGGACATCGTCGTGGCCGATACGGGCGTCGGCATCGGCGCGGACGACCTGCCCAAGCTCGGCACACCGTTCTTCCAGGCCGGGAGCGGCGGCTACAAGCGCCAGCACGAGGGCACCGGCCTCGGCCTGTCGGTGGTCCAGGGCCTCGTCGGCCTCCACGGCGGCTCCCTGCTGATCGAGAGCGCGCCCCAGGCCGGGACGGTGGTGACCGTCACCCTGCCCCTCGTCTGCCAGGCCCCCGCGGCCGCCCACGGCCCGGCCCCGATCCGCACGGCCGTGCGCGGCGCCCCGGCGCCCCGCCGCGTGGTGCGCCTGCCGCTCGGCCTGTTCGACGCGGAGCCGGGCCTCGCCGCGGCCCCGGCCGACCCGGTCCTGCGCCGCACCGGCTGACCCGAAGATCCCCGGAAGGAGACATGATGTCAGGCTACCGCGAGATCACCGTACCGGGCGAACCCGGCCGCGCGCGCCGCGCCGCGCCGCGCCGCGCCGCGGTCCAGGGCGACTGGCGCGCCGTCCTCGTCGGCGCGCTGAAGGCGACGGGCGCGACCTGCCGGACCAGCCCGGGCGCCGTTCTCGGCAGCCTCGTCGCCCTCGGCGCGGCGGGCTTCGTCTGCGTCAACGCCCTCGGCTACCAGACCGGGCGCCACCCGGCGCCGATCCTGCCGAAGCTCGCCCAGAAGGCGCCCGCCCCCCGCGAGGCGGCGCCGGCCGCCAAGGAGGCCCTCCGGGAACCCGCGCGGGATCCGGTGCGGGTCATCGAGGCCGACCGCGCCGCCGCGCCGGTCCCCGCCAAGCCGGCGGCCCGGGACGCGATCGGCGAGCTGATCCGGTCCGAGGAGACCACCGCCTCGGTCACCCCGAAGGCGTCGCCGGTTCGGCCGGCCGCCAAGCCGGCCGCGAAGGAGACGGACGCCAAGGCGGCCAAGTCCGAGAAGGACGGCGATCCGGTGCTGCGGGCCCAGAAGGCGCTGTCGAAGCTCGGCTACGCGGTGAAGCCCGACGGCGCGATGGGCCCCGGCACCCGCGCGGCGATCGAGAAGTTCGAGCGCGGCGCCAAGCTGCCGGTGACCGGAGAGGCGACGGGCCGGACCCTGCGCGAGCTGATGGCGCGGGCGGGCCACGGCTAGCGGGCCCCGGCGGCACCCGCGCCGGAGCGGCGGCCCGGGTGCCGATCGTCGCGAGACGTCGGTGAGCTGGCCCTCAGTACTGCGTGCCGGTGAACCGGCAGATCGTCTTGCAGCGCGGGCCGCCATTGGCCTGGAAGGACTTCGCGTGGCCGATCGAGCCGGTCATGTCCTGCGTGGGATTACCGCCGGGCCGGTGCACGACGATGTTGCAGGCATCACTCGGCGTCCGCTGGTAGCGCGGGCAGGACGCGGAGTCGCGGTGGCCCAGTAAATCCATGAGCGTCTCCGGACGGGCGTGGGCCGACGGCACAGCAAAGCACAGGCAGGCGACGATCAGCGTCGCGAGCGAGGTCATTCTCCGCATCGGAGTGCTCCTCAAATCATCGTGGCATGCGAATTCGGGCGCCCTTTGCTCAGTTAGGCAGCAGAAAATACTATAGATGTGCGCTGACGCACATCGTTCAGTTCTTTTTTAATCCCGAAAAAGACTGGATTTTTTGACGGATTATTCACCGCGCTGAGCCGTTTGCTCTGGACGTGCGGCGTCGCGCATCCGCGCTTGCCCGTGCCGGCGCTTTCGCGCATGGCGGGGTTTGCGCCGCTCACAACCGGCCGGGTTTCAGGGGCCGACCGCCGCGCCGGATCGCCCGCCCGCGGCGCGGGCCGCGCGATTCACAGGGCTACAGACGCATGCGCCTGCGCTCCGATTTCTGGGTTTCGGCCCATCTGCGGCGTCTCGACGTCGCGGGCATCCCGGCGGTGCTGCGCCGGCGCGGATCCGCGGAGGCGGGCGCGATCTTCGTGAAGGTCGATCGGCTCGACGGCAGCGCCGACCTCTACGGACCGGCGCCGCAAGCGCTGTTCGAGGCCGAGGAGAGCGGCGACCGCCGCTTCGCCGCGATCGTCACCGGCGGCAGCCCGCTCGACGTGGAGGAGCGCCTGGCCAAGGAGATCCGGTTCGATTCCGATCTCTGGATCGTCGAGATCGACGACCGCCAGGGGCGGCATTTTCTGGATCTGGCGGAGTGATACCGTTTCCGGTTGGAGACCTCGCCACCGTCTTTGCGAGCGCAGCGACGCAATCCAGCGGCGCCACGCCGACCGATGGCGCGCCGCCCCGGGTCACTTCGCTCCGCTCGTGATGACGGAGCGAAGCGAAGGCAGCGCCCGTCAGCCCTCGATGATGCGCTCGTCGAGCTTGCGGTCGACGGTCTCGACGGTGCGGTCGATCTCGGCGTTCGGCTCGCCGAGCTGGTGCGAGATGAGCTTCACCAGCAGGTCGACCCGCTCGATGTAGGGCGCGCCGTTCGCCACGGCCCGCGCGGCCGAGGACGGCTTCAGCAGGCTCTCGGCGGCCTTGGCGTACTTCTCGAACGGCACTTGGTCGGCCGCGTCGGCGCCGAGCTTCCGGGCGATGCCGTCGACGTGGTCGTAGATCGCCCGCGAGCGCGCCAGGTCGCCGTGGACGGCGTCGTGGATGGATTGCGGCTCGCCCGGGGTGATGCAGCGGTAATTGCCGGTGAGCAGCATCGACCACTTGGCCAGCGGCACGAACAGCGAGTCGAACACCTTGAGCTTCACCGGCACGTCGTGCCCGTCGAGGCGCACGGCGTCGATGTCGGCCTCCAGCTCCCGGAGCAGCCGGTTATGGGCCTCGTCCGCGAAGGTCGCGGCCTTGAAGTTCGTCGGCAGGCCGACGTGGAGGACATTCGCCTCCTCCTCCGGCGGTCGGAAGGCCTGCGGATCGGGGGAGCAGAGCGACACCAGACCCGGCTCGAACCGGTCCCACACGCCGGCATTGGTGTAGGCGTCCTCGAGGTCCATGGCGGCGAGCGCCGGGATCCGCTTGAGGTAGGGCAGCGGCGGCATGTTCATGATCGATAGGCACGGCAGCTTCGCCGCCGCGATCTTGATCATGAGGACGCGGATCGTGTGGTTGTTGTACTGCGGCTCCTGCATGGCCAGGCCGACGAGGTCGTAGCGCGACACGTCGACGTCCTCCGGCGGCATCGCGTCGACCTTGCCGGGCAGATCGCGCGAGTGAATCGCGCGGTGCTCCTTCTCGTCGCGCAGCTTGATGCGGACCTCGGTCCCCTCGCGGTTGATCAGGTCCGCGGTCTTCCGCCGGCACACCAGGGTCACGTTGTGACCGGCCATCAGGAGCTTGGTGCCCAGGAGCGAGCCGTAGGAGGCCCCCAGGATCAGGATGTTCTTGGCCACGTCGGTCCTCCCCAGCATTGAGACTTGCTGTGTGTTGTCTGGCTGCTGGGAACAGCGCGTCCACGCCACGGCCCCAAGCGCACGTGCGATGGATGGCAGCCGGGCGAGCGGAAGGCAAGCCTTCTGGTATACCTAATCCCAAACCCTTTGTGAGGCCCTGCCGGTGACAGGCGGGGCGATCCCTATCCTCCGCACCCGGGATCTCCACAGGATGGCGCCTCCGGGACATCGCGCGGGACCCTCTCGGGACCGCGGACGACGACCGGCCCGCCGCGGGCCCTAGCCCCAGAGGTCCGGCGTCGGCGGGTGCATCAGGCTGCCCTCGTAGCGCAGCGGCGGGTCACGGTCCCGGGCCAGCAGCAGCGGCCCGTCGAGGTCGACGAACTCCGCGTCGTTGGCGAGCAGGGCCGCCGGCGCCATGCCCAGCGAGGTGCCGAGCATGCAGCCGACCATGATCGAGAGCCCCCGGGCCCGCGCCTCGCGGGCGAGGAGCACCGCCTCGGTCAGGCCGCCGGTCTTGTCGAGCTTGATGTTGATCGCGTCGTAGCGCCCGGCCAGCGCGTCGAGGCCGGCGCGGTCGTGAAGGCTCTCGTCGGCGCAGACCGGCACCGGGTGGGGGATCTCGGCGAGCAGGGCGTCGGCGTCGGCCGGCAGCGGCTGCTCGATCAGCGCGACGCCCGCTCGCAGGCAGGCCGCGAGGTTGGCCTCCACGTTCTCGGGCCGCCACGCCTCGTTGGCGTCGACGATCAGCCGCGATTCCGGCGCGCCGGCCCGCACCGCGGCGATGCGCTCCGGATCGCCGTCCCCGCCGAGCTTGACCTTGAGCAGCGGCCGGTGGGCGGCCTTGCGGGCGGCCTCCGCCATGCTCTCCGGCGTGCCGAGGCTCAGCGTGTAGGCGGTGATGGCCGGCCGGGGCTCGGCGAGACCCGCGATCTCCCAGGCGGGACGGCCCTGCCGCTTCGCCTCGAGGTCGAACAGCGCGCAATCGAGGGCGTTGCGCGCGGCGCCCGCCTTCATGCGGGTCATGAGCGCGTCCCGCCCGATCCCGGCCGCGATCGCCTCCGCCTGGCCCTCGATCAGGGCGCTGACGCTCTCGACGCTCTCCCCGTAGCGCGGATAGGGCACGCACTCGCCGCGCCCGACCGCGTCGCCGTCCGCGATCGTCGCCACTACGACGGCGATCTCGGTGCGGCTGCCGCGGGAGATCGTGAAGGCGCCGGCGATCGGGAAGCGCTCGACGGCGAGGGTCAGGCGGCGGGCCATGTCGTAGGGTCTCCGGTTCAGGCCTGCGGTCGATGCAGCCCGCTCCGTCATCACGGGCGGAGCGAAGTGACCCAGGGCAGCGAGCGGCCGGTTGGCATGGCGCTGCTGGATCGCTTCGCTCGGCTCACGGGGACGGAGTGAGAGCCGGCACAGGGAAGCGGTATCAGATCGCCGGGAAGTCGGCGACGATCCGGTCGACCAGCCCGTCGACGCCGAAGCGCACCGGGTCGGTGGCGGGCAGGCCGTGCTCGGAGCCGAGCGCGTCGAGGAGCGCCCGGGCCTCGCCCTCGGCGAGCGCCTGGGTGTTCACCGCGATGCCGACCGGCTTGATTCCCGGATTGGTCAGGCTGCCGAGCTGCACGGTGAGGTCGATCACCTGCCGGATGGTCGGAAGCGGGTGCTTCACGCCGCGCATGTTGGTGCGGGTCGGCTCGTGGCAGACCACGAAGGCGTCGGCCTGGGCGCCGTGCAGCAGGCCGAGGCTCACGCCCGCGAAGGACGGGTGGTAGAGCGAGCCCTGGCCCTCGATCAGGTCCCAGTGGTTCGGCTCGGCCTCGGGCGAGATCGTCTCGACGGCGCCGGAGATGAAGTCGGCCACGACGGCGTCGATGGCGACGCCCCGGCCGGAGATGAACACGCCGGTCTGGCCCGTGGCGCGGAAATCGGCGTCGAGGCCGCGCTCGCGCATGCCGCGCTCCAGGGCCAGCACGGTGTACTTCTTGCCGACCGAGCAGTCGGTGCCGACGGTGAGCAGGCGCCGCCCGGCCCGCTTGGTGCCCTTGCCGGTGGGGAAGCGCTCGTCGGTGTGGCGGACGTCGTGGAGCTGGCGGCCGCGGCGGGCGGCGGCCTCCGCGATGGCCGGGACCGCGCCGAGCTTCACGTGCAGGCCGCTCGCCACGTCGAGACCGGCCTCGATCGCCGCGACGATCTCCTTGACCCAGTGGTCCGGCAGGACGCCGCCGGCGTTGACGACGCCGATCACCAGGGTCCGGCAGCCCTTCGCCAGGGCCTCGGGCAGGGTCATGTCGGGGATGCCGAGATCGGCGGCGCAGCCCGGCAGGCGCATCTGGCCGACGCACCATTCCGGGCGCCAGTCCTTGATCCCGTAGGCGGTCTTGGCCGCCAGCGTGTCGGGCACGTCGCCCAGGAACATCAGGTAGGGCGTGGCGATCTGCATCGGTCGAGCAACCTTCTCCGGGAGGCCGGCGGACCGTCTATGCGGGATCGCGGGCGGCGTGCGCAATGCATGGGGCTGGCCAAGGCGGTCGATGCGGCCGCCCCACGGAGCATACCGGCTCTGCACGCCGTCATCGCGAGCGCAGCGAAGCGACCCAGGGCAGCGCGACGTCATTGAGCGGGGCGCGACCCTGGATTGCTTCGCTCCGCTCGCGAAGACGGTTCGTCGCCTCAGATCGGCGGAGCGGCGAAGCCCCGTTCAGGCGGCGCGTCGTCGCGCCACCCCCGCCTCGTTGGCCACCGCGCCCACCGGCGCCGGCACGCCGCTCGCCCGGACCATCCCCTCGGCGCCCGCCAGCGCGCCCGCGCGCAGCTCGAGACCGAGGAAGCGCGCGCGCTCGAACGGCCCCGGCAGGGTCAGGCCCTCCGCGAGCGCCCGGTCGAAGCCGAAGCGCGCGTAGTAGGGCGCGTCGCCGACCAGCAGCACGGCGCCGTGGCCGAGGGATTCCGCCCGGCCGAGGGCCGCCTGCATCATCACCGAGCCGAGCCCCTGGCCCTGGATCGCCGGATCGACGGCGAGCGGGCCGAGCAGCAGCGCCGGGCGGGCGAGCCCGGCCTCGACGTGCCACAGCCGCAGGGTGCCGACGAGCCGTCCCGCCCGGGTCGCCGCGAAGGCGAGGCCGCGGGCCGGCAGGCGGCCCTCGCGCAGGCGCTCCGAGGTCTTGGCGCGTCGATTGCCGGGAAAGCACGCGTCGAGCAGGCGCTCGCGCGCCGGGACGTCGTGGAGATGCTCCGCGCGGATCTCGATCATGGCTGTGCCCTCCCCGGGCCGGCGAGCGGGAGAAGCGATTGTCTGTGACCGAGAGCCGGACGCCCTCGGTCGACGCGGTGGTGGACGTCAGCGTCCGGCAGGGTCGCCCTCCCCGTCATCACGAGCGAAGCGACGTGACCCAGGGCAGCGAAACGTCGGAAGGCGTCCCGCGTCCCTGGATCGCTCCGCTCCGCTCGCGAGGACGGAGGAGCCTGCGTCCCTCAGCCGGAACCCGTCCTGATCCTAGGAAGGATCAGATGACGATCTGCTGAAGGGGCGGGAAGCCGTTGAAGGCCACCGCCGCGTAGGTCGTGGTGTAGGCGCCCGCCCCCTCGATCAGCACCTTGTCGCCGATCGAGAGCGAGACCGGCAGCGGGTAGAGCTGCCGCTCGTAGAGCACGTCCACCGAGTCGCAGGTCGGGCCGGCGATGACGCAGGGCTCGGTCGCCTCCCCGTCCCGCGCAGTACGGATCGGGTAGCGGATCGCCTCGTCCATGGTCTCGGCGAGCCCCCCGAACTTGCCGATGTCGAGGTAGACCCATCGGACCTCGTCGGCCTCGGCGGACTTCTTCGACACGAGCACGACCTCGGCCTCGATCAGGCCGGCATTGCCGACCATGCCGCGGCCCGGCTCGATGATCGTCTCGGGGATCTGGTTGCCGAAATGCTTGGTCAGGCCCCGGAAGATCGCCTCGCCGTAGCTCTCCACGCCCGGCACCGCCTTGAGGTACTTGGTCGGGAAGCCGCCGCCGAGATTGACCATCGACAAGCCGATGCCGCGCTCCGCGCACTCGCGGAAGATCGCCGCCGCGGAGCCGAGCGCCCCGTCCCAGGCCTCGGTGTTGCCCTGCTGCGAGCCGACGTGGAACGAGATGCCGTAGGCCTCGAGCCCCTGGCGGTGGGCGTGCTCCAGCACGTCCGCGGCCATCTCGGGCACGCAGCCGAACTTGCGGGAGAGCGGCCAGTCGGCGCCCGCGCCGTCGCACAGGATGCGGCAGAACACCCGCACCTCGGCCGCCGGCACGCCCAGCGCGTCGGCGGCCCGGGCGATCTTCTCGACCTCGGCCTGGCAATCGACCGCGAACAGGCGGATGCCGAGCTTGAGGGCGCGGCCGATGCAGCGCTCCTTCTTGATGGTGTTGCCGAAGGAGATCCGGTCGGCGGTGGCGCCGGCGGCCAGCACCATCTCCATCTCGGCGACGGAGGCGGTGTCGAAGCAGGAGCCCATCTCGGCGAGCAGGCGCAGCACCTCGGGCGCCGGGTTCGCCTTCACGGCGTAGAACACGCGGGTGTCCGGCAGGGACCGCGCGAAGGCGGTGTAGTTGTCGCGCACGACGTCGAGGTCGAGGACCATCACGGGGCCCTCGTCCTGACCGAGGTCGCGGCGCACGCGCAGGAAGTCACGGATGCGGTCGGTCATGGTCGTCTCCCGGCACGGGTTCGCGAGCGCCCTACGCGGGGCGCGCTGTCGAAGATGACGGCCCGAACGGGCCGCCGGCGTCAGGGGGCGATGCGTCGCGCGGACCCACGCGCTTTGGAGACGCGTGCGTCGGAGCGGGCGCAGAGCACCCGGAAGCTGCCGTGGATTGGAAGGGAGGACCCCCACCGCACGCCGGGCAAAGAGAAACAAGCCTCTTCGGTGCCGGCCTGTGGAGGGCCGACGAGACCAAAAAAGCCCGTTCGTCGTTGCTTTAAGCTGCGTCCCCCGTGGAGAGCGGGGTTCGCCGGTTTCGCCTCCGGCTGCCGGTTGTTGTCGGGGTCCGGTGTTGCCACCTGGATGCCGGCCGTAGGGATCCACCCTTGCGACCATCGATCCTTTAAGACCCCTGGCGGCTGTCCGGCAGTTGACCGGATGCCCACCAACCGACACGCGGCCACAGGCACGTGCGAAATTGGGCACGGCGCATATACGGAGACGGGACCCGCGCGACAAGGGGAAACCGCCCCGGAACGCCAGCTTTTCCGCCCGCAATCCACACCCCGCGCGCTCCGTTGCAAAAACGACGCATCGACGACGCATCGACGACGCGTCCCGACCGCGTCGACGGGGCCGTGCGGGCTTCCCAAGCGGGGCGGAAGCGGGCATCTGACCGGACGGGGCAGAGTACTCAGGCGAGCGAGCGATGGCCGGGCCGACCAGATTCACCGCGACGGCGCGGGCGTGAGCGCCTCCCTGTGAGCGCCCGGTCATGAGCGCCCCCTTGCGCAGCCCGGTCGGCGACGGGCTCCCCGAGCCGACGATTCGCACCGCCACGCTCGACGATCTCGACGCCCTCGTCGCCCTGGAGCACGCCGCCTTCGCCACCGACCGGGCCGAGCGCCGGGCGATCCGCCACGCGATCCGCTCGCCCTCCATGGACGTGCTGGCGGCCCTGATCGACCCGCCGGACCGGGATCCCGTTCCGGTGCTCGTCGGCGCCGCGGTGCTGGAGCGGCGGCGCGGCAGCCGGATCGCCCGGCTGGCCTCGATCGCGGTGGCGCCGAATCGCGGCGGCCTCGGCCTCGGCGGCCGGCTCCTCGACGCCGCGGAGACCCGCGCCCGCGCCGAGGGCTGCGACCGGCTCCGGCTGGAGGTGCGCGCCGACAACGGCGCCGGCATCCGCCTCTACGAGCGCCGGGGCTACACCCGCTTCGCCGTGCGGCAGGACTATTACGAGGACGGGATGGAGGCGTGGCGCTACGAGCGCGCGCTGTAGGCGCCGCGCGGACCACCGCCCAGCCGCCGGCTGGCCCGCACACCGTCCCGGCGATAGCGAGATCCGGCCAGGCGCGTCCTCGCGCCACACTCCGTCATCGCGGGGGCACCGGCAGGCCGAGAGCGCTGAAGCTGCGGCTCTTCGGGAGTGCGCCCGCAGGATACCTGGTCCCTCGCGCCGCGCCACGGACCGGCACAAGCCCGCCGCGCGGCCGGCGACCGCGCCGATATCGTCACGCGAGAATGCGGCCCAATTCCCGACAATCCTCGCCAATTCCGGTATTTGTCCCATATTACTTCACAATTCGGTCCATCGTCGACCTATAAATCCGTATTTCTGTCGAAGAATTTCGGTCGATTGCCTGACAAAACCTTACGTTCTAAGACAGAGCATCGCGGGACATGAGATCTCACCGATGACTCGCTGGCTGGGACGCTTCTCGATCCGGACTTTGCTGTGCCTGGTGATCGTCATCATGGCCTGTATGGCGCTGGGGAACGCGGTGCGGACACTCGTCGACGCGCGGGCGCGGGCGGCGGGCGCCGCGAGAGCCCTGACTCTGACGCAGGCGAGCCAGGGCCTCCTCCGGACGATCCTGCCGCTGCGGCTCGAGCGCGGATCGACGCTCGCCCTCGGGGGTGAGGCGCCGGCGGACGCGAAGACCCTGTCGACCATCGCGGGGAGCCGGCAGGCGCTGACCGAGCATTACGGCCGGGCCCGGCGCAGCCTGGGCGATCTGGCAGAGCCGGCGGTCAGCGCGACGCTCGAGCGCCTGAGCACCGCGCAGGCAGCGATGGCGGACCTGCGTCCCCGCATCGACGCGGCCCTCGGGCTGCCGCTGGCCCGGCGTGACCCGGCGCTGCGGGACGCCGCGATGGCCGCCTTCCAGGACCTGCTCGAGGCGCTGACGGCCACGCTGAAGGCGGTCGACGCGGCCATTCCCCGGTCCGATCCGGTGCTGCAGCGCTATCTCGCCCTCAAGCAGGCGGCCTGGGAGACGCGCGTCGCCAGCGGCAACGTCGCGGTCCGGGTACAGGCCTCGCTGGTCGCCGGCGCGGCGTGGTCCCTGCCCGAGACGGTCGCGGCGGCGGCGGAGCGGACCGAGCTTCTGTCCGCGTGGCGCCGCACCACCGAGGCCGCGGCCGACATCTCGGAGACGGTGCGGGCCGCGTACGAGCGGGCGAAGGCCGCCAATTTCGAGGGCGACACCGAGGCCATCGCGCGGGCGGTCTTCGACGCGCTCAGCACGCACGCGCCCCCGCGCCACACCTTCGCTGAGCTGCGCGACCGCAACACCGCGAACCAGCGCTCCCTCGTGGCCCTCTGCGACGCGGCCCTCGACGCGATGGTGGCGCGCGCCGAGGCCCTCGCCGAGGAGGCGCAGGGCGACGTCGCGCGCAGCGGGGCGGCGCTGCTGGCGGTGATCCTGCTGGTGGCCCTCGGCCTGTGGACCCTGTTCGGCGGCGTGCTGCGCCCGCTCCGGGTGCTGACTGCCACGATGGGGGCGCTGGCCGACGGGGACGCCTCCGTCACGGTCCCGGCGCGCACCTACCGCAACGAGATCGGCGCCATGGCGCGGGCCGTCCAGGTGTTCAAGGACAACCTCATCCGCGGCCGCCAGCTCGAATCCGAGGCCGCCGAGGCGCGTCAGGCGGCGGAGGCACGGCGCCGGTCCGACCTGCGGGCGATGGCCGAGCGCTTCGAGCGGACGGTCGGCGGCGTCATCGCCCAGGTCTCGGACGCGGCCACCGCGCTGCAGGGCACGGCCCAGTCCATGACGGCCACCGCGACCGAGACCGCCAGCCAGTCCAGCACCGTGGCGGCCGCCGCCGAGGAGGCCGCCACCAACGTCGGCACCGTGGCGGCTGCGGCCGAGGAGCTCGGCGCCTCCGTGGAGGAGATCGGCCGGCAGGTCGAGGGATCGACCCGGCTCGCCCAGGGGGCCGTCGCGGAAGCGGGGCAGACCGGCGCGATGGTCCGGGACCTGAGCGACGCGGTCGCGCGGATCGGCGACGTGATCGGGCTGATCGCGGCGATCGCCGGGCAGACCAACTTGCTGGCGCTGAACGCCACGATCGAGGCCGCCCGGGCCGGCGAGGCGGGTCATGGCTTCGCGGTCGTCGCCGGCGAGGTGAAGGCCCTGGCCGCGCAGACCGCCCGGGCGACCGAGGAGATCGCGGGCCAGATCGCCGGCATCCAGGGCGTGACCGGCGGGGCCGTCGCGGCGATCGGCGCGATCACGGGGCGGATCCAGGAGATCAGCGGCGTGGCGAGCGCGATCGCGGCGGCGGTGGAGGAGCAGGGATCGGCCACCCGCGAGATCGTCCGCAACATCGGGGAGGCGGCCGTCGGCACCGGCGCGGTGACCCGCACGATCCTCGGCGTCGCCGGGGCCGCCGAGGAGACCGGCCGGGCGGCCAACGCGGTGCTCGCGGCGGCGTCCGCGCTGTCGCGCCAGTCCGAGACGCTCGCGGCCGAGGTCGCGCGCTTCCTCGACACCGTCCGGGCCGCGTGACCGGACGGTGCCGGGAGCCGCGCGGGTCTCCGCCCCGATCTCGCCCGTTTAGGGGAGTCTTACGGCTCGCGCGCTACAGCGTACGCAACGGGCGGGGGCAATCCCGCCGCGCATGAGTCGCCGTCCATGGCCGTGATCGTCGCCTTCGTCATCAATGCGGGGCTCAACTTCGTCCTCGGCCTGCTGATCGCCAAGCTGCTGGGGCCGGCGGATTTCGGCCGGTTCGCCCTCGCGACCACCGGCGCCATCGTGCTGAACACGGTGCTGTTCGAGTGGCTGCGCCTGTCGGCGACGCGGTTCTACTCGGGGCGCGTGCGCGTCGACGAGCCGTGGATCCGCCACGGGCTCGACCGGGCCTACCTGCGCATCGGCGCGCTGCTCCTGGCCGCCGCGGCCCTGTGCGGGGCCTTCGGCTTCGCCGGCGGCGCCGACGGGCGCGAGGCGGTCCTGTGCGGCACCGGCCTCGCGGCCCTGGGCATCGGCGTGTTCGACTACCACGCGGCCCTCGCCCGGGCGCGGTTCGACGGCAAGCTCTATCTCGGCCTCGTGGCGGTGAAGAACGTCCTGTCCTTCGCCATGATGGCCGCGGCGGCGTGGTGGCTGCCCCAGCCGGCCTGGGTGCTGGCGGCGGCGGGGCTCAGCCAGCTCCTCGCGGTGGCGGTGCTGCGCCACCCCCTGCGCGACCCGCGCACGCCCCTCGAGCGGCCGCGCCTGTCGACGACCTGGCGGGTCTTCGCGCGCTACGGCCTGCCGCTGATCGCCGCCAACACCGCCTACCAGTGCCTCGCCTTCGTCAATCGCGGCGCCATCGCGGGCCATGCCGGCTTCGCCGAGGCCGGCTACTTCGCCCTGGCGGCCGACGTCACCTCGCGCTCGCTGATGACGCTGGGCACCGCCCTCGACCTGCTGCTGTTCCAGTTCGCCGTGCAGGCCGAGGAGCAGAGCGGCCGCGCCGCCGCAGAGGCGCAGGTCGCCGCCAATGCCGGCACCGTGTTCGCCCTGCTGGCACCCTGCGCGGTCGGCTTCTGGGCGGTGCTGCCGGCCCTCCAGGGCCTGGTGGTGCCGGACGCCTATCGCGGACCGTTCGAGACCTACAGCACCGTGCTGATGCCGGGCCTGTTCTGCCTCGCGATGATGTTCTACGCCCTCAACCCGGTCTTCCAGATCCGCCGCAAGACCCTGCCGGTGGTCGCCGCCGCCCTGGTCGGCCTCGCGGTGAACGGCGCCGGCCTGCTGGTCCTCCCGGACCGGATGGGCGGGCTCGGCGTCGCGGTGGCGCAGACCGCGGGCCTCGCCGCCGCCGGAACGTGGCTCGGCTGGCGCGCCCTCACCGGCCCGGGGCGCATCGCGCTGCCCTGGGGCGAGATCGGCGTCGCCGCGCTCGCCTGCGCGGCGATGGGGCTCGCCCTCGCCCCCTTCCGGCAGCTGCCGCCCGCCACCGCCCTGGCCGTGCTGGTCCCGTCCGGGATGGTTCTCTACGGCGCCCTGGTCTGGATCTTCGACATCGCCGGCCTGCGCCGTCAGGTCCTGGCGCGCCTGCGCCCGGCGCGGACCGTGCCGGCGGAGTAGGCTCACGCGAAGGCGGCGCAGTGGAAATCCCGCCGCTGAAACCCCGCGACTCCGCCTGCGCTTGAATCCGCCGCCGGATCCGGCGACACCCGTCCTGGAATGGATACAAACAGGACCGGGACGGGAACGATGGGCGTCTACGAGCCCGGCACCGAGGCGGAGGCAGGGGAGATCGTGCGGGCGGCCGCCGGGCGCGGCGAGGGCCTGCGCCTCGCCGGCGGCGGCACCGCCGCGGGGCTCGGCCGGCCCGCACAGGACAGCGCGACGCTCTCCGCGCAGGCGCTCACCGGCGTCACGCTCTACGAGCCCGCCGAGATGGTGGTGGCGGCCCGGGCCGGGACGCCGCTCGCCGAGGTCGAGGCGCTGCTCGCCTCCCGCGGCCAGATGCTGCCCTTCGAGCCGATGGACCTGCGCGGCCTGTACGGCACCGCCGGCGAGCCGACCCTCGGGGCCGTGGCGGCGATCAACAATGCCGGCCCCCGGCGGATCAATGCCGGCGCCGCCCGGGACAGCCTGATCGGCGTGCGCTTCGTCAACGGGCGCGGCGAGGCGATCAAGTCGGGCGGCCGGGTGATGAAGAACGTCACCGGCCTCGATCTCGTGAAGCTGATGGCCGGCGCCCACGGCACGCTGGGCCTCCTCACCGAGGTCACCTTCAAGGTGCTGCCCGCCTGCGAGCGGGTGGCGACCCTGGTCTTCTCCGGCCTGGACGACACGCGGGCGGTGACCGCCCTGTCGGAGGCGCTGGGCTCGCCCTTCGAGCTCACGGGCGCCGCGCACCTCCCGGCCAGGATCGGCGCCCCGGAGGCGCGGACCCTGATGCGCCTCGAGGGTTTCTCCGACTCCATCGACTACCGCACGGGCGAGTTGCGGCGCCTGCTGAAGCGCTACGGCCAGCCCGAGATCATCGACGGCGAGGCCGGCGCCGCCCTGTGGCGGACGGTTCGCGACGCGGCGCCGCTCGCCGAGCCGCGGGAGGCCGCCCTGTGGCGGATCTCCACCGCGCCGACCCGCGGGCCGGCCCTGGCGGCGGCGGTCGCGGCCGAGCGCGACGCGCGCTGGTTCTTCGACTGGGGCGGCGGCCTGATCTGGCTCGCCACCGGCGCGGCGGGCGATGCCGGCGCCGCGACGGTGCGCCGGGCGGTGCGGGCGCAGGGCGGCCACGCCACGCTGGTGCGGGCCCCCGACGCCGTGCGCGCCGCCGTGCCGGTGTTCGAGCCGCTGGCCGAGCCGCTGATGCGGCTCACCGCCGGCATCAAGGCGGCGCACGACCCCGCCGGTGTGCTCAACCCCGGCCGGATGTACGCCGGACTCTGAAGCTTCAGATCCCGCCCCTCCCCGAGCGTGGGGAGCCGTGGCGCCGAGGACGCGACCCGTGCAGACCAACTTCGCCCCCGCCCAGCTCGCCGATCCCGCCATGGCGGCGTCGGAGAAGATCCTGCGGACCTGCGTGCATTGCGGCTTCTGCACGGCGACCTGCCCGACCTACCTGTTGCTCGGCGACGAGCTCGATTCCCCGCGCGGGCGGATCTATCTGATCAAGGACATGCTGGAGGGCGGCAAGCCGGCCTCGCAGGAGGTGGTCAAGCACGTCGACCGCTGCCTCTCGTGCCTGTCCTGCATGACCACCTGCCCGTCGGGGGTGCACTACATGCACCTCGTCGACCACGCCCGGGCCCATATCGAGGAGACCTACGCGCGCCCCGCCGGCGACCGGTTCCTGCGGGCCCTCCTCGCCCAGGTCCTGCCCTATCCGGGCCGCTTCCGCCTCGCACTCACCGCCGCCAAGCTCGGCGCGCCGTTCCGGGGGCTGGTGGCCCGGCTGCCGCGGGTCGGCAACCGCCTCGCGGCCATGCTCGACCTCGCGCCGGCCGGGGCGCCGCCTCGCGAGCCGACGAACCGGCCCGGCCGGTTCCCGCCGGCGGGCGGCCAGGCGGCCGGGACGCCCGCCCGGCGCGTCGCCCTGCTGCGCGGCTGCGCCCAGAGCGTCCTGCGGCCGGACTTCAACGCCGCCGCGATCCGGCTGCTCAACCGGCACGGGATCGAGGTGGTGCACGCGAACGAGGGCTGCTGCGGGGCGCTGACCCACCACATGGGCAAGGAGGAATCGGCCCACGCCCATGCCAGGCAGGCGATCGACGCCTGGGACGCCGAGATCGCCCAGGGCCTCGACGCGATCCTGGTCACGGCCTCGGGCTGCGGCACGACCATCAAGGATTACGGCTTCATGTTCCGCGACGACCCGGCCTACGCCGAGAAGGCGCGGCGGGTCTCGAGCCTGGCCAAGGACGTGACCGAGTACCTCGCCCTGCTCGACCTGGCCCCCGTGGCCGAGACCGACCTCGTCGTGGCCTACCATTCCGCCTGCTCGATGCAGCATGGCCAGGGCATCCGCCTGGAGCCCAAGACGCTGCTGAAGCGCGCGGGCTTCACCGTGAAGGACGTGCCCGAGGGCCACATCTGCTGCGGCTCGGCGGGGACCTACAACATCCTGCAGCCGGAGTTGGCCGCGAAGCTGCGCGCCCGGAAGGTCGCCAACATCGAGCGCGTGCGCCCGGACGTCATCGCCACCGGCAACATCGGCTGCGCCACGCAGATCGGGAAGGGCACCGGCATCCCGATCGTCCACACGGTCGAGCTGCTCGACTGGGCGACCGGCGGCCCGAAGCCCGCGGCGCTCGCCGGGGTGACGCCGCGGCTCGAAGCGGCGGAGTAGGCACACGCCTGTCGCGTGGCGCCGCGTTCACCGTGACAGGCCCGTGACATCTATTCACGTTGACCCTTGCCAAATCCGCGCAGCGGTCTGTAATGATGTCGACCCCTCTCCGGTCCCGCCGGTCGCCGCAACGGCCCGCGGACGTGACCGAATTCCTCGCGAAAGCGGTCGCGGTGTCGCGGCGGGCCCTGTCGGTCCGCTTGGCGGCGGCATGTGCCGCCCGCGATCGGGCAGGTGTCGCACGACGCGGCGGAGATCCTCCGCCGCACCCAGGAATTCACGGCCGGTCCCCCGCCGGCCGAGATTGTTTCGCGAGGTCGGGACCACGATGGACGGACGCACGGCCCAGCATAAGGCTGCGCGTGCCCCGGAGGCGCAAACGGTGCGTCACGCCGGTCCGTCCGTCCGCCCGGCCTGTTTCAACCCCAGGCGCCCAGGGCGCCGAACGGCGGTTGACGGCAATTTCCCCTCGAACCCATCCGCCTCGGCGACGAGGCCGGCATCCCGCCCGACAGCATTGACGTCGGGCGAGGCGCCGCCGGGACCACGGGCACGGAGAACGACGTCGGCCGCCATGCCGAGAGTCCGACATGGCCAACAAAATGCTGATCGACGCGATGCACCCGGAGGAGACCCGGGTCGTCACGGTCCACGGGTCTAGGGTCGAGGAGTTCGACTTCGAAGCCGCCAACCGGCGCCAGCTGCGCGGCAACATCTACCTCGCCAAGGTCACCCGGGTGGAGCCGTCGCTCCAGGCGGCGTTCGTCGAGTACGGCGGGAACCGCCACGGCTTCCTGGCCTTCAACGAGATCCATCCCGACTACTACCAGATCCCGCTGGCCGACCGGCAGGCACTCCTCGAAGAGGAGGCCCGCGACGCCGAGGAGCACCGCGAGCGCGAGGAGCGCCGTCGCCGGTCGTCGTCGCGCCGGTCCCGCGGCCGCCGTGCCGAGGCCCGCGCCCGCGGCGCCGACGAGACCGTGAGCGCCGAGGACACGCACGCGGCGCCCGAGAGCGAGGACCAGGCCGAGATCCGGAACGAGTCGGGGATCGACCCGGCCGTCCAGCCCGACACGCTGTCCGAGAACCCCGAGGCCGTGCAGGAGGCCCTCGCCTCCGAGGCCGCCGCCGGCGACCTCCCGGAGGGTGAGCCGGCGCAGGCCGCCGAGCCCGAGACCGCGCCGGTCGAGGCGCAGGCGGCCCCCGCCGCGTCGGAGCCGGTCGCCGCCGACTCCGCCCCGTCCGAGGACGCCCCCTCCGAGCCGGAGGCCCGCATCGCCGTGGCGGAGGCGCTGACCGTGTCCGACGCGCCGGACGAGACCGCCGCGCACGCGATCGTGACGGAGGAGAGCGAGGCCGGGGCGAGCGAGGCCGAGGAGACCGCGCCGACCGCCGCGGGCCCGTCGGCCGAAGCGTCGGACGAGGCCTCGGAGGAGGACGACGAGGAATCCGACGACGACGAGGATGAGGACGAGTCGGAGGACGACGAGGACGAGTCCGACGAGGATGACGACTCGGACGAGGAGTCCGATGAGGAGTCCGACGATCCCGACGCCGAGCCCAAGATCGCCCAGGTCGGCGGCAACGGCGACGCGCTGGCCGAGATCCCCGAGCGTCCGCGCCACTACCGCCGCCAGTACAAGATCCAGGAGGTGATCAAGCGCCGCCAGATCATCCTGGTGCAGGTGGTCAAGGAGGAGCGCGGCACGAAGGGCGCGGCGCTCACGACCTATCTGTCGCTCGCCGGCCGCTACTCGGTGCTGATGCCCAACACCGGCCGGGGCGGCGGCATTTCCCGCAAGATCACCTCGGCGGCCGACCGCAAGCGCCTGAAGGAGGTCGTGCAGGACCTGGAGGTGCCCGAGGGGATGGGCGTCATCCTGCGCACCGCCGGCGCCTCGCGGTCCAAGCCCGAGATCGCCCGCGACTTCGAGTACCTGATGCGCCTGTGGGAGTCGGTCCGCGAGCTGACCCTGACGTCGATGGCGCCGGCCCTCGTCTACGAGGAGGGCTCGCTGATCAAGCGCGCCATCCGCGACCTCTACAACAAGGATCTAGACGAGGTTCTGGTCGCCGGCGAGGACGCCTACCGCGAGGCCAAGGACTTCATGCGGATGCTGATGCCCGGCCAGTCCAAGGTCGTGAAGCCCTACCGCGACTCGACGCCGATCTTCGCCCGCTTCGGCGTCGAGCAGCAGCTCGACGCGATGTTCTCGACCCACGTCTCGCTGAAGTCCGGCGGCTACCTCGTGATCAACCCGACCGAGGCCCTGGTCTCGATCGACGTGAACTCCGGCCGCGCCACCCGCGAGCACGACATCGAGGACACCGCCCTCAAGACGAACCTGGAGGCCGCCGAGGAGGTCGCCCGCCAGCTCCGGCTGCGCGACCTCGCGGGCCTGATCGTCATCGACTTCATCGACATGGAGGAGAAGCGGAACAACCGCGCCGTCGAGAAGAAGCTCAACGAGTGCCTGAAGAACGACCGCGCCCGCATCCAGGTCGGCCGGATCTCGCCCTTCGGCCTCCTGGAGATGAGCCGCCAGCGGATCCGCACCGGCGTGCTCGAATCCTCCTCGATCCCCTGCGCCCATTGCGGCGGCTCGGGCTTCGTGCGCGCCACCGCGTCGGTGGCGCTGCACATCCTGCGCTCGATCGAGGAGGTGCTGCTCAAGTCGGCCTCCCACAACCTCGTCCTGCGCACCCGCACCGAGATCGCGCTCTACATCCTCAACCAGAAGCGCGGACACCTGCGCGAGCTCGAGGTGCGCTTCGGCGTGACGATCACGATCGCGGCCGACGAGCGGCTGGCGGCGACCACACCGTTCCAGCTCGACCGCGGTGAGCCGGCCCAGCGGGCGGAGGGCCCGGTCACGGGCGTGCGCGCCCAGGCGATCTCGCCCGCGATGGAGTTCGACGACGAGGACGAGGAGGCCGACGAGGCCGAGACCGAGATTGAGACCGAGACCGACGCCGAGGGCGAGGCCGACGAGGGCCGCGCCGAGGCCCGCGAGGACGGGTCGCGCGAGGAGGGCGAGGGCCGCCGCCGCCGCCGTCGCCGCCGCCGGCGCGGCGGTCGCCAGGAGGGCCGCGGCGAGGACGGGCGCGCCGAGGACGATCGCGGCGACGACGATCAGGACGACCAGCAGGACGACGGCCGCGACGACGCCCGTTCGGACGCGGAACGGAGCGATGGGGACTGGGACGGCGCGCAGCCGGCCGGGACCGAGGCTCCCGCTGCGGCCGTCGCCGCGGAGGCCGACGAGGCCGTCGCGGGTTCGGACGAGGCGGCGCGGTCCGAGGACGAGGGCGGCCGTCGCCGCCGCCGCGGGCGCCGGGGCGGCCGCGGTCGCAGCGAGGGCCGCACCCGCGAGGCGTCCGAGACGGACGACGCGCCGGAAGCCGCGGGCGATGTCGTCGCCCTGTCGGCGGAGGAGCCAGTGAGCGCCCAGGCTGTGGCCGAGGCGATCGAGGCGGCGCCGGCCGCGGCCGCCGAGAACCGGACCGAGACCGCGGTGGACCTGCCGGTGGCCCCGGTCGAGTCCGCGGCGCCGGCGGCCGATCGGGCGACCGTCGGCGCGCAGGCCGAGGCCGGCTCGCCCGAGGCCGCTCCCGCCGAGCCGGCGCCCGAGCCCGTGGCGATCGTGCTGACGCCGCCGTCCGATCCGGACCGGCCGAAGCGCGCCGGCTGGTGGTCGCGCACCAAGGCGGCCCTGACCGGCGAATGAAGCATTGCGCCCCCTGATAGAGCGCTATCAGGGGGCGCAACTTCTCGAAGTAGACGTGTTGCGCTGCACCGATGCCCCGCAACGCTTGTCGAGAGACTGGTCTATCCTTCACCATTGGTTGAAGGTTCTGTGTGACCATGCGCCCCGATTAGAGTGTCGGAGAGGCCCGCATGTTCAGTTTGCGCCGGCAGCGTCAGATCCCTGACGCGCTAGCAACCCCGGTGACGGCGACCGCCCCGGTCGAGACGGCGGCGGTCTTGCCAGTCGAGACGGCCCCGACGCCCGTCGCGGAGCCGGCCGTCGATCGGGAATGGCTGACTCTCCTGGCGCGCCTGTCCGCCTCCGCGTCCGACGCCGGCACCTCGATCGGCTGGATGACCCACGACGCCTCCGGCACCGCTGAGCAGGCCCGGCTCATCGCGGCCGCCAGCGAGGAGCTCGCCGCGACCACGGGTGAGATCGCCGCCCGCTCCTCGTCGGCGGCCGAGATGGCCGAGACGGCCCGGGCCGGCATCGCCACCTGCGTGGGCGACCTGCATCGCGCCACCGACGGCATGCGCGGGATCGAGGAAGGCACCGAGGAGATCGGCAGCCGGCTCGACAGCTTCTCCACCGCGGCGCTGCGGATCGAGGAGATGGCCGGCACGATCGCGGCGATCTCGGCCCAGACCAACCTGCTGGCGCTCAACGCCACGATCGAGGCGGCGCGGGCCGGCGAGGCCGGCCGCGGCTTCGCGGTGGTCGCCGCCGAAGTGAAGACGCTCTCGGCGCAGACCGCGAAGGCGACGGACGAGATCCGGGCGCGGGTCAGCGGCCTGCGCGAGGAGATGGCGGCGATGCAGGCCGCCGTGACGCGCAGCCGCAACGCCGTCGAGGCCGGCGCGTCCGCGATGGTTCGGGCCAATGCCCGCGTCGAGGCCGAGAGCGGCGCCGTCGCGAACGTCGCGGCGCAGATGCGTGAGGCCTCCGAGATCCTCGGCCAGCAGATGCAGGCCACCGGCGACATCGCCCAGAACGTCGGCCGCATCGCGGAAGGGACCGACAAGGCCCGCCGCGAGATCGGCGACGCCCTCGCGCAGCTCGGACGGATCGAGGATCTCGGCCGCACCCTGCTCGACCGGCAGACCGGCACCGCCGCGGATCAGCGGGTGATCCGCCTGTCGGCGGACTGCGCCGCGTGGCGGCGCGCCATCGCGGCGACCCTGGTCGGCATGCGCTCGACAGACACGCCGCCGGAGGGGGTCCCCGCCGACGCGACGCGGCCGGCCGCCATCGAGAAGCCCCTGGCGCAGGCCCGCGAGCAGGCGGCCGCCCTGGTCCGCCACGTGCGCAGCCAGACCTGGGACTCGGCGACCACGGCGTTCGTCGCCTTCGAGGCGGCGGTGAAGGAAGCCCGGGCGGCGATCGAGGCCTGAAGGTCATCCGACCCCGGGTCCGCCGTGACCCGGGGCCGTCTCGGGCGAGGACCGGAGGCCGTCAGGCCGGCGGCGGATCGGACCGCGGCGCTGTCGGCGCCGCGTCGGCCTTCCGGCGATCGCGCTCCTTGCGCAGTTCCCGCTCGGCCAGCAGCCAGAACTCGATCTCGAAGCCCTCGGGCCTGTGGTTGCGCTCCCAAAGCTCGTAGGCCCGCTCGCGGATCTGCTCGAACGTGATCGTGTCGGACGACCGCGCCGAAGGGTGCGGTGCCGCCGCGTCGGTCCCGGACGCGGTTCCCGGCGCGGGCTCGGACCCGGACTCGGACCCGAGTGCGGATCCGTGCGCCAGTGTCCCCGCCATCGGATGATCCGGAGGCGGACGGAAATCGGGGGGCACTTCCATGGCGCCGGTCTCAGGCGGCCGGCTTGTCGAGATAGGCGGCGACGCTGGTGATCCGGCGGCCGACCATGGTCACCGCCTTGCGCAGCCTCTCCTCGCTGACGCCGAAACGCTGCGCCCACTCCTCGCGGGTGGCGCGGTCGTAGATGTCGATATGCGTCTTGCCTCTGGATTCGGTCGACATGCAGTGCCCGCTCCGGTTCGCCGTGAGACGCGGCCGTGCCGCGCTTCCTGGAGGGACAACCGGACTCGGAGACTTCGGTTGCCGCCGGTCGCGCGGGACGCGCAGCTAGACCGCGCGAGACGTCAGGGTGCGGTCGGAGCGGGGCTGGGGACCGGCGCCGGATCCTCCTCGGCCGCGTCCGGGCGGACCCGTCCCGCCACGAAGGCGGTCAGCAGCGGCACGAGCAGCGCCGTGACCACCACGCTCGCCGCCACCAGCACGGTGGCGGGGCCGGCGGCCTCCTTGTAGGCCGGGTTGGCGGCGGCGATGATCGCCGGCACGGCGGCGGCGTTGCCGGCCGTCGAGGCGGCGGCGACGCCCGCCACGCCGTTGCCGCCGGTGAGGCGGTCGGCGACGAACAGGGCCGCCCCGGTGATCGCCACCACCGCCACGCCGAGGCCGATGCCGAGGAGGCCCGCCTGCCAGATCTTGGCGAGGTCGAGCCCGAAGCCGAGGGCGAAGGCGAAGAACGGGATCATCACCGGTGCCGCCCCCGACAGGAAGGCCCGCATGTCGCGGTCGAGATTGCCGAGGATCATCCCGATCAGCAGCGGCAGGATGCTGCCCACCAGGGTCGGCCACGGGAAGGCCGAAAGGCCCGCCAGCCCGAGCGTCACCATGGTGAGGAACGGCCCGGATTCAAGGCTCATGATCGCGTAGGCGCCCGCATCCTTCGGGCGGCCGAACTGGCCCATCAGGGCGAGGTAGAGCCCGCCGTTGGTGTCGTTCATGGCGGCGACGATCGCCAGCGTCGACAGCCCCGCGAAGGCGCCCCCGACCACCGGCGCCTCGCCGAGGATCTGGCCGAACACCACGCCCATGATCGCCGCGATGCCGACCTTGGCGGCCAGCAGGACGCCGCCCTTGCGGGCGATCGCCGGGGCGGCGCGGAAGTCGATGCCCGCGCCCATGCAGACGAAGAACACCGCCAGGATCGGCAGCGCGCCGTTGAACAGCGCGCCGGTGAACGAGCCGAAGAACGTGGCGGTGTCCGGGAAGAGCGTGTGGAGGATCGCGCCGAGGAACAGCGGCACCACCATCAGGCCGCCGGGCACGCGCTCCAGGGAGCGCTTGATGGGAATCTGCATGGGTCGCCCTTCCGGTGCCGGCCCGTTCCGGATCCCGGCACCCGCCTTCCCCCCGGCGGCCTGCTACAACCTTTCGACGAGGCCGCGCAACGCGCGGCCGGACCGGTGCACATGGTGACAACTGCGCGGGCCCATCCCTGCCTGGGCGCGGCCCGGCACGATCTGCGGCGGCCCGGATCTCGTCAGCGACGTCCCCGTCCCTCTCCGGCTCCCTCGACCCGGCGGCCTCCCCCGGGCGGCGGTCGATCCGCGACGCGGGGCTGCCCGCTTGACCGCCGCGCCGGCCGGTCGGTATGCCGCGCGACAACCTGACAACGAGCACGCGAGCCGCGCTCGGCCGGGGGCGCGGCCGGCGCGGCTCCCGCCATGATCCGCCCGACATGACCCGCCTGCGCCTCATCGCCGACGATCTCACCGGCACCCTCGACACGGCCGCGGGCTTCACCGGCCTGTGCGGGGCGATCCCGGTGGCGTGGCCGGAGCTCCTGGCGGGGGATGGACCCGGCTGCCTGGCGATCGATTCCGGCACCCGGGAAGTCTCGGCCGCGGAGGCCGACCGGATCGTCGGCGCCCTCGCGCCCCGGCTGGACGGCGCCGACATCGCCTTCAAGAAGGTCGACAGCCTGCTGCGCGGCCCCTGGGCGGCCGAACTCGCGGCCGTGCTGCGCACCGGGACCTGGGGGCGCTGCGTGGTGGCGCCGGCCTTCCCGTATCAGGGACGCTGCACGAAGGGCGGGCGGCAGCTCGCCCGGCGCGGCGCGGGCTTCGAGCCGGTCTCCGGCGACATCGCTGAGGCCCTGCGCGCCGTCGGGCTGCCGGCGCGCCGGGCCGACGTGTCCGACGGACCGGTGGCGGGCGTCGCCGTCTACGACGCGGCGAGCGACGCCGACCTCGCCCGGGTCGCGGATCTCGGCGGCGCCGGGCCGGTGCTCTGGTGCGGCAGCGGCGGCCTCGCGGCGGCCCTGGCGCGCGGCGCGGCGGCGCCGGGCGATGACCGGCTCGCCGGCCCCGTCCTCGGGCTGTTCGGCTCGGACCGGCCCGAGACCGCGGCGCAGCTCGCGGCCTGCGGCGCCCACCACCTCGTCCTGTCGGCGCGCCATCCGGACCATGCCGGCGCGGTGGCCGCGCGCCTCGACCGGGACGGCGTCGTCCTGGCGAGCCTCGCGCTGCCCGAGGGCACCGCCCGGGAGGAGGCCGCCGCGCGGATCGCCGGGACCTTCGCGCGGGTGATCGACCGCGTCCCGCGGCCCGGCACGCTGCTGGTGGCCGGCGGCGAGACCCTGAAGGCGCTGTGCCTCGCGCTCTCCGCCGCGCGCCTCGACGTCACCGGGCAGATCACCCCGGGCCTGCCCCGCTCGACCCTGCGGGGCGGACGCTGGGACGGGCTCGCGGTCGTGTCCAAATCCGGCGCCTTCGGAACAGAGGACGTCTGGCGCGATCTACTTCACGGCAACGGCTTTCCGCGCAGCAGGAGCGACGCGTGACCTCACATCTCGCCATCACCATGGGCGATCCGGCCGGCATCGGCCCGGAGATCATCGTCAAGGCCGCCGCCCGGCTGAAGCACCGGATCGACGCGGGCGACCTCAAGCTCGTCGTCATCGGCAGCGCCCCCTCCCTGCGCCGCGCGGAGCGGGCGCTCGGCCTCCTGCCCGATCCCGTTCCCGAGGTCGCCGAGGACGGCGACTGGCCGGCGCTGTGCTGCCTCCAGGCCGACGCGGAGGGCGCGCCGATCGAGCCCGGCCGGCTCTCGGCCGACGGCGGCCGCTTCGCCTACAAGGCGATCGAGGCCGGCGTTCGCCTCGCCCTGGCCGGCCGGATCGGCGGCATCGTCACCGCGCCCCTCAACAAGGAGGCGCTCAACAGGGCCGGCTACCACTATGCCGGCCACACCGAGATGCTGGCGGAGCTGACCGGCGTGCGCGGCTCGGTGATGATGCTGGCCCACGGCAACATGCGGGTCTCCCACGTCACGACCCACGTCGCCCTGGAGGACGTGCCCAAGCGCCTGACCCCGGAGCGCCTGCGCCTCGTCATCGACCTCACCGACAGGGCGCTGAAGGGGCTGGGTCTCGCCCGGCCGAAGATCGCGGTCGCCGCGCTCAACCCCCACGCCGGCGAGGGCGGCCTGTTCGGGCGCCAGGACATCGACGTCAGCGCGCCGGTGATCGAGACCGCCAACGCCGACGGGCTCGACGTGCACGGCCCGGTGCCGGGCGACACGGTGTTCGTGAAGCTGCGCGCGGGCCAGTACGACGCGGTGGTGGCGATGTACCACGACCAGGGGCACATCCCGGTCAAGCTCCTGGGCTTCGAGATCGACCCGGCCACGGGGAAGTGGATGGACCTGTCGGGGGTGAACATCACCCTGGGGCTGCCGATCATCCGCACCTCGGTCGATCACGGCACCGCCTTCGACATCGCCGGCACCGGCGTCGCCAACGAGCGCAGCCTCATCGAGGCGATCGAGTTCGCCGAGAAGCTGGCGGCGAACCGGCAGGCCGGTTGAGCGCGGGGCGGGCGCACGGGATCTCCGAAACGCGGTCTCCGATCCGCCAGCCCGACCGCCACACGTGTTTCACGTGAAACAAAGCAGGAACGAAATCTACCGCGCGTCGGCCTCCTGCCCCACGGCCTCGCAGGCGAAGGGCGACGGCGGCGCCTCGACGCCGCGCCAGCGGCCGTAGGCCCAGGGGCGGTACCACGCCGCCCGCGCCGGCACGCGCTCGGGGACGAGGTCGATGCCGTGGGTGCCGAACGGCCCGCAGCGGCAGATCCGGGCGACGCCCATCCAGCCGCCGGGCCAGAGGCCGTGCCGGGCGATGGCCGTATCGGTGTACTCGGAGCAGCTCGGCCAGTGGCGGCACTGGCGCCCGATCAGGCCCGACAGCGTCAGCTGGTAGCCGCGGATCGCCCAGTGGGCGGCGCGCCGGACCATCCCGTCAGGCGGCCTGCCGCTTGGCGGCGATCTGGTCGAGGGCGTCCACCACCGCGTCGAAGGTCAGGAGCGTCGAGGCGTGGCGCGCCTTGAAGTCCCGCACCGGCTCGAGCACCGCGAGGTCCGACCACGCGCCGCCGGGCGCCGGGCCGTTCTCCTTGAGCATCGACCGCATGGCCGCGCGGACGCCGCGCAGCTCGTCCGCGCTGGCGCCGACCACGTGCCGGCCCATCAGCGACGAGGAGGCCTGTCCCAAGGCGCAGGCCCGGACCTCCTGGGCGAAATCCGCGACCCGGCCGTCCTCGCCAAGGACGAGGTCGACCGTCACGGTCGAGCCGCACAGGCGCGAATGGGCCGTGGCACTCGCGTCCGGGTTCTCGAGCCGGCCGAGCCGGGGGATGTCGGCGGCGAGTTCCAGGATACGGCGGTTGTAGATGTCGTCGAGCATCGGGTCCTCGGCCGGAGGCACACTTCCCATCGGGACTCTGCCGCGTGCATCGCGCATTGCGCGTTACCCCGCGAACGATGATATAGGCGCCATACGGCCGCTTCGCGAGGAGGCGGGCCGTCGACCAGGGTCGCGCCAACGGCCACGGTGGTTCCCACGGCCTTTCGTCCATCCCGGGGCGCCGGCTTGAAACCTTTTCGAGCCCGGGATCTTCCCTCGAACGCCCGACGCGATCCGACGATGTACGCCAAGCCCGACAGCACCCCGATGAAATCCCGCATCGCGCGGGCCGGAGATGCCATGGATGCCGCGCTCAAATCCTTGTCCTACCAGGGTGACGGCCAGGGTTTCGACCGGAACGGGGGCGACGGGCAAGGGCTGAACGGCATGCGCAATGACAATCGGCCGGTGGATGAGGGCCGTCCCGTCGAGGTGGCGCCCGAGCCGGCCTCCGCGACCCGCGTCCCGGACGGGATCGAGACCGGCCGCCCGAGCCGCGCCGAGGCCGAGGCCGCCGTGCGCACCCTCCTGCGCTGGGCCGGCGACGACCCGACCCGCGAGGGCCTGCTCGACACCCCGGCCCGGGTCACCAAGGCCTACGAGCAGCTGTTCGGCGGCTACGCGGTCGACGCCGAGAAGCTGCTGGAGCGCGTGTTCGAGGAGGTCGAGGGCTACTCGGACATCGTGCTGGTGCGCGACATCCCGTTCCACTCCCACTGCGAGCACCACATGGTGCCGTTCATGGGCCTTGCCCACATCGCCTATTACCCGACCCGGGGCGTGGTCGGCCTGTCGAAGCTCGCCCGCGTGGTCGACACCTTCGCCCGCCGCCTGCAGACGCAGGAGACCATGACCGCCCAGATCGCCGACGTGATCGAGAGCATCCTCAAGCCCCGCGGCGTCGCCGTGATGGTCGAGGCCGAGCATCTCTGCATGGCGATGCGCGGCGTCCAGAAGGCCGGCGTCTCGACCATCACCAGCCAGTTCCGCGGCGTCTTCAAGGACAACGCCAACGAGCAGGTCCGCTTCCTGACCCTGGTGCGCGGCGGCGCCAAGTAGCCCCGGGCGACGCCTCGACCATGACCGCGCGCGACACCGCCTTCGCTCCCCCCGGCACCCGGGCCGAGATCGAGGAGGGCACGGCCCTCACGCCCCGGTTCGACCGCGACGGCCTCGTCGCCTGCATCGCGGTGGACGCGCGGGACGGGCAGGTGCTGATGCTCGCCCACATGAACGCCGAGTCGCTGGCGCGCACCCTCGAGACCGGCGAGGCGTGGTACTGGTCGCGCTCGCGCCAGGAGCTCTGGCACAAGGGCGCGACCAGCGGCCAGATCCAGCGCGTCGTCGAGATGCGGGTCGACTGCGACCAGGACGCCCTGCTGATCCGCGTCGAGGTCGGCGGCGACGGCGGCTGCTGCCACACCGGCCGGCGCGACTGCTTCTACCGCAGCGTCGTCCGGGAGGCGGACGGCCGGGTCGTCCTGAAAGCCGCCGGGCGATGAACCGCCCTCTTGCCACGCGGTGGCAAGACGAGTCCGCCGACCCGCATTTCCCGCCCGGAACCGTCGAGCCGGTCCGCCCGCCGCCGAGCCCCGGCCCGCAGGTCGGGCTCGCCCTCGGGGGCGGCTCTGCCCGGGGCTGGGCGCATATCGGGGTGATCCGCGCCCTGGAGGAAGGCGGCATCACGCCGACCGTGGTGGCCGGCTGCTCCATCGGCGCCGTGGTCGGCGCCTGCTACGCGGCCGGGCGCCTCGACCGGCTCGAGGCCTTCGCCCGGGCGCTGACCCGGCGTCGGGTGGTGGGGCTCATCGACCCCCGCCTGCCGGGCTCAGGCCTGATCGCCGGCAACCGCCTGCGCCAGCGCCTCGCCGCGGATCTCGGCGAGCGCCGCATCGAGACGCTGCCGATCCGCTTCGGCTGCGTCGCCACCGAGTACGGGACCGGCCACGAGGTCAGCCTGACCGAGGGCCCGGCGGTGGACGCGGTGCGCGCCTCCTACGCGATCCCCGGCCTGTTCCCGCCGGTGGCCCATGACGGCCGGGTGCTGATGGACGGGACCCTGGTCAACCCGGTGCCGGTGGCGCTCGCCCGGGCGCTCGGGGCCGACCTCGTCATCTGCGTGAACCTCAACGGCGACACCGGCGGACCGGTGGTGCGCGAGGCACCGCACCCGGCCCCGCCGCGCCGGGGCTTCCTGCAGGTCGTGCGCGGGCGCCTGCCGGGCTTCGACCGACCCGAGCCCGAGATCGCCGTGCCGGGCATCGCCCGGGTGGTGCTCGACGCGTTCAACACCACGCAGGACCGGATCTCGCGGGCGCGGCTGGAGCGCGACCCGCCCGACGTGGCCATCGGCCCGGATCTGGCGGCCTTCGGGCTGTTCGACTTCCACCGGGCCGCGGAGGGCATCGCCCTCGGGCACCGCGCCGCCCGCGCCGCCCTGCCCCGGATCCGGGCCGTGCTGGAGGGCGCGGCCGCGCGGGCCTGAGGGGTTCCGGGCGCGCTCCCTCCGGAGGAGGCCGTCATCCGGCTGTCGTGGCCGCCTGCGATGGGCGCCCTGCATGCTGGAGGACCTCCAATGTATACGAGTCGCCGTCAGATCCTGCTGTCCGGAGGCGCCGGCCTCGTCGGGCTGGCCACGGGCCTCGGACGGCCCGGCCTGAGCCGCGCCGCCGACCGGCCGCTCCTGACCCACGGCCTCCAGTCGGGCGACGTCGGCACCGACTCGGCGGTGGTCTGGGCCCGGTCCGACCGGCCGGCCCGGGCGATCGTCGAGTGGGCGACCACCGAGAGCTTCGCCGACATCCGCGGCGGCGTCTTCGCCGACGCCCTGCCGGAGACCGACGGCACCGTGAAGGTGGCGCTGACCGGGCTGCCGGCCGGCCAGGACGTGTTCTACCGGGTCCGCCTGGAGGACGTCGCCGCGCCGACCATCGTCGGGCCGGCCCAGGTCGGGCGGTTCCGGACCGCGCCGGCGGACCGGCGCTCGGTGTCGTTCTGCTGGTCGGGCGACACGGCGGGCCAGGGCTGGGGCATCGACGAGGCCCGCGGCGGCATGACGATCTATTCCGCCATCCTGAAGAACCGGCCGGACTTCTTCATCCATTCCGGCGACACGATCTACGCCGACGGGCCGATCCAGTCCGAGGTGAAGCTCCCCGACGGCAGCCTGTGGCGCAACCGGGTGACCGAGGAGGTGGCCAAGCCGGCCGAGACGCTCGCGGAGTTCCGGGGCCGGCACAAGTACAACCTCACCGACCGGAACGTGCTGGCGATGAACGCCGCCGTGCCGATCCTGGCCCAGTGGGATGACCACGAGGTCACCAACAACTGGTGGCCGGGCGAGCCGCTGACCCGGGCCGAGCACCTGAAGAAGAAGTACGCCGACCCGAACGTGCTGGCCCTGCAGCTGCGGGCGGCAAAGGCCTTCCACGAGTACATGCCGATGCGCTTCGAGCCGTCGGAGCCCGGCCGGGTCTACCGCAAGATCGGCTACGGCCCGCTGGTCGACGTGTTCATGCTCGACATGCGCTCCTACCGGGGCCCGAACGGCGAGAACCGGCAGACGGCGTACGGGCCCGAATCCTACTTCCTCGGGCCGCAGCAGATCGCGTGGCTGAAGCGGGCGCTGCTCGAGTCCCGCGCGACCTGGAAGGTGATCGCCGCCGACATGCCGCTCGGCCTCGTGGTGACCTACGACACCGACCGCAATTTCGGCTCGGAGGCGGTGGCGCAGGGCGACGGGCCGCCGCTGGGGCGCGAGCTGGAGATCGCCGACCTGCTGCGCTTCATCAAGAGCGCGGGGATCCGCAACACGGTCTGGCTCACGGCCGACGTGCACTACACGGCCGCCCACTACTACGACCCCGACAAGGCGCAGTTCCAGGATTTCGAGCCGTTCTGGGAGTTCGTCTCCGGGCCGCTCCACGCCGGCACCTTCGGGCCGAACGCGCTGGACAACACGTTCGGGCCGCAACTGCGCTACGTGAAGGCGCCCGACAAGGGCCAGGTGAACCTGTCGCCGGCCGCCGGCTACCAGTTCTTCGGCCACGTGGCGGTGGACGGCGCCACCGAGCAGATGACGGTGACCCTCAAGGACGCGGCCGACACCGACCTCTGGCACGTCACGCTCGATCCCGTGAAGGCGTGAGGCGGACCGCGGGCGGTACGGGCTCGCGATGTCGGCCTGCTCGCCCGTCGACGAAGGGGCGCGGGTCCCCTCTCCCGCACGGGAGAGGGAGCGCGTCGCGCCCCGGCGGCCTGCCCTGAACCGGCGCGTCCCGGGGGCGGAGGGCGAGAGAAACGCGCGGTGCCGGCGCCCCTACGCCATCGTGATGTAGTCGCGCAGGGCCTGGTGCTCGGCCTCGACGGTGGCGATCTTGCGCGCCACCACGTCGCCGATCGAGACCAGGCCGATCAGCCGCCCGTCCTCGCAGACCGGCACGTGGCGGAAGCGCCCGTCGGTCATGAGGGTCATGACCTCCTCGATCGTGGTGGTCCGGCCGCAGGTGGTGACCGCGGTGGTCATGTGGGCCGAGACCGGCGCGTCGAAGGCCGAGCCCCCGTGCCGGGCGAGCGCCCGCATGATGTCCCGCTCGGAGATGATGCCCGCCACCGTCCCGTCGGCCTGGGCGACCACGAGGGCGCCGATCCGCTTGTCGGCGAGGATCTGGATCACCTCATCGAGGGTCTTGTCGGGGCTCACGGTGACGACGGAGCTGCCCTTCTCGGCGAGGATGCGTGCGACGGTCATGGCTCTCTCCCTGTGTGACGCGGCCGGTGCGCCGTCAGCCCGCGGCGCCCTGATGGCGTTCTCGGCCGGGTTGGCCCGGCTCGTTCACATTGTGGCGAGTGTGTGATCGATCCGGCCGGATGGCAAGGTGCCGCGCGCCGATGGCGGCGGCTCAGAGCCGGCGCGGCTCCCGGGGATCCACCAGGGGGAACAGGAAGAAGCCCGCGATGAAGCCGCCGAGATGGGCGTCCCAGGCGATGGCGGCGTTCTCGCCCACGAGCGGCACGCTGACGAGGCCGAAGAGCAGGTTGGTCAGCAGCCAGATCACCAGGAACGACACCGCGGTCCGGTTGCGCAGCAGCTCCGGGATCGTCTCGGCGGGACGGGGCGGCGGCACCTGCCAGGCCGGCGCGCCGTAGCCCGAGACCGGCGGCTGGAACACGAAGCGCGCGGCGGCGGCCATCAGGGCCGAGATCCCCGCCGAGGCGCCGACCAGCGGCCCCGCGCTGAGCGGATCGATCAGGATGTGGAGAAGTCCGCCGGCCGCCGTGCCGGCCAGCGCGAGCACGCACCAGCGCAGGGCGCCGCAGCGGCGCGCCACCGGGGCGCCGAAGGCCGCGAGCCAGACGCTGTTGAAGATCACGTGCATCCACGAGCCGTGCAGCAGCCCGTAGGTGACGAGCGTCCAGGGCTGGAGCGCGTGCTCGCCCACGATGTAGCGGGCGAAGGCCTCGCGGGCCGCCTCCAGGCCGGGATCGCCCGGATCGGCGGCGGCGCGGATCACCTCGGAGGCCCGGCCGGGATCGAACCAGAGGGTCCAGCGCGCCGGGACCAGCGCGAGGTCGAGGACGAGGCGGATGTCCCAGGTGTCCGGCAGCAGGAACTCGCGCACCGCCTGGATCGCCAGGAGCAGCCCGATCGACGCGGTGACGATGCCCGGCATGTTGAACACGGGCACGCGGCTCTGCCGCGGGAAATCGGGGGAGGCGTCCATCGGCGCACCATGTCGGGGCGCGGCGCGATCGGGCAAGCCCCGGCGACGTATTGAAGCTCGCAAATACCGGTCGGATCGCGGTCCGTATCGCGCACCGCCCCGTCTTCAGTCCGGATCCGTCCCGGACGGCCGCGGCGCGCCCGGCGGGGTGCGACGATTGTGTCGCCAGCCACGACGCGCTACCCCCCGCCCCGCGCGGCGCCGGCGGGACCGGCGGCGCGCGGGTGCGGGAGCCGGCACGGCCCGTGCGCCCGGACGCGGTGAACGCCCGGATCGGCCGGTCACACCCCCGCGGATGTGCCAGAATGATCCGGGGATGAACCACAGGCGTTGAGAATCGGGACACCGATGAAGCATCCCACCAGCCGCATGCTCCACGCCTACTGGGAGCGCCTGCGCGGAGAACGGGCCGCGCCGGAACGCGCCGAGATCGAGCCGGGCGAGATCCGGCACCTCCTCGCCGACAGCCTGATCCTGGAACTCGACATGCCGAGCCGCTCCGCGAGCATCCGGCTCGCGGGGACGCGGGTCTGCGCCCTGTACGGCCGCGAGCTGAAGGGCGAGCCCTTCGCCAAGCTGTGGGGCTCCCGGGCGACGGATCCCTGGCGGATCGTCGAGATCGTGGCCAGCGACACGCTGGGCGTCGTCGCGGGCCTGCGCGGTACCAACGCGGCCGGCGAGGCGGCGGATCTCGAACTCCTGCTCCTGCCCCTGCGCCACCGCGGCCGGACGCAGGTCCGCGCCCTCGGCACCCTCAGCCTCGACGGCGCGCCGCACTGGCTCGGCCTGCGCCCGCTGGTGGAGGCGGAGACCACCTCCCTGCGCATCCTGCCCAGCCGCAGGACCGAGCCGGTCCCGCCCGCCCGCACCGCCGTGCGCACGAGCGCGGGCTACCCCGGGCCGGTGCGCCACGGCCACCTCCTCGTCCACGCCGGCGGGCGCGCCTGAGAACCGTATTCGTCCAAGGTTACGCCCGGTTCGGGACGGCCAGTTCGATCGAATCGGCGCGTGCACCCGAGGAAAACTTCGGCGCACAAGTCGATCGCGCACGACGCGGCAGGGCTCGACAATGGATGTTTCTACAAGGCCGATCGATCCCGAAGCAGGAAAAAAGGGTTTCGTAACTGTCCGTGCCTAGTCTGCACCGGCCATTCTCCGGCGCAGGACCAATCTCGGAATGATCGCGGTCGAGGCCACCGCTGGAACTGATCTGCGCGGCCTCGCCGCCGAGCCGGCGCGCGGTGCCGCCGACCAGCGCCGCCACCAGCGCGTGCGGGTCGCCGTGCTCGGCCGCTACATGCTGGCCGATCGCCGGGAATATCCCTGCCAGACCGTGGACATGTCGCCGGGCGGCGTGCGGCTGACCTGCGCGGTCAAGGGCGCGGTCGGCGAGCGCGTGGTGCTCTACCTGGAGCATATCGGCCGCATCGAGGGCGTCGTCGCGCGCACCTGCCCGGACGGGTTCGCGGTCCAGCTCAACGCCACGTCGCGCAAGCGGGACAAGCTCGCCTCCCAGCTCACCTGGCTGGCGAACCGGGAGATGCTGGGGCTGCCGGAGGGACGCTCGCACGAGCGCCTCGTGCCGACCAACACGGCGGTGGTCCTGCGCGTCGAGGGCGGCCGGGAGATCCGGGCGCGCCTCATCGACATCTCGATGTCGGGCGTGGCGATCTCCTGCCCGGTGCCGCTGCCCCTCGGCGCCGCCGTCACGGTGGGCAGCACGCCGGGCCGGCTGGTGCGCTACTTCGAGGGCGGCTTCGGCGTGCAGTTCCTGCTGCCGCTCTCCCCCGACCGCTTCCACGCCGGGATGACGCTCTGACGGGCGTGCGGCCGGACCGGCCGGCGGTCAGATCTTCTTGGCGAGCTGCGCGGCGACCTCGTCGGCCGGCCGGGTCAGGTCGAGGGCGCCGAGGAAGCGGTTCTGCGCGTCCATGATGTACACCAGGGCGGTGTGCTCCATCGTGTAGTCGCCGTCCTTGGCGGGCACCTTGCGGGCATAGGCCCGGTACGCCTTCTCGGTGGCGGTGACCTGCTCGGGCGTGCCGGTGAGGCCGGTGATGCGCGGGTCGAAGCTCGACAGGTAGGTCTTGAGGCTCGCCGGATCGTCCCGCTCGGGATCCACCGTGACGAAGGCGACCCGCATCGTCTTGCCCTTCGACCCCAGGGCAGCGAGCACGTCGGAGATCTGCTGCAGGGTGGTCGGGCAGACGTCCGGGCAGTGGGTGAAGCCGAAGAACACGAGGTGCGTCGCGCCGGCGAAGTCGCGCTCGGTGACGGTGCGCCCGTCCTGGTTCACCAGCGTGAACGGGCCGCCGACGCTCGGCACGCCCACCGGTGCCTTGTCGGGCAGGAACGCGAACACCGCCGCCCCGGTCAGGCCGATGAGGCCGAGGCAGAAGGCGAGGAGCGGGACGAGGGCGCGGCGCATGGGACGGGTTCCGACCTCCGGGGAGGCCGGCACAGCACACAACGGCGCGCGGAGGCAAGCCGGCGCGGTGCCGCCGGCCGACCGATCGGCGCCGCGCCGGCGCGACCGCTACGGCTTCGAGGCCGGCTCCCCCGCGGGGCTCGCCGGGGCGGCGCCCTTCGGCGGCTCCTTGCCGAGATAGACGTATTCCGGCGCCGCCCGGAGCTGGTCCTTGGTCGTGTCGATCCGCGCCTGGAGGGTCTTGCCGTCGGTGCGGTCGAGCTTGAGCACGGACGGGTCGACCGCGACGTATTTCGAGCCGATCCCCAGGAAGCCGCCGACCCCGATGATCCAGGCCTTCACGGCCCCCTTCTGGTCGAGGACGAAGTCGGCGATCTGCCCGATCGTCTCGTTGGCGCCGTTGACGACGCTGGAGCCGATCAGCTTGCTGGCGACCATGTCGTCGGGGGCCTGGGCCACGAAGGTCGGGCGCAGGCTGTCGGCCATGGTGGCGGGCTGGCCGGGGACCGGGGTCGCGGCGGCGCCGCCGTCCGGCTTGGCGCCGTCCGATCTGGCGCCGTCGGTCTGCGCCGAGGCGGTGGCGAGGCCGGCCAGCAGGAGGGCCGAGGCGAGGAGCGGGGTGCGCATCGGAGCAGGTCTTTCAGACGGGGGCCGCACAGGGGGGTCGCGCCGCCTCAAGGTTCTGGCGGGGCTTGCGTTCCGCGCGGTCTCGGCCCCGGCGGGGGCCGGCCCGGCGGTTTGCCGGCTGCGCGTCGGCGCCGGGGGCCTTTGACGGCGGGGCCTTCCGCCCCGCACAAGGCCGGCGCCATGCTCCGCCTCGCCCTCTACCAGCCCGATATCCCGCAGAACACCGGCACGATGCTGCGCATGGCCGCCTGCCTCGGGCTGGCGGTGGAGATCGTGGAGCCCGCGGGCTTCGACGTCTCGGACCGCCACCTGCGCCGCTCGGGCCTGGACTACCTCGACCACGTGGCGATCACCCGGCACCGCTCCTTCGCGGCCTTCGCGGCGCGGCGGGCCGAGGCCGGGATCCGGCTCGTCCTCGCCACCACGGCGGGCGCCGTGCCCTACACGGACTTCGCCTTCCGCCCGGACGATTGCCTGATGGTCGGGCGCGAATCCGCCGGCGTGCCCGAGGCGGTGCACGCGGCCGCCGACGCCCGGATCGTGGTGCCGATCCGGGCGGGCCTGCGCTCGCTCAACGTCGCGGTCGCGGCCGCGATGATCGCCGGCGAGGCCCTGCGGCAGGTGTCCGGGACGGCCCGACCAGATCTCTAGGATCGTGACGCCTCTCGGGTCGGCCGCCGTCTTCGCGAGCGGAGCGAAGCGATCCAGGCGGCGCCACGCTCGGCCGATGTCCCGCTGCACTGGGTTGCTTCGCCGCGCTCGCGAGGACGGGATCGGCAACGGATCGCGTCCGGCTCGCTTGGTACAACGGGACTCATCCTCACCCCGCGAGACGCGCCGCCGCATGGACGACACCGCCTTCACGCCCTCCCGGCGCCACGCCGATCTGGGCCCCGCCTTCTTCGATCCGGTGACGCCGGCCCGGTTCCCGCGGACGATCCTGCGCTACCGCAACCAGACTTGGGCGAAGCGGGTCGGTTTGGGCGGCCTGTCCGAGGCGGCGTGGATCGCCCATTTCGGCCGGTTCGAGCCCCTGCCGGGCAGCTTCGAGACGCCGCTGGCCCTGCGCTACCACGGCCATCAGTTCCGCGCCTACAATCCGGACCTCGGCGACGGGCGCGGCTTCCTGTTCGCGCAGCTGCACGACCGCCTGGACGGGCGCCTCCTCGACCTCGGCACCAAGGGCAGCGGCACGACGCCCTGGTCGCGCAGCGCCGACGGGCGGCTCACCCTCAAGGGCGGCGTGCGCGAGGTGCTGGCCACCGCCCTCCTGGAGGCGCAGGGCGTCTACACCTCGAAGAGCTTCAGCCTGATCGAGACCGGCGAGGACCTCGTGCGCGGCGACGAGCCCTCGCCGGCACGCGCCTCGGTGCTGGTGCGCCTGTCCCACGGCCACATCCGCATCGGCAGCTTCCAGCGCTTCCTGGCGCTCGGCGAGCCGGACAACATCGCCCGGCTCCTCGACCACACGATCGCGACCCACCGGCCGGAGCTCTGGCGCGACGGCGTTGAGGATCGCGCCGTCGCCTTCCTGGAGGACGTTGTCGCCCGGGTCGCCCGGATGGGCGCGCAGTGGGCGGCGGCCGGCTTCGTCCACGGGGTCCTCAACAGCGACAACATCAACGTCACCGGCGAGAGCTTCGATTACGGGCCCTGGCGCTTCCTGCCGCATTACGATCCGGACTTCACGGCCGCCTACTTCGATGAGACCGGGCTCTACAGCTTCGGCCGCCAGCCGGAGGCCCTGTTCTGGAACCTCGCCCGGCTCGCCGACTGCCTGCTGGTGCTGGCCCCCCAGGCGCGCTTGGAAGCGGCGCTCTCCGGATTCGGGCCGGCCCTGCAGGAGGCGTTCGCCGAGGCCCTGTTCCGCCGGCTCGGCCTCGCCCCGGCGCCGCGGCCGGAGACCGACCGGCTGGTCTCGGCGGTCTGGCGGTTCCTCGCGGAGACGCGGGCGCCCTTCGAGCGGTTCTTCTTCGACTGGTACGGCGGCCTCGCGAACGCGACCCGCGCGCAGGCCGGGCCGTCCGCCGGCCACTACGCACACGAGGCCTTCGCGCCGGTGCGGGCCGCGCTGAAGCCGCTCGCGCCCGCCCCGGGCGCGCGGCTCGACCATCCCTACTTCGCGGAGGCGCCCTGCACGCTCCTGATCGACGAGGTGGAGGCGTTGTGGGCGCCGATCGCCGCGGCGGATGACTGGTCCCTGTTCGAGGCCAAGCTCGCGGAGGTGGCCCGGATGGCCGAGGCCTGCGGGACGGCGCCCGCCTCGGCCTGAGCGGCCTCCTCCTCGGCGAGCCGTCGGCGCTCCTCGGCGTAGCCCCCCGCGATGGCGAGATCGACCAGGCGCCGGGTCAGCCGGAAGGCCAGCCAGAACAGGGCGAGGCAGAGAAGCGTCGCGGCGGCGGCCTTGAGCGGGTCCACGGGGTTCCTCCGGTGATGTCTCCTCGGGCGGAACGGCCCTCTTAGTGCCGAGGCGGGCCGCGGGGCAATTGGACTTCGTGCCGAGATCGAGCCCGCGGCGCGTCGTCCCGGGCTCGCCGCGCGGCGCCGGACCGGATACCCGGCCGGAACATGCTATGGCGGCCGGCAGCCGGATCCCGATATCCGGCGCTGAAGATCCCTCGATCAGGCGGATACCCGTGCGCGAGACCTTCCACATCGAAGTCCTCGGACCGGAGCCGGACGAGATCCAGACGCGGATCTCCGTGCGGGTCGGCAGCCTGGAGAGCGCGCAGGAGCGGGCCCTGCGGCTGTTCGCCCGCGCCCGGGTGCCGCAGCGCTCGGGCGAGCCGGCCGAGGCGGTCCGGGTGATCGACGGCGCCGGCCGCGAGGTGTTCTATCGGACGCGCTTCGACGCGGGGGATTGAGGCGCGAGGACACCGCCGATGCGCACAGCCCTGATCCTGCCGGTCCTCGTCCTCGCGGCCGGCGCGCTGTTCCTGCGCAGCTACACCCTGCCGCCAGCCCCGGACCGCCGGGGCGGGACCACGCTTCTGCTGACCTGGCCGAACCGCCCGGCCTTCGGCAGCCCCCGGGCCGACTGCCTCGCCGGGCCGCCCGACGAGCCGGTCCTGCCCTGCCTCATCGCCTCCGTCGCCCGGGCGCGGGACGACGGGTACACGCTGCTGCAGCTGCCGTTCTGCGCGACCTGCTACGACCTGTCCGGGCGGATCGCCGTCACGGGCCGCGACGCGGCGGCGACGCGGGCGCGGCTGGAGCAGATCGCCCGCTTCGGATGGTGAGACGCGCCCGGGCAACGCGCTCCCGGGCCCGCTCCAGGGTCCGGGCCACCGGGAACAGCGGATCGCGGCCCGCCTCCACCAGCAGATGGGCGATCGGCCGGCGCGCGGTCCAGAAGGTGGTGCCGAGGGCGAAGTCCGGCGGCGCGCAGGAATCGATCCGGTCGATCGGCCAGTCGCCCCCGGCCACCGCCTCGGTCAGCCGGTGGACGAGCTGGACCCCCGGCGCGGTCTCCGGCCGCGTCTCGTCGTTGGCGATCTTCAGCACCCAGGCCTCGCGGCCGGTGACCGGCAGGATCAGGGAGGCCAGGAGCCGGTCGCCCCGACGCAGGCGCGCGATCCGCACGCCGTCCGCGGCCCCGCGATCGGCCCCGAGATCGGCACTGAGATCGGCACTGAGATCGGCCAGGGCGGCGCGCAGGAAGGCGATCTCCGCCGGCCGCTGCACCAGGCTCGTGCCGGCCTGACCCTTCCAGCCGGCGGCCTCCAGGGCGACGTGGGCGTCGAGGGCGGGGCCGAGGGATTCGGGCGCGGCGAGGATCTCGAAGGTCACGGGCCCCGCCGCCTCGAGGCGCGCGCGGGCGCGGCGGAGCTTGCGGCGGCGCTGCCCGGAGAGGTGCCCGAGATAGGAGGCCCGCGCCTCCGGCCCGCGGCCGGTCAGGTCGAGCAGGCCGCGGTCGTGCGGCCAGTACGCGGCGCGGCGCCCGCCACACGCCGTCAGGAGTTCAGGCAGGGGGCCGTCGGTTGGAGCGTTCGGCAGGAGGAGGCGCGGCGGCAGGCCGAGGGCGCCCGGCGCGGCGAGCAGCCCCGCCAGGGCGGCCTCCGGGGCGGCGCCGTCGAGGAGCGGCGCCCCGAACGGGGCGTAGCCGTGGGTCCAGCCCACGAGCAGCGGCAGCGGCACGCCCCAGCGGCGGCGCGACGGCCGGAACGGCCAGGCGGCGAGGAGCCGGGCCCCGGGCGCCTCGGGGGGCCGGTCGGCGACGAGGAGGAGCCGGACGCCCGCCCCGAAGGCGTCGCGGGCCGCCAGGGCGTAGCCCGCCTCGTAGAACGGGTTGCGCACCAGGCTCGCCCGACCCAGGGCCCGCCAGGCCGGGACCCAGGGCGCCGCCCCGTCGAGGGGCCGGACCGCCGCCACGAGCCCGCCGGGAAGCGCGGCCGTGTCCGATGGGGTGTCCGACGCGGGGCCTGCCATCGCGGGACCGTCAGGCCGCGAGACGGTGACGGATCGCACCGGCGAAGCCGAGCACGTCGTAGCGCCACGCCGTCACCCCGGCGGCGGCGGTGAGCAGGACGAGGCGCAGGGCCTGTCCCGGCGGCAACAGGCCGCCGGGGACCAGGGCGATGCCGGCATTCACCGCGCCGCAGGCCAGCGCGATCCCGGCGATGCCGGCCATGTCGGCGAGCGGCAGCGGCATCGTCGTGCCGGTCCGGCGGGCGCCGAGCACCAGCACGAGGCAGGCCGCGCTCTGGCCGCCCGCGAAGGCGAGGGCCGCCCCGGCGGCGCCGAAGCGCGGGATCAGCAGGAGCGACAGCGCGGCGACGGTGGCGAGGGTCGCGAACGCGGCGGCCGCCTCCAGGCCGCTGGAGCGGGCGAAGTAGATCACCTGCCCGAAATAGTAGGCGCGGAACATCATCAGGATGCTCGCCAGGATCAGCACCGGGGCGAGCTCCCGCGCCTCGGCCCGGTAGTCGGGCCCGAGCAGCACCGCCACGACCAGATCGTCGAAGCACAGGAAGAACACGGCCCCGAAGGCCGCGATCAGCGTCATGGCCCGTGCGGCGTCGCGCAGCACCCCGGAGGCCGCCGCCATCCCGCCCACCCGCGCCTCGCGCTTGGCGATCGAGATCAGCGACAGGGCGATCGCCTCGCCGAACACGATGAAGCTCTGCTTCAGGAAGTCGGCCAGGGCGCCGTAGGCGCCGAGCCCCGCCGGCCCCACCGTCTTGGCGATGATCAGCCGGTCGAGGCTCTGGGCGAGCGCCGCAGTCCCGAAGGAGAGGACGAGCGGCCAGCCGTAGGCGAACAGCCGCAGCGCCTCCGCGCGGCTGCCGCGGCCGGGCATCATCGGGGCGATCGTGGCCGCGGCCGGCAGGGAGGCCAGGGCGTTGGCGGCCGCCACCGCGAAGGCGAGGTGCAGGGGATCCTGCGAGAGGTGCAGCGCCAGGCTGCCGAGGGCCAGGATCAGGACGGCGCGGCTCATCACCGAGGCCGCCACCGCCCCGGCCCGCAGGCGGGTGCGGGCGATCTCGGTGGAGCCCTCGAACAGGGTGGTCCCGAAGGCCAGCGCCAGGATCGCGGCCGCCATCCGTGCCGGCATCAGGCCGAGGGCGGCGGCGAGCGCGCTGCCGAGCCCGGCGAGGAGGAGCGTGCCGCCCAGGATCCGCACGACGGTGCCGACCTGCGCGGGCTCGCGCGCCTCGTCGTAGAGGGCGAAGAACGCGAATTTCGGCCACTGGCAGGTCGCCCCGTAGAGCACCAGCGCCCAGGACAGGACGTACAGGTAGGTGCCGTAGCTCTCCACCGGCGCGAGCCGCGTGAACACCGCCACGGAGGCCATGTTCAGGGCGGCCGCGAAGCCCCGCGAGCCGACATAGATCAGGCTGTGCCGGGCGATCATGTCCTAGAACCGGTCAGACGCACCACGACCTCGCACCACGCTGGGACAGACCGGCCCGTGGCGGGAGGTAACGCAAGGACGGCGCGCATGACAGCCCGGGCTCTGCAGGCGGCGTGCCGCCGGCCCCGGCCCTCAGCCCTCGCCCCGCGGGCGGATCAGCGACGTGCCGGTCATCTCGGCCGGCTGGTCCAGTCCCATCAGGTCGAGGAGCGTCGGCGCCACGTCGGCCAGCCGTCCGTCGGCCAGGGTCACGCCGTCGACGCCGACGAGCGCGGCGGGCACCGGGTTGAGGGTGTGGGCGGTGTGCGGCTCGCCGGTCTCGGGATCGCGCATCATCTCGCAATTGCCGTGGTCGGCGGTCACCAGCAGCGCCCCGCCCTGGGCCGTCACCGCCTCGACGACGCGGCCGAGGCAGGTGTCGACGGTCTCCACCGCCTTCACGGCGGCCGCGAGGCTGCCGGTGTGGCCGACCATGTCGGGGTTGGCGAAGTTCAGGATGATGAGGTCGTAGCGCCCGGAGCCGATCGCCTCCACGGCGCGGTCGGTGAGTTCGGGCGCCGACATCTCCGGCTGCAGGTCGTAGGTCGCGACCTTCGGCGAGGGCACGAGGATCGCGTCCTGCCCCGCGAAGGGCTCCTCGCGGCCGCCGTTCATGAAGTAGGTGACGTGCGGGTACTTCTCGGTCTCGGCCATGCGCAGCTGCGCGCGCCCGGCCCGGGCCACGGTCTCGCCGAGGCCGTTGGGCAGGTCGAGGGCCCCGAACAGGGTCTCGGCGAAGGCGTCGATCTCGACGCTGTACTGGACGATCCCCAGGGCGGCGGCGAACCGGACCGTGCGCGCGCGCTCGAAGCCCGCGAAGGCCGGGTCGAGCAGCGCCTCCAGGATCTGCCGGGTCCGGTCGGCGCGGAAGTTGAAGCTCAGGATGCCGTCGCCGTCCCGCATGCCGGCGTAGTCGCCGATGATCGCGGGCCGCATGAACTCGTCGGACACGTCCTGCGCGTAGGACGCGGCGACCGCCTGCCCGGCCCGCTCGAACCGGGTCCCGCGCGCCTCCGTGAGGGCGTCGTAGGCCGTCTGGACCCGCTCCCAGCGCCGGTCGCGGTCCATGCCGAAGTAGCGGCCGCACAGCGTCGCGATGCGGGCGCCCTTCGGGAGGGCGGCCGCGACGTCGGCGATGCAGGTGGCGGCCGAGCGGGGCGGCATGTCGCGCCCGTCGGTGAAGCCGTGGAGCCGGACCGGGATGCCGGCCGTCGTCAGCGCGCGCGCCAGCGCGACGGCGTGGTCCTGGTGCGCGTGGACGCCGCCGGGCGAGAGCAGGCCGACGAGGTGGCAGGTCCCCCCCGACGCGCGCAGCGCCTCGATGAACCGGACCAGGGCCGGGTTCCGGGCGAGGGAGCCGTCGGCGACCGCCGCGTCGATCCGCGGCAGGTCCTGCAGGACGACGCGGCCCGCGCCGATGTTGAGGTGGCCGACCTCGGAATTGCCCATCTGCCCCTTGGGCAGGCCGACATCGGCGCCGAAGGTCGTCAGCTGCGACCGGGGGCGCTCCCGCATCAGACCGTCGAAGACCGGCGTCCTGGCCTGGTGGACGGCGTTGTCGGCCACCGCGTCCCGCAGACCCCAGCCGTCGAGGATCACGAGCATCACGGGACGCGGGGTACTGTCGGGCACGGTCACAACTCTCCTGGGCTGCCGCGCGCGGCGCGCGGCCGGTCTCCGGGCCCTGACGCGGCCGGATCGTTGCGCGTGTCGATAATCGCCTTGGTCGCGCGAGACCACCGCCCCGAAGGGCCAATGGGCGACGGATGCGAGAGAGCGTCGGGCTTCTGACATGCCCCGGCCGCGCTCCGCACATGGCGGGGCGCGGCTGGCGGGACGCGGCCGGAAAGGCGCGGCCGACGGGGACTCAGGCGGTCAGTTGACGCGCGCCGCGTCGGATCCCGGCGGGAGGCCGAGCAGGCGGCGCTTCCTTCGCAGGGCGGCCCGGAGCAGCGTCCGCCGGTAGCCCGGATAGGACAGGAACCCCGCCGCCCAGGACAGGTGCATGGTCACGGCCGCCGGGCCGCTCATGACCAGGACGGGTTCCCGCGCCTTCAGCGCGAGGGCGAGGCCGCTCAGGACACAGCCCCCGGCATAGAGCAGCAGCGGGATCAGCAGGGCGGGCATCAGGGCCGCCAGCGGCAGGGCCGCGACGGCGTAGAGCAGGACCAGGGCCGGCAGGATCTGGCGGGCGCGCGGCAGGCTGGCGTGCTTCTCGAGAGTCCGCGCGCAGCCGCGCCCGTAGTGGAGGTACTGCCGGGCGAGGCTGCGGAGGCAGGCGCGAGGGAAGTACGTGATGGCGAGCTCGGCGGCGAGGTAGATCCGCCCGCCCGCCGCGCAGAGCCGCCGGTCGAGTTCGGCATCCTCGTTGTGGGTGAAGGTCTCGTCGTAGCCGCCGACCCGCAGGAACTCGCGCCGGTCGAAGGCCGCGTGGTGGCCGTGGGCGACGTAGCCCGAGATGCCGCCCTGCCGGTGGGCCGAGCCGCCGTTGCCGAGGCGGCTGTTCTGCGCCGCCGCGATCGCCCTCTGCAGCGGCGTGACCCCGACGGTCCGGAGCGGCACGACCACCGAGACGGCCTGGCGCAGGCGCATCGTGCCGACGAGGTTCTGCACGAATCCCTTCGGATAGACGGCGTGGCAATCGGCGCGGACGAGGTAGGCGGAGGCGGGATGCGCGAGTCGCGCGGCGAGGTTGATCGCCGCCGCCTGGATGCGGCGCTCGTTGTGGACGAGCCGGATGCGGGGGTCGCGGGCGCTCAGGGCGGCGACGATCGCGCAGGTGTCGTCGCGACTGCCGCCGTCCAGCACCAGCAGCTCGCAGGCGATGGCGTCCCGGTCGGGCAGCACCGACGCGATGGCGTCGGCGATGTGCGCGGCCTCGTTCAGGGCCGGCATGGCGATCGTCACGAGCGGAGCGCCGGCGGCGCTCACGGGGTCCTGCATGGCGGTTCTCCCGAAACCTGGTCCCGGTCGCCGGCCGATGAGGGCCGGTCGTCCCGGACGGGGACCGACGCCGCGTGCGGCGCGCCCCCGAGGTCTCATTTGTCGTGATTGGCTACGATTACGGTCGTTGATCACAACCACCACTTCAGTCGGCCGGACCGATACGACGAAAGGTGTAATTCGGACCGCCGCACCGCGATGATAGCCCGTTCCGGCGGGACGACCGGGCGGCACGACTTCCGATTCGCACCGGGTCCCCGAGCTCGACCACGGGCTCAGAGCGTCATGCGGGACCGCCTCGAATGATGAAATCTTTGGATGCGCTTGCCCTCGGCACGTCGGAACGCGGGCCGACCGAACAGCGGACCGACCCGTCGACGCTGCGGGTGACCGAGATCGCGCCCGACGACCGGATCGTCGCCTTCGACGCGGTCGGCCTCTGGCAGTATCGCGACCTGCTGCGCGTCCTGATCCTGCGGGACCTGAAGGTGCTCTACCGGCAGACCGCCATGGGCGCCTCCTGGGCGATCGCGCAGCCGCTCTTCACCGTCCTGATCTTCACGGTGATCTTCGGCCACTTCGCCAAGATCCCCACCGACGGCGCCCCCTACGCACTCTTCGCCGGCAGCGCGGTCGTCCTGTGGACGTACTTCTCCGAGGCGGTGCGGCGCAGCGCCAACGGCCTCGTGGCGGAGGCCGAGCTGATCCGGAAGATCTACTTCCCGCGGCTGGTCATCCCGCTGGCGACGGTGGTGTCGCCGATGGTCGACTTCGCCATCGCGCTCGGCGTGCTGCTGGCCCTTATGGCTTGGTACGGGGCGGTGCCGGACTGGCACCTCGTGCTGGCCGTCCCGACCCTGATCGTGACGGCGATGCTCGCCCTCGGCGTGAGTCTCTGGCTCGGGCCGATCAACGTCCGCTTCCGGGACATCAAGCACACGCTGCCGTTCGTGATCCAGATCTGGATGTACGCCTCGCCGATCGTCTACGCGTCGAGCATCGTGCCCGCCTCGGTGCGCTGGATCTACGCGCTCAACCCGATGGTCGGCCTGATCGAGGCGTTCCGGTTCGCCATCCTGGGCGGCACGCCGCCCCACGCCTTCGCGGTCGCCGTCTCGGTCACGGCCGCCTTCGCCCTGCTCATCAGCGGACTGATCTTCTTCCAGCGCATGGAGCGCTCCTTCGCGGATGTAATCTGATGTCGATGGCAATCAGCGTTCAGGATATCGGCAAGCAGTACTGGCGCGCCCCCCGCGCCGCCCACCAGAACTCGCTGCGCGACGCGCTCAGCGAGGGCGTCCGCGGCCTGGTGACCCGCCGCGCGGCGGCGCGCCCGTCCCAGGAGAGCTTCTGGGCGCTGAAGGAGGTCAGCTTCGGCATCCGGCACGGCGAGAATGTCGGCATCATCGGCCTCAACGGCGCCGGCAAGAGCACGCTCCTCAAGCTCCTGTCGCGGATCGCCGCGCCGACCACCGGCCGGATCCGCCTCGAGGGCCGGGTCGGGGCCCTGCTCGAGGTCGGCACCGGTTTCCACCGGGAGCTGACCGGCCGCGAGAACATCTTCCTCTACGGCTCGATCCTCGGGATGGACCGTCGGGAGATCGCCGCGAAGTTCGACGCGATCGTCGCCTTCTCGGAGATCGGCGACTTCATCGACATGCCGGTGAAGCGCTACTCCAGCGGCATGTATGTCCGGCTGGCCTTCTCGGTCGCCGCGCATCTCGAGCCCGACATCCTGCTCCTCGACGAGGTGCTGGCGGTGGGCGACTACACCTTCCAGCGCAAGTGCATGGACTTCGCCCGGCGCCTCCAGGGCAAGGGTTCGACGATCCTGCTGGTCTCGCACAACATGTTCAGCATCAAGACCATGTGCGAGCGCGTGATCTACATCAAGGGCGGCCGCGTCGCCTATGACGGCCCCACCGACGAGGGCCTGACCCACTACGAGCGGGACAGCTACCTCGCCGACACCGCGTGGTTCCGCCCCGACACCGGCGACCTGCCGGTCCGGATCAGCGACGTGACGATCGCCGACGAATCCGGCGCGCCGCGGACGCTGTTCCGCCACGGCGAGCGGATGCGGATCCGGGCCCGCTACAGCGCCGCCGAGCCGATCGCCGACCCGCACGTCCTGTTCTCGATCACCCGGTCCGACGAGCTGCTCTGCTGCAATTTCAGCACCCAGGCGGACGGCACCGGCCTGACCGCCCTCGCGGGCGAGGGCGAGGTGGAGCTGCTGACGCCGCCGCTGACCCTGACCGCCGACACCTACACGGTCTCGATGGTGGTCCGGCAGCGCGGCTTCGAGCGGCTCCTCGCCGCCAAGATCGGCGGCCGCTTCCACATCGAGCACCCCGTCTTCGCGCCGGACGTCTTCGGCGTGTTCCACGAGGCGGGGACCTGGACAACGAACGGCGCCGCGTCGCAGCGCTGAGGCCCGGAGGGCGTGATGGTCAAAGGCGCGTTTGAACTCGTCCGTGACGGCGACGGGGAGCCCGCGGGCGGGACGGCGTCCCGCGCCGGGCGGATCCGGTCGAACTTCGCGGCCTTCGATGCCCGGGTGCGGCACGCGGAGCGTCTCGCGGCGGCCGGGAACCACGCCGGCGCGGCCGTCGAGACCGCCATCGCGGCGACCCTGGCGGCGCACCGGCACTGCGGCGTGTTCGCGAGCCCGCGCCTCGAACGGTTGATGACCGGGATCGGCCGGACCCTCGACGGCGGCGGGCCGGACGGCGCGCGGGCCGACGGGGCGCCGTACCGGCGCGTCCTCCACGTCTGCACGCAGCTCGCCCCGGTGGGCGGCCTCACCAAGATGCTCGCGCTCTGGATCGGCGCCGACCGCAACCGGGTCAACGGCGTCGCCCTGACCCAGCATCGCGGCCCGGTCGACGGGCGGATCACCGCCGCAGTGCGCGAGAGCGGCGGCGGGATCCACCACCTGAACCACCACAAGGGCGACAAGCTCGCCTGGGCGCGGGAGCTGCGCCAGATCGCGCGCGGCTACGACGTCGTCGTCCTGCACATCCACTGCGAGGACGTGGTCCCGCTGATCGCCTTCGCGGATCCGGCGAAGAGCCCGCCGGTCCTGCTCCTCAACCACGCCGACCACCTGTTCTGGATCGGGACGCGGATCAGCCACGCGGTGATCAACCTGCGCGAGGCCGCGCGCCGGCTCGCCGTCACGCGGCGCGGCGTCGATCCGGCCCGCAGCCTCCTGCTGCCGACCCTGATCACCCTGCCCGAGCGCCAGCGCGCCCGCAGCGCGGCCAAGCAGGCCCTGGGCGTCCCGGAGGACAGCGTCCTCCTGGTCTCGGTGGCCCGGGGGGCCAAGTACCGCAACGTCGGGCCGGTCACCTACGCGGATCGCCACGTCGACCTGCTCGCGGCACATCCGCAGGCCCGGCTCATCGTGGTCGGCCCCGGCGAGCGGGTCGACTGGGAACGGGCCCGGGCCGCCACCGGCGGGCGCATCACGGCCCATCCCGAGCTGTCGGACCCGCGGGTCTTCTTCGAGGCGGCCGACATCTACGTCGATTCCTACCCGTTCGTGTCGTCGACCTCGATGCTGGAGGCCGCCGCCTACGGGCTGCCGCTGGTGACACGGTTCGAGGCGCCCGCGGCGGCGGAGATCGTGGCGATCAACCATCCGGGGCTCGACGTCACGGCCCGGGTCGCCCACGACCAGGCCGCCTACGAGGCCCACCTCACGGCGCTCATCATCGACGCCGCGGCGCGGGACGCCGCGGGCGCCGAGAGCGCCGCCGCGGTCGCCGGCCTCTACGCGCCGGCCGCCTGGCTGGCGGGACTCGACGCGATCTACGCGCAGGCGCTGGCCCTGCCCCGCCTGCTCCCGGAGGCCGGCGCGCCCGGCCCGGCCGAGGCGCCCCATCTCGGCGAGCCCGACCTGCGCCACCAGGACATGTTCGGCTCGGACTTCCCCGTGTCGGAGATGACCAAGAACTACATCGGCATGCTGCCGCTGCGCCAGCGCGTCGCCTCCTGGCTGGCCCTGCGCCGCGCCGGCGACTTCTCCGGCCTCTGGGAGCCGGTGCGGCTTCTCCTCCCGGAATGGCTGGTCCGCAACGTGAAGGATCGGTTCGGCCCGATGCGGCTCCGGGCGCAGATCCCCGGCGCCTGAGGCCGCCCCCGGGCCCGGGTGGCCGCGGATCGGTCACGCCGGACGGCGCGCGCGTCGCGGGAGGCCGGGTCGCCCGCCCGCGCCTCCACAGCCCTCACCGGTCTGCGTGACGAAGGCCCGCGCGCCGCCGCAGGGGCGGCGGAGCCGCCAGGACCGCGTGGAATCCTGGGCGGCCCGCCGAACACCACAGGGACAGCGCGAGCGCGCTCCGCGGCGCGGGCCCTGGGAGGGTCCGCGCCGCGGAGCGACAGCCTTGTCGGCCTCAGCGCGTCTTCGGCTCGGCGGTCAGCGGCCGGGCGGCCGGCCCGGTGGCCAGGGCCAGCAGGGCCGCGCGCACGCGCGTCGGCCGGAACGCCTGCCGGATCGCCCGGTGCGGCATCAGGCGGAATGCCGTGAGGAACGCTCCCGCGGCGGCGCGGCGGTCGCCGCGGGCCATGTGGGCCTCGGTGGCGTCCAACAGGGCGTCGTAGTAGCCCTGCACGGTCCCGAAATAGAGCCGCAGGGCCGCGAGCCGCGAGACGCCGAGCGCCGGCGCGTGGCGTCGGAAGACCAGGCGGGTGAAGTGGATCCGGCGGGCGATCAGGCGGTCGAAGGTCCCTGCCGGCCGCTGCCGGAAATGCACGCAGGGCGCGGCGACGAAGCCGACGCCGTGGCCGCGGACGGCACGCAGCTGCCAGTCCCAGTCCTGATCGCCGAGCAGGGCTTCGTCGAACAGGCCGATCGCGTCCACGACGGTCCGGCGCACCACCGTCGCCCCGATCTGCGGGAAGTAGCCGCTCAGCATGCGGCGCAGCAGCGCGCCCTTGTCGGTCGGAAGTTCCGGCGGCCAGGGGCCGTAGGTCGGCACGAGGTCGTGGTCGGCGGTGACGATCTGCCCGAACACGACCCCGAGTTCCGGATCGGCCTCGAACAGGCGCAGATGCTCCCGGATGTGCGCCGGCTGCCAGACGTCGTCGTCGTCGAGGAACGCCACGTAGGGCGCGCTCGCCCGGGTCAGGCCGGCATTGCGGGCCGCGCCGGCGCCGGGCCGGTCGACGGGGACGTGGATCGCGCCGAACGCGGCGGCGACCTCGGCGGCGGGGCCCGCCGCGCCGTTGTCGCCGACGATGATCTCGAAGACGAGGTCGGGGCCTTCCAGCGCGCGGATGCTCGCCAGGGCCTCGCGCAGGAAGGCGGGCCGGTTGCAGGTGGGCACCACGACGGAGACGCGGCGCTGCGCGGGTCGGTTCATACCCACTCCTCCCAGGCGTCGTAGGCGCCTCGGAGCAGGGCACCGAAGACCAGATCGTTGTCGAACTGCGTGACGAAGCTGCGCGCCACGGTTCCGGCGGGACGGGTCTCCACCGCCTGCGCGTAGACGATCCGGTAGCCCGCCTCCCGGGCCGCGTGGGCGGCCGCCCGCGTCCAGTTCGCCGACTGCCCCAGGGGGATCGCGAAGGAGTCGGGCAGGACGCCGAGGCGGGCCCCGATGGCGCGCCGGGATTCCTCCAGCTCCTCGGCCGCCTCTTCCGCGCTGAGGCGCCCGAAATCCGGGTGGGTCACGGAATGGCTGCCGATCTCGACCCCGTTGGCCGCGAGCGCCTCGATGGCGCGCCAGCCCAGGATGCCCGGCGGCGCGCTCTCGGGCCGGTCGAGCCAGCCCGACACGATGAACAGGGTCCAGGGGATCCCGAGATCGCTGAGGACCGGCGCCGCCCCGCTGAGGACGCTGCGCCAGCCGTCGTCGAAGGTGATGGCGAGATCCCGCGCGCCGCCGCGCCCGTCGGCGATCGTGGCCGCCGGCACGAAGCGGTAGCCGAGGCTGAGGGCGCGCTCGAGCTGGTGGCGGAAGCGCGCGGGAGAGACGTCGTTGACGCCGCATTCCGACTGGCCGACCGAGTGGTAGCAGAGGATGCGGCCGCCCGGCGCCGGGCGCCGGATCCGGGCGAGGGCGAGCGTCGTGCGCTCGCAGGCCATCCGGGCGGCGGCGACGCGCGGGCGCGTCAGGCCGACCGTCCGGGCGAGGCTCTTGACCGGTGCGGGGATCATCGCAGGGCGTCGCGCAGGCCGTCGACGACCTGGTCCTGCTCCGCCTCCGTCATCGCCGCGTAGAGCGGCAGCAGGATCGCGTGGTCGCGCGCCCGCTCGGATTCGGGCAGCGCGAACCGCCGCGGCGCCTCCGCGTAGGGCGGCTCCAGATGCGCGCACATGATGCCCCGGCGGGTGGCGATGCCCCGGTCGAGCATCGCCTGCATGACCGCCTGCTGGTCCGCGTCGTCCGGGAGGCGGACGCAGTAGCTCTGCCAGTTGCTGCGCAGCCCCATCGGCTCGGGCGGCGGCGTCACCCCGGGGAGATCGGCGAGCCGCGCGCGGTAGCCGTCGGCGAGGTTGCGGCGCCGGGCGATCAGGTCGGGCAGCCGCTTCAGCTGCTCCCGGCCGATGGCCGCCTGCACGTCCGTCATCCGGTAGTTGAAGCCCGCGATGGAGTACGCCTCGACCACCACCTTGGCGCTGCCGTGGCGGGCGATGTCGGAGACGCTCATCCCGTGCTGGCGCAGCAGCCGGAAGGTCCGGTCCCACGCGGCGTTGGCGGTGGTGATCATGCCGCCGTCGCCGGTGGTCAGCACCTTGCGCGGGTGGAACGAGAAGCAGGCGATGTCGCCCGCCGGGCTGCCGATCGGCCGCCAGACGTCGCCCTGGAGCCGCTCGGAGCCGATGGCGCAGGCGGCGTCCTCGATCACCGGGATGCCGGAGCGGCGCCCGATCGCGGCGATCGCCTCCAGGTCGCAGGGCATGCCCATCTGGTGGACGCAGACGATCGCCTTCGTCTTCTCGGTGATCGCCGCCGCGGCGGCGTCCGGGGCCATGTTGTAGGTCGCCGGGTCGATGTCGACGAAGATCGGCGTCGCCCCGCACTGGGCGATGGCGTTGGCGGTGGCGATGAAGCTGTGGCTCACCGTCACCACCTCGTCGCCGGGGCCGACCCCGACGGCGAGCAGGGCGAGATGCAGCGCGGTCGTGCAGTTCGAGACCGCGCAGGCGTGGGGCGCGCCGACGATCGCGGCGAACTCCGTCTCGAAGGCCGCGACCTGCGGCCCCTGGGTCAGCCATCCGGAGCGGACGACGGCGGCGGCGGCCTCGGCCTCGGGGGCGCCGACTTCGGGCTTGGCGATCGGGATCATGCGAGCGCCCGCCGCAGGTGTTCCGAGCGGGACTCGTCCTGCCACCAGGCGACGAGGTCGGCGAGGCCCTCGGCCGCCCCGATCTTCGCCTCGAAGCCGATCAGCTCCTTGGCGAGGCTCGTGTCGCAGAGGCGCCGGGGCACCGGGTTCACGGCCCGCTCGGCCTCGTGGACCAGCGGCGTGCCGTCCCGGCCCATGATCCGGGTGAGGTGGCCGGCGAGGTCGACCAGCGAGGTCTCGACGCCGGTGCCGACGTTGAGCACCACGTCGGTGGCGGGCGAGATCGCCGACAGGATGTTGGCCCGGGCGATGTCGCGGACATGGACGAGGTCCATGGTCTGCAGGCCGTCGCCGAACACGATCGGCGACTGGCCCTCGGCCAGGCGCTGCATCCAGCGGACCATGACCTCGGTGTAGCGGCCGGTCAGGTCCATCCGCGGGCCGTAGGCGTTGAAGTACCGGAGCGCCACGTAGTCGAGCCCGTGCATGTCGTTGAACGAGCGCAGGAGGCCCTCGCCGAAGGACTTGGCGGCGCCGTACAGGGTCCGGTTGTCGTAGGGGTGGTGCTTCTCGGTCGTCGGGAAGACCTCCGCCATCCCGTAGACCGAGGCCGAGGAGGCCATCACGACCTTGGCGACGCCGGCCTCGACGCAGCTCTCCAGCAGGTTGAAGGTCGCGGCGGCCATCACCTCGAAGGCGTGGCGGGGCTCCGCGGCGCACTGCGTGATCCGGAGGGCCGCCTGGTGAAACACCACGTCGGTGCCCTTGACCAGCGTATCCATCAGGGCGCGGTCGCGGATGTCGCCCTGGACGAGGCGGACGCGGCCGGAGCCGAGGGCGTCCCCGAGGTTCTCGGGGCGGCCGCGGATCATGTTGTCGATGGCCACGATCTCGTCGCAGCCGGCCTCGACCAGCAGGTCGATGATGTGGGAGCCGATGAAGCCCGATCCGCCCGTGACCAGGATCCGGGTCCCGCGCAGGTCGCCGCTGAACCGGCTTCCCTTGGTGACCTCACGCAGCTTGGGCATCGGCGACCTCGCAGTAGCTGGCGACGGCCCGGCAGACGGTGTCGATCTGCGCGGACGTCATCTCGGGGAACATCGGGAGGGACAGGGTCCGGGCGGCCAGCCGCTCGGTGACCGGCAGGCGGCCGGCACCGTCGTCGAGGTGGCTGTAAGCGGGCTGCCGGTGGACCGGGACGGGGTAGTGGATGCCGGTGGCGATACCGGCCGCGTTGAGGTACTGGCGCAGCCCCTCGCGGTCCGCCGTCGACACGGCGTAGACATGGAACACGTGGTCGAGGCCGGCGGGGGCCGGAAGCTCCAGGCCGAGGCCCGCGAGCCGCGCCCCGTACTCCGCCGCCGCCGCCTGGCGGGTGCGGGTCCAGCCCTCCAGGTGCGGGAGCTTGACCCCCAGCACCGCGCCCTGGACGCCGTCCATGCGCAGGTTGAAGCCGTGGCGGACGTGGTTGTACTTGCCCTGCTGGCCCCAGTCGCGCAGGCAGCGGGCCGCCTCGGCGAGGTCGTCCCGGTCCGTGACGATGGCGCCGCCCTCGCCGTAGGCCCCGAGATTCTTGCCGGGATAGAAGCTGAAGCAGCCGAGATCCCCGATCGTGCCGGCCTTGCGGCCGCCGCGCTCGGCGAGATGCGCCTGGGCGGCGTCCTCGACGAGGGCGATCCCGTGGCGCCGGGCGATGGCGCCGAGCGCGTCGAGATCGGCCATCCGGCCGTGCAGGTGCACCGGCAGGATCGCCTTGGTGCGGGGCGTGATCGCCGCCTCGACCAGGGCCGGGTCCATGGTCCAGTCGACCGGGTCGATGTCGACGAGGACCGGGGTGGCGCCGGCGTACAGCACCGCCGCCACCGTCGCCACGAAGGTCGACGAGACCGTGATCACCTCGTCGCCCGGACCGATGTCGAGGGCGAGGAGGGCGAGGTGCAGGGCCGCGGTGCCGCTGCTGACGGCGACCGCGTGGCGGGCGCCGCAGGCTTCGGCGAAGGCCGCCTCGAAGGCGCTGACCGCCGGGCCGAGGACGAAGTCGCCGCTGCGCAGGACGTTGAGGACCGCGGTCTCGACGTCGCCGCCGATCGCCGCGTACTGCGCCTTGAGGTCGAGGAAGGGGATCACGAGGCCCTCGCAAGTGGCATGAGGTCGATGGGGGTGCCGTTCTGTCGCAGGGAGCGCATGGCGGCTTCGAGCATCTCGACGACGCGCAGGCCGCTGTGGCCGTCGGTCATGGGCGCGGTGCCGTTCTCGATGGAGTCTGCGAAGTGCTCAATCTCGACGATCAGCGCCTCGCGGAAGGACAAGTGCGGCGACCACATGTCGCCGGTCCGGTAGGAGACCATCAGCTCGGTGATGTCGTCCGAGCCGCCGCCGACGGTGACGCCGCGGTCGTAGACCTTGACCTTCTCGATCGGGTCGAGGTCGTTGTAGACGATCATCTTCTTGCTGCCGCCGATCAGCGTCTGCCGCACCTTCACGGGCGCGAGCCAGTTGACGTTGATCTGCGCGACGACGCCGCGCGGGTAGAAGACGGTCAGGTGGGCCATGTTCTCGGGGCGGCCGCTGAAATGGCCGGTGCCGCTCGCCGAGATCGCCACCGGGGCGAGGTCCAGGATGTGGTCGAGGATGGCGAGGTCGTGGACCGCCAGGTCCCAGATCACGTTCACGTCGCGCTGGAACAGGCCGAGGTTCACCCGGGTCGAGTCGTAGTAGAACACGTCGCCGATGGCGTCGGTCGTGATGAGTTCGTGGATCTTCTCGACCGCGCCCGTGTAGACGAAGGTGTGGTCCACCATCAGCCGCAGGTTGCGCTTGGCCGCCTCCTCGATCAGCAGCCGGGCCTCGAAGGCCGAGGGCGTGATCGGCTTCTCGATGAAGACGTGCTTGCCGGCCCGCAGCGCGTTGATGGCGATCTCGAAGTGCGAGCTCACCGGCGTCGCCACCATGACGGCGTCGATCGCGGGATCGGCCACGAGGTCGCGCCAGTCCTGATGGAGCTGGACGGCGGGGTAGCGCTTGCCGGCCCGGCCGAGCGCGGCGGGCGACTGGTCGGCGATGGCCACCAGCTGGCAGCGCTCGCTCTCCGAGGTGCACCGGGCGAGGTTCGGCCCCCAGTAGCCGTATCCGACGATACCGATCGAGATCATGACTGCATTCCCCTCAAGCAACCTGCAGAGGCTCGGCCGGCTCGGGCCGCGGCGACTGGACGGAACGGGCGCGCGCGGCGCTCTCGGCGCGCTTGGTGCGGGTGTCGCCGACGACCCGCGCGGGGCATCCGGCGACGATGGCGAAGGCCGGGACGTCCCGGGTGACGACGGCACCGGCGCCGACCAGGGCGCCCTCGCCGATGGTGATCCCCGCCACGATGGTGGCGTTGGAGCCGATGGAGGCGCGGGCCTCGACCACGGTCTCGACGAGCTCCCACTCGCCGTCCCGCTTCAGGCTCCCGTCCGCGTTGGTGGCTTCCGGGTAGAGCTCGTTGGTGAAGACCACGCCGTGGCCGACGAACACCTCGGCCCCGATCGAGACGCCCGCGCAGATGAAGCTGTGCGAGGAGATCTTGCAGCGCGGGCCGATCCGGCTGCCGCGCTGGATCTCCACGAAGGGGCCGATGCGCGAACCGCTTTCGATTCGACATCCATAAATATTGACTAGATCCGGGTAGAAGATCCCCACATCCGCCCCAATATCTGCATCGGTAATCGGCATACCCGCCGCTCCTTCCGCCGAACTTCTGTGCGTCAAAACTGCACAGAGCTGCGGACGGCCGGGAACCCAGGCTTTCGATGCGGTTCGTCCGTCGAAAGGCGAACGGCGCCCGTCCGGTGTGACCCCTCCCCGGCCCGGCGCACCGTTCGGGCCAGGGGGCCTACGTCGAAAGGCGAAGCCCCCGCCCCGGCAAGGATGCCCGCGCCCGCCATTTGGAGGAGTCCCGGCTGGCTCGGCCGTTACGCATCATGCCGTCTCAGCCCTCATGAGCCCGTGAGGCCGGCGCGGTCCTGCCGCTCGACCGCCGCGCCCGGGTTCCGAGGGCGAGCCTTAAGGGGACGATGCGTGTCGAAGATGTCGACGAAGACCGCGGGAAGACGCGCAACCACCCGCGCCGGCCGCGCCGGCCTCGCGGCGTGCCTGCTCGCCCTGTCGGCGCTGCCGGCGGCCGCGGAGTACCGCATCGGGCCCGGCGACACGATCGAGGTCACGGCCCTCAGCATCCCGACCTTCAAGCAGGAGGCGACGGTCTCCACCGACGGCACCGTCATGGTCCCGCTGCTCGGGGACGTGCCGGCCGCCGGGCTCACCGTCGCGGAGCTGCGCCAGAGCCTGCAGAAGTCGCTGCCCGCCAAGGCGGTGCGGCAGCGCAACTCCGAGGGCAAGGAATCGATCGCGGTGCTCGAGCCCGACGAGATCGGGGTGCGGATCTCGAAGTACCAGCCGGTCTACCTGAGCGGCGACGTGACCAAGCAGGGCGAGCACCCGTTCCATCCGGGCATGACCGTGCGGCAGGCCATCGCCCTGGCGGGCGGCTACAACCTCCTGCGGTTCAGGATGGAGAACCCCGTCGTCGAGACGGCGAACCTGCGCGCCGAGTACGACAGCACGTGGGCGAGCATCCAGCGGGAATCCGCCACGATCTGGCGCCTGAAGGCGGTCGTCGCCGCGTCGCGGGGCGACAAGTCCCCGCCGCCGGCGGACGTCGCCCCGGGCAGCCGCGCGACCCCGGCGCAGAAGCTCGCCGAGCAGCAGCTCCGGGTGCAGATGACCGACATCGCCAAGGAGAAGGACCATCTGCAGCGCTCCCTCAACCGGACGCAGACGCAGTTCACCAGCCTCAGCGATCAGCAGGTCAAGGAGAAGGAGGGCGTCACCGCCGACGCCGAGGATTACGACACCGTGCGGGCGCTCTTCCAGCGCGGCGCCGTGGTCACGACCCGGCTGACCGACGCGCGGCGCGCCGTCCTGCTCTCCTCGACCCGCGCGCTGCAGACGACGGTCCAGCTCACCCAGCTCGAGCGCGACAAGAGCGACGTCGCCCGCAAGCTCGAGCGGGTCGACGACGTGCAGGCCATGGACGCCCTGGAGAAGCTCCAGGTCGCGGAGAACAACCTGGCGACGTACCGGTCGCGCCTGAACAGCATCAACGACAAGCTGGTCTATACCGGCGCCCTCCGGGCGCAGCTCCTGTCCGGAAGCCGCGCGCAGGCGGCGATCGCGGTCTTCCGGCAGAGCGGACCGGCCAAGACGCAGATCGACGCCGCCGAGGACACGGAGCTCCTTCCGGGCGACGTCGTGGAGATCGCGCTCAAGCCGGATCCCGCCATGCGGGGCGTCGGCGACGGGGCCGGCCAGAACTGACCCACCCGCCCCGGCTCGACGCGCCCATCGGGCCGAGCCGGCGTCCCCTTTGACGGATAGCGCCCCGAGGCGGTGACCGCCGCGGTGAGGAGAGATCCATGAACCGACACTCGACCAGCGCGTCCTTCCTGCCGATCGGTGCGACCCGCCCCGGTGGGACCGGAGCCTGGCGCGGCCAGCCCTTCTCGCCCGAGACGGAGTCCCAGGTCTCGATCCTGACCATCGCGCGGCAGAACTGGCGGTCGATCCTGGCCTTCGCCGCCGTCGGGCTGGTCTGCGCCGGGATCTACGTCGCGACGGCGCCGGCCATCTTCACGGCCCGGGCCCGCGTCTACATCGAGAGCCGCTCCAGCCCGGTGACGGCCCGCGACACGCCCAATGCCGGGACGCCGCTCGAGATCGCCGAGGTCGAGAGCCAGGTCGAGTACATCCGCTCGGAGAAGATCGCGCTCGCCGCCGTGCACCGGCTCGACGAGTCGGCCCTGAAGGATCTGGCGGCGCCGACGCACCCGCTCGTCGCGAAGGTCCGGGAGTTCGTGAAGGCCGCCAAGGCGCTGCCCCTCCGGCTGATCGGGGCCGAGCGGCCGGTCCAGGAACCCGCCCCCGTCAGCCCGGACCTGCGCCAGGCACGGACGCTGCGCGAGAACGTCGAGGCCAGCCGCATCGGCGCCGCCTACGTGATCGAGGTCGGCTACAGCGCGGACAATCCCGCCACGGCGGCCGCCGTCGCGAACGCGGTGGCCGGGGCCTATGTCAGCACCGAGCTGGAGAACCGGGCCCAGGTCTGGAAGGTCGCCGGCGAGTGGATGCTGCCGCGCCTGAAGGAACTCCAGCAGCGCGCCAGCCAGGCCTCGCGCGAGGCCCAGACCTACAAGGCCGAGCACACCATCATCGACCTGGGCAAGCGCGGCCTCGTGGGCGAGCAGCAGGTCGAGGAGCTCAACACCGCGGTGGCCGCAGCCCGGTCCAAGACCGTCGACGCCCGCGCGGTGCGCGATCAGATCCGCGGGCTCCTCGATTCCGACATCGCCGATCCGGGGATCACCGAGGCGTTCAAGGACAGCGTCATCATCCAGCTGCGCCGGCAGTACGTCGACCTCGTGCAGCGCGCCGACGACCTGAAGCGCCGACTCGGCCCCGACCACGAGGCGGTCCAGGCGATCCAGCGGGACATCCTGGCGGCCAAGCAGTCGCTGCGCACCGAGCTCGAGCGCCTCGCCGTGTCCCTCGACCACGATTACGAGGTCGCCAAGGCGCGCGAGGACAGCATGACGGCGGCCTTCGACGCGCTGATCTCGAAGACGCTGATCATGAGCAACGCCCGCGTCAAGGCGCGGGAGCTCGACCGCACCGCCGAGACCTACGACCAGATCTACACCAACCTGCTCCAGCGCTACATCGACGCCGTCAACCAGCAATCCTATCCGCAGCCCTCCGCCCACGTGATCACGCCCGCGACCGTGCCGGAATCCCCGAGCGCGCCTCGCGGCAGCCTGATCATGCTGCTCGGCCTCCTGGTCGGCACCGGGTTCGGCGTGAGCGGCGCCTTCGCGCGGCACTGGTTCGACCGGACGATCCGCACGCCCCGGCAGCTGACCGGACACGGCCTGACCTGCCTCGCCGCCCTCCCCGAGCTGCGGCGCGAGCCCGGCTTCCGGGCGGCGCTGGCCCTGGCGCAGGCCCACGCCAACGAGGCGCAGCGTCCGGCCAGCATCGAGGCGTTCCGGGCGAGCGCCGTGCGGTTCATGCCGCAATCGGTGTTCGTCGAGCGCCTGCACAGCCTCAAGGCGCACGTCCTGGGCAGCGACCGTCGCGGCCCGGTCTTCGCGATCGGCGTCACCTCCGTGGGGGCCGGCGCGGGCAAGACCCTGTTCGCGAGCAATCTCGGCCAGCTCCTCGCCCGCGCCCGCGCGAGCTCCGGGCGGGTGCTGATGATCGACGCCGACGTCCGGCAGGGGACGCTCTCGCGGCTCAGCCAGGCCACCGAGCAGCGCGGCCTCCTCGACGTGCTCGCCGGCCGCTGCGGCGCCACCGAGGCGGTCCGCCCCCAGCCCGGCGAGGTCCGCCTGCTCGCCTGCGGCAACCGCCACCCGAACGATCCCCATTTCAGCGATCTGATGACCCCGGAGGGCGTCGCCGCGGTGCTGGGGGACGGACGCCCCGCCCTCGACCGCCCCGCCCTCGACCGCGTCGTCGTCGACCTGCCCCCGGTGGACGAGCTCCCCACGCTCCGGCCGCTCCTCGACACGCTCGACGGCCTGATCATCGTGGTGGAGGCGGGCCGGACCAGCATCGACGACGTCGCCACCGCCGTGCACGATCTCGAGTCGAGCGGCAGCACCGTCCTGGGCGTCGTGCTCAACAAGACCAACGACGGCCAGACGGTCCGGCGCGGCGGACTCCGCGGCGCGCTGAGCCGCTGGACCGCGGCCCGGCGCAGCGCCCGCGGCGCGACCCAGGCAGCCTCGTGACCGGCCCGCGCGCCGAAGGCCTCGACCGGGTGGCGGCCTTCGCGCCGGCCCGGGCCGCCCCGACCCCGGCCTTCGCGGTTTCCGCGACGGCCTCCGTCACGGCCTCCGAGACCCCGCGCGGTCGCCGCGTCGCCTTCTTCGGGCACGACCGGGCCGAGCCCACGGTCCGGAAGCGGGTCGACGCCATCCGGGACGCCGGGTGGTCGGTCATCGTGTACGCCTTCGAGCGGGACCGCCCCGGCGCGGTGCCGGCCGAGGCCCCGGTGGCCGACGACATCGTCCCCCTCGGCCTGACCGTCGACCGCAACTACGCCCGCCGCCTGCCGCGCCTCGCCGTCGGCATCGCCCGGGCGCTGCGCCGCCGGCGCGACCTGCGCGCGGCGGACGTGATCTACGTGCGCAACCTCGACATGGCCCTCGTGGCCTGGACCGCGGCGCGCCTCGCCGGGAGCCGCGCGCGCCTCGTCTACGAGGTGCTCGACATCCAGCGGCTGATGGTGCGGCCGGACGCGCCGGGACGGATCGCCCGCGCGGTCGAGCGCTGGATCCTCGGCCGCAGCGACCTCCTCGTCGTCAGTGCCCCGGATTTCATCGACCGGTACTTCCGGCCGGTCCAGGGCTTCGCCGGCGCGTGGCACCTCCTCGAGAACAAGGTCATGGGCCACCGCCTCGGCGAGGTGACGACCCGGCTCGACCGCACCCGGACGGCGGAACCGCCCTGGGTGATCGGCTGGTTCGGGACGCTGCGCTGCCGCCGGAGCCTGACGATCCTCGCCGCCATCGCGGACGCCCTCGGCGACTCGGTGCGGATCGTTCTGGCCGGGCGCCTCTCCGAGGAGGACATCGCCCCGCGCGCCCTGGCGGACACGCTTGACGGCCGGCCGAACATGTCGTTCCGCGGCCCCTACGCCAATCCCCGCGACCTTCCGGAGATCTACAGCGGGATCCACTTCAGTTGGGCCGTCGATTACCTCGATGATGGACTGAATTCGGACTGGCTACTGCCGAACCGGCTCTACGAGGGCGGCCTGTGCGGCGCCCTGACGCTGGCGCGCGCCGCGACGGCGACCGGACGCTACGCGGTGTCGGAGCGCCTGGGCTGGGCGTTTCCCGAGCCGCTCGCCGATTCGGTGACGGCGTTCCTGCGGACGCTCACGCCGGAGGCCTACGCGGAGCGACATGCCGGCCTGCTCGGCCGCGACCTCAGCACGTTCGTCGATGTCGGCGGCATGCGCGATCTCCTGGTCCGGCTGGACTAGAGCCGTGCCCGATCGCGTTGCAATCGGGCACGGCTCTAAACCTTTGTCTCGACGCGCTCTCTCACGCCGAACCGGTATCCACTTCGGCGGAGAGCGCTCTCGATCGCCGCCGCGGCGATTCCGGATCCCGACAGGGATCCGCCAGTGATTCGCCCGTCGCGTCGGACGGCGCGCGGGGCGGCCTCTCCTTCCGCGCAGCGTGCCGTTTGGTACAGCGCCGCACCGACGAAATCAGTACTCGGACCCCAACAGGGTAAACAACCGAGTACGCATGTTGCCTTTTAGCCTCAGTCAGGTACAGCGGGCCCTCATCCCTCGAATACTCGCGTCACGAATACCTACATCGCACCGAGATCATTGAATTGCCCTCGAAGTCCCACCGATACGACCACGCAACAAGTAGTTCCGAATAAGACAAAGTTTCGATATTCTTAAAACCGACATCTGAGCGACTACATTCGAAAAGATCTTGAATCGGACCATCACAGACGGCGAATGATCTTGCGAATGCATCTCTCCACCAGCACCGTCGTGCGCAATCAAACAAATCACTATGTACGTACGTAGTGCGCGATGATTGTATTTAGCCCTGCAATTTAAGGGTTAAGATTCAAATAGGGTATTTACAGACGATTTTACGAAAGCTAGCATTGTATCCGTGGTCATCGGCAATCGCCCCAAGGCGACCGGCGCCACCGCGTATCTCAGTGTCACGCCGTCGGCGAGCGCATTGGGTATCCCGTCATCGCTGACATTCGGCTTCCTTCGAAAGGAGGTAATTTTCTATGGCCAGTCTTGGTACTCGAGACGCGCTCACCCTCGTTGAGCGGGACACGGCCGAAAGCCGCCGCGGCTTTTCGGGTGCACATGCCGGTGACAACCCGGTCGTCGTCGAGCAACGGGACCAGTCCCGGGGCCGCGCGAGCCGCATCGTCATCATCGATCGACGCCAGCTCGTCGGCCGATGCCTCGCCGCCTCGCTCAGCGAGGCCGACCGGCAGACGTCGTTCGAAGTCTTCGCGGACATCGAATCGTGGAAGCGGCAGACGCCGTTCGTCGCCGCGAGCGTGGTCGTTCTCTGCCGGCCCGACGGCAACCTGACCGAGACCGAATGGACCGAGATCACGCGGGAACTGGCGTTCCTGCAGGGCGAGGCCGGTGCTCCGCCGGTGGCCGTCATCTCGGACGGCGAGAACCTCGACCAGATCGTGCGGATCATCAAGCTCGGCGTCAAAGGCTACATCCCGACGACGACCTCCGTGGACATCGCCCTGCAGGCGCTCCAGCTCGTGCAGGCCGGCGGCGTCTACATCCCGGCCGAATGCCTCCTCCCCCTGCTGGCCAACATCAAGGTGGACGAGCCGGTCGAGGCCGGGGACGACGACATCTTCTCGCCGCGGCAGCTCTGCGTGGCGCGGGCGCTCCGGAAGGGGACGCCGAACAAGATCATCGCGTACGAACTCAACATGTGCGAGAGCACCGTGAAGGTTCACGTCCGCAACATCATGAAGAAGCTCAAGGCCAAGAACCGGACCGAGGTCGCCTACCTGACCAACAAGTACTTCCTCCGGGAAGATTCCAGCCTGGCGAGCGTGAAGGCCCCGGCGGCCTGATCGCTCGGGCGCCGGCCCCGCCGCGGCGGGGCCGCCCTGGCAGAAATTCGGTCCGGCGCGGCCGGACGGAGCTTCGGGGTCTCCTCGTGGATCGCCTGCCCGGGCGGCCCGCGAGGGGACCCGTTTCGCGTCGGACCGCCCCGCCAAGCGGTCGGCGGATCGGCGCGGCGCCACCGGCCCGGTCCCGACGCCGCGGATCGGCCTCCCCGTCCTCTCGCCGCCACGCGCCGGCGCGGTCCCCGCGGCCGGAGCGGCCGCGCGCCGGGTCGCCCGTACGGGGGATCGTCCAGCGGATCGGCGGGGCTTCCGTCCGCCGCCCTCATCGGCGCCGGGCGACGACGGGCCCGCGTTCCGCGGGCCCGGCCGCGCCTCACGCGGTCCCGGCGACGGCGTCGGCGGGGGGCAGAGCCGGCGGGATCTCGGACTCGTCGCCGGGCTGGTCACCGGGTTCGTCAGGGCGGCCCACGCTGCTGTAGGCGAAGCCGTGCGCCCGGACGTCGGCGGCCCGGTAGACGTTGCGGAGATCCACGAGGACCGGTCGCTGCATCGCCGCCCGCAGCCGGTCGAGGTCGAGGGCCCGGAACGCGTCCCACTCGGTGACGAGGACCAGAGCGTCTGCGCCCTCGGCACAGTGGTAGGCGTCCTCCGCGAAGGCGACGCCGGGCAGGAGCGGGCGCGCCTGCTCCATGCCCTCGGGATCGTAGGCGCGGATTACGGCGCCGGCGTCCTGCAGGCCCGCCACGATCGCCAGCGCGGGCGCGTCGCGCATGTCGTCGGTGTTCGGCTTGAAGGTCAGGCCGAGGAGGGCGATCGTCTTGCCGCGCACCGACCCGCCGCAGGCCTTGATCACCTTGCGCGCCATCGCGCGCTTGCGCTGGTCGTTGACCGCCACCACCGTCTCGACCAGCCGCAGCGGCGTGCCCGCATCCTGCGCGGTCTTGACCAGGGCCAGCGTGTCCTTGGGGAAGCACGAGCCGCCGTAGCCCGGCCCGGCATGCAGGAACTTCGACCCGATCCGGTTGTCCAGGCCGATGCCGCGCGCCACCGCCTGCACGTCCGCGCCCACCGCCTCGCACAGGTCCGCCACCTCGTTGATGAACGTGATCTTCGCCGCCAGGAACGCGTTCGCCGCGTACTTGGTCAGCTCGGCCGTCCGGCGGCTCATCGCGACGATCGGCGCGGCGTTGAGGTAGAGCGGGCGGTAGATCTGCTCCATGACCGCCACGGCCCGCGGCTCGTCGGTGCCGACGACGATGCGGTCGGGGCGCTTGAAGTCGGCGATGGCCGCGCCCTCGCGCAGGAACTCGGGGTTCGAGACGACCGCGAACTGCGCCTCGGGGTTGGTCTCGCGGATGATGCGCTCGACCTCGTCGCCGGTGCCCACCGGCACGGTCGACTTGGTCACCACCACCGTGAAGCCGCGCAGCGCGCGCGCGATGCTGCGGGCGGCCGCGTAGACGTAGCTCAGGTCGGCGAAGCCGTCGCCGCGGCGGGAGGGCGTGCCCACCGCGATGAAGACCGCGTCGGCCTGACCGACCGCCGCCTCCAGGTCGGTGATGAAGGACAGGCGGTCCTGGCGGACGTTCTCGGCGACCAGGGCCTCGAGGCCCGGCTCGTAGATCGGCATCCGGCCGGCATTCAGCGCGTCGATCCGGCCGCGATTGCTGTCGACGCACACGACCGTGTGGCCGAAATCCGCAAAGCACGCGCCAGAGACCAGACCGACATAGCCCGACCCGACCATCGTGATGTTCATGGAATCCTCGCCGCGATCGCACCGACGCTCGGGTCTACGGCGGCCCGACAGGGCCACCAACATCATATCTTAGGCGTACGCGGCTCGGCCGATCGGGCGTAGCGGCGACGATTCGGCCCGACCGGCCCGACCCCGCCGCGGCCCGTCCCGAACCGGCAGCCGGGCCGCCCCGAACCGCGCCTTACATCGCCATCCGGCCATGGCGGCGGCCGGGCGGCTACGCCATTCGGCTGATCCGGCGGCGCCGGTCGACGTTCGCGCGAATATTTTCCCGGCGCATCACCCGAATTGTCAAAGACAGGCTGCTTTTTCCCGACCGCTTTGTCCGGGAGCGCGAACGGCTAAGATGCTAACACCGGTCTATAGAACTGAACTCCCCGAAGAGTTCCGGCGGAGGAGAACCCTGTTGGCGGCGCGTTTCTACTTCGAGATCGCAAATGCCGAGGAGACGATCCACGACCACGTGGGGGTCGAGGCCGCTGGCCTCGAGGAAGCCCTGATCGAGGCGCGTAGCGTGATCGCCGAGATGGCCGACGAGATTACGGGAAACGGCCGGGAGCCGCCCTGGACCCTCCTCGTGCGCAACGAGGAGGGCTGGCTGGTCGGCCGCCTGCCCATCCGGAAGTGACGGCCCGCGCCGCTCGGACGGCGCGGGGGTGCGGCCATTAAGATATCGTTAACGGATCGTCCGGAGGATCGGCTGAGCCCTCGAACCGTGGCCAGCCGGAATGCCCCTCTCCCAGAACGTCCCGCACGCCGCCCGCCAGGCGGACGCGATGGCTGCCCAGATGGCGCTGGCCGCCCACGCGCTGCGGATGCGCGGCGATGTCGGGACCGCCGAGTCGCTCCTCGCGATGGCGCGACACAACCGGATCCTCGCGCTCAAGCTGCGGATCGCGCAGGATCTGGCGCCGGGCCAAGACCGCGCCGAGCGCCGGGCTACCGCCGGCCGTTAACGCCGCGCGCGATCGGCCCGGGACGGTCACGGAGCCCGCGCCGCGCGCGACGGGACGCGTCTCACCACCCGAGCCGGGCTAACCCGGGCCGGCCTGCCGGCGGTCCGTCCATCACTGTGGCGAGGATCGCTGGCAGGCGCGGCGCCCGCGCGCGTCGTGTCGGCGCTCCGACCGGGCACCGACCGCCCCGCCGAGGACCGGCCCACGGTCGACGGGAATCAATGCAGAATCCACATCACCGATCATCGGCGCGGTTGGCGCCGAATAAAGTCCGTGATAGTGTAAATAACTAACATCCGACAGGAAATTCAGTCGTCGTGTCGCCCCCGGACGCCGGACATTCTGAGGTCAGCACGACCCTGGCGCTGGACATGGTGGGGCGCGCCTACCTGGCCCTGGCGCTCCTCTACGAGACGGCCCATCCGGGAGAGTTCGTCGACGTCCAGCAGAAGATCCGCGCGTTCGTCGAGGACAATTTCCGCATCATCCAGGAGACGAGCCGCGACGAGAGCCTGACAACCGGTACAGTTGACGGCGCCCTTCACCTTGTGAACAGCGTTTTGGTCGAGGTCGAGACCAAGATCGCCACAATGATCCGGCCGACGCGGCAGCTCCGCGGCTAGACGAGACCTTGAATTGCCCCCCGCTATTCAGCGACTGTTGCAGTCGAGCCATGGCGCGCGGATAAACGGCCCCGCGCCATAGGGGATCGAAGATTGCAATGGCTCCCGACGTCGACAGTCTTAAGTGGGCATGTTACCCGGCGGACGGGGCAGCAATAAATTATCAAGCACGATGATGGGCAACGATGATTGCGATCGGGGGGCGCGCAGCGCGGATGTCGCGCTCGAGGTTCTCGTCCGAGCCTATCACGCTCTCGCGGTCGTCTACGAGTTGTCCAGTCCCGGTGCCTACACGGCGCTCCACGGCAAGATGATGCCCTACCTGCTGGACGGCTTCCGTCACGGCACGGCGCCGGACGCCGTCGATCCGGACCTGGACGCGACGGTCTCGACGGCCCTGGAGCGGGTCCGCAGCGCGCTGGACGAGGTCCGGTCCGACGTGGCGGCCGTGCGGGCGCGCAGGGAGGAGCGCTGACGCGCCGCTGTCGGCCCGGCCCGGCGCCGGCTCAGCGCGCCGGCTCGAGGCGGCGCTCCGGTCCGAGGAGCAGGCGCGGACCGGTCTCCCGCTCCGGCACGGACGCGGGCACGAGGCGCGCGAGCTTGTCCGCCAGGGTCACCGACAGGATGTGGCGCCACGCCAGGGGCGTGCCGAGCAGCTCCCGCAGGGCCGCCGCGTAGCCCTGGGCGCGCCGCCGGTCGAGGACGCGCCGGTGCTGCCAGCGCCGCGCCGTGGCGGCGCGGTGGGCCCGGAGGGCCACCCGCGCCTCCGGGGCGAGACCCGGCCGGCCCAGCATGGCGTCGTCGAAGGCCAGCATCGCCCCGAGGTCGTCCGTCCGGTGCTGCGCGCTCAGCGAGTTCGACCGCTCGACCGCGACGTAGCCGCAGGGCGCGGTCACGGCGAACACCGCCCCGGCCGCCAGCGCCTCGACGTAGAGGGCGTAATCCTCCCCGAGCCGCAGGCGCGCGTCGTAGCGCAGCCCCTGCCGGTCCAGGAAACCCCGCCGCATGATCGGCTTCAGGAAGCCGAGCTCGCGCCGGCTCGCGCCGGGACGGGGGATGTTGCCGCTCACGAAGGCCGCGAGGGTGAGCCGCTGCGGCCGCCCGGGCCCGGTGACGAGGCCGGCGGCGGAGGCCGCCTCGCGGCCGCGGACCATGACGATGTCGTCGGCGATCAGATCCCAGGTCCGGGGCGCGGAGAGGAGCCGGCCGAGCCGGCCCTCGAGGAAGTAGTCGTCGGCGTCGAGGATGCAGAGCAGCGGGGCGCGGGCGGCCGCGATGGCGCGGTTCCGGGCCTCGGCGGGTCCGACATTCTCGGTGAGCCGGATAATCCGCAGGCGGCCGGTACCGTCGTCGGCCGCCGCGGCGGCCGCGCCGGTCGGGTCCGCGGAGGCGTCGTCCACCACGATGACCTCGGCGACCTCCGGCTGCCGGAGCGCCGAGGCGACGGCGGTCGCGATCGTGTCCGCGGCGTCCCGGGCCGCGATGATGACGCAGACCTCCGGGACGGGGGACGAGGCCTCTAAGCTGCGCACCGGACGACTCCGCGACTCTCCGGCCGGTCCGCGCCGCGGCCGGTCCGCCGGCACGGTAGGGCGATCCCGGCACGGCGCGCGAGATCGTCCGAAAGGAGGGGGCCGGCCCCGGGCCGGATCGTCCGAATGATCCCCGGCCGGAGCCGCCCCCGCCGCTACGATGCGCGCCGCCGCGATCCTGCGGCGACTGGTTTGAGGACGTGCGCATGACGATCTGGTCCGGCCCGGGCCGCCGCCTCTGCGTGGCGGCGACGCTTCTCCTGCAGGCCTATCCCGCGAGCGCGGGCGAGACCGCCGCGCCGCCGGCCGCGGCCCAGGCCGCCTCTCCCGCCGCGGCCCAGGCTGCCCAGGGCGGCGCATCCTTCGTGGAGCTGTTCAGCACCCTGAACGAACGCCGCTGGTACGTCTCGGACGGCTGGGTCAACGGCGACTGGCAGGGCTGCACGTGGTCGAAGCACCGCGCCCGGATCGCGACGCCCGGCGAACTCTCGCTGTCCCTGACGGACATCACCTACAAGGAGCGCCCCTTCAGCTGCGCCGAGATCCAGACCCGCGAGCGCTACGGCTACGGCACCTACGAGGTCCGGATGCGGGCCGGTACCGGGTCCGGCATGGTCTCGGCGTTCTTCACCTATAACGGCCCCGACAACGGCGACCGGCGGACGAACGACGAGATCGACTTCGAGTGGCTCGGCAAGGACACGAGCAAGGTCCAGCTCAACTACTTCGTCGGCGGCGTCGGCGAGCACGTCAGCCTCGACGCCCTCGGCTTCGACGCCGCGACCACCACCGCGGACTACGCCTTCGAGTGGCTGCCCGACCGCCTGCGCTGGTACGTCAACGGACGCCTGCTGCGCGAGGTCGTCGGCACGCCCGACCGGCCGCTTCCCTCCCATCCGAGCAAGATCATGCTCAGCGTCTGGTCAGGACAGGGCCCGGACTTCGCGTCGTGGCTCGGACCGACGGAGTATTCGGGACAGCCGGTCACCGCGCTGTTCGAGCGGGTCGCGTTCACCCGGATGGGCGATCCGTGCGGCTTTAAGGAATCGATCGTCTGCCGCTAGCCGCACCGGCGGGCGGACGCCGCACCGGCGACCGCCCCGGGCATCGGACCACACATGACACCGCGCCGGGCACCGGGCCCTGGAACCGGACCCGACACCGGGCCGGGCTAAATCTTAACGTCTCCGCGGCAGGCTGGGCCCTCGAACGCGCCCGGAGCCACGCGATGCATTGGTCGAGCCTCGTCATCGCCGCGTACGCCGCCGGCTTCGTGGAGTTCTGGCGGCTCTGCCTTCAGGCGCCGGCCGCCGAGGAGGATCCGGCCTGACGTGTCCGCTTCGCCGCGCCGGGCCGCACCGGGCCCGGACGGCTCACCGCTCGTTGGCGATGGGCCGCAGCAGGGCGCCGAGCAGGAAGGCCAGCTGCCCGCAGACCAGCAGCGCCGTCCCGCGCCGCAGGCACGCGCCGGCGCTCAGGTTGTAGACGAGGAGGCCGTAGCCGACCTCGGCCGCGACGATCGGGACGAAGACCAGCAGCCGCCAGACCGAGCCGAAGCGGCCCAGCATCACGCCCAGCAGGGCGTTGAGCATCATGCCCTTCATCGGCGCGCTCCGCGGCGGGCGCGGCGGGCGCGGCGCGGCCGCCCGGTCATGGCCCTAGCGGCTGCCGCGCTGGCTCAGCACGGCCGGAACCGTCTTGAGCAGGATGGCGAGGTCGCGGCGAAGGCTCCACTGGCTGGCATAGGCGCAATCGAGGGCGACGCGCTCGGCGTAGCCCGTGTCGCTGCGCCCGGAGACCTGCCAGAGGCCGGTCAGGCCCGGCGGAACGGAGAAGCAGGCGGTGAAGTCGGCGCCGTAGCGCACGACCTCGGCCTGGACGATCGGCCGCGGCCCCACGAGGCTCATCTCGCCGCGCAGCACGTTCCAGAGCTGCGGCAGCTCGTCGAGGGACGTCTTGCGCAGGACATGGCCCAGCGCCGTGACGCGGGGATCGTGGGTGAGCTTGAAGGACGCCTCCCACTCCGCCCGGGCCTCGGGATTCTCGGCGAAATGCCGCGCCAGCACCGCGTCGCCGTCCGCGACCATGGACCGGAACTTCAGGCATCCGAAGGGGCGCCCGTGCCGGCCGAGGCGCTTGTGTCGGAAGATCGGCGACCGGCCGTCGCTGCCCCAGATCAGCAGGGCGATGAACAGCAGCAGGGGCAGAAGCAGGAAGAGCGCCGTCAGCGCGATGGTCGCGTCGAGGAGGCGCTTCATCGCCCAGCTCACCCGGAGGCCGGGGCCGGCCTGCCGCGGGGCCGGCAATGTCTTGACCAACGCCTCGTTCAGCGTCTCGACCATATCCTGCGGCGTCGACGACTCGATCGGCGTCGGGGTCCCAGCCGGGCGCAACATGTCGGCTCCTTGACTCGGGGTGAGACGGGATCGGAACTTGCGGAGCGACGTGCGCAGCCGGCCGGTTCGGCCAGCCTCGCCGCAGCCGGCTTCGGCGGCGCTCGGCCGGTCCGAAGGGGCGTCGATCGCAGGCGGAACCCCTGCGACAACACTGGGCCCACGACCGGTTCGGCAACAAGACGGCCGCCGATCCATCAATGGAGGTAAGGCGTTGCTGGTCGTGCTGGTGTTCGCTGCACTGATTGGAGGAGCGATCGGTTTCGCGGTTGTTCTACCGAAGGGGTTCCTGCTCGCGCTGCTGGCTGCCCAGGCCGGGGCGGCCGTCGCCGTCGGCCTCGTCGTCCTGCTCATCCGCCGCCGCTGACGGCCCTACCGGGCGGCGGGACCGCTTTCGGGGAGGTCCCGTCCGCCGATCGAGGTAAGGGCCCCCGCGCGGGGGCCGGTCTAAACCGGGCTGCCCGGCCCTCCCGGCCGGACCCGGCCGCGCGGGCGCGTTCTGCCCCGGCGCGGCGCGGTCGATCACCGGACAGGACGCGCCGTGGCCCCTTCAGAGCGCCGCATCAACGGGTTCGACGGCCTGCGGGCCCTGGCGTTCCTGATGGTCTTCGTCAGCCACAAGGCGCCGAGCCCGAGGACCGAGGCCCTCGGCACGGCCGGCGTGTGGCTGTTCTTCGTCCTGAGCGGCTTCCTGATCGTCCGGATCCTCGCCGCGGCCCGCACGGCCGTGGAGGTGGGCGCGTCGACCCCGCTCGGCAGCCTCGGGCTGTTCTACCGGAATCGCGTCGCCCGGATCGTGCCGGTCTACTACGTCTTCCTGTTCGTGCTCTACACGGTCCGGCCCGGCGACCCGGCCAGTCTCGGCAACGACGCGTTCAAGCTCGCGACGTGGTTCTACGTCACCAACATCTACATCGCGCTGAACGGCTGGGGCACCGAGCTCGGCCATCTCTGGAGCCTCGCGGTCGAGCAGCAATTCTACCTGCTGTTCGCGCCGGCGGCCCTGTTCCTGCCGCGGCGCCACCTCGGCACGCTGTGCTGGCTCCTGGTCGGGATAAGCGTCCTGGCGCACGGTGCCCTGTGGCGGGCGGGCGCCGCGCCGCGGTGCTTCGACGTCGACACCCTGGCCAATGTCGGACTGATCGCGCTGGGCGGCCTCGCCGGCCTGCGCACCCGTCCGCTCCCGGCCTGGCTCGCCCGCGACGCCGCCCTGGCCGGCGTGCTGGCCCTGTTCGTGGCCCTGCCGCTCCTGATCGCGCCGACCGGCTGGTGGCTCGTTCTCGGCCGCCTCAGCGGCGTCCTGGCGGCGCTGCTGCTGCTGCAGGTGGTCGAGGCGCGGGAGGGCCGCGCGGTCGCCCTCCTGGAGATCCCGTGGCTGCGCCGGATCGGCGTGATCAGCTACGCCGCCTACCTGTTCCACGTGCCGCTCCACGCGGAGCGCGTGCTGGCCCTCGTCGGCCTCGACGTCGCCGGACCGCGCTCGGTCTCCATGGCGCTCGACCTGATGCTGACGCTGCTGCTGGCCGAACTGTCGTGGCGGCTCCTGGAGCGGCCCGCACGCCGGCTGCTGCGGGCCCCGCGCCGGCGGGTCGGCGCCTCCGCGCTGGTCGGCCCGTAATCCGCTCGCGCGTCCCCGGCTCAGCCCTTGATCGGCACCCGGCCGACCTCCGCGCCGGTGGCGTCGCGCACGACGAGCGTCCACGCGCCGGCCGGTCCCGCGACCTCCAGTTCACCCGCCATTTCGTCGATCACGCTGCGGGCCTCCGCGAGCGCCTCGGCCAAGTCCGCGGCTTCCACGCCCTGCGCGTCGCGGATCGTCTCCTCGCCGTTCTCGATGTCGAAATAGAAGCGACTGGGCACTCATCTCCTCCCTGATTTCCGCCCTCGGGAGGGCCCTCGGATACTACCTACGTAGTTCGCCCACGTCCGACAATGCTCAGTAGGAGACATAAACCTTAACAAACATCAAAACTGTTTTCGTTGGTTGCGTTGCAATAATGTCGAGATTCCAGCCAAATAATCCATTATAGGTATCGCCGATCACCCTTGCGGCCGCTTCGGCGATGGCGGCGCGCGGTGACGGGCCTCAGGGGCGTTCGACATGGCAGCCTCCGGCGATTCGAGCCTCAAAAAAGATTCTCCTGCCTCGGCGGAGAGAAAACAAAAATTGCGCGCCCACGTCCGGACGATTCTGGCGAAGGGCCTCAGCGTCCGGAATTCCCGCCCCGCGGGCGACACAGCCCCCGACACGCACTGACCTGTTCCGGCCGTCGGGGCCATCCCCCGCAATGGGAGGGGATGGCGGCCGCCCTACGCCCTTTGAGCGTCGTGCGCGCCGATCGCTTCCGGCCAAAGTCGGGGGCGGTCTCGGAGGCCGCGCCCGGCGGCCCAGGAAGCGCGATGGCGGATCAACTCTTGTCCGATGCTCGGGGCACCTTCGTGGACGTCTCGTTCATCATGGCCGCGCACGATGCGGCGCCCTGGATCGAGACGGCCATCCGCTCCGCCCTCGCCCAGACCGGCGTCGCCGTGGAGGTGGTGGCGGTCGATGACGGCTCGCGGGACGGGACCGCCTCCGTGCTGGCGCGCCTGGCGGAAGCCGATCCGCGGGTCCGCGTCATTCCTCTCGCCGATGCCGGACCGGGCACGCCCCGGGGCCCGTCGAGCGCCCGGAACGCGGCGCTGAACGCCGCCCGGGGCCGGTGGATCGCGATCCTCGACGCCGACGACCTGATCCTGCCCGACCGCACCCGGACCCTGCTCGATCTCGCGCTCGCGGCGGATGCCGACATCGTCGCCGACAACCCGATCCCGTTCACCGACATGTTCGACCCGCAGGGGCCGGGGATGCTGGAGGGGGGCCGGGAGCCGTACCTGTTCGAGATCGACCTCGCCAAGTACATCGCCAGCAACCAGCTGCTCAGCCGGGTGACCAAGCTCGGCTACCTCAAGCCCATGATGCGCGCCGAGATCCTGCGCCGGCACGGCATCCGGTACGACGAGGGCGTCCGGATCGGGGAGGATTTCCTGCTGTGCCTGGAAGCTCTCGCGGCCGGGGCGCGGTTCGTGGTCACCACCTACGCGGGCTACGGCTACCGGCGCGGACCCACCTCGCTGTCGCACCGGCTGCGCCAGGCCGACATCGCGCGCCTCGACGCGGCCTTCGCGGCCCGGGCCGAGCACGGCCGCCTCGCCGAGGCGCGGTCGCGCTCCGCCGAGATCCGCCACGGCAGCCGCGCCTACCGCGACGGCCTCGCGGTGACGCGGCTGATCGCCCAGGTCATCGAGGCGGCCCAGGCCGGCCGCTGGCGCGCGGGCGCGACCCTGGCGCTCCGGCATCCCCGGATCTGGCGGTTCCTGGCCGCGACGCTGCTGGCGGCGGCGGGCAAGCGCCTGCGGCCGCGGCCGCACGCCCACCCGATCGGACAGAGGTAAGACGATGCGCCTGTGCATCTGCATCTGCACCTGCGAGCGGCCCGTGGGGCTGGCGCGCCTGCTCAAGGCCCTGGACCAGCAGCGGCTCGGCAGCCTCGCCGAGACCGCCCTGCGCATCCTGATCATCGACAACGGGCGCAGCCGCGCCGCCGTCCCGGTGGTGGAGGCCTACCGGGCGACCGGCCGCTTCCCCGTCACCTACGCCCGGGAGGAGACCCGCGGCCTCGCCGCGGTCCGCAACCGCAGCCTCGCTGAGGCCTCCGCGGCCGGCGCGGACTGGGTCGCTCTGATCGACGACGACGAGTTTCCCGACCGCGACTGGCTCCACAACCTGCTCGAGACCGCCCTCGCCGCGGGCGTCGCGGCCTGCGTCGGGCCGGTCGTGCCGTTCTTCGACCGGGTTCCGCCCGCCTGGGCGGCCGCCGGGGGCTTCTTCGCCAAGCGCCTGCCGGTCCGCGACGGCTACGTGGAGGACGGCTACACCGCCAACGCGCTCCTGGACCTGCGGGTGATCCGGGCGCTGGGCCTGTCCTTCGACATGCGCTTCAACACGATGGGCGGCGAGGACACGTTCTTCTTCCGGGCCCTGATGCTCGCCGGGCACCGGATCGCCTGGGCCGAGACGGCCGTGGTCTACGACAGCATCCCGACGCACCGGATGCGGGTGCGCTGGCTGCTGGCGCGCTGGTACCGCAGCGGCAGCGTCGAGGCCTATCTCGGCCGGCTCCGCCCGGAAACGGTGGGCGGCCGTCTCGCCAACGCGGGCCGCGGCTTCGTGCGCCTCGGCGGCGGCCTTCTGCGGCTCGGGATCGCCGGCCTGTCCCTCAGGCCGGCGACCCTGATCGGCGGCGGCTACACGCTGTGCCGGGGAGCCGGCCTGCTCGCGGCCGTGATCGGCCTGAGCTACCGGGAATACCACCCGTCGCGCTATCGCTAGCCGCGCCGACCGGGCGCGCCCCGGTGCGGTAGCAGGAAGGGCTGACCGCCCGGCGGCACCCGCCCGACCGGCCAGCGGACGCCGAAGACCCCGGCGATGAGGTCGTCGGTCAGGACCTCGGCCGGCCGCCCGCCGGCGACCAGCCGACCCCCGTCCAGCACCAGCAGCCGGTCGGCGTAGGCGGCCGCGAGGTTGAGGTCGTGGAGGATCGCCACCACGGCGACGCCGGTCGCCGCCAGCCCGGCGGCGGCGTCGAGCAGCGCGCCCTGGTGCCGGAGGTCGAGGCTCGCGGTCGGCTCGTCCAGGAACAGCACCTGCCGGTCCGCCACCGTGCGGCCGGCCTCCAGCTGGCAGAGCACGCGGGCGAACTGCACCCGCGCCTGCTCCCCGCCCGAGAGGGTCGGGTAGGCCCGGTCGGCGAGATGCGCCACGTCGGCCCGCGCGAGGGCCCGGGCCAGGATCGCCGCCCGGTCGCGGGCCCCGAGGCCCCGGCCGATGCCGTCGAGGCCGATCCGGGCGACCTCGGCCGCCGCGAACGGGAAGGCGAGGCGCGCCGCCTGCGGCAGCACCGCCCGCGTCGCGGCGAGGCGCCAGGGCGGGATCGTCGCCACGGGCGCACCGTCATAGGCGACGCTGCCCCGGGTCGGGCGCAGGGCGCCGCTGAGCAGGCGGACGAGGGTCGACTTGCCGGCCCCGTTGGGGCCGACGATCACCTGCAGGGTGCCGCCCGCCACCGCCAGGGAGACGTCGCGCACGAGGTCGCGCCCCGCCACCGTGACGGTCAGGTCGCGGGCCGTGAGCAGGGCCGGATCAGACATTGTCAGACATCGTCCGGTCGCACCCGGCCGAGAAGCAGCCACAGGAAGACCGGCGCGCCGACCAGCGCGGTGACGATCCCGATCGGCAGCTCGGCGGGCGCGGCGACGCGGCGCGCCACCACGTCGGCGAGGACCAGGAAGGCGCCGCCGAGGAGTGCCGAGGCCGGCAGCAGCAGCCGGTGCCCCGGGCCGATCAGCAGCCGCAGGGCGTGCGGCACCACGAGGCCGACGAAGCCGATCACCCCCGCCGCCGCCACGCTGGCGCCCACCGCGACCGCCACCAGCACGATGCAGGCGCGCTTCAGCCGCTCCACCGGGACGCCGAGATGGAACGCCTCGGCCTCGCCGAGGACGAGGGCGTTCAGGCCGCGGCCGAGGAGCGGGACCGCGGCCAGCACCGGCAGGATCAGCGGCGCCGAGGCCGCGACCTTGGACCAGGTGGCCCCGCCGAGGCTGCCCAGGGACCAGAAGGCGAGATCGCGCAGTTGCCGGTCGTCGCTGACAAAGGTCAGCAGGCCGGTCAGCGCGCCGCTCAGCGCCCCCAGCGCGATCCCCGCGAGCAACATCGTCGCCACCGCGGTGCGCCCGGACCGGGTGGCGAGGGCATAGAGGATGAGGGTCGCGCACAGGCCGCCGAGGAAGGCCCCGGCCGGCAGCGCGGCGTAGGGCAGCGGCCCGGGAAGCCCCAGCCCGGCGAGGATCCGGTCGCCCAGGACGATGATCACCGCGGCCGCGAGCCCCGCCCCCGACGAGACCCCGACCAGCGCCGGATCGGCCAGGGGGTTGCGGAACAGCCCCTGCATCAGCGCCCCCGAGACCGCCAGCCCGGCCCCGACCAGCAGCCCCAGCAGGGTGCGGGGCAGGCGGATCGAGAGGATCACCAGCCCGTCGCGGGCGCGGGCCGGATCGCTCCCCTCCCCGATCAGGACCGCGAGGACCCGGTCCGGCGGGATGGGGATCGCCCCGAGGCTCACCGAGAGCAGGGCGGCGGCGAGCACCACGGCCGCCAGGACACCCAGCACCCAGGGCGCCGCGCGGCGGCTCACGCGCCCCGCCCGCCGCGCGGCTCAGTCACGCGGCAGGTCCGGGTATAGCGCCCGCATCAGGTCGGTGGCGGCCTCGGGCGTGCGCGGCCCGAACCCGAGGAGGTAGAGGCCGTCCATGGCCACCAGCCGCCCCCGCGCCGCCGCCGGCGTCTGGCCGAGGGCCGTGCCGGGGGCGAAGATGCTATCGGGCTTCGGCGGCTCGGGCCCGTTCTGCATCATCACCACCGCGTCGGGGGCGGCGGCCACGATGGCCTCGTCGGTCATCGGCTTGAAGCCCTCCAGGCCCGCGGCCGCGTTGCCGATGCCCGCCAGGGCCAGGATGCCGTCCGCCGAGGAGCCGGTGCCGCCGACGACGGTCCGGCCGCCCTGGACCGACAGGACGACGAGGGCCCGGGCCGCCCGGGCGATCCGGGCGCGCCGGGTCGCGAGGTCGGCGAAGCGCGCGCGGACCTCGGTCTCGAGCGCCTCGGCCTCGCGCTCCAGGCCGGCGAGGCGCCCGACCGTCTCGATCTTGTCCAGCACGCCCTCGGGATTCGGCGGCTCTGTCACCGTCTCGACGCGCAGCCCGGCCTCGCGCAGCTGCGCCAGGACGGCCGGCGGCCCGGCCCCCTCGGCGGCGATGATCAGGTCGGGCTGCTGCGCCAGAAGGCCCTCGGCCGAGAGCGCCCGCAGGTAGCCGACACTCGGCTTCTCGCGCAGCGCCTCGGGCGGGTAGAGGCTGGTCGTGTCGACCGCGACGATCCGGCCGCCGGCGCCGAGGCGGTAGAGGATCTCGGTGACGGCCCCGCCCAGGGCGGCGATGCGGGTGGCCGCCTGCGCGGCGGCGGCGCGCGGGGCGAGCGCCCCGGCCGCCGCGGCGGCCAGGAGTGCGCGGCGCGACAGATGGCCGGGGGCGCTCATCGGGTCAGCATCGGCGCGGCGCCGGCGGTCAGCCGCAGGCGACAGGCGTGATCGCCGTGGCGGTTGACGATCTTGCCCGCCGCCTCGGAACGCGCGACCGGCCGCGTCGCGCCGGGCCCCGCGCGCGTGCCGCCCGGGACGCGGCGATGACCTTCTCCTTCGACACACGACATGGACCGGTCACTCCAGATCTGTTCTTTATAAATTTTCAAATGAGAGGATCGCGACGACAGAAACGCAGCGTATCGGCAATCGATCGCGGACGCCACCCCGCGACAAGGTCACGGTTTTACTTCGCTGATCGGCTTGAAAAAGCGGCCTATGTCATTTTCCAGGTCAGGATATCGTCGCGCGCGCACCGGCGGTCGATTCCGGGCGGCGGACACTGGTACAGGCGGCGCCGGTCCACGGCCCCGGTGGGCCGCCCGACGGCGTGGTCGGGACAGAACGGGCCTTCGCTGTGCCCGCTCGGGCGGAGCGCGGCACAACGAGGTCCGACCCTCGTCCTGAGGTGACGCGTCGCGGCCTCGGCGGAGAGCTCCTTCGAGGCGGCCGCCGGACGACCGCACCGCAGGATAGGGGAGGATCGGACAATCCGGGTCGGGCGGGTCCGAGCGTCCCCTCCCCCGCGCGCTCAGCTCAGGCTGCCGAACCCGGCGGTCTCGCGCGTCCAGGCCAGCGCCTTCTCGCTCAGGGAGAGGCCGAGGCCCGGCCGGGTCGGCACGCGCATGCGGCCGTCCTCCAGCTCCAGCCGCTCGTTGAACAGCGGCTCCAGCCACTCGAAATGCTCGACCCAGGGCTCCCGCTGCAGCGCGGCGGCGAGGTGGATGTGCAGCTCCATCGAGAAGTGCGGCGCGATCGTCAGCCCGGCGAACTCGGCGAGCGCCGCCACCTTGAGGAACGGCGTGATGCCGCCGACCCGCGGCGCGTCGGGCATCAGGAAGTCGGCGCCGCCCTGGCGGATGAAGTCCCAGTGCTCGGCGACGCTCGTCAGCATCTCGCCGGTGGCGATCGGCGTGTCGAGGGCGGCGGCCAGGGCCGCGTGCCCGGCGGCGTCCAGGCAATCGAGGGGCTCCTCGATCCAGATCAGGTTGAAGCGCTCGAAGGTCCGGCCCATCCGCATCGCGGTCGGCCGGTCCCATTGCTGGTTGGCGTCGACCATGAGCGGGAAGGCGTCGCCCAGATGCTCACGCACCCGCGAGACCCGGCGGATATCCTCGGCCCAGTCCGGCTGGCCGACCTTCAGCTTGATGCCGCCGATGCCCTTCGCCCGGGCGCGGTCGGTGTTGACGAGCAGCTCCTCCAGCGGCGTGTGCAGGAAGCCGCCCGAGGTGTTGTAGCAGCGCACCGAGTCGCGCTCCGCCCCGAGGAGCTTGGCGAGCGACAGGCCGGCCCGCCGCGCCTTGAGATCCCACAGGGCCACGTCGAAGGCGCCGATCGCCTGGACGGCGAGGCCGCTGCGGCCGGCCGAGGCGCCGGCCCAGGCGAGCGTGTCCCAGGCCTTGGCGATGTCGCTCGGATCCGCCCCGAGCAGCGCCGGAGCGATCTCGCGGGCATGAGCGAACTGGCCCGGCCCGCCGGCGCGCTTGGAATAGCTGATCCCGAGGCCGCGATGGCCCTCCCGGCTCTCGACCTCGCAGAACAGGATCGCGATCTCGGTCATCGGCTTCTGGCGGCCGGTGAGCACCTTGGCGTCGCTGATCGGGGTCCTCAGCGGCAGGGCGACGGACCGCAGGCGGATCCCGGTGACGGCGTCCTCAGCCATGGCTTCCTCCAGGTCTTGTCCGCGGGGGCGCGCTGGAAGCCCCGGAGGCGGTTCTTGGCGGTGCCTCTCGGCGGCGACCGCGACGGCTCTCCCGGGGCCGGGCCCAGGAGTGGCGCAGGCCGGACGGCCTGTCCAACGTCATTGTTGGATCGATCGATGCGCACCTGGCATCGATGGCCCCGAGGGGGACGGCCGGTCTCAGCCGGCGGCGGTCGCCGGAGGAAGCCGGAACGCCACCAGGGTCATGTCGTCCCGCCGGGCCTCGGTCCCGCGATAGGCGTCGAGATCGGCCTCGAGGGCCACGGTCTGGGCGGCGAGGGGCAGGTCGGCGTGGCGCAGGAGGCTGTCGGCCACGCCGCGCCGGCCGAGGAGCCGCGGCGCCCGGTCGGGCGCCGCGCGGCCCATCTGGTCGGTGATGCCGTCCGTCATCAGGTAGAAGGTGGCGCCCGCCACCGGAACGGCGATGTCCGCGACGACGTCCTCCGGCTGCCCGTCACGGGCGGGGCGCGGGTAGCCGAGCCCCCGGCGGCCGCCGCGGACGCGCTCGGCCACGCCGTCCCGGACCACCGTGAGCGACAGGCCGGCGCCGGCGAAGTGCAGCGTCCCGGCCGCGCGGTCCCAGACGCACAGGCCGCAATCGAGCCCGTCATCCGATTCGGCGCCGCGGCCGTCCTGGCGGAGCTGCGTGCGGACCATCGCGTCGAGCCCGGCCAGGATCGCGGCCGGCGCGCGCAGGCCGCGCTCGTGCAGCAGCCGGTCGAGGGCGGTCGCGACGATCAGGGTCAGGAACGCGCCGGGCACGCCGTGGCCGGTGCAGTCGGCCACCGCGATCACGCAGAGGCCGTCGATCTCCTCCAGCCAGAAATAGTCGCCGCCGACGACGTGGAGCGGCTCCCACAGCACCGCGACCTCGACCCCCGCGCCCGCCAGGGCGTTGCGGTCCGGCAGCACCGAATCCTGGATGCGCCGCGCGTAGCCGATGCTCTCGACCACCTGGCGGTTGGCGCGCTCCAGCCGGTCGTGGGCCTGCTCCAGCTCGACGAGGAGCTGCTTGGCGGCGTCACCGCTCCGCAGGCCCTCGACCATGCGGTTGAAGGCCTGGCTGATGACGTCGATCTCGTTGCTCGGCCGGTAGGCGCCCCCGAGCTCCACGGTCGTCCAGCGCTTGTGCTCGATCTCCCGCATGGCGAGCAGCAGCCGCATCAGCGGCGCCATGACGTGGCGGCGCACGGTGGCGTGCAGGGTAACCACGAAGGCGATCATCAGCCCGACGCTGGCGCCGAGGGCGAGCATCACCTGCCACGCCGCGTTGTCCCGCAGCGCCTTCGTGGAGACCGTGACGGTCAGGCTGCCCGCCGGGCCGGCGCGGCCGGGCACCGACAGGTCGGCCTGGGCCGAGAGGGTGGACCAGCCCCGCGCGGGGGGCGCCGCGCCCGCCATCCCGACGACGTGGCCCGCGGCGTCGCGCAGGACGGCGTGGGCGAAATCGGGCTCGGCGGCCAGGGCCTTGAGCGGGCCGTCGTAGGCGTCCGGGTCGCGCGCCCAGTCGGGCCGCGCGATCGCCGCGGCGGTGAGCCGGGCGAGGAGATGCGCCCGGTCGCCGTACAGCCGGAGCTGGTCGGTGTAGGTCACCCAGGCGATCCCGAGCTGGGTCAGCAGCAGGAGGGCGCCGATCACCGGGTAGATGCGCAGGAACAGGGTGTGGGACAGGCTGTCGAGGTCGCGGCCTCGGGCCGCCCCGCGCAGGGCGCCGGGCTTCATCAGCTCGTCCGCGGGCGCGCCCGCGGTCAGCACGTCGGCGAAGCCGCGCTTCGACAGGGGATCGCCCCGGCGGATCGGGCCGGCCCCGCGCAGGCCGCCCGCGCGCCCGGCGCCGCCGGCGGCCGGGACCGGATCGATGTCGGCGAAGCCGAGCCGCGCCAGGGCATCCCCGGTCCGCAGCGGTCGCGCGCCGCGGATCCCCCCGGCGGGACGCGGGCTGTCCAGGGCCGTGTCAGGTCCGCTCACGCGACGTCACTCCGTGTCACAGCGGTTCCGCTCCGAGGCCGGGCGCGCGGCGCCTCAGGTCAGGGACGCGCCCGGTTCGGCCGCGCAGCGCACGCAGTCGCGGCCGGCATGCTTGGCGGCGTAGAGCGCCGCGTCGGCCCGCCGGAGCGTCGCCGACATCGACTCGCTCGGGCCGAACGCCGCGAGGCCGATGCTCACCGAGATCGGCAGCGGGCCGTGCTCCAGGCGCACCGGCCGCTGCGCCACCGCGCGGCGGAGCGCCTCGGCGATGACTTGCGCCTCGGCCATCACGGTGCCGGTGACGAGGATGGCGAATTCCTCACCACCCATGCGGCCGATCACGTCGACCGCGCGCAGGCTGTCGCGGCAGGTCTCGACGAAGGCCTTGAGGACCGTGTCGCCCGCGCTGTGGCCGTAGCGGTCGTTGATCAGCTTGAAGCGGTCGAGGTCGAGCATCAGCACGCTGGAGGGCGTGTCGCCCGACTGGGTCCGGGCCCAGACCTCCTCGCAGATCTGCAGGAAGCGGCGGCGCGACAGGGCGTCGGTGAGGTGGTCGGTGTCGGCGAGGCGGCGGAGCTCGGCCTCGAGGCGCGCCCGGTGCTCGATCTCCGCCGAGAGGGCGTCGTTGAGGTGTCGCAGGGCGCGCTGCTGCTCGGCCATCCGCTGGTTGGCGCGGTGCAGGTCGAGCTGCATCCGGTCGCTCAGCCGCACCAGCCGGCGCTGCTCGTGGTAGCTGCGCCGGTAGGCACCGGCGAGCTCCCGCACTCCGTCGCCGACCTCGGCGAGGCGGGCCAGCATCACCTCGGATCGGCCGAGAACGGCCTCCTCGGTGTCGAACAGGCTGAAGGCGTCCGCCGGCTCGGACAGGAGATCGTGGGCCGGCGCCCGGTGCGGGCTCACGCGGGGACGCTCGCGATCATCTCGAACCGGGCATGCGCGAAGTCGGCCGCGAAATCCTCGCCGGCCTCCTGGATCACGTCGTCGTCGGCGCCGAACATCCAGCGGATCGTCACCGGGCGCCCCTCGGCGGCGGCGTCCTCCAGGGGCATGAACAGGTTCATCAGCGCCTTGGCGCTCGACGAGTTGAAGTAGGCGAGCGCGACGTCGAAGGTGATCGGGCTCGCCTCGGTCGCCGCGAGGTGGCCGCGCAGGGCCTGCAGCAGCGGGCCGAAGAACGCGGCGGCGTCCTCCGGGTAGGATTCGCCGCGCAGGACGAGCCGCCCCGACGCGAAGTCGAAATCGACCTCGGGCGAGCGCTCGGTCCGGGGCAGCGTGATGCGGTCCATGTCCGTGCGATCCTCAGATGAAGGCTTTGAGGCAGAACAGGCTGCGCTCCGCGCCCAGATCCTGGAAGTCGTACTCGACCGGGGCGCTCGACCGGCGGGCGATCTCGATCAGTCCGATGCTGCCGCCAAGGCTGCCCTCGTCCGGCGGCTGGCGCAGCTTCTCGCGGTAGACCTTCCTGAGCTCGTCGCTCGACAGGGTGGCGATCTCGTCGAGCCGCTCGCGCAGCCGCGGCACTTCGGTCCTGCCGACCTCGTTGCCGCAGACCACGAAGAACCGCCCCTCCTCGGTGCCGACGGCGATCATGCCGGCGCTGACCCGGGCGGGGCCCGGCGGCTCGGCGGGCGCGACCTTGTCGGCCGAGTAGCGGATCACGTTCTGGGCCTGCTCGACGAAGATCGAGAAGACGCGCTTGGCGACCGCGGCGTCGGTCTCCTCGTGCCGCATGCGCAGCTTCAGCACTTCCCCGAGCGAGAACAGGATGTTCTCCGAGAGATCTCCGCCGAACGACAGGATCACGCCGCTGCGCTTCGACGCCTCGTGGAAGGATCGGAAATCGCTCGCGCGCAAGGAAGCCTCTCGACCGCTTCATCGCGGCAACACACCGCGTGTGTAGGGCCGACATTAATGCGGAAATAATCAAAGATTTCTTACCGGTACTGATCGCTTTCTGAGCAACATTGCCCGTATTGCGAGCAGCGCCGCAAGCTTTACGCTGGATCCTGTTGCGGACCGCGCGGCATCGCGCGCGAGGGTCCGGGCCGCCGGCTTCAGGCGGCCGCGCCCTGGCGGGCGCCCGCGTCCCACTCGGTGCCCCAGTCCTGCACGACGTGGCCGGGCGCGACCTCCCGGTAGAGGCGCTCCGGCGGCACGTAGTCGGGGGTCCGGATCGGGCTGCGGATCTCGTCGTCCGGCAGCGCGTGCCGCTCGCCCCGCCGGGCCGGATCCGGCACGGGCACCGCGGCGAGCAGCTTCTTCGTGTAGGGATGCCGCGGATCGCCGAAGATCGCGGCCCGGGGGCCGATCTCCACGATCTCGCCGAGATACATCACCGCCACCCGGTGGCTGACCCGCTCGACCACCGCCATGTCGTGCGAGATGAACAGATAGGCGAGGCCGAACTCCGCCTGCAGGTCGAGCATCAGGTTCACGACCTGCGCCTTCACCGAGACGTCGAGCGCCGAGACCGCCTCGTCGGCGACGATCAGGCGGGGGTTCAGGGCGAGCGCGCGGGCGATGCAGATGCGCTGGCGCTGGCCGCCGGAGAACTCGTGCGGGAAGCGCGCGGCGGTCTCGGGCGGAAGCCCGACCCGGGCGAGCAGATCCTCCGCCCGCCGCCGGGCCTCGCGGGGCGCGGCGAGGCGGTTGATCAGCAGCGGCTCCGCCACCGCCGCACCGACGCTCAGGCGCGGGTCGAGGCTGGCGAACGGGTCCTGGAAGATCATCTGCATGCGCTGGCGGCGGGCGCGGAGGGTGCCGGCATCGAGGCCCGTGATGTCCTCGCCGTCGAGCAGGACCGAGCCCGAGAGCGGCTCGACGAGGCGCAGGATCGAGCGCCCGGTGGTGGACTTGCCGCAGCCGGATTCGCCGACGAGCGCCAGGGTCTCGCCGGCCGCGAGGCTGAACGAGACCCGCTCCACCGCGTGGACGCGCCCGGTCACGCGGCCGAGCAGCCCGGAGCGGATGTCGAACCGGGTCGTCAGGTCGCGCACCTCCAGAACCGGGCGCTCGGCGGCCCTGACGGTGTCGGGGGTCTCAGGCGTCGGCGCCGCGAGGCCGGTCCCCCGGTCGACCACCGGGAACCGCATCGGGCGGGCCCGGCCCGCCATGGTCCCGAGGCGCGGGACCGCGGCCAGCAGCGCCCGCGTATAAGGCTCGGTGGGTTCGGAAAAAATCCGCGCGGTCGGGCCGGCCTCCACGGCGCGGCCCCGGTACATCACCACGGTGCGGTCGGCGATCTCGGCGACCACGCCCATGTCGTGGGTGATGAACAGGACCGACATGCCCTCCTCGTCCTGCAGGCTCTTGATGAGGTCGAGGATCTGGGCCTGGATCGTGACGTCCAGCGCCGTGGTCGGCTCGTCGGCGATGAGGAGCTTCGGCCGGCAGGCGAGCGCCATGGCGATCATCACCCGCTGGCGCATGCCGCCGGAGAAGCGGTGCGGGTACTCGTGCAGGCGCGAGCGGGCGGCCGGGATCCGGACCTTGTCGAGGAGCCGGAGCGCCTCCGCCTCGGCCGCGGACCGCGACAGGCCCCGGTGCCGGATCAGCGCCTCGGCGATCTGGAAGCCGATGGTCAGGACCGGGTTCAGGGAGGTCATCGGCTCCTGGAAGATCATGGCGATGGAATCGCCGCGCACCCGCCGCATCTCGGCCTCGGGGGCGGCGAGCAGCTCGCGGCCCTCGAAGCGCACGCGCCCGCCGATGCGGCTCGCGTCCCGCGGCAGGAGGCGCAGGATCGAGAGGGCGCTGACGCTCTTGCCGGAGCCGGATTCGCCGACGAGCGCCACGGTCTCGCGCGGGCCCACGTCGAACGAGACGCCGTGCACGACCTCGCGCCAGCGCCCGTCCGAGCGGAAGGAGACGGTGAGGTCTGAGACCGAGAGGATCGGGTCCACTGAATCCGTCATCGCTAGAGACCCCGTCGCGGGTCGAGGGCGTCGCGCAGGCCGTCGCCGATGAAGTTGATCGACAGCACCGTCAGGAAGATCGCGCCCCCTGGGAACAGCGCCCAGTGCGGGGCGACGTCGAGATGGTCCTTGGCGTCGAACAGGAGCCGCCCCCAGGTCGGGATGTCGGGCGGGAAGCCGAGCCCCAGGAAGGACAGGGTCGATTCCGCGATGATCGCGGACGAGACCTCGATCGAGGCCGCCACGATCACCGGACCGAGTGCGTTCGGCAGGATGTGGCGGCGCACGAGGTGCCCGGTGGTCGCGCCCTGCGAGCGGGCCGCCTCCACGAACTCCTTCTCGCGCAAGCTCAGGAACTGCGCCCGCACCAGCCGGGCCACCGGCATCCAGCGCAGGCCCCCGATCACCGCGACGATCATCAGGAACACGCCGCCCTGGCTGCCGAACACGGCCTTCAGGCTGTCGCGGAACAGGTAGATCACGAGGAGCAGCAGCGGCAGCTGCGGCAGCGACAGGAACAGGTCGGTCAGCCACATCAGCACCGGGTCGAGGAGCCGGCGCGACATGCCGGCGAGCGCCCCGACCAGCACGCCGATCAGGCTCGCCACCGCCATGGCGGCGAAGCCCACGGCCAGCGAGATCCGGCCGCCGTAGATCATCCGGGCGAGCAGGTCCTGGCCGAGATCGTCGGTGCCGAACGGGTGGTCCCAGGACGGGCCCTGGAGCTGGGCCGCGAAGTCGATGTCGTCGATGGCAACCGGCCAGAGCAGGCCGCCGAACACCACGCCGGCGACGAGGAGCGCCAGCACGCCGACGCTGGCGAGCGCCAGCCGGTGCCGCCGGAAGCGCCGCCACGTCTCCCGCCCCGGCGAGGCCGGCGCGCGGGCGACGGGCACCGCCTCATCGGAGGGCGATGCGAGGGTCGAGCCAGCCATAGAGCAGGTCCGCGACGAGGTTGAACAGGATGACGAGGCCGGCGAACACGAAGGTCACCGCCATCACCACCGGCGTGTCGTTGGACAGCATCGCGTCGATCAGCAGCGAGCCGATGCCGGGGATCCGGAAGATCTGCTCGGTGACGATGGCGCCGCCGAACACCGCGGGGATCTGGAGGGCGACGAGCGTCACCACCGGGATCAGGGCGTTGCGGGCGATGTGCCGGCGGGTCACCGTGCCCTCGGTCAGGCCCTTGGCCCGGGCCGTGGTGACGTAGTCGAGCCGGGCGACGTCGAGCGCCGAGGCGCGCACGTAGCGTGTGTAGGAGGCGGCCTGGAAGAAGCCCAGCACCGCCACCGGCATGATCGCCTGCCGGACATTCGCCCAGAGCCAGGGCAGGCCGGAGCCCGGCAGGTCGGCCTGGTAGACGAAGGGCAGCCAGCCGAGCTTGATCGAGAACAGCAGGATGAACAGCAGGCCGGTGAAGAAGGTCGGCAGCGAGAAGCCCACGAAGGCCAGCGTGTTGGCGACCTGGTCGGCGAGCGAATAGGGCCGGCGCGCGGCGTAGAGGCCCACCGGCACGGCGATCAGCAGCGCCAGCACCTGGGAGGAGCCGACGATGAACAGGGTCGTGGGCAGCCGCTGCAGGATCAGCGTGTCGACATTCACCCGGCTGGCGAAGGAGAAGCCCCAGTCGCCCTGCAGCATGGCGGTGAGCCAGTGCAGGTAACGGGTGAGGATCGGGTCATCGAGGCCGAACTTCACCCGCAGGGCCGCGCGCACCTCCGGGGGCACGTTCGGGTTGCTGGCGAGCTCGCCGAACGGGTCGCCCGGCGCGAGCGCCAGGACGGTGAACAGGATCAGGCTGATGCCAAGCAGGCTCGGGATCGCGATCAGGAGCCGTCGCAGGATGTAGGCGCCCATGGCGCGGCGCTCCCGCTCAGGCCTCCCTGTACCAGTCGGGCAGGAACGACAGGTCGTTGTCCCAGCCGCTGCGGGGCGCCGTCAGCGTCGCGCCCACCGCCGAGACCTCGGCGCGGTGGATCAACGGCAGCACGTTCTCGGAGACCGCGAGGTCGTTGCAGGTGATCAGCAGCGCCGCGCGCTTGACCGGGTCGAGCTCGCTCTGGGCGGCGTTGTAGGCCTTGTCGTAGGTGTCGTTGCGCCAGCGCACGACGTTGCGGCCCTGCCACTTGTTGGCCTTCTGGGCCACCTCCCAGGAGGCGTACATGAGCAGCCAGATCGCCGGATCGGCCTGCGTCATGCTGTAGGCGTACATCTCCATGTCGGCGTAGAAATGCGTGCAGGTGTCGGGGTTGGCCGGGTCGGAGGAGAAGAACACCGAGCCGGTCACCGATTTCAGCTCGATCTCGATGCCGGCCTTGGCGGCCGCCTGCTTGATGATCGCCTGGGTCTTCTGGCGCGGGGCGTTGATCGAGGTCTGGAAGACCAGCTTGAGCTTCTTGCCGTCCTTGGCGCGGATGCCGTCCGAGCCCTTCTTCCAGCCGGCCTCGTCGAGGAGCGCGTTGGCCTTGACCGGGTCGAAGGCGAAGCTCGTGTTCTTCGAGACGAAGCGCTCCGGGCCGTTGACCGTGTTGCCGGTGGGCTTGCCGGTGCGGCCGTAGATGTAGGTCTGGATCGACTTGCGGTCGACCAGCAGGTTCATCGCCTGGCACACCTTCGGGTCGGAGAAGGCGGGGTGCTTGGTGGTGATCGAGGCGCGCTCGCCGTCGACCTCGACGTTCGGGTCGGCGGCGTTGAGAAGCAGGAACTCGAGCTTGCCGCCGTAGACCACGTCGACCCGGCCCTTGCCGCCGGTCTCCAGGCGCTTCAGCACCTCGTCCTCGATCAGCATGTTCCAGGCGTAGTCGTACTCGCCGGTCTGGAGCACGGCTCGGGCGGCCGAGACCGCGTCGCCGCCGCCCTTCATCTCGACCGTGTCGAAGTACGGGCGGTTCGGCAGGTGGTAGTCGGGGTTGCGCTCGCCGCGGACGATGTCGCCGGGCCGGAACTCCACGAACCGGTACGGGCCGGTGCCCACCGGGGCGAGGTTCTGGGGCGCGTCCCGGGACTTGGCGCCGCTGTAGGGTCCGAACAGGTGCTTCGGCAGCACCATCCCGACGATGCCCACGTAAGCGTCGCACCAGTAGGGCGTCGGCTTGTCGAACAGCACCCGGACGCTGAGGTCGTCGACCTTCTCGACCTTGCAATCCTTGTAGGAGCCGGCCGTCACCGCGGCGGTGGCGGGGTCGCGGGCGTATTCCCAGGTGAAGACGAGGTCGTCGGCGGTGAGCGGCTTGCCGTCGTGCCACTTGACCCCGGGCTTCAGCGTCCAGACCACCGAGCGGCCGTCGGCGGCGAGCGCGCCGTTCTCCTTCGACGGGATCGAGGCGGCGAGCACCGGCACGAGGTTGCCGTCCGCGTCCCAGGCGGCGAGCGGCTCGTAGAAGATCCGCGAGGCGTCCTGGTCCTTGGTGCCGACGGCGAAATGCGGGTTGATCAGCGTCGGCGCCTGCCACCAGAGGAGCTTCAGCGCGCCGCCGCCGCCGGCCTTGGTCGGCTTGTAGCCGGCCCGGATATCGGCCGCCATCGCGACCCCGTTCCCGGCCAGCATCAGCCCGGCCATGGGCGCGGTGAGGCCCACAGCCACCATCCGCTGCACGAAAGCGCGCCGCGACAGGCGGCCGTCCTTCACCTGCCCGATGAGGCCGCGCAGATCCCGCTCGTCCATGTACGCTTTCCCGTTTACCGCCGTGACAGGCACAGCAACATTCCGGCAGCGGCCTTGGCAAGGGGCGGGCCAGTGACGGTTCAATCGGAACGTGTTGACGGACGCTTGGTTCGGGCAGCAGCATGGCCTGGGCGGTGCATGCGGTCAGGCAGCAGCGGGGCGCGCGCCGTATCCGTCCTTGCGAGCGGAGCGAAGCAATCCAGCAGCGCCACGCTTCCCGAGGGCGCGCAACCCTGGGTCGCTTCGCTGCGCTCGCGATGACGGCGCGGAGCCCGCTATGGTGGCGCGACCTCGACGCGCAGCTTTCCCGGAGTGGACTCGATGGACAACCGCAACGCCGTGTGGCGCCACGTCGACGCGCAGTCGGAACGGCTGATCGCCCTGTCCGAGCGGGTCTGGGGCATGCCGGAGGTCTGCTACACGGAGAGCCGCTCCTGCGCCGAGCACGTCGCCGAGCTGCGCCACCAGGGCTTCCGGGTCACCGAGGCGGTCGCCGGCATCCCCACCGCCGTGATGGGCGAGGCGGGAGACGGCGGGCCGGTCATCGCGTTCCTCGGCGAGTACGACGCCCTGCCGGGCCTGTCGCAGGAGGCCGGCGTCGCCGAGCACCGGCCGGTGGAGGCGGGCGGGCACGGCCACGGCTGCGGCCACAACCTCCTCGGCTCGGCGGCTCTGCTCGCCGCCACCGCGCTGAAGGACTGGCTCGCCGAGACCGGGACGCCCGGCCGCGTGCGCTACTACGGCTGCCCGGCGGAGGAAGGCGGTGCCGCCAAGGCCTTCATGGTCCGCGCCGGCGCCTTCGCGGACGCCGACATCGCGATCACCTGGCATCCGGGCAGCTTCTGGGAGGTGGCACCGCCGGTCGCCCTCGCCAACACCCGGGCCGACTTCGTCTTCACCGGCCGCACCGCCCACGCGGCGGCCGCGCCCCATCTCGGGCGCTCGGCGCTCGACGCCGTCGAGCTGATGAGCGTCGGCGTGAACTACATGCGCGAGCACATGCCGTCCGACGCGCGGGTCCACTACGCCTATCTCGACGCCGGCGGCATCGCCCCGAACGTCGTCCAGGCCGGCGCGACGGTGCGCTACTCGATCCGGGCCCGCGACCTGCCCGGCATGCTGGCGCTGGTCGCGCGGGTGAAGAAGATCGCCGAGGGCGCCGCCCTGATGACCGAGACCGCGGTCGAGGTGCGGATCGTCAGCGCGGTGTCGAACCTGCTGGGCAACGATCCCCTGGAGCAGGCGCTGCACGGCGTGATGGAGGAACTCGGGCCGCCGCATTTCGACGCCGCCGACCGGGACTTCGCCGGCAAGATCCGGGCGACGCTCACCGACGGCGACATCGACGCCGTGTTCCGCGCCATCGGGATGCCGCGCACCGAGGCGCCGCTCGCCGACTTCCTCGTGCCCCTCGACGCGCCGCGCAACCCGGCGGTGGGGTCCACCGACGTCGGCGACGTCAGCTGGGTGGTGCCGACCGTCCAGGCCCACGCGCCCACGGTGGCCATCGGCACGCCGTTCCACACCTGGCAGGTGGTGGCGCAGGGCAAGACCCCCGCGGCCCACAAGGCGATGGTGCAGGTCGCCAAGGCGATGGCCGCCACCGGGGCCCGGGCGGTGACCGACGCGGCCCTCCGCGACGCCGCCAAGGCGGATCTCGCCCGCCGGGTCGGCGCAGCGGGCTACGTCTCGCCGCTGCCGCCGGAGGTCGAGCCGCCGCTCGGCATGTCGCTGGGGCGCTGACCGGGGCCCGTCTCAGAGCGTCCGGGCGCGGAGCGCCGTCACGACGATCTCGGCCAGGATGACGACGCCGAAGATCGCGGCGAGCACCACGGCGACTTGGTCCCAGTAGAGCAGGTTCAGGGCGGTATCGAGCGCGACGCCGATGCCGCCCGCGCCGACCAGCCCCAGCACGGCGGATTCGCGGATGTTGATGTCCCAGCGGAACAGCGCGATCGACCAGAAGGCCGGTTTCACCTGCGGCCAGTAGCCGAGCAGCAAAGTCGACATCCGGCCGGCACCCGCGGCCTGCAGGGCCTCGATCGAGCCGCGATTGGCCTCCTCCAGCGCCTCGGCGAACAGCTTTCCGGTGAAGCCGACGGAGCGGAGCGCGATCGCCAGGGTCCCGGCCAGCGGACCGGGGCCGAACACCGCCACGAACAGCAGCGCCCAGACCAGGGAGTTCACCGAGCGCGAGGTCACGAACACGAACTTGGCGAAGAGGTTCAGCGCGCGGTTGGGCGTGACGTTGCGGGCCGCCATCAGCCCGATCGGCACCGCGATCGCGATGGCGATCAGGGTGCCGAGCGTTGCGATGTGGAGCGTCTCCACCAGCGCCCGCAGGGTCGGCCCGACATAGCCGGCATCCATCGGCCACATCCGGCCGAACAGGTCGGCCAGCTGGTCGGGGGCGTCGTAGAGGAATTCCGGGATCACCTCGATGGTGCGCAGGCTCGCCACGAAGGCCGCCACCGCGCACAGCGTGAAGGCGAGCCGCGCCAGCCGCTTCCACAGGGGGAAGCGCTGCCAGCGGCGCGGGTCGGCGGACGCGGGCGCGAGGGCGACGCTCACTGGAACACCTTGCGGGCCCAGCCGGAGACGATCTCGGCCACCATGATCAAGGCGACGATGACGATCAGGATCGCCAGCACCACGTCGAAGTCGAAGCGCTGGTAGGCGGTGAACAGCGTCGCTCCGATGCCGCCGCCGCCGACGATGCCCACCATGGTCGAGTTCCGCAGGTTGGAATCGAGCTGGTAGGTGGCGAAGCCGATGAAGCGCGGCAGCACCTGCGGCTGCACGCCCATGATCAGCGTCGACAGGAAGCCGGCGCCGGTCGCGCGCACCGCCTCGACCTGCTTCAGCGAGATCTCCTCGATCGCCTCGGCGAACAGCTTGGCGATGAAGCCCACCGAGGCGACGATCAGCGCCATGACGCCGGCGAGCGCCCCGAAGCCGATCGCCTTCACGAACAGGATCGCCACGATGATCGGGTGGAACGACCGGCAGAGCGCGATCAGGATGCGGGTCGGCCACGTCACCCAGGGCGGCATCAGGTTGCGGGCCGCCAGGAAGCCGATCGGCAGGGCGACCGCGATGCCGACCACCGTGGCGATCACGGCGATCTGCAGGCTCTCGAGGATCCCCGACTGGATCAGCTCCCAGCGGGAGAAGTTCGGCGGGAACATCCGGGCCAGGAACTGCTGCCCGTGGGCGAGGCCGCCGGCGAAGCGCTCGGGCGAGAAGCCGAGCTGGGTCGCCGCGTAGACCGCGTAGACGGCGAGGAGCGCCCAGCCCGCGCGGGCGGTCCAGTTGGGCCGGAACGCGACGCGGTCGGGGGAGGCGTCGGGGGAGGCCGGGCGGGCGGGCGCGCTCATTCGAGCCAGTTCTCGCCGCCGTAGATGCCGCGCAGGTCGGCCTCGCTCAGCCGGTCCGGCGGCCCGTCATAGACCACGTGCCCGCCCGACATGCCGACGATCCGCGCGGCGAAGCGCTGGGCGAGCGCCACGTTGTGGATGTTGACCACCACCGGCACGCCGCGCTCGGCCGCGAGCCGGGACAGGATCTCCATGATCTCGACGGAGCTCTTCGGGTCGAGGGACGAGGTCGGCTCGTCGGCGAGCACGATCTCGGGCTCCTGCATGATCGCCCGGGCGATGCCGACGCGCTGGCGCTGCCCGCCCGACAGGGCGTCGGCCCGGCGGGTGGCGAAGCCCGACAAGCCGACCGCGTCGAGGAGGTCGAAGGCGCGGGCGATGTCCGCCTCGGGGAAGCGCCGCAGCCACGCGCGCCAGGCCGGCACGTAGCCGAGGCGGCCGCAGAGCAGGTTCTCCATCACCGAGAGGCGCTCGACCAGGTTGTACTCCTGGAACACCATCCCGATCCGGCGGCGCGCCCGGCGCAGGGCGGGGCCGGAGAGCCGGGCGAGGTCCTCGCCCCGGAACAGGATCTCCCCCGAGGTCGGCTGGACCAGCCGGTTGATGCAGCGGATCAGGGTGCTCTTGCCGGTACCGGACGGCCCGATGATCGCCGTGAGCCCGGTGCCCGGCACCACGAGGTCGATGCCCTTCAGGACCGGCTGGCCGGCCCGGTACGCCTTGGTCAGTCCCCGGATCACCAGGGCGCGGGGATCGCCCTCGAGTCCGGCCGCCACCGCGCGCGCCGCGCTCCTCGCCGTCACGGCCGACGTCAACGCCTGAGTCACGGCTTGGGCGCGCCCGCGGCCTTCTTGCGCGCCGCCTCGGCCTCGCGGGCGGCCTCGCGCTCGTAGGCGACCTTGTTGTACGGCGTGCCCGATTCCTCCGCGACCTTGCGGACGATCGCCCAGTCCTTGAGGTAGGTGATCGGCGCGAACCGGTCGTCGCCCTCGAAATCCTTCACCATGTCGGGCGGGAAGCGGAAGTCGTAGAAGCACTGTTTCAGCTTCTCGGCGAGTTCCGGCTTGAGATCGTGGGCGTAGGCGAAACCCGAGGTCGGGAACTTCTCGCTCGTGTAGATCACCCGGTAATCGTCGCCCTTGATCGTCCCGCGGGCGACCATCCGGTAGAACACGTCCGAGGCCACCGGGGCGGCGTCGTAGTCGCCGGTGCCGACGCCCAGCGCCGACTTGTCGTGGCCGCCCGAGTAGATGAGCTTGTAGTCCTCGCCGGGCTTCAGCCCCTGCTCGGGGAACAGGGCCTTGGGCGCGAGGTTGCCGGAATTCGACGACGGCGCCGTGTGGGCCACGCGCTTGCCCTTGAGGTCGGCCAGCGTCTTGTACGGGCTGCTCGCCTTCACCACGACGATCAGGTTGTAGCCCTCGGCACCCTTCTCGGTGCCCTTGGCGGCGAACGGGATCGCGCCGGCCATGTTCACCGCGAAGCCGAGAGGTCCGGTCGAGAAGCCCGCCACCGTGAGCCGGCCGGAGCGCATCGCCTCGATCTCGGCGGAGTTCGACTGGACCGGGTAGTAGACGACGCGCTTGCCGGTGCACTGGCTCAGGTAGGTCGTGAACGGCTTGAACGAGTTCTCGTAGACCGCGGGATCCTCCACCGGCGTGTAGGCGAAGACGATGACGCTCGGGTCGCGGGTCTTGGCCGGAACGTCGGCGACGAGGTCCTTGTTGGCGTCGCAGTAGGCGTCGTCGAGTTGGCCGCGGTTGGGGCACTCGTCGGCCCTGAGGGGCGAGAGGGAACCGAAGCCGCAGAGCAGCGCCAGGGCTGCGCCGTATCGGGCGATCGTCACGCGCTATCCTCCCTGCGGGGCCGTGCCTCGGGCCGGCGCCGTCATGTCCCGCCCGGTCCGGGCCGAGCTTGAGCCGGCAAAGGTGTAGGCGCCGGCTGACGGGAGACGCAAGGCGCGACAGCGAGCGGACGTTGAGGGAAGCCGCGCGCTGACAGGGGCGTCGTGGCGTCCGTCCGGGCGTCCGTCCAGTTTGCGGCCGGCCTCAGGGCGCGAGCCGCGTGAACACGAAGTCGTGGTCCCGGACATTGGCGCTGTGGCAGGCGAAGCAGGTCTCGTGCTGTGCCGCGTCCGCGGGCTTGCCGTCGACGAAGCGCCCGAACCCCCAGCCCCCCGTCGCCGCGTAGCGCCGCGAATCCTTCACCATGACCTGAACCGTCGTGGCGCCGCCGGGCACGAAGGCCGGGGCGAACTCCGCGGACGGCACCCGCGTCCAGGCGCGCTTCACCAGCACCGTCCCGTCCGGGAACGGCAGGGTGCCCGACCGGTAGGCGTCCAGCGCCCGCGCGTTGCCGACCACGGCGCGCAGTTCGTCGAGGGCCCCGGTCTCCTGCGCGACGCCGACGAGCTGCCAGGCGCGGTACCCGTCCGGGACGGTGACGCCGTAGATCGGCGAGGCCGCCGGGGCGGTCCCGGCATCCACGGCGCGCACCGCGGAGCCTCCCAAAATCAGGCCCGCAGCGAGCAGGGCCGGCAGCGCGACAGCCAGGAACCGCATGGCAACCTCCGTCATCGTCTCGGGATGATCGTGTGTCCGGGGATGATCCGGCCGCGCCGGCGCGGTCAGGCCGCGGCCGCGTCGATCACGGCCTGCGCGAAGGCGCGCGGGGCCTCCTGCGGGAGGTTGTGGCCGATCCCGCCGGTGATCAGCCGGTGCGCGTAGCGTCCGGTGAACTTGGCCGCGTAGCTGGCGGGGTCGGGATGCGGGGCGCCGTTCGCGTCGCCCTCCAGGGTGATGGTCGGCACGCCGATCGTGGGCGCCTGCGCGAGGCGGCTCTCCAGCGCGTCGTACCGGCGCTCGCCCTCGGCGAGGCCCATCCGCCAGCGGTAATTGTGGATGACGATGCTGACGTGATCCGGGTTGTCGAGGGCCGGGGCGCTCCGCGCGAAGGTTGCGTCGTCGAAGCGCCAGCGCGGCGAGGCGGTCTGCCAGATCAGCTTGGCGAAGTCGGCACGGTAGGCCTCGTAGCCGGCCCGCCCCCGGCTGGTGGCGAAGTAGAACTGGTACCACCAGGACAGCTCGGCCCGCGGCGGCAGCGGCTTCTTGCCGGCCTCCTGGTTGCCGATCAGGTAGCCGCTGACCGCCACCAGCGCCCGGCACCGCTCCGGCCACAGCGCCGCGACGATGTCGGCCGTCCGCGCGCCCCAGTCGAAGCCGCCCAGGACGGCCTGGGGGATCTTCAGGGCGTCCATCAGGGCGATGACGTCCACCGCGAGTGCCGCCTGCTCGCCGTTCCGGACCGTGTCCGACGCCAGGAAACGGGTGGTGCCGTAGCCGCGCAGGTACGGCACGATCACCCGGTGCCCGGCCGCCGTGAGGATCGGAACGACCTCCGCGAAGGCGTGGATGTCGTAGGGCCAGCCGTGCAGCAGGATGACCGCCGGCCCGTCGGCGGGACCGGCCTCGACGTAGCCGACGTCGAGCACGCCGGCCTCGACCTGCTTCAGGACGCCCGGCACGGCGCCGGGGACCGGGGCGCCGGGGGCCGAGCCGCCCTGCGCCCGCGCGGTCCGGCCGAGGCCGAGCTCGGCGAGGGCGGCGGTGGCTACCGCGCTCTTCAGGAGGCGGCGGCGGCTCCAGGCGGATGTGTCGGGATCGGTCTCGCGGGCCATGGACGGCTCCCTCGTCGGAAAGTCTTCGATGGAGCGAAATCTATCCCGATGCTCGACACCGCGCTTTGAGAGGACCTTGAGGACACTTTCAGAGGCCCATGATTTATGCTCGCCCGAGCCCGTGCTAGAGCGCCCTCCGCCGCGGAGACCGGTTCGGTGAGCAGGGCGCGGAACGCGGACATGGCCCCGCCCAGGAACGCCCCGTGATCTACCGGTTCGGATCCTTCACCCTCGATTCTGCGCGGCGCGAGCTCAGCCGGGACGGCGCCGAGATCGCCGTCGAGCCGCAGGTCTTCGACCTCCTGCGGGTGCTGATCGAGCGGCGCGACCGGGTGGTGAGCCGCGACGACCTGCTGGAGGCGGTCTGGAACGGGCGCATCGTCTCCGAGGCGACCCTCGGCAGCCGGATCAACGCGGCCCGGACGGCGATCGGCGACACCGGAACCGAGCAGCGCTGGATCCGGACGCTCCCGCGCAAGGGCGTGCGCTTCGTCGGCGCCGTGCGGGAGGCCGCATCGGAGGTCTCGCCCGGGATCGCTCCGGAAGACGCGGCGGAGGCGAGCGTCACGTGGCGCACCGGGCCGCGCCTGCCCGCGGTGGCGGTCCTGCCCTTCACCAACATGAGCGCAGATCCGGATCAGGCTTACTTCGCCGACGGGATCACCGAGGAGATCATCACGGCGCTGTCCCGCGTCAGCGGCCTGTTCGTGATCGCGCGCAACTCGACCTTCACCTACCGGGGCGCGGCGATCGACGTGCGCCGGGTCGGGCAGGAGCTCGGCGTCGGCTACGTGGTCGCCGGCAGCGTGCGCCGCGGCGGGTCGCGCCTGCGGATCACCGGCCAGCTGGTCGATGCCGGGACCGGCGCCCATCTCTGGGCCGACAGCTTCGACGGCGGGCTCGACGACGTCTTCGCCCTGCAGGAGCGGGTCGCCGCGCGCGCCGCCGCCGCGATCGAGCCCACCCTCCAGTTGGCGGAGATCGGACGGCTCGGCCGCGACGCGCCGGCCCATCCGGACGCCTACGACCGGCTGCTCCGGGCCAATGCCCGGCTCGCCGACTTCACCGCCGCCGGCATGGCGGCGGCGCTCGATCACCTGGACGAGGCCCTGGCGCTCGACCCGGGCTACGCCCCGGCGATGGCCGCCGCGGCCTATTGCCGGGCGCAGTGCCATTTCCAGGGCTGGATCGCGCAGGGCGACGCGGAGCGCGCGGCGGCCGTGCGGCTGGCCTGGGGCGCGGTCGAGCGCGCGCCCGGGGACGCGCAGGTGCTGTGGATGGCGGCCTTCGCGGTCTGGAACATGTCGGAGACCGGGCGGGACCGGGCACGCGACCTGTTCGGCCGCGCGCTGCTCGTCAACCCGAACTCCGCCCTGGCGCTTACCCTCGCGGGCTGGATCGAGACCATGTGCGGCCGCGCGGAGGCGGGACGCGCCATGGTCGAGCGGGCGCTGCAGCTCAACCCGCGGGATCCGCGCGGCTGGCTGATGTCGGGCGTGATGGCGGTCGCGGCGGTCAGCGAGGCCGACTATCCCGAGGCGATCCGGTGGGCCGAGCGGGCGCTGGCGCAGAACCGACGCTTCGCCGTCGCCCTGCGGGCGCTCGCCGTGGCCCATGTCGGGCTCGGCCAGCCGGAGCGCGCCCGGCAGGCGGTCGCCGAGCTCCTGGCGATCGAGCCCGGATTGACGGTCTCGGGCTTCCTGGCGCGGATCCCCTTCCCGGTCGCCGCCCTGGGGCAGCGATACGCCGCGGCGCTGGCCGAAGCCGGCCTGCCCGCCTGAGCGGGACGCCGGTCAGGCCCCTTCCCGGTTCAGCCGGACGACGAGCTGATCGGCGAACTTGGCGGCGGCCACCGACAGCGAGCGCCCGCGCAGCTGCGCCAGGACCAGCGTCATCGGGGTGAGGTCGCGGGTGTCGATCGGCCGGCTGTGCAGGCGCGGGTCCTCCGGGATGCCGCTGGGCACCTGCAGGCTCACCACGTCCTCCCGCAGGGTGAGGTTGCGCAGGAACTCCAGCGAGCCCGACTCCACGACCGGCCGGAGCTCGACGCCCCGCCGGGCCAGCGCGTGCTCGATGTGGTGGCGGATGGCGAGCGATCGGTCGGGCAGCGCCAGGGCGTGCGCGAGACAGTCGCGCAGCCGCACCGGCCCGCTCTCCGCCGCCAGCGCGTGGCCTCTGCGCATCAGCGCGCACAGGGTCTGGTGGCCGGAATAGAGCGGGTGCAGCTCCGCCGAGGGCGGCGGCTGCAGGATCAGGGCGAGGTCGGCCTCGAATTCCGCCAGGGCGGTGACCGCCTGAGCGTGGTCGCGGACCTGCACGGTGAAGCCGACCTGCGGAAAGCGGGCGCGGTAGGCCTCGACCTCCTCGGGCACCACCTGGGTGACGAAGGCTTGGCTGCAGGCGAGCGCCACGTGCCCCCGCCGCACGCCCGACAGGTCGGCGATCTGCGAGCGGACCCGGTCGAGATCGGCGGCCTGGTCGCGGATGTGCCGGGCGAAGAGCTCGCCGGCCGCGTTGAGCCGCATCCCCTGCGGCAGGCGCTCGAAGATCGGCGTGCCGAGCTCGTACTCGAGATCTTGGATCTGCCGGGTCAGGGCCGAGGGCGTGAGGTTCAAGCGCTCCGCGGCGCGCCGGATCGAGCCGGCGCGGGCGACCTCGGCGACGTAGGTGACGGTGCGCAGGTGCTTCACGCCCCTACCCTGCCGGGCTGTTGCGTTTATGGCAACGGCACGCTCAGAAAATAGCACTTCCTCGCAACAGGTTGGTGCCCGTAGCCTCGGCACATCGAGACCCTGCAGGAGCCGTTCGATGATCCGCCGCCGCACCCTCCTGGCCGGTCTCGGGGCCGGCCTCGCCCTCGGACCCCTGGCCCGGGCCCGCGCCCAGAGCGCGCCCGTCACGATCCGGATGGGCTCGCTCAAGCTGATCCACTCGATCGCGCCGAGTTTCTACGCGCGCTTCACCCCGCCCGGGGTGAACGTGGAGGTTGTGCCCTTCGAGAGCCCGACCGAGTGCAAGAACGCCGTGGTCACCAAGTCGGTGGATTTCGGCACCTTCGGGATCGCCGCCGCGACGCTGGGCGCCGCCGCCGGCGAGCCGCTCGTGGTCATCGCCTCCACCTGCAACCGCGGGATGGCGGTGATCGCCAAGAAGGGCTCCGACATCCACGCCATCAAGGACCTGCGCGGCAAGCGCGTCGCGATCTGGCCCGGCAGCACCCAGGAGGTCTTCGTCCTGGAGCGGATGCGCATGGAGGGGCTCTCGGTGAAGGACATCACCCCCGTGCGCGTCTTCTTCTCGGAGATGCACATCGCGCTCGCCCGCGGCGACGTCGACGCCTATGTCGGCGCCGAGCCGGGCCCCGGCGTCAGCCTCGCCTCGGGCGTCGGCCAGCTCGTCGAGTACCCCTACGGCACCGAGATGGGCGCGCTGAACATGGTGTTCGGCGCCCACCGCGACACGCTGGCCGAGCGGCCGGACCTCGTCCGGACCATGCTGGAGATTCACCGCAAGGCGACGGACTTCGCGGCCGGCGACCGCGACGCGATGATCGCCATGGCGGTGGCGAAGCTCGGCCAGAAGCGCGAGGCGCTCGAGCTCTCGGCCCCGAACGTCGAGCTGACCTGGCGCCTCGGGCCGAACGAGATCCGGCAGGCCGATGCCTACGCGCAGCACATGCTCGCGCTCAAGCAGATCAAGCGGCTGCCGGAGCCCGGTTTCATCGATACCCGCTTCGTCGACGCGCTGGGGCGGGCGTGAGCACCGGGATCGAGGCCGGCGCCCTGCCGGCGGCGGTGACGCCGGCGCCCTCCCGCCGGGCCGGATCCGGGCCCGGACTCGCCCACCTGCGCCGGCTGGCGCTCGCCTGCGTGGTGCCGGCCGCGCTCGTCGCGGTCTGGCAGGTCACCACCGCGGGCCGGCCCTACAGCCTGATCCCGCCCCCCGCGGAGGTCTGGGCCGAGATGCGGGATCTCGCGGTCGGCGGCGTCAACGACGACGCGTTCAGCGGCACGCTCTGGACCCATCTCGCGGCGTCGCTGAGCCGGGTCTACGGCGGCTTCGCGCTGGCGGCCGCCGCCGCCCTGCCGCTCGGCCTGCTGATCGGCCGCGTGCCCCTGATCCGGGCGCTGCTCGATCCCGTCCTGCAGGTCCTGCGGCCGGTGCCGGTCACCGCGTGGCTGCCGCTGGCGATGATCCTGTTCGGCCTCGGGCCGCGCTCGGCCTTCTTCCTCGTGTTCCTCGGGGCGTTCTACCCGATCCTGGTCAACACCGTGTTCGGGGTCCGCTCCGTTGAGCCGCGCCTGTTCGAGGCGGCAGCGATGCTGGGCTGCACCGGGCCGGCCCAGTTCGTCCGCGTGGTGCTGCCGGCGGCGCTGCCGTCGATCTTCACCGGCCTGCGGCTGGGGCTGGGCTTCGCCTGGGTGGTGATCGTGGTCGGCGAGATGACCGGCGTCCAGACCGGCCTCGGCGCGATCATCATGGAGGCGCGCCAGCTCTCGCGCACCGAGATCGTGATCTGCGGCATGGCGGTGATCGGGGTCGCGGGCTTCGTCTCCGACTGGCTGGTCATGCAGCTCGGCCGCCGGCTGCTCGCCTGGAGCCCGAATCATGGCTGATCCGACGATCCCGATCCTCGACATGCGGGCGGTCTCCAAGACCTACACGGCGGGCGGCCGCCGGACCGAGGCCCTGCGCGAGGCGAACCTCACGGTGTCCCGCGGCGAGTTCGTCTGCCTGCTCGGCGCCTCGGGCTGCGGGAAGTCGACGCTGCTGCGGGTCGCCGCCGGCTTCGAGGCCCCGACCGCCGGGCAGGCCCTGATGTGGGGCAAGCCGATCGCCGGGCCGGGGCCGAGCCGCGGCATGGTCTTCCAGGATTACGGCCTGTTCCCGTGGCTCACGGTGCGGGACAATATCGGCTTCGGCCCGAAGGCCCGCGGGCGGCCCGCCGCCGAGGTGCGCGACACCGCCGAGCGCTACATCGCCCTGGTCGGCCTCCAGGCCTTCGCCGACGCTTACCCGCACCAGCTCTCGGGCGGGATGAAGCAGCGGGTCGCCATCGCCCGGGTGCTCGCCAACGAGGCCGAGGTGGTGCTGATGGACGAGCCCTTCGGGGCGCTCGACGCCATGACCCGCGAGCGACTGCAGGACGAGCTGCTCGACCTGTGGTCGCGGACGGGGCTGACGATCCTGTTCGTCACCCACGCCATCGAGGAGGCGATCTTCCTGGCCGACCGCATCGTGATGATGTCGCCCGGCCCCGGCCGGATCGAGGCGATCCACCCGGTCGAGTTGCCGCGGCGGCGCGACGTGTCGAGCCCGGCCTTCAACGACCTGCGCCGGATGCTGGCGGCCCAGCTCCACAGCCACCACGCCCCGCGGGCCGCCGCCTGATGGACACCGCGCCCGACGATCCCCGCCGGCCCGAGAACCGCCTCGCCTACCGCGCCGCCGTCGACCGGCCGCGCCTGACGCTGCCGGGCGGCAAGCACGTCGCGGTCTGGCCGGTGGTCAACGTCGAGCACTGGCTGATCGACAACCCGATGCCGCGCCAGATCCTGGTGCCGCCGACCGCCGCGAGCCTGCTCCCGGATATCCCCAACTGGGCGTGGCACGAGTACGGGATGCGGGTCGGGTTCTGGCGCTTCCTCGAGGCCTTCGCCAGCCGCGGAATCCGCCCGACGCTGTCGATCAACGGCTCGGTCTGCACGGCCTATCCCCGCGTCGCCGAGGCCGCCCACGCGGCCGGCTGGGAGTTCATGGCCCACGGCTTCCACCAGGTCCCGACGCACCGGATCCCGGACCAGCCGGCGATGATCGCTCGCACCATCGCGGCGATCACCCAGACCACGGGGCGCCCGCCGCGCGGCTGGCTGGGACCGGGCCTCACCGAGACCCTCGACACGCCCGACCACCTGCGCGCGGCCGGCCTCGAGTACGTCGGCGACTTCGTGGTCGACGACCGCCCCTGCCGGGTGGCGACGCGCACGGGCGACCTCGTCGCCCTCCCCTACTCCGTCGAGCTCAACGACATCCCGCTGCTGGCCATCCAGCACCACCGGGCCGACGAGTTCGTAGAGCGGGCGCTCGCCCATCTCGACCGGCTCGCCGCCGAGGCCGCCGGCTCCGGCCCCCTCGGCGGCGCCAAGGTGATGGGCTTCGCGATCCACCCCTACATCACCGGCGTGCCGCACCGGATCGGCCTGCTGGAGCGGCTGCTCGACGCCGTCCTGGCGCGCAGCGACGCGGTGTTCATGCAGGGGGGCGAGATCCTCGACTGGTACCGCGCCACCGGCGACGAATCCTGAGCCTCGCTGCGAGGAATGACCGTGCCCCCCTTCCCGACCATCCCGCTCCTGCACGCGGCCTACGCCGGAGGCCTCGACCCGCGCGCCGTCGTGGCCGAGGCCTACCGGCGGCTCGCCGCGGTGGACGATCCCGGCATCTTCCTCGCGCTCGTCCCGGAGGCGGATGCTCGCGAAGCCGCGGCGGCGCTCCCGCCCTTCGACCCCGCGGCGATGCCGCTCTGGGGCGTGCCCTTCGCCGTCAAGGACAACATCGACGTCGCCGGGCTGCCGACCACCGCCGCCTGCCCGGACTTCGCCCACACCCCCGCCGAGACCGCGCCCGCGGTGGCGCGGCTCCTCGCGGCCGGCGCGATCCTGATCGGCAAGACCAACCTCGACCAGTTCGCCACCGGGCTCGTCGGCCTGCGCACCCCCCACCCGGCCCCGCGCAACGCGATCGATCCGGCCTACGTGCCCGGCGGGTCCAGTAGCGGCTCGGCCGTGGCGGTGGCCCACGGGATCGTCGCCTTCGCGCTCGGCACCGACACGGCGGGGTCGGGCCGGGTGCCGGCGGCGCTCAACAACGTCGTCGGGCTGAAGCCCTCCCTCGGGGCGATCTCCAGCCGCGGGATGCTGCCGGCCTGCCGGACCCTCGACACGCTCTCGGTCTTCGCCGGCACCGTGGCCGACGCCGACGCGGCCTTCCGGGTCATGCTGGGTCCGGATGCCGCCGATCCCTGGTCGCGGGCCCTGCCGGTGCCGGCCGCCCCCGCCGCCCTCCCGCCGGGCCTGCGCCTCGGGCTCCCGGACGGGGCGAGCCTCCGCTTCGGCGGCGACGGGCTCTCCGAGGCGGCCTTCGCGGCGACGGTCGCCGATCTCGAAGCCCTCGCCGGGGCGGCGGCGCCGGTCGATCTCGCGCCGATGTTCGCCGTTGCGGCCCTGCTCTACGACGGCCCGTGGGTCGCCGAGCGCTACGCAGCGATCCGCCCGGTGATGGAGACGCGCCCCGATATCCTCCACCCGACGACGCGGGCGGTCATCGCCTCCGCCGAGCGCCACAGCGCGGCCGACGCCTTCGCGGGCCTCTACCGCCTCGCGGCGCTGCGCCGGGCCGCGGACGCGGTCTGGGACCGGATCGACGTCCTCGCCGTGCCGACCTACCCGCGCCCGCAGACCTGCGCGGCGGTCGCGGCCGACCCGATCGGGCCGAACAGCGAGCTCGGCACCTACACCAACTTCGTCAACCTGCTGGACTGGTGCGCCCTGGCGGTGCCGGGCCGGCCCCGCGCCGACGGCCTCCCCGCCGGGATCACCCTGCTGGCGCCGCGCGGCTCGGACGGGCTCCTCGCCGCCCTCGGGGCACGCCTGCACGCGGCCTCGGCGCCGCGGATCGGCGCGGGTACGATGCCGGTGCCGGTCGTGGAGCCGGGGCCGGCCGCGGCCGGACCGGACGCGATCGAGCTGGCGGTCGTCGGGGCGCATCTCTCGGGACTGCCGCTGAACCGCGAGCTGGCCGGCTGCGGCGGGCGCTTCCTGCGCGCCGTGCCGACAGCCCGGGACTATCGGCTCTACGCCCTGCCGGGCGGCCCGCCGCAGCGCCCGGGGTTGCTCCGGGTGGCGGCCGGGGACGGCGCCCCCATCGAGACCGAGGTGTGGGCCCTGCCGCCCGCCGCGTTCGGACGCTTCGTCGCCGCCATCCCGGCACCGCTCGGCATCGGCACGCTGCGGCTCGCCGACGGCACGGCGCCCAAGGGCTTCCTGGTCGAGCAAGCCGGCCTCGACGGGGCGGCCGACATCACGCGCTTCGGCGGCTGGCGCGCCTACCTGGCCGACCGCGCGGCCGCGTAGCCCTCGCCCCCGGGGCCTGACATCGGGCAGCGAGAGGAAACCGGTTCCGGTCCCTCGCGCGGCGACAGGCCGCCCGCGCCGCTGCTAGGCTGCCGCCCGGTGGAGGAGCGTTCCGATGCGGCGATCGATCCTGTTCCTGGCGGCCTGTCTGCTGGCCGGCATCACGCCGGCGGCCTCCGCCGGGCCCGCAGCGGACGGCGTCGCCGATCTCGGCAGCTACGCCGCCCGCGTGGAGGTTCACCCGTTCGAGAGCCTGACGCTGACCGACCGGCAGTTCCTCACCGGCACGTCCGAGGGAGCGAAGCCGGTCACGGTCGCGGGGATCCTGCGCATCGCCAAGGCGGGGACCGAGCGCCTGCCGACCGTGATCCTGATGCACGGCTCCGGGGGTCTGGGCGGCAACATCGAGTTCTGGCAGCGGGCGCTGGCGGCGCGCGGGATCTCGACCTTCGCGATCGACGGCTTCACCGGGCGCGGCCTGACCAGCGTCAACACCGACCAGAGCCTCCTGGCGCGCACGAACCTGATCCTCGACATCTACCGGGCGCTGGGCGTGCTGGCGAAGCATCCGCGGGTCGACCCGGCGCGGATCGCCGTGATGGGCTTCTCGCGCGGCGGGCAGGCCGCGCTCTACGCCAGCCTCAAGCGCTTCGACGCGGCCTGGAACCGCTCCGGCGTGATCCCCGCCCTCTACCTGCCGGTCTACCCGGACTGCTCGATCCGCTTCCGGGACGACACGGCCGTGGCGGATCGGCCGATCCGGATCTTCGGTGGCGGGGGCGACGACTACAATCCCGCCGCCACCTGCGCGGCCTACGCGGAGCGGCTGAGGGCGGCCGGCGCCGATGTCGACCTGACCGTCTTTCCCGGAGCGCAGCACGTCTTCGACAACCCGGCCGGGCCGACCCAGCCCGTGGTCGCCCGGGGCGCGCAGACCGTCCGCGCCTGCGCGATAAGCGAGGCGGCGGACGGCGCCCTCGTGGCGGGCCCGGACGCTACGCCGTTCACCTACGCGGACCCGTGCGTGCAGCGCGACCCGCATATCGGCTCCGACGCCGCCGCCCGCGCCGGGATCCTGGCGCGTGTCTCGCACGCGCTGGACGCCGCGTTCCGGGGACGGTGACCGACGGAGCGCGGTGCGGATCTGCGCGGCCCCTGCCTGCCCGCCGCGCGCTCGCGCTGCGGCCGACTCGGTCAATTGACGTCGTCGGCTTGCCCCGCACCGCCCGGGCCGCGCCCAACCTGCGTGTCGCGTGGCGTCCTACCTGCAGGCAGCATCATGAATGCTCACAGATCGAACGTGCTCGGCCGAACTGTGCCGATCTCGTACCCACCTGGGCCAGTAGGCGCAGCCTCTTCGACGGCGAGGACGATCTATCGGGGCTATCTTTAACTGCCCGGAGACCCGCGACCCCGCTCTCGCGGGCACGGACACCTTCCGACCCGGACACCGCAACCAACTTCGCATGAAGGACAGGGACAACCGAGAGCGTAGCTGTGCGCTTCAATCGACAAATCTACTGCGTTAGATACATCATCGAAATTCGATTTGTCTTAGATGCACGGAAATCGGAGCTGTTCATATCAGGGCCGAAAGTCACTTGTCGCGAGACGGAGCCCATCGCCGGGATCCGTCGGCAAGAATGGCCACTGAACCCCTATACTACTTTTGGTCATTGCGTACTTCGGAGATTGCTGTAGCCAGTTTATAGGGGTTGGACTCACCCCGCCCAACACTGGTATGTCATGTGCAAGCTTGGCTAGAATGGCCCGGCGCAGCGCGAGGGCGACCATGGCTTTCAGACGAATCGGAACGCTCGTGGCGGTGCTCACTCTAGGCGCGTGCTCCCACGCGCCGCTGATGCCGACTGCCTACAGCGCCTTGCCGCCCCCGACCGCGATGCCTGCGGCAACCGCGTCGACGGGCCCGCTCGTGGGCGCCGCGGCACCGCGTGCTGAGCCCGATATCGATCCGCTCCCCGTCGTCATTCCCGGCACTCTGAAGCTCACGGACGCGCAGATCGGCCAGAACGGTGTGAACCCTCTGGCGGTTCTCGATTCCTCGATGCGCAACCGCATGAGCTGGAAGAGTCTCCGTCCGGAGAATTTGACGAAGCCGCCGATCTATTCCGGCCTGTCCCGCATGTCGAACGGTGCCGGCGTCGGAGAAGCCTCGGCCACACAGAAAGACAACATTCCCGGCTTCGATAAGGATCTCGCCACCAAGAGGATCATGTCGGAGTACAATCGCGAAGCGGCGATGGCGGCGCTCCTGAAGGACGGACGCGGCGCCGCGAAGAGCGTATGCTCAGGATGCTGACGTCGCTCTTCGACGCGGCTCGAGAGTGAACGGCGAGTTCTCCGTATCGACCGGCACGCCTCGGTGCGTTCTCACCCGCCATGCCGGTCCCGACTACGGCCCCCAAGCCGGCGAAGCGGCCATCGCTTTCGCCGTGCGCTCCGTCAGCCGACGCCGCGCAGAAGTCCGTTCGCGGACTCCTTCCGGGGAGGATCCCGACGATGCGCCGCACCCATCCTCTCCGCCTTCTTCACACCTGCGGCCAAGCGTCAGTAGCGCGGCGAGAAATTCATCCCCGTCACGACGGTGAAGACCGGTGGCGTGCGGTCAGCAAGCTCGATGCGTGCCGGATCCTGCGAGCGCTCTGTCTGAACCGAGGGGCAGAAGACGGTGGAGGGCACCTCGACCGTCGGTGAGAGCACCCGTTCCAGAGGAGTCGGCCTCGTCATCGCGGGCTTCGGGTCCAGCCAAGTTCCGGGCACCACCTGCTGCCCACAATTGCTGACAACCGCTTCATGTATCGTCCCATCGATTGCGGCGGAAACCACACAATTGGCGGGATGGTACACCAACTCGTACTGAAACTTCCTATTCTCGTCGGATTCGGTTTTGAACCGTTTGTCCAAAATCACGGCCGTGTGCGGGCGATCGGTCGTCCCGACAACATAGAGCCGACCGGTGGCAATGGCAGCGACCGTGATATCGGAGGCCGCCGATGCGGGCATGCTGAAGACAAGCGCCAGCACTCCGGAGAGCGTCGCAGTCGAAACCAAGCCGCGCATCCTGCCCTCACCCTCACCCGCAACCTGTTCAGACCCGGCTCGATTGTATCGTCAGCCGTGATCGCGCCCCGAACAGCGGGTCCCACAGCCATTCTACCGAGCAATGGCCGGCGTCCATCACCCGATAGAGGTACTCAGATCTCTCATCCACCGGGATATCGAGCTGGACGGACCGCATACCAACGCTCGAGCGCCGGCCCACCCGTGGTCGCCGAGCCAGGGCCCTGGGTCCGGGACAGGAGCGTGCACGAACCTGATAGCCGGCGCATCGACGCGATCGCCATCCGATACCGGGAACGTGCCACCTTTCCTGACCAGGGACCTATACGTCCCAGATCTTGAATCGATGGCGCGGCATCGCGCACCGAATCCTGGGAATGCCGCTTGCGCCGTTCCGCTCCGATCGGTGAGCCTTCCGACCGATCCACAATCCGACGTCGGCGATGACGCGAAAGCCGAGCGACGAAGGATCGTCAACATCTCTATGATACAACACCGAAGAATCTCAACATAAAATAGATTACGCCGAACAGCGTTACACTTGCAGCAACCCAGATAAAGACCAGCAACCATCGATCAAAATATGCGACATCGCAGTCGGCGTATTCTGTGGCGCAGGGAACGCAGTATGCGTTGGAGATCTCCACCTTTGCCCCGCACGTTTGGCAGGCACCGACCGAGAGGGAGCGCTCGCTGGCGGTCATCCTGCGCGTGCGCGGCGGCCAGCCAAAGTGCCAGCGCCGAATGGCAGCCCCTGCCTCCGAGAACCTCATACAAGCACTCGCCACTCGATATGGGCAAATGACATCTGATCCCGTTCGGGATCCATCACGTCTGTCAATTTTCAGAATGGTCAATAGCGCTACTTCATAGCGTTAATATTGTCAATCTCGACCTGATGAAGCTCCCACAACCGGCGCCGCGGCTCCGAGTTCGGTATGCTCCGGACATAACCAGCCTGCGTGCCCGAGAGGTGGGGGGTGAACGGACGCTCAGATGCGCGTTCAGCGTGGCATCACGCTCACCGGAGCTCGGACGGCTGGAGGCCGCGTCGCGGGTCCATCGGCGGATGACGTATCACGACAGGCCGCTCGAGCCCGGCGAACGCTTCACTGTGACGATGCTGCGCTCGGCTCAGAGCCGCTTCGCAGCGGTGGTCCGATCGCGCAGGATCGAGCGCGCGGCCCGGCACCACAGTCGAGTCGGTAGCCAGTACAGCGCTCGCACCGCACCGAGAGCCGCCACGATCGGCACGAACGCGTGCGCCAGCAGATCGAGGATGACGCCAGGCGGCTCATCCGCCTCGATCCGATCGTACCAGATCGGATCCTCGTGCCGGTACGGGTCTCGTTCGGTCATCGCTGGCACCCGCCACAATCCGATCCGGCCCTCATCTATCGGACCAGCAAAGTGCTGCCCCGAACCGGATCTGGGAGCGCGGTTCGTGCTGCGCCGTCGCGCAGGGCCAGAGCACGCCGTGCCCCGGCGCGGGGCGGCTCGGGGACCACCCGCGCCTCATCGGCTCCCGCGCTGCGCCAGAACCGCGGGAACCGTGCGCAGCATGATGGCGAGATCCCGGTGCAAGGTCCACCGGGTGGCATAGTCCAGATCCAGCGCGACGCGCTCGGCATAGGTCGTGTCGGAGCGGCCCGAGACCTGCCACAGCCCCGTCACGCCCGGCGGCACGGCGAAACAGGTGGGGAATGCCCGCCCGTAGCGGGCGACTTCGGCCGGCACGATCGGGCGCGGACCGACCAAGCTCATCTCGCCGCGCAGCACATTCCAGAGTTGCGGCAGCTCGTCGAGCGAGGTCTTGCGCAGCACGTAGCCGACGGCGGTGACGCGCGGGTCGTCGCTGAGCTTGTGCGTCGCCGCCCACTCGGCCCGGGCCAGAGGATTGGCGGCCAGATGCGCCGCCAGAACAGCGTCGCCATTCGTCACCATGGAGCGGAACTTCAGGCACCCGAAGCGGCGACCGTCCCGGCCCACCCGCATGTGGCGGAAGATCGGCGCCTTGCGATCACCGGCATACACGAGAGCGGCGATCAGGATCAGCAACGGCAGCAAGAGGAAGAGGGCCGTGGCCGCCACCGTGATGTCGAGCCCGCGCTTGGCCGCCCAACCCAACCGCAGACCGCGCGCCACGAACGGCGCCGTTGGCAGAACGGCCTCCGCGACAGCCTCCGCGGCATCGCCCACTTGGTCCGCCAGCTCGACACCGTACTGCGGCGCACGCAAGGCAGGCTGAAGCGGTGGGCCGACGTCGCGCAGCATGTTCTGGCTCCTCGTGACGGCAGGTGGCCGCCAGGCGCAGCAACGGTTAATCAATTATTAACGACGGGATATCAAATCATCGCGCCTGTTTCAAGCTTAACCGTACCCTAAATGCCAGTATATTTTCCGCCCAAAAATGCAAGAATAGATTTCGATCCCGCAGGATGAAGCACAGTGGCACCGGGCCCCTGCCTCTCGACCCGGCCACGAATCCGCCTCGATGCCGCAATCCAAGCAATGTCACGAGACACCGACCTTGGCCGGATGCTCACCCATCATTGTGCACTGCGTTCGTCCAGCCCGAGGAATGCCGCGCGTTCCCACGGTTGATGGTCGAGAGCTGAGCCACTTGCAGCTCTGTGCTTCTCCCGTGCGCGCGGGCCACCCGTCCGGACCGGGACGCTCGCGCATGGGATCGCGGTGCAATGTCCGGACGTCCCGCCGCAGGCATTCCGGGAGGTCGCTGCGGCGGCGATCGCCGGGATGTTGCTGAATGGCGCGACGAAATCAATTTCGCGCCGAGGGCGATCATGACAACGTGCGGGGCGCGCTCTATGGATGGACTTCCGATACAGTACCTCAGGCGTGGTCAGCGGGATGAGACGCGTGCCGGATCGGTGGCAACGGCCGCCGCGCCGCGACGGACCATGCGTGCGCGGCCCTATTGCGATGCCGCGGGACTAATCCCTATGGCGGCGGGTTCCGCAGCGTGACCCGGATGGGCGAACTCAGTATCCTGCGGATGGCTAAGCGGCATCCAACGTGCAGGAGCGGCCACAATGCCGGAGCCAGTACGGATTGGGGCCACTCATGATGCATGCGCCGAGAGAGAACAGAGTGCCGGGTGGCGCGGCACGCCGGGTGGTCTGCGCCTGTTCGGCCGACGGGTGGGAGCGCGGAGCCTGATGCGGCTCCGGAGCATACCCGCCAAGTCGGCCAGGCCTGCCTGCAACGTCCATCCGCAGCGGATGGCGTGAGACCCGTCGATCCCGTCTGAAAGTCATCAATCCCCGCGGCTCCCGAGGCTCGAACCACACAGGTCCAGCCGAAGGCGCACGTTTCCGATCAAGACTGAGAATAGCGCAATCATGGTCCCTTGCCTGTGGAGCAGCTGCCTGCCAGCGACCGATCGGACATCCACCGGGCGACTCGGTGAGAGCTGCGCGGCGATCGGGGAAGCAGGTTCCGAGCGATGAGAGTCGCGATCGTCCATTACTGGCTCATCGGGATGCGCGGCGGCGAGAAGGTCGTCGAGGCGCTCTGCGACCTCTATCCGGAAGCCGACATCTTCACGCACGCCTACGCCCCGCAATCCATGTCGCCGACCATCAGGGCGCACCGAGTCAGGACCTCGTTCATCGGCCGATTGCCGTTCGCGACCAGCCGATACAAATCCTATCTACCCCTGATGCCGATGGCCCTCGAGCAGCTCGATCTGCGGGGATACGATCTGATCATCAGCAGCGAATCGGGTCCGGCGAAGGGGATCATCCCGCCATCCGACGCGCTTCATATCTGTTACTGTCACTCACCGATGCGGTACGTCTGGAACATGTACCACGATTATCGCGAGCGGACGGGGCTGCTCACGCGCCTGCTGATGCCGCCGGTGGCCCATTACGTGCGCAACTGGGACGCGGTCTCGGCGGGCCGGGTCCACGAGTTCATCGCCAACTCGGACACGGTCGCGCGACGCATCGAGACCTACTATCGACGCCAAGCCAAGGTCATCCATCCGCCCGTGGACACGGCGGCCTTCGAGATCGCTCCGGATGGCCAGCGCGGTGACTACCATCTGATGGTCGGCGAAATGGTCCGCTACAAGCGGCCAGAACTGGCGATCCAGGCCTTCAACCGGTTGGGGCAGCCGCTCGTGGTGATCGGCGGCGGCGAGATGCTGCGTGAACTGCGCAGCATGGCCGGTCCGCACATCAAGATCCTCGGTCCGCAGCCCTTCGAGGTCCTGAAACACCACTACGCACGGTGCCAAGCCCTGATCTTCCCCGGAGAAGAGGATTTCGGCATCGTCCCGGTCGAGGCCATGGCGAGCGGCCGGCCGGTCGTCGCGTTCGGCAAGGGTGGTGTCACCGAGACGGTCATCGACGGCGTGACCGGCACCTTCTTCCACGAGCAGTCCGTCGACGCGCTGATCGATGCCGTCCAGCGCTGTCGGGAGATCGGGGTGGAGCCAGAGCGCCTCGTCCGGCGCGCAGCCGACTTCGGTGTCGGCCGCTTCGCGGACGAGATCAGCCGTTTCGTCGACGGGGTCCTCGCGCGCGAGCGCTTGGCGGCCCCTCGTCCTCCGCGTGAGCCGGGCCGCGCCTATCTGGTCCAGTGAGACGGCCCCGCGCCGGCGGCCCCGGCCTCCTCGCCGAACCGCCGAGGTCACGACCGAGGCGGGGGAGGCCCCGGTCTCAGAGGGCGGCGCGCGGCGCCCGCCGGCCGAATCGACTCGACTAAGCGTCCGATGTCCTTGTCGGCATCAGGTGAGCCGCCGCGTTGAGCGTCGAAACACGGGCCGTCGGCTGGTAGTCGAAACCGCCCTGTCGTCCGAACGACTCGATCCCGAAGTCGGCGAGTTGGGCGAGCGCGCGCGACACCCGCTGATGGGCCTGCCCGGTGTAGATGGGATAGGCACAGGGCACCACTTGGCTGCCCTCACAAACCAGATCACCGGCGAAGAGCCCGTTCTTGGCGACATGTGCCCGAAAATCCTGCTCGGCGATCGCCACGGAATCGTTCGCGTGGCCAGCGATGACCTCGACTCCAAAATACTCGCGCCCCTCCACCCGACCATAGAAATCGGAATACATCGTGAGCCGCTTCCAAGCGCCGTCATGCGCGAAGTTGTAGAGGATCGAACAGTCGAAGCCGCGATTCCCGTCGAAGCTGAAATACAGGCTGATCAGCGTTACCGAGGCGAGACCGGGATCCTCTCGGACTCCGCAGAGGGCCAACGCCCGCGCAATGGGGATCGTCGAGATGAGTCGCTGGGCGGTCAAACGGCGGCCACCGGTGCGGACATCGAATTGCTTCCCGCGCCGTGTGATCGCTTCGATCCCCTCGCCCAGATGAAAGACCGAACCGCGCTGCCGCAGGGTCCGGGCGGCCACTTCGTAGAGGGCATTGAAGCCTTCGCGGGGTCGCGCCAACTGCCTGTTGGTCGGACCCGGCGCGCGATGCCGGCGGACATAGCGCAACAAGACGCGCGGGCTGGCGTGCTCCTTGATCCAGAGCATCCGCTTCTCGGCAAATTCCAGATCGACCCAGTCGGCCGGAACGCCGAAGAACCGCTTCATGTAGCTCTCGAGGCCGGACCTTCTGAGCAGATAATCACCGATCCAGTAGCGAGCAAACTCCCGCGCATTCCCGATTCTGCGCCGCGCCACGCGCGAGAAAGCGGCCGATAGCACGATCCTGAAGATGCCCCATGGACCGGCCCGGACGATGTCGTCCCGGATCGACAGCGGGTACGAGGTGACGAAAGCCTGGGGTGTCAGCTTTCCCCACGTCGGCTTGATCGGAACGTAATGTTCCAGCAACTCCGGAAAATACTTCAGCAGCGGCGAATCGTCCTGAAATATTAGACTTCCGATGTCGAATGTATATCCATTGATGGACCGGTCGATATGATTGCCGCCGATATTTTCAAATTCGTCGATGACGGCAATATTTCGACAGCCGAGATCGTGAAGGATTGAAGCCGATACGAGGCCTGTAATACCGGCCCCTAATACGATCGTATCGAAAATCTCGTCTCCCGAGTGCCCATGACAATCGAAGGCTGAAGAAACGGTCATGATTCGCTTTGCATCGGCCACGGCGTCAGGCGATGGAGGACGATGCCGGAGCATGATGGTCGGCCGCGCCGAGCACGATGATCATCGCCGACACTCGAATCAGATCGGAAGTTGCGGATCGATACCATAGGATCAGTTCGGAACCCAGTCATGACTACCGTTAACTGAGCAGAATTTGCAAACACACCGTGGCGCGCGGACCGAAACATCGCCTGACGGTCGCACTATGGATCTGTCCCCGTTCCGAACGAGCGGACAGGCGCTCCGCGCCTTGCGGCCGACAGAGGCAGCATTGGCCGCCCTTCAGCAGGGTAAAGTCAACAACGAAAACGACAGATGTCCCATGAGCCATTTGATCAATGGCTTCGAGGCAGTGGATCCACCCAGCATACCTTGAGCGTCCCCCGCGCCCCCGGGCCATTTCCGAGCTCTCTGCACGGCCGTCGCGGCGCGACGGCGCGGTCCGTGGTTTTGCTCCCGGAGCGGAACACGGAACGGCAGTTCCCGGTGCCGGACGGCAGCAACGCCCGGCCCTCGGTCCGGCCATCGGCCTCCGGGGCCGCCCTCACGTGCCGAGTGATACGTTCTGAGCCGAATGGCGAGCCGGTTCGGCGAGCCGCGACCGTATCGCGACCGCGGCCGGCTCGATCGGAGTTGCGGAGACACCGATACGCCCGACTGGATGACGTGCGGGATAGGCGCAGGCGGTGGCGGCGAAGATGTAGAATATCAAGCCCTGATCGACGGTCGGGCCCGCGATGAGGCTGCCAGGGAGAAGGGACAGGCAGGCGACGCGGCCAGCAGCACGGATGTCGCTCGCGTAGGTCCGCGGCGCTCCGCGCCGAAATCCGAACACCGACGCCAGGAAAAGCACGTAGAAGACGGCTCCGGGAATCCCGACATTCGACAGCACCGCGAGCGGAAAGCTCGATGTGCGATTGGTTCCGAGGCCGACGCCCAGGCCGTTCGAGTCGATGAAGTTCCGCCACGCATAGGCGTTCCAGGCCGAACGCTGAACACCCGAACTCGTCTCGGCTTTGCTCAGGACAAGCGTATCGACGTAATCGTAGACGCGCTCAGCCACGCCGCCGACCGAGAAGGCTAGGAGCACGAGGACGCAGGCGACCAACGGACCCGCGACCACCAGCCAGGCGCTGAAGCGGTCCTGACGACGCGTGCTGCATCGCAGCAGCGCGATCGTGTAGAGCATCGGGATCAGCACCGCGGCGCCGACCAGGCCGGTCGAGGATGTCGACAGGATCACGAACAACAGCGAGATCAACGCCAGAGGTCCCGTCACCAAGGGCTTGCGGCCACAGAGCCACAGCATGCCCGTGAACCCGCAACCTCCCAGTGTCATTCCCGCGAAGGCCGACGCCTCCGGCCAAGCCCCGATGATCCGCCGCATACTGCCGACACTCTCCTCGTCGTGGAACGTGTACTGAGCGTTGCGAATGAATTGCAGGGCCTCCTGCGTGCCCGTTGCCGCCGTGAGGACGTCGATGATGCCGAAACATATGTTGGCAGCCGCGTAGAGGATGAGCGCCTTCGCGAGCGTCTCAATCCCGTTCTTCGAGGATCCGAAAGCGGTGATGATACTGAAACAGACCAGATCACCGATGAGATAGATCGGCTGCGTGAAATTGCTGGATACTGGTCCCAGGGGAACGACGCCGTCGCTCGTGATCAGGTGTGACGACGTTCCCAGCGGCACGATATAGGTCTGCCCCGCGAAGAGCCGCGGCAGGATGTAGCTGCTCGCCACCCCGTAGAGAGTGAGACAGAGAAGCCAGAAACCCGGTTCAGGCAGGCGGAACGAACTCAGGACCTGTGTCGAGATGTTGCGATGGAACAGTGTCGCGATCATCAGGAACACGAGGAAGAGATGCGCCGGCTGCACGTTGGCGCCACCCAGCAGGAGTGCCGCGGCCGAGCCGAGATTGCAGAACACCACGAAGGCGATCACCACCGATTCCCTGCCGAACAGCAGACAGAACAGGCCGATGACGACCGCGATGGCGCCTATTGGTTCGAAGCTCATGTCAGGCTGATCCAGGCATGATCGACGGCGGAGCGGCGGTGGCACTCAGGCGACGCACCGGCACCCCCGGGGGTCGTGCCGGGCCGGGATCGGGCGATCGCGTCGTCTGGTCACCGCCCGGATCGATGCGACGCGCACGCATCGACCATCTCAGCGATTCGCACTCTCGGTTGGCCGCAGTGGCGCATCCGAAGCGGCCGGACCGCGGCTCACCGGAGCGCCCGATGATCCGGGCCGCGGCGACGGGGACGGCCGCGTCTCCCCGGCCTTGTCGGCCGGCTGGCGCACGAGCGTCACCCGCACGACGTCGCCGGGCTCGACGACGGCCTCCTCGGAGGCGAGCCATGTGCCCGCCTTCACCCCCTGCTTCCGGGTAATCTCGTAGCGCGCGCTCACGGCTTCTGCCGCGTCGTCGGTGCTGCCGACCATCTGAGACTCGGCATCGGCCGCGAGCCGCTCGGCTGTCCGCGCCTTCTCGTCGATCGAGGCGAGCTTCTGACGGGCATCCGCGGCCTCCGACAGAGCTTCGCGGCGGAACCGGGCCTTGAGGTCGATGATGTCGCGCTCGGCGCGCGTGAGGCTCTGCTGAGCGCGCAGCATGGCGACCTGCACGTCGAGTCGGCTGCTCTCGAACGACGCCTGACTCTGCTCCGCAGCCAGCTTGCGCGGCGCGATCGTGAGCCCCTTCGAGACCAGATCGTTGATCAGGCCGAGCTCACCGCGACTGAGCTCGATCTGGCGGTCCAGCGTTTTGGACTTATTATCGAGCGTGCTCATTTCATTTTGAAAGCTGGCGATCGACTGTTCAATCGACTTGATCTCGGCCTTCAGCGCGTTCCGACGCGTGTCGAACAGGAGTTGCTCACCGCGGACGGCCTGCTCCGCGTATATCCTGTCCACCGTGCCTTTCAGCTCGCCGCCGAACGCGATCGTCTCCGCGCCGCCGACCTCCGCTTCGAGACGCGCCAGCTTGGCGGCCAAGGCGACCCGCTCCGCGGCCAGATTTCGCAACTCGCCGCGCGTTGTGACCGCGTCGCGCTGGATACTGCGCGGGTCGGTGCCGCGCATCAGTCCCTGAGCCGTGCTGACGGCCTGTAGTACGGTCAGGCCGGGTTGATACTCGTACTTGCCGGGCTGCTGGACCGCACCGATGATGTAGAAGGGACGGTAGGTCGCGACTTCGACCGATGCCGCGGGCTTCTCCGCGAGATCGGCGACCTGTTTCAGAGCGACACCGATGGCGTTCGCGAGATCGATCGGCGTGCCGCCCGCCGCCTTGATCTGGCCGATCAGTGGCATGGACACGGTTCCGTCCGCTGCAACGACGAACTGACCGTTCAGTGCCGTCCACGAGTACGCTTCGCCTGTGTTGCGACGCAAATCATAGACGCGGATCGTCAGATGATCCTGAGGGCCGAGCAGATATCGACCGGCTTCGTCGGCGGCCGCATTCGCGTGCGGGCTGCCGAACAGCAGGACGCACGCCGCCGCAACTAGACGCAGACGCATCAAATTCTCCCCGACCAGAGCCAAATCTTGAGTATAAGTCTGCGCGCTGCGATCGCCCTACGGTATCCGTAGCACAGAATCCCGAAGGCCACATCGAAAGGTAGCAGACGCCGCCAAGTTAGCCAAGATTTAACGACCCGAGGTCTGTCTTGCGGCCGCTGCTCATCCGAGCCGTTGAAGTGAGCGCGGCCAAAATTATACCCTCCGCAATCTCGTGGATCAGCCCGATGGCGGCTGTAAGTTCTGCGTTCTTCGCCGCTGGCCCTCGCGCGACCGGCCTCATGGACGCAGGGTCCGCAGGCGGAAGCCGAGCAGCAGCATGCTCACGCCGTAAGCCGCCGCGCCGCCGAGGATCAGGGCCGCGAGAAGCCCGGCCGAGCCGATATCCAGGCGGCTCAAGGCGGCCCGCAGCGCGAGGACGGCGGCCGCCATCGCCGCGCACGAGAGGGCAATCTGCCAGAGATTACGGATCTGCTCCGCCACACCGGCACCGACGAGACGCCGCGCGTAGATCGCGCTGATCAGGAAGTGAAACAGGGCCGTGGCAAGGCGCGCGTAGATCATCATCATCACGCCGCCGAGATAGAATCCCAGTGTCATGCTCAAGACCTTCGCCACCGATTCGAGGAGCGTGATCTTGAGCATCACGTTCGGCTCGTCCATCGCGAGGCAGAGCGTTGAGACAGGTTGGTAATAGGCGGTGAACATGACGGCCAGCGACAGCCATCGCAGATAGGGCGCCGCGGAAATCCATTGCGCACCGAGGATGACGCTCACGATCTGGTCGGCGGTCAGTGCGATGCCCACGCCAGCCGGGAGCGCGATGATCATCGTGAGTCGAGCCGCCTTCAGGAAGGCGGCTCGTAAGCGGAGGCGGTCATCGGCCATCGTCGCGAACGCGGCCATGACCGGCCGCATAGCCGGACCGATGACGCTCTGGGTCGGGAGGACGGAGAAATCGCTCGCCACCCCGTAGCGGCCGAGTACGGCCTTGTCGACGTGGTAACCGAGGAACATGCGATCGAACTGCCAACTGAAGGCAGCGAGGATCTGTGAGGATGTGAACCAGCCTGTGAACGCCGAGAAGGCACTCAGCCGCGCCAGGGAGAGCCCCGGTCGGTAAGGCGCCAGCACGTAGGACAGGATGGTCGGCAGGATCGCGGATGCAGCCGGGTTGATCACCAGGGCCCAGTAGCCGGCTCCCAAGTAGAGAGACCCGATCGAGATCAGGGCCGCGGCCACTTTTCCGGAAAAATCCGCGAGAAACGACGCACGGAAGTCGATCTTACGGAACAGGTGTACCATGGCCGGGCTGTAGAGGCTTCGCGCGATCGGCGCCGACGCGAGCGCGAGCGTGATGGGGATCAGTCGGACGTCGTCGTAGATGTGGGCGACCGGCCAAGCGGCGGCCATCATCAGAACGGCGATGACCCCGCCCCGAAGAAGGCCCAGCGTGAATGCAGTATCCAGATGCGGCTTCTCGATCTTCTGCAGACGCAACAGGGCCTGAACCAGCGGGATCTCGAGGATCATCTCGACGATCGAGATCAGGGACGCGGCGATGGCCGTCAGGCCGAAATCGGCGGGCGACAGGATCCGTGCGAGGACGAGCAGCGTGCCGAGATCGATCGCGCGCGCGGAGATCCGCGCGGCGACACTCCATCCGGCGCCGCGCAGCGTCTTAGAGGCGAGCATGAACGTGTCCCACGGAGGACTGACCGGCGCCACACCGGCCCGGAACGACGTCGTGCCTCGTGGTCACGACATGGATCCGGATCTGAGCAACATGGCGATTCCGATCCTGACACGCTCTGCAAGGCAGTCCTGAACCAGCATCCGGCGGCGGCATCAATCTAGCTAATTTGGTCAGCTTGCGATCGAGCCGCGCCCGCGGTGCGTTGTGGGAGCCGTGTCCGGCTTCCGCGCACCGGGACGCGCATCACCCCGCGAGGCCGGCAGCGCGCCGATAGACGGTCAAGGTCTCGTCGGCCACCCGTGCGATCCGCAGGTGATCCAGGTTGATCTGGCTCTTCGCTCTCAAAGCGCCCAGGGCGCTCGGATCGGTCGTGAGCGTGATCAGCGCCTGCGCAAGCTTGTCCGGATCGTTTGCCGGGACCAGAATGCCCGCCCTTCCCCCGTCGAGCAGCTCGGGAATCCCGTCGACGTCGGTACCCACGATCGCGCAGCCCGCCTCCCGGGCTTCGGAGAGCACGAGCGGTGCCGGATCGGCGTGGGACGGGAGCACGAAGATGTCGGCGCCCAGCATCCAGCGGTACGGATCGTCCCGCGGCCCGGCGAAGGTAATGGCATCCGCGCAGGCCAGCGCGCGCGCGGTCTGCTCATAGGCGTCCCGGTGAGGACCGCCGCCGACGACGTAGAGCCGCATGGCGCGATTGTGGGGGAACGCCTTGTCGAAGGCCTGAAGCAGATCGGGCAATCCCTTCCGGGGATGCAGGCCTCCGACGAAGACGATGGCGGGATGATCCAGAGCCTGCGGTTCCTCGGACCGACCGCGCATGCGGGCTGAGCCGATGGTCCCGTTGAGCACGACGTCGATGCGGGAAGCCGCGATGCCGCGCTTCCGCATTGCCGCAGCGACCGCGCCGCTCACAGCGATGACCCTGGTCCCAAGGCCCATGAGGACGGCACCCTTCTCGAACTCATTGTGGACGGTCGTCACGAGGGGAACGCGCAGCAGCTTGCAGGTCGGCCAAGCCAGCACGGCGCTGGTCATCATATGGGCGTGGACGACATCGGGACGCCAACGCCGGAGCACACCGCCACATCCGAGGAACGACGTCAGGATCCGGGCCGGCGTGCGCGCGTGGCTCGCGAAGATCGACTCGACGCCGTTGGACCGGAGCAGCGCATCGAAATCCCCACCCTGACTGGCTATCGCGACCCGGTGTCCGGCCTGCGCCTGTTGGCACGCGAGATCGACGGCCGCGTGGACATGGCCGTTCAGTCGGCGCGTGTGATTCAGCAGATGGAGAATACGCATGACTTACGAGCACTCGTGTCGGATCCGAGCCCCGGCCTGCGCTGGACTCCATGCAAGCCGCGGCGCCGATTAGGCGGGAGATACGACCCTGGCCGAACAGGAGAGCCGCCACATATTCCGGAGCCATCTAGGTGTAAAAGCGCGACCGGGCGCAACAGAAAAATCCGGCGCACTACTGATTTTCAACAATGCCCCGCACCGATCGTGGCGCGCAGGATCTGTCGGACCGGCCGGCGCTTGGGCGAGAAGCGGAAGGCGAGCAACGCCTGCGCACACCGAACGGGCGCGAGAAACGTCGCGACTACGAAGAGCGCATTCGCCATTTTCCATTTCAGCGAACGCGGCTCGATCAGGACAGATCTGATCAGGCCCAGGAACGGCCTGCCACCGTACCGGACACCCCGGAGGATCGCCAGGCAGAACTCGAGGAACTGAAAATAGTATGTCTGCTCTGGCTCGACGAGGGAGACTCCGGGACGCCAGTCGTGAAGAAGACCGCGCAGATGCCTCAGACGTGACTGGAAACGCTGGAGATCCCGCTCGACGGTGGCCGCCTGCGGGACGCGGCCCAGACCCGAGTCATTGCGGCCATGGACACGGTAGAGCCCGAGACTTTCGGAAAGACTGACGATCTCGCCCATGAACGGGGCAGCCAACAGAATCACGCCATCGACAGCTTGGTCGTACGCGCATTGATGGAGCAGATCGCAGACATCGCGGCGGAAGACATTCCCGGACGTGGGCGGCGTCTGGTAGACGCCTGAGCGCAGGATGTCGTTGACAGTCCTGTCCTGCCCGCGGAACGCGCCGAGAGCGGGGTATGGGTCCGCCAGGATCGTCCCGGTCGAGTCGACGCACCTCAGACAGAACTGAAGTTTGGCGACAGTCGGATCTAGTTCCGCGAGAATACGGTCGAGAGCACCCGGCAGAAGCTCGTCGTCCGCGTCGAGAAAGAGCAGAAACGGGGCCCGGGCCTTGGCCAATCCGTACAGGCAAGCCGCCCTCTGACCGCCGTTCGGGATCCGGAACGCCGCGACACCGGACCGCTGGATAATCGACCACGAGTCATCCGTCGATCCATCGTCTATCACGACGATCTCACAAGAGTCATTGCCTTGCCCAACAACGCTTTGAATTGCTCGACCGACAAAATTTTCGTAGTTGTAACAGGTAATGATGACTGCGAGCTTGGGATCCGTGACCACGACAAATGTCTTTCACGCTCGTCGTTCAGCGCGCCCGTATCTCACGGTCTCCAGCGCCCGACAGGATGTGGCTAGCACGGTATCCCGCCGGAATCCACAATCGACATCTGAAGTCGCAGCAAAAATCCAAGTCCAATTGGTAGTTTAATCGCTGACGCCCTGCGCACTTCACGTTGGCTCGGAGACAAAAATCAACACTCCGTGATCGGGAATCGATCGATGATCGTCACCTTCCGGCCCGACTCGGAGCTCTGGGGACGTGTTGAGTCCCGCATGATGCGCGAGATCGAGGTGACATCCAGGCACGTCGAGCCTGTCGATCGATCCGTCGCGGCCGACGGCGCCGCCCCGCCCTCCCCAGCGCGGGCAGCCGTACCTCATGCTCCCCGGACCTACACCGAACGGCGGTCTTGTTGGGCGCCCCCGAGCTCCGTTAAGGCCCCTTTTTCCGGACATTCCCCCTCGGTCGGGCCGATCAACCCGCCTTTTCGGGGGAGAGCAACCGCCTCGTCAATGCTTATGGCCGTGGCAGCACGCCTTCATTGATGTCGGACGGCACAGATTGTTGCTATACTCGTTGGCGTATGGACATCGCCCGCAGTGTGGTGCCGGCACGGCACCGTGATTGCAGAAGGGATCCGCTGGACGCGACCCGGCGGGCAGGCATCAGGTTCGATCGCAATCGATCGGGAGAGATCTAACCATCATGCACCTACCCGAGACGGCAGCCCGTATCGTATCCTGCGACGTCTTCGACACGCTGCTCCTGCGCGATCACCGGTCCGAGCGCTTCCGCTTCCACGAGATCGCGGCCGTCGCGTCGCAGCTGCTCGCGGCGGAGCACGGCGTGGCGCGCCGTCCGGGCGCGATCTACGCCGCGCGCCTGGAGGTGCAGCGAGCGGCCTACCGGGCGCTCGACTTAGCCAATCCCTCGGGCGACGTGCGCTTCGCCGACATGCTCGCGGCCATGACGCGCGTCCTCGGACTCGATGATCGGGCCGCGGATATCCTGTATCGGGCCGAGATCACGGTCGAACGCGCCCAGTTGCGCGCGAACACCCGGCTGATGACGTGGCTGAGGGGCCGGGCGCAGGCCGGGGGCAGGATCATCGCGGTGAGCGATACGTACCACCGCGGCGAGACCATCGCGCAGCTGCTGAACGCGCTGGCTCCCGACCATCCCATCGCGCGCATCTACACCAGTGCCGATCACGACGCGACCAAGCGGACACGGGCGCTCTTCGATGTCGTTCTCCGGAGCGAGAAAGTGCCCCCGGCCGAGATCCTCCACCTCGGCGATGACACGCTGGCGGACGTGACGATGGCCGCCGCCGCGGGCCTGAGGACGGCACAACTGCTCCGGCCGCGCCACGTGGTGCTGCGTCGCCGCCTCGATGCCGTCCGCGCTCGCGTGATGCACCGGCACTGGATTGGTGCCACCCGCAGCGGGGCCAGGAGGATCGGGCCGTGAGCGCGACCGACGCCGCACGCGGCCCCGCGGGCGACGACGCGGGCGACGACGCGGTCGCGTTCGGCCAGCGCGTGCTGGGCCCAATCCTCGCCGAGTTCTGCCTGCGCCTCTGGCTCGCGGAACGCTTCCTCGCGCCGGACAGGACCGTCCTCCTGTTCTGCGCCCGGGGTGGCCTGCGCCTGCAACTCGTCTACGAGCGCTTCCTCCAGCGAACCGGCCTGCCACAGAACCTCCCGCGCGCGGCCCTGATGGTCTCGCGCCTCGTGGCCGCCCGCACCGCCTTCGATCCGCCGAGCCCCGGCATGCTCTCCGAACTCGGTCGGGAGTTCAGCGGCCGGTCGATGGCGGAGATCGCGGCGGCGCTGGCGCAACGCGACGATCTGGCCCTTCCGGCGTCCTGGGATGAGCCCTTCGAGGAGGGGGCTTTCACCGCGCTGCTGTCCGGCAACCAGCCCGGCGTGGCCCGCCTTCACGCCGCGGTCGCCCAACAGGATGCCCGTTTCCGCGCGCATCTCGAGGCCTGCGCCGGCCCGGCGCGCCACTGCGTGCTGGTCGATACCGGGCTCTACGGCAGCACGGTCCGCATGCTTCAGGAGGGCCTGCCGGAGCGGACGTGGTCAGGGCTCCAGCTCGCCCGCTGCAACTACAAGCGCCTCGCCACACCGCATTTCCGCCGCACGTTCGGCCTGAGTGTCGAGAGCGACTGGTACAAGCCCTGGGACGCGCGCACGTCGGTGCTGCGCTTCTGGCACCTGATCGAGGCCTGCCTGGAACCGGACCTGCCGAGCGTCCGCACCTTCGCCCAGGCCGTCCCGGGATCGCCGCCGCGGGCCAATCTTCAGGACGACGGCTGGGAGGCGCGGATCGCATCGACGCGGCCGGACCTCTTCACCGGCGTTCTGGCCCACATCGACGATTTTCGCTCCGAGAGCGTCGCGGCGATCCCGGACGACGCGGCGCGGGCGTGGGCGGCCCTGAAGAAGGCAATCATCTGGCCGGATGACCGGACCGTCTCGACCTTGAGTCTCGGCGGCAGATCCCGCGATTTCGGACGCGTCGAGCTGAGCGCGCAGTACGCCACACCGCGGCCGGCCCGACCCGCGCAGCAGATCCGCGACAGTCTCTGGCGCGAGGGCGCGCTTCTCCGCTTCTTCCCGCGGGCCGGCCGGTTCCTGCTTCCCGTGATCGAGGCCGTCTACGCCGGTCGCGCCCTTCGAAGGGAGGCCACGTCCCGTCTCGTCCGCCGCCGCGAGCCCGCGCCCGAGGCGCGCGCGGAGCCGCCCCTGTGGCGCCGGCAGGCCTCTGGCGCGAACTGAGGTCTCTGCGTGTCGTCGAATGCAGCGTTCGGGCCTCGGCTACTGAACTTGGATTTTCCTGTCGAGAATCAGAATGCTGCCTATAAAATAATTAGCGTCCCGGATTTTTGCCTCTATTACGTACGCGAATTCTGCGCACGCGCGGGGTCATGCGCGATCCCGGTTCCTGGGATCGCGGGTCCGACCGCGCCGCTCACGCGAAAGGTGGAACACTCTTGTTCTCGTATTCGATCCGCGAATCGGGGCTCCGACAGGAGTAGAGCGACAGCATGACGGCAGTCGGATCGTTCGGAATCAACGGTCGATTCCTCACCCAGCCGATGACCGGGGTTCAGCGCTACGCGATGAACGTCACCCGGGCGCTGAGCGCGGCCCTGACCGCTCGTGGCGAGAGCGCCCCCTTGCTGTCCGTGCCGGATGCGGAGGATCCCCGTCTCGCAGGCACGCCGCTCCGCACCGTCGGACCGGCGGGTGGGCATGTCTGGGAGCAATTCGTCCTGCCGCGCGCCTGGCCCGGCCGATTGCTCAACCTCTGCAACACCGCCCCCGCGCTGAAGGCCGATCAGGTCGTCTGCATCCACGACGCGAACGTGTTCAACGCGCCGGAGAGCTACAGCGCGTCGTTCCGGACCTTCTACAGGACGCTCCAGCCGCTTCTGGCGCGCCGTGCCGCGCGGATCGCCACCGTCTCGAGCTTTTCGGCTGGACAGATCGCCAACCATCTCTCGGTGAGAGCCTCCGACATCGTCGTCCTCCCGAACGGGCATGAGCACGTGCACGCCTGGGATCCGCGACAGGCCGTCCGGGCGCCGGCGGCCCTGGACCGGGACGCCGACGGCCTGGAGCGCCCCTTCGTGCTGGCCCTCGGGTCCCGCGCCCGCCACAAGAACCTCGATCTGCTGCTCAAACTGGCGCCCGCCTTGGGCGAGCTCGGGCTCGACCTCGTGGTGGCGGGCGGCCAGGCGACCATCTACGCCGCCGAGGACCTGCGGCGCGGCGAGAATGTCCGCCACCTCGGCTTCGTCACCGACCACGACCTCGCCTACCTGATGGAGCGCGCCCTGTGCCTGGCCTTCCCCTCCCTCACGGAGGGGTTCGGGCTTCCGGCGCTGGAGGCGATGGCACGCGGCTGCCCCGTCGTCTCGACCGACCGCGCGAGTTTGCCGGAGATCTGCGGGTCCGCGGCCCTGCTCGCTCCGCCGGACCGGCCGGAACGCTGGCTCGACCAGATCCGCGCCCTGGCCGCGAGCCCGGACCTGCGATCGGACCTGATCGGCCGCGGTCGCGATCAGGCCGCCCTCTTCTCGTGGGAGGCTTCGGCGCAGGGCTACCTCGATCTCATGCGGGCGCCGAAGGTGCGGCAGGCCGCGCGCCCTGCCGCGCGATCCGCGGCACAGCCAACCCCGCCCAGCATCGCCGTCGCCATCGCGACGCTGGGCCGTCCCGAGGTGGTGACCGGCACGCTGCGGCGGATCCTGGATCGGCAGACCCTGAAGCCCGCCGCCATCCTGATCTCCTGCGTCACCCCGGACGATGCCGGCGAGGCGGCCGCGTGGCCCGGCGTGACGGTGGTCACGGGGCGTCCCGGCCTCGCCACTCAGAGAAATGCCGCCCTCGCCGCGCTGCCCGAGGCGATCGATATCGTGGTCTTCTTCGACGATGACTTCGTCCCCGAGGCCGGCTGGCTCGCGGCAGCCGCGCAGCGCTTCGAAGACGAGCCGGACATCGTCGGCCTGACGGGCGACGTCGTCGCGGACGGCATCAAGGGGCCCGGACTGCGCTTCACCGAGGTCGACCGGATGCTCGCCGCGCTGGCTCCGGTCGAGCCGGCGGCGCCCATCGAGGCCTTCAGCCCGTACGGCTGCAACATGGCGTTCCGTCGCTCGGCCATCGGCACGCTGCGCTTCGACGAGCGGCTCGTCCTGTACGGCTGGCTCGAGGACCGCGATTTCGGCGCGGCCCTGGCGGCCCGAGGCGGCCGGCTCGTCAAATGCATGGAGGCCCGCGGCGTCCATATGGGCGTGAAAGGCGGCCGCATCTCCGGCGATCGGCTCGGCTATTCGCAGATTGTCAACCCGCTATACATGCTGCGCAAGGGCACGATGACCCTGTCTCAAGTCTTCGGCCAGATTACCCGCAACGTTCTCAGCAACGTGACGCGCTTCGCGGCCCCCGAGCCGTTCATCGACCGGCGCGGCCGGCTGCGCGGCAATCTGCGCGGCGCCGCGGACGTGCTCCTGGGACGGCTGGAGCCCGAGCGGGCCCTGAAGATCCGACGGAAAGTGTGAGATGAACATCCACAACACCAACCGGATCCCGCCGGACCAGTCCCAATCGGTCTCCCATTCTCCGGAGACGACCTCCATCGGCGTGCAGGACGGCCCGCTGGCCGTCATCTCGGCGGCCCTCAAGGCGGCCCGCCGGCACAAACTGGCGGTGGCCGTATGGGTGGTCTTCTGCATCGGCTGCGCGGCGCTCTACACGGTGACCGCGACCCCCTTCTACACGGCGACCGCGGTGCTGCTGCTCGAGCCGCGGCGCCCGGTGGGCTCGGGCTCCTCCGATGGCGCCCTGATGCCGAGCCTCGATGTGGGCCGGGCCGAGAGTGAGCTCCAGGTCCTCCGCTCGGAACGGCTGCTGGCGAACGTGTTCAACAGTCTCCAGCTGGCGAACAATCCGGAATTCGGTCCTCCGGAAGCCGAGAGCCCGAAGGAGCCGGGCCCGGGCGCGTCCGAATTGTCGGGGCTGCGGACCGCCCCGCCGTCGACGGCAGCCATCCTGCAGCAGAGGAAGTTCGAGAACTTCGCCGAGCGATTTACCGTCAGGCGGGTCGGACAGTCGTACGTTGTCGAGGTCTCGTACACGTCCAGAGACCCGAACCTGGCGCGGCGCGTCGCGAACGCGGCCGTCTCGGCCTATCTCCTGCAATCCATCGCTGCCAAGGCCGATGCGGCCAAGAACGGTGCCGAGTTCCTCCAGGGTCGCGTCAATGCCCTCGCCTCCCAGGCGCGGTCCGCCGCGGCGGCCGTCACCGAGGGCACGCTGCCGGACGCGCCGACGCCCGATGCCGACGCGCGGGTGATCGGCGCGGCGCTGCAGCCCCTCAAACCCTCGGCCCCGCGGAAGACCCTGATCCTCGGCCTCGGCGCGATGATCGGCCTCGTCGGCGGCTTCCTGGCCGTGGCGCTGCTGCAGGCCTTCGACCGCCGGATCCGGACGCCGCAGGATCTCGTCCAGAGGGCCGGCATCCCCTGCCTCGCCGTGATGCCCGAGGTCCTGCGCAAGACGGCCGAGGGGCGCCGCGAGACCGTGGATCTGCGCAACGTCAACGCGCCGTGGTTCCTCAACGTCAGATTCTCCACGGGCGTCCGCGACCTTCGGACGTCGATCCAGCTGGCCCTCTCCGCGCGCGGCCACGATTCCGACTGTGTCATCGCCCTGGTCGGCTGCACCCCGCGCACCGGCACGACCCTGATCGGCCTGAGCTTGGCGCGCCTGCTGCAGGAAGGTGGCCGGACCGCCCGGCTGATCGACACGAATATCCACGGCGCCGGAACCTTCTTCCTGACCCCGGACTCCAAGGCCGGGGTCGGCGCGAGTCTCGCCGACCTGATCATCAATCCGAGCCATCTGGCCCTCGCCAAGTTCGTGGATTTCGGGGGCGTCTCGGTCCTGCCGTCGCGGTCGCCGTACACGGCGGTCGGCACCGGCATCTCCCTCAGCTCCTCGGTCTTCCAGAGCGTCATCGACCAGATGCGCCGGGGGGGCTACGTCATCCTCGACCTGCCGCCGCTCTCCGTCTCGGCCGAGTCCCGGGTCGCGGCCCGTCGAGCGGATGTCGTGGTGATCGTCGCCGAGGCCGGGCGGACGACCGTCGACGAGCTGTCGGACGCGGTGAACGGCCTGATCGGTGCCGGCGCGAACGTGATCGGCGCCGTCCTCAATCGCGCGTGAGTCGGACTCCGGCATCGTCGACGGGCCCGCGCCCGGATCGCCGGAGCTTCGAACGGAAGGAGTTGGTTGGGATGGCGGCCGGAGATCGTGAGAAGGTCCAGATCCTCTATCTACAGCCGGGGTCTTCCGTCTTCGCCGGCATCGAGCGAGTGGTCGACACGATCGGCGGGGAACTCGCGCAGAAGTGCGGCACCGAGTTCGCCGTCGACGTGCTGCGAGTCACGCAGCACGCGAACTACCCGGCGGAACCGCGGCCTTACAGAAGCGTCTTCCGGCCGGTCACATCGCGCCTGCACCTCCTGCGGATCTTCAGGGATGTCAGCAAAGGAGGCCGCTACGATCTGGTCATCGTCCCGCAGATCGAGCCGACCGTCATCTTCTGGCTCGCCCGGTTGGGCATCCCGCAGCGGATCACGATGCACCTGCACGGCAACCCGCGGCGCGAATCCGCCAGCCTGAAATCGAAGGTCAAGTTCTTCCTCCTGAAGCATTACATCCTCCCGCGGATCGCTTCCGTTTTCGGCACGTCGCCGCGGCAGCTCCGGGCGTTCGAGGCCGATTTCAACTGCAGACGGCCAATGTACTGGGTTCCCAACCCGGTCAGGCACTTCGATGCGTCGGACGCCGACATCCGGCCCGACCCCGCCGTCATCACCTTCGTGAATGTCGGACGCTACGCCTTCCAGAAGGGTCAGGACCTTCTGGTGCGCGCGTTCGCGCGATTGTACGAGCGGCGCAGGAACGTGCGGCTCAACTTGGTCGGCCACGGATCCGACAAAGCGGCGCTGGCGGACCAGATTCAGGCGCTCGGCCTGTCCGAGGTCGTCCGGCTCGTCCACTACCCGGACAACCCGCAACGGGCGCTCTTCGCGAGTGATGTCTTCGTCGCGACGTCTCGATGGGAGGGCTGGTCGCTGGCGATCTGCGAAGCCCTCCGGTGCGGACTGCCCGTCATATCCACCGACTGCGAATTCGGCCCCAGCGACATCCTGGTCGACCGACGTCTCGGGCGCCTGATCCCACCCGACGACGAGGAGGCGCTCATAGAATCCATGGAGTATTACTGTGACAATATAATCCTGGAGAGATCGTTTTCGGAATTCAGGAAGCATCACATCGACCAGTACAGTGCCGAGAGGATCGTGCACATTCACGCCGACGCGATCCGGCAATCGGCATGCTGAACCTCGGCCAGCCCCCGGTCGCGCAGCGGCCCGGCCCATCCTCCACCTCGACCCTAGAGCGCTCTCCGCCGAAGTGGATACCGGTTCGGCGTAAGAGAGCGCGTCAAGACAAAGGTCTAGAGCCGTGCCCGATTGCAACGCGATCGGGCACGGCTCTAAGTCGTCGCGCGCGCCGCGGAAGCAGCATCGACGCGGCGGCCCGCCGAGCGCGTCAGGGTTCGCAGCCGCGATGCGCCGGCCGGCCGGTACGGGGCGATAGGCGCGCGCCGCACGGGAGAGCCGCACCACCGGCCGACAACGTCCGGACCGCGCCGCGGAGCGTCATGGATCGCCGTCCTCACGACCGCGCGCAACCGTCGCGCCCGCTCGTCGACGGATCTATCGCTGGTCCATATCCGCGTCGTGCCCGAAGAATCACTGACGATCCGGCGTCATGGCAAGTGGACACTGAGCATATTCATGCCTCCTCAATGCGTCGATCGTCCACGTCCGCGCTTCAGCAATAAGTGCGCGACGGTAGTCTCGATGGAATGAGCCCGGGAGCCGCCCACCGTGATCCAACTGCGTGCCGCACGTGAAATCGAGGGTCTTCTGGATGCGGCTTGCGATGTCTGCATTGTCGGGACAGGCCCGGCCGGGAGCACCTTGGCGCGCGAGCTGTCCGGCGGCGGCCTGAGGGTCGTGCTGCTGGAGAGCGGCGGCCTCGACCGGATGGAGAGCGCGGACGCGCTGGACGCCATCGTGAATGTCGGCCGGCCGCGCGCGACCCAGTGGGCCGTCCGGAACCGGATCGTGGGTGGTAGCTCGCACACGTGGGGCGGCCGGTGCGCCCCTTTCGACACGATCGACTTCGAGCAGCGTGCCTGGGTCCCGGAGAGTGGGTGGCCGTTCCAGCGCGACGCACTCGATCCTTATCTCGAGCGGACGGCCAAGTATCTCGGGCTCGCCTACGGCAACCATTTCAGCGACGCGCGCTTCTGGGACCTGTTCGGTTCGCAGCCGGCCTGGTCCGAGCCGGATCCTCGGATGCTCCTGCCCTTCTTCTGGCAGTTCAGCCGCGACGACGCGGAATCCTATCCGTTCGAGTACACGCGCTTCGGGCGGAAACTGGACGAGAAGTTGGGCCCGAACGTCACGTTGATCAGCGGCGCGACCGTCGTCGCGATCGACGTGAACGGGACGGGCGACAGGGTACAGGGCGTCCAAGTCGCGGCGCCCGACGGCGCGATCGTCAAGCTGCTGGCCCGCCATGTCGTCCTGTGTGCCGGCGGGATCGAGAATGCGCGGCTCCTCCTCGCCTCCGATCATCAGGTCCCGGGCGGCCTCGGCAACAGGTTCGACCGCGTGGGTCGCTACCTGATGGATCACCTGCGCGGGCCGGTCGCGCATTTCGACCCTCACCGATCGCGCGCGCTGCAGCGGCGGTTCGGCCGCTACACCATCGAGGATCGGCTGTTCCGAGGCGGGCTCCGCCTGAGCCCGGACGTCCAGCGAAGCCGTCAGCTCCTGAACAGCGCGGTCTGGCTCGGGGAGACGCTCGCCCCCGACGACCCGGGCGACGCGATCCGGAGGATTCTGGTCGGCAAGCCGCGGGCGAAGGACATCCTGACGCTGACGTCGAACCTGCCGCTGCTCCTGCGCGGCTGCCGGGACCATTTCATCGCGCGCAACGGCTTTCCGCGGAAGCTGTCCGAGCTGAGCCTCGAATGCATGGTCGAGCAGCGGCCGGATCCCGAGAGCCGGGTCATGCTCTCCGATCAGCGGGATCACCTGGGCAGCCGGCTGCCCCTGATCGACTGGCGCAGTCACGAAGATGAAGGCCGCACGATGCGCGAGACGGCGCGGCTCGTCGTCTCCGAGTTCGCCCGCCTGGGCCTGCCCGTGCCCGAGCTGGCAGACTGGGTGCGCGAAGAGGCGCCGATCCCGCTCAGCTTCGTCGATGTCGCCCACCCGACCGGCACCACCCGCATGTCCGACGATGCCACCAGGGGCGTCGTCGATGCGCGCGGCCAGGTTCACGGGATCGACGGCCTGTTCGTCACGGGAAGTTCGGTGTTCCCGACAGGAGGCCACTGCAATCCCACGCAGATGATCGTCGCTCTGGCGATCCGCCTCGCCGACCTGCTGAAGGTCCGGGAGCAGCGCGACACCGTGGTCTCCGACCTCCGAACGTCTCCGCCCGTCCCGGGCGATCTCCGCGTCCTCGTGACGGGGGCGACGGGGCGGATCGGCCGCATCCTGGTGGAGGACCTGCAGGAACGCGGCTACGCGGTCAGGGCCGTCACGTCCCAGCCCCTGACCGAGGCGCAGCCGCGCACGGGTCGGGTCGAGTGGCGGACCTTCGACTTCACGGCGGATCAGGATTACGCCGGCCTCGTCCACGGCTGCGCGGCCGTCATGCATCTCGCCGCCGAGCTCGGGAAGCAGGATCGGATGCAGGCCATCAATGTCGAGGCGACGCGGCGACTGGCCGAAGCCGCCGAGCGGGACGGCGTCCGGGCCTTCTGCTACATGAGCACCGTCTCCGTGTATGGCAGCGGCCGCGCGCGCACCATGACGGAGACGGCGCCGGTTCTCACCAGCAGCGTCGACGTCAAATCCGAATACTGGGCCCTGGACTACGTTCGCGCCTACGGTCGAACGAAGCTCGCCGGCGAAGAGGCCATCAGGCGGATCGCCTCGACCCTTCCCTACGTGATCCTGCGCCCGACGGTGGTCGTCGATCTCCATAATCTCATCGGCTTGCGCGACTGGAGCCTCTCGAAGCGCCTCTTCGCAGCGCATCGGCCCTCCCATCACGTCTACGTCCGGGACGTCACGGACGCGGCGATCTGGACGATGACGCGGTCCCTGACCGGGGCTTGGCCGGCGGGCGAGGTCCAGGTCTTCAATCTCTCCGATCACGAGGCGCGCGATGCGCGGATCGGCGACTTCATGCGGCGGGCGTTCGCGATAAGCCGCGATCCCCGCTTCCGGGTCATCCCGATGCCGGCCCTCGTCGACTGGCTCCACGATTTCCTGCGCAACCGGACGCTGCCCTTGCGCAATCCTCTCTGGAGGATGCGGTTCCCCAACGATCGTCTGCGGCAGGCCGGGTATCGACACCGCTACGGAATGGCCAGGGCCCGCGCCATGGCGCTGGACATCCTGCGAGCGGAAACACGGGAGCGAAACCGGTCCTGAAAGCCGTCAGCCTCACCACAGCGGCGCGCCGCCGGGCACCGGCACGTCCCAGATCATGGCGTCGCCGCGAAAGGGAGGTTCGTGCCGCGAAGTTCTCTCACTTGCCACGCCGGAACTCGGAGCCTGAGCCATGACGAAACCTCGCTGGGTACGCCGCGATCTGCTGAAATCGTGCTTCCGGGATCTACCGATCTGCGCGGCCGCATCCCTGCTGCCGACCAGCGGCTCGAGCGCGGCGATCGACGCCTCCGTGGATCCGACGCAGGGCCGCACGCTCGTCTTCGATGAGCCCTTCGCGGAGATCAACGGACGGATCTGGAATGGCGGACCGAAGGCCACGACAGGGCCGTCCGGTTTCTACGGCCGTTCCGCCTTCGCTCCCCTTGCCGGGGCGGAAGGCTTCAAACCCTACGAGATCGTCGCGGATGCGGAGGCCACGGGCGGCACGGCCCTCCAGATTTCCGCGAAATACATCGGACGCAAGATGAGCGTCGTGAATTACTATGGAAACAACACATCCGACTATCAGTGGATTTCCGGAAATTTGCAGACCGGCAGCCGCAGCGGTGTCGTATCGGTCGGCTGGCGCCAAGGCTATCTCGAAGCGCGGATGAGATTTCCGCGGCATCCGCTCACGTGGCCGGCGTTCTGGCTTCTCAACCGGGATGGCATCACCAATGCCAAACGGAGCATAGAGGTCGATATCGTCGAGCATAAGGGTTTCGAGCCGAAGCTCTACGGCGCGTACCTGCACGAATGGGGGCAGCCCGGCGAGCACAACGAAGGCACCGGCGTTCCCACGCCCGTCGACATGACCGAACAGTACTGCCGGTACGGCGTGCTGATCCAGGACGGTCAATGCATTCCTTATTTCGATCGCAAGCCAATCATCAATCCTAAGACGAACCAGCTCAATATTTGGACACTCACCCGCGCGTCGGAGATGGAACAAGCCGGCGACGTCTTCTGGCCGCTCCTCACATTGGCGTTGCGGACGGATGTCCCGGCCCCTCAACTGACCGAGGCGCAGAAGCTCACCCATATGCGCGTCGATTACTTTCGCGTGTACGCGTAGCCTCGGACGCCGCGCCGATGAATCCGTGAGGGCGGCGAGGCTCGCGCCCGCGACCTGTTCTCATCGCGGACGGCACACCAAGCGCGTCGCTCCGAATCTGACCTGACCGGCTGGCTTTGGACCGGGCTGATTGAGAGGATCAGCCAGGACCGAAGGCGTCGGACATGCGGCGCGGTCAGAAGACGAGCGGGGAGCAGGTCGTGCTGAAGCTGCGCCTGATCGAACGCTGGCCGAGCGCTACGGCATCAACCTGAAAGCCGTGGCGAAGTGGAAGACGCGCACGTCCGTCCTCGATCAGCGTACTGGACCGAAGGAGCGGCATTCGACCGTGCTGTCGGTCGAGCTACGAGGCTATCAGCAAAGCCTGGGCCGCAGAATCAGAGCACTTCAGGCTCGACCCGCTCCACCAAAAGCCGGGACCAAACACGCTCTCGTCGCGAGTTCAGAGACTTCGTGGGTTGGTCGTCCGATAGTCGTCAGCGGGAAGGGGCATTGCCCCGGCATCCGCTAAGCACGTGGTTTGAATGGCGCGCCCGAAAGGATTCGAACCTCTGACCCCCAGATTCGTAGTCTGGTGCTCTATCCAGCTGAGCTACGGGCGCCTGACACGGCGGCGGGCTCTCGGCCCGCCGGTGTGAAGGGGCTTCTAGAGGCTCAGATCCGGCTTGGCAAGACACTTCGGACAAGGACTTCGCGCTCCGCGCATCGTGCCCCGGATCCGGCTCTCTACGGGGCCCGGGCGCTCGCGCGGACGCGCTCCTCCGCGGCCCGGATCGCCTCCGGCGTACCGACATGCAGCCACTGGCCGTCGAGCCGCATCCCGAACAGCCGCCCCGCCGCGATCGCCCGGTCGAACAGCAGGTTGAGCGAGAACGCGCCCTCCGGCGTGTCGGCGAAGAGGCCCGGCGTGAGGATCGCCACCCCCGCGTAGATGAACGGCGCCACCGCGCGCTCGCCGCGGCGCTCTAGGCGGCCGTCCGGATCCATCACGAAATCCCCGGCGCCCTCGTAGCCGAGGCTGGTGGCGGTCGGTGCTACCAGCAGCAGGCCGTCCATGCGGTCCCCGTCCCAGGTCTCGATCAGCCGGCGCAGGTTGGAGGCCGGCCCCTCGAGCCAGAACGAATCCGAGTTCAGCACCACGAACGGCGCGTCGCCCAGGAGCGGCAGCGCCTTGCGGATGCCGCCGCCCGTCTCCAGCAGCGCCGCGCGCTCGTCGGAGACGGTCGTGGCCGGTCCCGGGGCCGCCCCCTCGGCCCGGCGCACGAGGTGCCCCTCGATCAGGTCGGCGAGGTAGTGGACGTTGACGATTGCGCTCCCGATCCCGGCCTCGGCGACCCGGTCGAGGGCGTGGTCGAGCAGGGCCTTGCCGGACACCTCCACCAGGGGTTTCGGCACGGTGGCGGTCACCGGCCGCATGCGCTTGCCCAGGCCCGCGGCCAGGACGAAGGCGCGGCTGACGGCGGGGCTGGGATCGCTCATGCGGTCGGGAATCCGGTGGTCAGGGGTCGGGCGCCGGGGCGACGAGGCCCGGCAGATGGTCCGCGTGCCAGGCCCGCAGACCGGCGAGCGCCGGATGGGCGAGGTTGCGGGCGAGGTAGCCCTCGATCCGCGGCAGGTGGGCGAGGTAGCCGGGCTTGCCGTCGCGCCGGTCGAGGCGCGCGAAGATGCCGAGGATCTTGGTGGCCCGCTGGGCCGCCAGCAGCGCGTAGGCGGTGGCGAAGGCGCCGACGTCGAAGGTCGGGTCCCGGCCGCGGCGCTCGCGGGCATAGAGGCCGAGGAGCCGCAGCTCGAACTCCGCGCTGGAATCGACCCGGGCATCCTGCAGCAGCGAGGCGACGTCGTAGGCCGGGTGGCCCATGACGGCGTCCTGGAAATCGATCAGACCGACCCGCTCCAGCCCGTCGCGCTCGGGCAGCCAGATCAGGTTCGGGGAATGGTAGTCGCGCAGGGTCCAGGTCGGCCGGTCCGGGATCGCGCCCTGGAGCGCCCCCCGCCACAGGTCGACGAAGGCCGCCCGCGCCTCCGCCGACAGGCTGACGTTCCGGATCGCCGGGGCGTACCATTCGGGCATCAGCTCCGCCTCGAACAGCAGCGCCTCCATGTCGTAGGGCGGCAGCCTGTGCTCGATCCCCTCCGCCACGGGCAGGACCGGGGGCAGCGGGTTGGCGTGGAGCTTGGCCAGCACGCGCACGGCCTCGGCGTAGCGCTCGGGCCGCGGGGCGCCCCCCTCGATCACCGGCTCGCTGCCGAGATCCTCCAGGATGAGCAGGCCCTCGGTCAGGTCCTCGCCGTAGATCTTCGGGGCCGAGAAGCCGAGTGCCCGCAGGCCGCGGTCGAGGGCCACGAAGGCGTGGACGCTCTCGGCGAGGTGCACGATCGCGCTGTAGGGCTTGCCGTCCCGCACCGGCGGCCCGTCGGGTCGCGGCGGCGCGATCATCAGCACGGCGCTGGTGCCGTCGGGCTTGGTCAGGCGCTCGTAGGCGCGGGAGGAGGCGTCCCCCTGCATCAAGGTCCGCTCGGCGATGTCCCAGCCGCTGCGGTCGAGGAGGCGGCGCACCGCGCGGGCCCGGTCGAGGCGGGCGCGCATGCCGCCGGTGCCGTCGATCCGCGCGAGCCGCGCCTCGGGGCCGAACTCCGCCCGCAGGGACAGGTCCACGGTCAGCACCGGGCCGGCGCGGGGCGGCATCCGGTCGGGCCACTCCACCAGGGTGATCGCGCCCTCGGCCATCTCGTCGAAGCCGAGTTCCACCAACTCGTCGGAGTCGCGCAGCCGGTACAGGTCGGCGTGGACGATCGGCCGGCCGTCGCGGGCCGCGTAGGGCTGGATCAGCGTGAAGGTCGGGCTCGGCACCTCCAGGCGCGGGTCGCCGGCGAGTTCGCGGATGACCGCGCGGGCGAGCGTGGTCTTGCCACCACCCAGGCCGCCGGACAGAGCCACGACGTCCCCGGGCATCAGGAACTCGGAGAGGAACAGGCCGAGATCCTCGGTGGCCGTCTCCTCCGGCAGCACGAATTCCCAGGGCGCCGGATGCGCGGATGCCCCCGCAGCCCCTTCGGCCATCTGCCCGTCCCGCTCGTCTCCGCCCAAAGCCCGCCTCCGAGACCCGAAGACGCATGGTCCGAAAACACGCACCGGATGCAAGCGTTTCCGCCCGGAGCCGCGCGCTTCCCGCCCGCCCGGTGCATCGAAACCACGCTCGCGGGGGTGGCGAAAGACCGCGCCGGGCCCGGGAATCCGTCAGGCCCGGACGTGGAACCCGTGCCGCCCCGGATCAGCCTCCCCGGAGAGCCCGACACGCCACGCCTCGGCGTTCCAGGCCGCCGCCGCCGCGAGGGCGTCGGCCTCCGGCATCGGGCGGCCGAAATGGTAGCCCTGGCCCAGGGCGCAGCCCATCGCCGCGAGGGCCTCCGCCTCGGCGCGGCCCTCGATGCCCTCCGCGACCGCCGTCACCCCGATCTCCTCGGCGAGCCGCAGGATGGTCTGGACGATCCGGCGATCGCGCGGCTCCGCCAGCATCGCCCGGACGAAGGCCCGGTCCACCTTGAGCGTGGTGATCGGCAGGGTGCTGAGATGGCTGAGCGAGGAGTAGCCGGTGCCGAAATCGTCCACCGCGATGCCGAGGCCGGCGGCGCGACAGCGCGCGAGGGCGGCCGCGGCCCCGGCCGGATCCTGCATCAGCGCGCTCTCGGTGACCTCGATCTTGAGGGCGCCGGGCGCGAGGCTGGTCCGGCGCAGCATCGCGTCGACGAGGCCCGGTATGTCCGCGCGGGCGAGATCCTGGGCCGTGACGTTGAAGCTCACGAACAGGGAGGGCTCGACGGAGGCGGGCGCGCGCAGGCCGGCCTGCAGGATGCGGGGCACGATCCGGCCGATCGCGTCGATCACCCAGGCGGTGATCGCCAGGATCAGGCCGTTCGCCTCGGCGGCCGGAATGAAGGCGGCGGGGGGCACGAGCCCGCGCTCGGGATCGTGCCAGCGGATCAGGGCCTCGAAGCCGGCGAGGCGCCCGGTGGCGAGCCGCACGATCGGCTGCAGGAACAGCGCGAACTGGTCCCGGGCCAGGGCGCGCCGCAGGGCGCGCTCCTGCGCGAGCGACGCGACCGTCGCGTCGAAATCGGCGCGGGCGGAGGGCGACGGCGGCGCCTGAAGCCCCTCGGCGGAAGCCGGCCCGAGGCGGGGCAGGGTCTCGCGGAACCGGGCGATGAGCCCCTCGAGGCAGAGGCGCAGGATCGGATCGGCGCCGGCGAGCCGCTGGCGGATCTGCGCCGCGTCCACCGGGACGAGCACGCTATCCGCCTCGGCGCGCGCGCCGGCGGAGCGCGGGAGGGCGTCGAGGATGGCCATCTCGCCGAAGATCTCGCCGGGGCCGCGCCGGGCGAGCACGGCCTCACCGCCGTCGCGCCGCCGGAAGATCGCGATGCGCCCGCTCAGGATCAGGTAGGCGCAGTGCCCGATCGCCCCCTCCTCGAACAGGACGGTGCCGGCCGGGAGAGTGACGGGATCGGAGAGGTCGTGCATCGGTCGGGGACGTTGCGCCTTCGCGGGGAAAGCCCGGCGCGAGCGTAGGCACAGCGGCCTTAAGATCGGATCAAGGGCCCGCCGGATCAGCCGCGCGGGATCCCGTGTGCCTTGATCCGCGAGGCCAGCGTCGTCGGCCGAAGGCCGAGGAGCGCGGCCGCGCCGCCCGGCCCGGAGATCCGGCCGCCCGCCAGCGCCAGGGCCGCGACGATCTCGGCGCGGTCGCGCGCCCGGCGCTCGGCCTCGGTGGCGGGCCGCCCGCCGGGCGGCGCGGCCGGGCTGGCCGCGTCCGCGGGTCCGGTCGCCTCACCGTCGGGCAGGTCGAGGCGGAGGCGTCCCCGGGCGGACAGGATCACCGCCCGCTCGATCACGTTCTCCAGTTCCCGGACATTGCCGGGCCAGGAATAGCGGCAGAGGCGGCGGACATCGCCCTCCGTGAGGCGCGGCTCCGGGACGGTGAGGCGGCGCGCGGCGACCCGGAGCAGGTGCTGGGCGATCGGTGGGATGTCCTCGGGCCGCTCGCGCAGGGGCCGCGCCTGGATCGGGAAGACGTTGAGGCGGAAGTAGAGGTCCTCCCGGAAGCGGCCCGCCCGGATCTCGGCGCGCAGGTCCCGGTTGGTGGCCGCGACCACGCGCACGTCCACCGCCCGCGTGCGCGCCTCGCCGACCCGCTCGAACGAGCGCTCCTGCAGGACGCGCAGCAGCTTGCCCTGGAGGTCGAGGGGGATCTCGCCGACCTCGTCGAGGAACAGCGTGCCGCCGTCGGCGAGTTCGAACCGGCCGATCCGGTCGCGCAGCGCCCCCGTGAAGCTGCCCTTGGCGTGGCCGAAGAACTCGCTCTCGAACAGCTCGCGGGGGATCGCCGCGCAGTTGACGCGAATCATCGGGCGGGCACTGCGGCGGCTGCCCTCGTGGATCGCCCGGGCGATCAGCTCCTTGCCGGTGCCGGATTCGCCGGTGATCAGCACGGTGGCGTCGGTGGCGGCGACGCGGTCGACCTGCCGGAGCGTCGCCGCGATGGCGGGCGAGCGGCCGATGATGCCCTGGTGCTGGCGCTCGGCCCGGATCTCCTCCTTCAGGTAGGCGTTCTCCAGCTCCAGGCGCTCCCGGAGGGAATCGACCTCGGCGAGTGCGCTCGTCAGGCGGGCCTCGGCCTCACGGCGCTGGCTGATGTCGCGGAACACGATGACGGCGCCGAGCAGGCGCCCCCGGTCGCGGATCGGCGTCGAGGTGTACTCGACCGGGAAGGCGGTGCCGTCGGCGCGCCAGAAGACCTCGTGATCGACTTGGTGCACGGTCCCGTCCCGGAACGCCGCGTAGATCGGGCAGTCGCGGTGGGGGTAGTGGCTCCCGTCCGGGCGGGTGTGGTGCACGGCGGCGTGCATGTCCCGGCCGACGAGGTCGGCGGCCTCGCAGCCGAGCATGCGCGCGGCGGCCGGGTTGACGAAGGTGGTCACACCCTCCGCGTTGACGCCGTAGATCCCCTCCCCGGCCGCGCGCAGGATCAGCTGGTTGCCCCGCTCGATGTCGCGGAAGATGCGCTCCACGCGCTGCCACTCCGAGAGGCCGGCGCGCATGTGCGCCTCGGCCTCGCCGTCGACCTGGCGGCGGTGGAGCGTGTCCGGGTCCGCCAGGGTGACGAGGAGGCGCATCGCGTCGCCCGGGAGCGGGAAGGCCGCGGTCTCGACCCGCAGGTCGCGTCCGGCCGCGTCGCGCGGCGCCAATGTGCGCGTCCACCAGTGCCCCCGGGCCAGCGCGGCCTCGGTGAAGACCGTGAGCGCCGGGAGCTGGTCCGGGAACAGGGCGCTCGCCCGTGCGCCGCGCAGCGCCGGGCGGCCGTAGCCGAGGAGGCGCGCCGCCGCCGGGTTGGCGTCCGCGACCCGGTCCTCCTCCGGCGCTAGCACCAGCATGGGATCCGGGCTCGCCTCGAAGACCGGCCCGAAGCTTCCGGCGGCACCGGACTCACGATATATCGTCATTGGCTCACGATATCTCGTTTCCAACGAGATGTCGTGAGCGACATCCGGCGACCCAAACCTCTGGCAGACCGAGCGATTTCTCCGGCATCCCTTCTGGCACACCCTTTGCCGAGTGAGGCTGTCCGCCCGTCGGCCGGCACCGCTCCCGAAGGCGCGCCGCGACGACGCCCGGCGGATGTCCGCGTCCGGACGCGACCGTCCCCCCTCACCGGTCGCGGTCCGGACGCGCACCCGCACCGGGTGGGTGGGGCCGCGGAGCGCGCGGCCTCACCGGACCCATCGCAGATCGAGATCCGGGAGCCGACGATGAAGCGCGAAGACCTCACCGAGAAGCTTCTCGACATCAAGCGCGAGAAGGGGTGGAGCTGGAAGCACATCCACGCGGAGATCGGCGGCCTGTCGCCGTTCCTGATCACCGCGGCCTGCATGGGCCAGATGAAGCTCCCGAAGGCCCAGGCCAAGCGGGCGGCCGAGCTCTTCGGCCTCACCGCCGCCGAGGAGCGGATGCTCAACGAGCCGCCCTATCGCGGCTCGATCCCGTCCATGCCGCCCACCGACCCGCTGATCTACCGGTTCTACGAGCTGGTGATGGTCTACGGCACGACCTTCAAGGAGCTGATCCAAGAGGAGTTCGGCGACGGCATCATGTCGGCGATCGACTTCAACATGGACATGGCCCGGGAGGCCAACAACAAGGGCGACCGCGTGAAGCTCACCATGTCGGGCAAGTTCCTGCCGTACAAGTACTACGGCAACGACGACGACACGCCGGAATACGGCTTCAAGGAGGGGTGAGCGACCCGCAAGGGCATCCCCCCGACCGGGATCCGACGGTCAGGCATCCGGATCGGGCCAGCGACACCGGCCGCGGCGCGCGACGCGCCGCCGTCCCTCACGCCGCCGCCGGGCGGCCCTCCGGCTCCAGGTAATCCTGCACCGGCCGCGCCGGGCCGCCGCGCATCAGCACGTAGAGGAAGGGCACAAGCAGCAGGGTCGCGGGCGTCGCGAAGGCGATGCCGCCCATAACCGCGCGGGCGAGCGCGGCGTTCTGCTCACCGCCCTCGCCGGTGCCCAAGGCCATCGGGATGAGCCCCAGAAACATCGCCGAGGCGGTCATCAGCACCGGCCGCAGCCGCGTCTCGCCCGCCGTGATCGCCGCCTCCAGGGCGCTGCACCCGGTCTCCTCCCGGTGCTCCTTGGCGAAGGTGACGAGCAGGATCGAGTTCGCCGAGGCGATGCCCACCGACATGATCGCCCCGAAGATCGACGGGATCGAGAACGGCGTGCCGGTCACGAACAGCGCGAAGGTGATGCCGCAGAAGGCCATCGGCAGGGCGGCGATCACCACGAACGGGTCGCCCCAGCTCTGGTAGTTCACCGCCATCAGCAGGTAGACGGCGATCAGCGCGATGCCGAGGCCGATCTCCAGGCGGAAGAAGGCCGAGCGCATGTTCTCGATCTGGCCGCGGACGACGATCTTGTCCGGCGCCTCGAGGTTCTTCTGCTCGTCCTCGACGATCCTGTCGATATCGCGCGCGACCGAGCCGAGGTCCCGGTCCTGCACCGAGGCGAAGATGTCGAAGGTCGGCTGGATGTTGACGTGGCTGATCATGGTCTGCGTCGGCGTCCGGCGGATGTCCGCGAGGCTCGACAGCAGGGTCAGCACCCCGGGGCCGGAGCCGGAGGTCGCGGCGGCGCGCACGAACATCGGCGTGTTGCGCAGGTCGGTGAGCGAGCTGTTGCGGTACTCGGGCGTCTGCACCCAGAGCTGGTAGGGGATGCCGGTCTTCGGGTCCGGCCAGAAGTTCGGCGTGACCTGGTAGCTGCCGGACAGCGAGATGTTCATGTTCTGCGCCACCTGCTGCTCGGTCAGCCCGAGTTCGGAGGCGAGGCGCCGGTCGACGTCGACGTAGAATTGCGGCTCGTTGACGATCTGCTGCAGGTGGACGTCGACGAGACCCTTCGTGTGCTTCAGCCGCTGCACGATGCGCTGGGCGACCTCCAGGTCCTTCTCCTTGTGCCGGCCGGAGACCTGCACGTCGATCGGCGTGAGGACGCCGAAGTTCAGGATCTGGGTGATCATGTCGGCGGGCTGGAAGTAGACGACCACGTCGGGGAAGCGCTTCATCAGCACCTCGCGCAGGCGCTTCATGTAGCCCGCCACCGGGCCGTGCCCCTCCTTCAGGCTGATCAGCATCTGCCCGTCATTGTAGGAGACGAACGAGCCGTCCGAGAACGCGAAGTTGTAGTTGTTCGACGGCAGGCCGATGTTCTGGAGGATCTGGTCGACCTCACCCGCCGGGATCACCTCGCGGACGGTGTCCTCGACCTCGGCGAAGACCTGCCGGGCGGTCTCGATGCGCATGCCGACGCGGGTGCGCAGATGCATGGTCATCTGGCTCGCCTCGATCTGCGGGAAGTAGTCCTGGCCGACGAACACGAACAGCACGCCGGTCATGCCGAGCACGCCGCCGACGGCGCCCAGGGTGACGATGCGGTGGCGCAGCACCGCGTGGAGCAGCCCGACATAGCCCCGGTGGAACCGCGCGAAGCCGCGCTCGAACGCGCCGTGGATCCGGCCGGCGAGCCGCAGCGCGGGGGCGCCCACGAGGCCGACGGCCCGGGCGATCCGGCCCCGCCGGGGCGCCGCGTGCTGCGCCGGGTGCGCGTCATGGTGCGCGTCCCGGTCCTTGGCGTGCTTCTGGCGGTATTCCGGCGCCACGATCACGTCGATCAGGAGCGGCACCAGGGTCCGCGACAGCAGGTAGGAGGTCAGCATCGCGAACACGACCGCGAGCGCCTGCGGGGTGAACAGGTATTTCGGCGTGTCGGTGAGCGCGAACACGGCCGTGAAGGCCGCGCAGATCGCGAGCGTCGAGATCAGCGCCGGCTTGGCGATGCCGGCGGCGCCGTGGACCACGCTCTCGCGGAACTCCTCGCCCTCCTCGAACAGCCGGTAGGTGTTCTCGATCGCCACCGTGGCGTCGTCCACCAGGATGCCGACCGCGAGCGCCAGGCCGCCCAGCGTCATCACGTTGATGGTCTCGCCGAGCGCCGCCAGCACGGCGAGCGAGGTCATGACGCAGAGCGGGATCGAGATCAGCACGATGATCGTCGAGCGCCAGGAGCCGAGGAACAGCAGGATGGCGAGGCCGGTCAGGGCCGCCGCGGTCAGCGCCTCGTGGAGCACCCCCTCGATGGCGTTCGAGACGTAGACCGACTGGTCGAAGAGCGGCTTGATCGCCAGCCCCTCGGGCGCGGCGGCGCGAATCGTCGGCATCGCCGCCTTGACGTTGTTGACCACGCTCAGGGTCGAGGCGTTGCCGTTCTTGATGATCTGCATCAGCACGGCCTGCTGGCCGTCGGCGCTGACCACGTTGACCTGCGGCGGGCCGCCGTCGCGGACATAGGCGACGTCGCGCACCAGCACGGGCTGGCCGGCCACCACCTTGATCGGCGCGAGGTTCAGGGTCTCGATCGACGGCGGGGTGCCGTTGAGCTGGACCGGGTACTGCTGCTCGCCGATCTTGGCGAGGCCGGACGGCACGGTCAGGTTCTGGGCCGTCATGGCGTTGGTGACGTCGAGCGGCGTCAGGCCGAGCGCCTGGAGGGCGTTGAGGTCGAGGTCGACCATGATCTGCCGGGGCGCGCCGCCGAAGGGCGACGGCAGGGTCGAGCCCGGGACCTGCGCCAGGGTCTGGCGGATCCGGTACTGGGCGTAGTCGTAGACCTGGTTGAGGCTCTCCTTGGCCGAGGTCAGGGCGAGCTGGATCACCGGCACCGAGGAGGCGGAGTAGCGCACGATCACCGGCGGCTGCGTGCCGGGGGGCATCACGGCGCGGATCGAGTTGGTCGAGGACACCACCTGGGCGATGGCGAGATTGAGGCTGACGGTGGGCTCGAAGTAGATCCGCTGCACCGCCGTGCCCTGGAGCGTCGTCGACTCCATGCGGCGGATGTTGTTGACGTTGTTGGAGATGCCGTACTCGGCGTAGGTCGTGATGCGCTGTTCCATCTCCGGCGCCGAGAGGCCGGTATAGGTCCAGACCACCACGACGACCGGGATGTCGACGACCGGCAGCACGTCCTTCGGCGCGACGACGATCGCCCCGACGCCGCCGAGCATCATCAGGACCGCGAGCACGTAGGTCGTGATCCGGAACTTGAGCGCGTAGAGGACGAGGCCCATGCGGTCTCCGCCGTCCGGCCCCGGGCCGGCAACTCCGCGTTGTATACCGGCTCACCGGCTAAACCCGGACTGTTTCGCTATCACGTCCGGTCAGGCAAGGGACGGGCCGCGTCGCCGCAGGTTCGGGATGGCGGCGGCCTCGCGCCCGCGCCGGCGTCCGCGAAGACCCGGCACGGCGGGCCGGGCCGCGTCACCTCGGGATGCGGGTGCCGGACGGGGAGAGCGCTCCCGGCGCGCCGTCCCGGGGTCTGCCGGGCGACGGGCCGGCCGGATCAGCGCAGCAGGGCGGACTTGTCGACCTGCAGCGCCCCGGCGATCTCGTCGAGCGCCTTGTGCTCGACCTCGCTGATGCCGTCGATATCGGCCACGTCCGCGCCGATCAGGAACACGTCCTGGCGCTGCTCGATCGGACGATCCGCGATGGCGCCGACATGGCGCAGGTTCTCCAGCCGCCCGGCCCGGGTCTTGGCCCGGGTGATCGCCTCGTAGAGCTCCTGCTCGACGCGCAACGTGTCGTAGGATTTCTCGAGGATCGGGTTGGCGCGGATGCCGGTGATCGCCGACTCGATCTCCTCCTCGCCCACGTCGCCATCGGCCACGATGACGTTGGCGGCGGACGAGACCGCGGCCTGCAGGAAGACCGCGTCGCCCGCGTACGACATGATCGTGCGGCCGAACCGAAGGATGGCGTCCTGGAAAATGCTCATGCCGACCTCCCGTCGGGCCTGAGATGGCGGATATTGTGGCGGCGGAGTCAAGATGCGGCCGAGCTTAAGCCCGGGATCGCGGAGGACTAGTCCTGGCGCGGCGGGATCAGGTGGCGGGCTCGTGGCCCGGCCAGTCGCGCCCGAGATGGGCGGCCACGCGGGCCGGATCGTCGCCGACCGCCGCCACGGCGGCCTCGACCTGCTCCACCGGGACCATGAACCGGCGCGCCCAGTAGGCCCGCTCCCAGGCATGGGCGGTGTTGACGGCCCGGGGCTCGATCGGATCCTGCACGCTCTGGTCGGTCATCGGCTCTCCGCGTCGCGCGAGGGCCGGGCGGCCCTCCGGCGTGGAGAACGCCGGCCGGGCCCGATCGGGTCCGCGCAGCGAGCGGGGCCCGGTCCGCGGCGAGGACACGCCGCCGTCATCGCGCGCGCAGCGAAGCAAGGACGACCAGGCTCACCGGCCGCCTGTCAGCAGCAGCGGAAGCCCGCGGTGTTGCCGACCCCGAAGCGGGCGTTCTCCCGGTTGCGGAAGAACTCCACCTCGCTCATCGGCGCCTGGTCGGGATGGGTGCGGCGGACATGCTCGGCATAGGCCGCGTAGTCCCCCTGCCCGACCATCAGGCGGGCGCCGTCGCAGACGCACTTGGACAGCGTCCGGATCCGGTCCCGCAGGTTCGACGACGGCAGCATGGGACCTCCTACTCGGCCGGGACCATGTGCGGCTCGGTCTCCAGCGCGGTCCAGCGATCGGCGCGCCACGCCTTCAGGCAGGCGGCGATGCCGAAGCCCGCGATGGCGACGACGAGGCCGATGAACAGGGCCGCCAGCACCGCGTCGATCCGGTCGTTGAGGATGATCTGGCTCATCTGGTCGGCGTTCTTGGCAGGCGCCAGGATCTTGCCCTCGGCGGCGGCGGCCGCGTAGCGCTCGGCGTGCGCCAGGAAGCCGATCTTCGGGTCGGCCGAGAAGATCTTCTGCCAGCCGGCCGTGAGAGTGCAGATGCACAGCCACGCGGTCGGGATGATGGTCACGAACGCGTAGCGCTCGCGCTTCATCTTGAAGATCACCACCGTGCAGAGCGTCAGCGCCACCGCGGCCAGCATCTGGTTCGAGATGCCGAAGAGCGGCCACAGGGTGTTGATGCCGCCGAGCGGGTCGGTCACGCCCTGGTACAGGAAGTAGCCCCAGGCCCCCACCGAGATGGCGGTCGCCGCGATGCTCGGGCCCCACGACGTGGTGTTCTTGAACGACGGCACCGCGAGCGCCACGAGGTCCTGCACCATGAACCGGCAGGCGCGGGTGCCCGCGTCCACGGCCGTGAGGATGAACAGCGCCTCGAACAAGATCGCGAAATGGTACCAGAAGGCCATCATCGCCTTGCCGCCGATGGCGGACGAGATGATGTGGGCCATGCCGACCGCGAGGGTCGGCGCGCCGCCGGCCCGCGAGATGATCGTGTGCTCGCCGACGTCGGCGGCGGTCTGGGTGATGACCTCCGGCGTCGTGGCGAAGCCGAGCTTGGTCACCGCGGCGGCGGCGGTCTCGGGCGTCGTGCCGACGAGGGCCGCGGGCGAGTTCATGGTGAAGTAGACGCCCGGGTCGATCACGCAGGCCGAGACCAGCGCCATGATCGCCACGAAGGATTCCATCAGCATGCCGCCGTAGCCGATGAAGCGGGCGTCGGACTCGCTGGCGATCAGCTTCGGGGTGGTGCCCGACGAGATCAGGGCGTGGAAGCCCGAGACCGCGCCGCAGGCGATGGTGATGAACAGGAACGGGAACAGGCTGCCCGCCCAGACCGGGCCGGTGCCGTCCACGAACTTGGTGACCGCCGGCATCTGCATGTGCGGCGCCACGAAGGCGATGCCGAGCGCGAGGCCCACGATGGTGCCGATCTTGAGGAAGGTCGACAGGTAGTCGCGCGGGGCCAGCAGCAGCCAGACCGGCAGGATCGACGCCACGAAGCCGTAGCCGATCAGCATCCAGCAGAGCTGTGGGCCCGTGAAGGTGAAGGCCGGCCCCCAGACCGGGCTCGCCGCCACCGAGCCGCCGGCGACGATCGCCAGCATCAGCAGGACGAAGCCGAGGATCGAGACCTCGCCGATCTTGCCCGGCCGGATGTAGCGCGAATAGCCGCCCATCAGCATGGCGATCGGGATCGTCGACATCACCGTGAAGGTGCCCCAGGGGCTCTCGGCCAGCGCCTTGACGACGATCAGCGCCAGCACGGCGAGCAGGATCACCATGATCAGGAAGGTGCCGAACAGGGCGATGATGCCGGGAATCGTGCCGAGCTCGGCCCGGATCAGCTCGCCGAGCGAGCGGCCGTCCCGGCGCATCGACACGAACAGGACCATGAAGTCCTGCACGGCGCCCGCGAGGACCACGCCGGCCAGGATCCACAGCATGCCGGGCAGGTAGCCCATCTGAGCGGCGAGCACCGGGCCGACCAGCGGGCCCGCGCCCGCGATCGCCGCGAAGTGGTGGCCGAACAGGACGCCGCGGTTGGTGGGCACGTAGTCGAGCCCGTCGTTGTGGCGCACCGCGGGGGTCGCGCGCTTCGGGTCGAGCCGCATCACCTTGTCGGCGATGAACTGGGAATAGTAGCGGTAGGCGATGAGGTAGACGCAGACCGCCGCGACCACGATCCAGAGGGCATTGATCGTCTCGCCGCGCTGGCTCGCCACGATCGCCAGCGCCGCGGCGCCGAGCGCCCCCACGAGGGCCCAGGGCCCGTGCCTGCCGATCGCCGTACCCATGTCCCACTCCCTGACCGAACGCCTCGCGCGCGGGGCCGCGCGGGGGGCTCCGGCTGGGACTTCGTGGTCCCGGGCTACACGGGCGGGTTATCCTATTGGTCCGGCGTTGACGCAAGCGATCCGAGCTGTGATGCAGCGTCGGCGGCGGCACGACGCCCAATCTGTCACATCGGGTCCCCCGGCACGGCCCCGACCCCCTTCACGGCCCGGCTGCCGAGCTCCGTCGCCGCCCGCCGTCGGAGATGGAAGGGCGCCGGCGCGGTCGGGCCCGCGAGGAGCGCACGACAATGGCGAAGGTCGCATTCCTGGGTCTCGGCGTGATGGGCGGCCCGATGGCCGGACACCTCGCCAAGAAGGGTGGCCACGACGTCACCGTCTACAACCGCACCACCCCGAAGGCCGAGGCCTGGGTGAAGACCTACGGCGGCGCCCACGCGCCCACGCCCCGGCAGGCCGCCGAGGGCGCCGAGATCGTGTTCGCCTGCGTGGGCAACGACGACGACCTGCGCAGCGTCGTGCTGGGCGACGACGGGGCGCTCGCCGGCATGAAGCCCGGCGCGGTGTTCGTCGATCACACCACGGCCTCCGCCGAGGTCGCCCGGGAGCTCGCCGCGGCGGCCGAGGCCAAGGGGCTCGGCTTCATCGACGCGCCGGTCTCCGGCGGCCAGGCGGGCGCCGAGAACGGCGTGCTCACCGTGATGTGCGGCGGCGACGCGGCGACCTACGCCAAGGTCGAGGGTGCGATCGGGTCCTTCGCCCGCGCCTGCCGGCTGATGGGCCCGGCCGGCGCCGGCCAGCTCACCAAGATGGTCAACCAGATCTGCATCGCCGGCCTCGTCCAGGGCCTGTCGGAGGGCGTCCACTTCGCCAAGCGCGCCGGCCTCGACGTCGAGGCGGTGCTCGACGTGATCTCCAAGGGCGCCGCCGGCTCCTGGCAGATGGAGAACCGCGGCAAGACCATGAACGCGGGCAAGTTCGACTTCGGCTTCGCGGTCGACTGGATGCGCAAGGATCTCGGCATCCTGCTGGACGAGGCCCGCCGCAACGGCGCCAAGCTGCCGGTCTCGGCCCTCGTCGACCAGTTCTACGCCGAGGTGCAGGCCATGGGCGGCAACCGCTGGGACACGTCGAGCCTCGTGGCGCGGCTGGAGCGCTGAGGGCTCCGGCCTTCGCCCGGAGCCGAGGACCGGGCAAGACGCGACAGGCTCCCTCTCACGCGCGAGAGGGGGCCGCCTGGATCGCGGCGCCGCGCGCCGGTCTCCCCCGGCGGGTCGGACGCTCGCCTCAGAACAGTTCCTCGACCCCCGCGGATTCCGGATCCACCCAGCGCCACGCCTCCCCCATCTGGTGGCGGAACCACGTGACCTGGCGCTTGGCGTAGGCCCGCGTGTCCGCCTGCCCCCGGACGATCGCCGCTTCGAGGCTCATCGCCCCGTCGAGGTGGGCGATCAGGCCCGGCACCCCGTGGGCGCGCATCACCGGCAGCATCGGGTCGAGATCGCGCGCGCGCAGGCGGGCGACCTCGTCCAGGGCCCCCTCGGCGATCATGGTCCGGAAGCGGGCGTCGATCCGGGCCCGCAGCACCGCCCGGTCGGGTGCCAGGAAGATTCTCTGGAGGTTCCGCCCGGCGAGCGGGCCGGGAACGGGATCGCCGTAGAAGCTGGCGATCGGCCGGCCCGTCGCGAGAAAAATCTCCAGGGCGCGCATCACCCGCATCCGGTCGCTCGGCCGCAGGCGGGCGGCCCCCTCGGGATCGTGCCGGCCGAGCTCGGCGTGCAGCGCCTCGGTCGGGCGGCCCTCGGCCGCGTCCCGCACCTGCCGCCGCACGACGTCGGGCACCGGCGGCAGCTCCGAGAAGCCCTGCTCCAGCGCCCGGAAGTACAGGCCGGTGCCGCCGACGAAGACCGGCAGGCGCCCGCCGAGCGTCGCCAGCAGCGCCGCCGCGTCCCGCGAGAAGTGCCCCGCGGAGTAGTTCACGGCGCCGTCGACGTGGCCGTAGAGCCGGTGAGGCACGCGCGCCTCCTCGTCCGGGTCCGGACGGGCGGTCAGGCGGCGCAGGTCCGCGTAGACCTGCATGGAATCGGTGTTGATCACCACGCCGCCGTGACGCTCCGCCAGCCGGGCGGCCAGCGCCGACTTGCCCGACGCGGTGGGCCCTGCGATGAGGACCGCGGCCGGGCGCCCCCCGGCTTCCCCCCGGTCTGGCGGCAAGGCGAAACTCCACGATGCTGGTCGCGGTCCTGATAGCAAACCCGGATCGGCCGTCCATCACCGACGCGGTGCTGGCCGAGACGCGCGCCGTGCTGCGGACGGAGCACCAGCCCCGGATCCTGCACGGCGAGGTGGCGGCCGAGCTGCTGGTGCCGGGCGAGCCCGCGGCCGCGGCGGCCCTCACCGACAGGCTGCGCACGGCGCTGGCCGGCGAGCCGATCGACCTCGCGGTGCTGCCCGCCGACGCGCACAGGCGCAAGCGCCTGTTCCTGGCCGACATGGATTCCACCATGATCGAGCAGGAATGCATCGACGAGCTCGCCGGGACGCTCGGCCTCAAGGACCACGTGGCGGCGATCACCGAGCGGGCGATGCGGGGCGAGATCGCCTTCGAGCCGGCCCTGCGCGAGCGCGTCGCGCTCCTGAAGGACATCCCGGTCGGCGCGGTCGACGGGCTGATCGCCGAGCACCTGACCCTGACCCCGGGCGGCGGCACGCTGGTGCGGACCATGCGGGCGCACGGCGCCCAGACCTGCCTAGTCTCCGGGGGCTTCACCCTGTTCACCGGCCCGATCGCCGCGATGATCGGCTTCGACGAGCACCAGTCCAACGTGCTGGGCGTGGCGGACGGGCGGCTCACCGGCCTGGTGGAGGACCCGATCGTCGGGAAGGCCGAGAAGCGCGCGACGCTGATCGCGCTGCGCGGGCAGCTCGGCCTCGGCGCCGCCGAGACCCTCGCGGTCGGCGACGGCGCCAACGACCTCGACATGCTGGGCGAGGCCGGCCTCGGGGTGGCGTTCCGGGCCAAGCCCGCGGTCGCGGCCGCGGCGCGGGTCCGGGTCGAGCACGGCGACCTCACCGCGCTCCTGTACCTGCAGGGCTACGCGGCGGCGGAGTTCGTGGGGTGAGGCTCAGTGGAGGGTGCGGGTCAGGGCGATGACCGCGCCGAGCACGGCGAGCGTCTGAAAGCCGATCGCGCCGACGAGCCAGCGCACCGTCTCGACCTTCGCGGAGGCGATCGCGCCCTTCACGGCCTCGATGTCGGCCTTGGTCTCGAGGCGCAGGCTGTCGATGTCGGCTTTTGTGGATAGGCGGAGGGCTTCGATATCCGACTTGGTCGACTGACGAAGACTGTCAGAATCCGCCTTGGTCGAGATGCGAAGCCCCTCGATATCCGCCTGGGTCGTGAGTCGCAGTGCCTCGATGTCGCCGCGGGTCTGTATCTTGAGGGCTTCGATATCGCCGCGGACGATCTGCAGTTCGGCCTGCACGTCGCGAATGTCGGCTTTGGTTGCAAGATTCCCGTCGAAGACGTCCACCAGCGCGTCGGCCAGGCCCTCCGCCTGCTCGGGCGACAGCTTCGCCTTCTCCCGCAGGGCGCGGGCGAACTTCAGGGTGTCGAACGCTACGGCCGTCATGGGTCCGAACCCGCCCGAGCCGCACCGACTCGCGGCCCCAGTGTGCCGTGCCGCGGCGCAGCGTCAATGTGGGCCCCCTGAACGCGCGAGGGCCGCCGCTCCCCGCGGAGCGACGGCCCTCGGCAACGCGGTCGAGGCCGCTCAGTCGAGGCCGACGGCCACGAAGCGCACGTCGCCGGTGGCGCCCGCCACCAGCAGCAGCACCGACTTGCGCCCATCCTTCTTGAGGGCGTCGATCCGCTTGGTCACCTCCGCGGGGGTGCTGACCGATTCCTGGCCGACCTCGACGATCACCTCGCCGGGCTGGATCCGCTTGTCGGCGGCGGTCGAGTTCGGGTCGACCCGGGTGACGACCACGCCCTTCACGGTGTCCTTGATGGAGTACTTCTTGCGCAGCTCGTCGGTCATGCCGGAGAGGTTGAGGCCCAGCGCCTGCCGGGTCGCGCTCTCGGGCTCCGGCTGGCGCAGGTTGGCGAGCTGCGGCTTGTCGCCGTCCTCCAGGCGGCCGAGGGTGACGGGCTTCGTCACCTCCTCGCCCTTGCGCATGACGACCACGTCGACCTTCTGGCCGACCGGGGTCGAGGCGACGATGCGCGGCAGGTCGCCCGAGGCTTTCACCGGCGCGCCGTTGAACTTCAGGATCACGTCGCCGACCTCGATCCCGGCGGTCTTGGCCGGTCCCTTCTCGTCGACGCCGGCCACCAGGGCGCCCCGCGCGCCGCCCTTGAGGTTGAGCGCCTCTGCGGTGGTGTCGTCGACGTTCTGGATGCGCACGCCGAGCCAGCCGCGGCGGACCTCGCCGAAGTCGCGGAGCTGGTCGATCACGGGCTTGGCCGTGCCCGACGGGACCGCGAAGCCGATGCCCACCGAGCCGCCGGTCGGCGACAGGATCGCCGTGTTGATGCCGATCACCTCGCCGTCCATGTTGAACAGCGGGCCGCCGGAATTGCCCTTGTTGATGGCCGCGTCGGTCTGGATGTAGTTGTCGTAGGGTCCGGACTCGATGTTCCGGCCCCGCGCCGAGACGATGCCGGCCGAGACCGAGCCGCCGAGCCCGAACGGGTTGCCGATGGCGATGACCCAGTCACCCGGCCGCATCTTGTCGGAATCGCCGAACGGCACGGCCTTCAGCGTGCGGTCGGCCGGGGGCTTCACCCGCAGGACCGCGAGGTCGATCTTCGAATCCTTGCCGACGATCTCGGCCTTCAGCTTCGTGCCGTCGTGCAGGATGACCTGGATGTCGTTGGCGTCGCCGATGACGTGGTTGTTCGTCACCACGAGGCCGGCGGAATCGATGATGAAGCCGGAGCCGAGGGAGTTCGACTTGCGCTGCTGACGCGGCCCGTCGCCGTCACCGCCGCCACCGCCGCCGCGACCGCCGCGGCGGTTGAAGAACTCCTCGAACAGGTCCTCGAACGGGGTGCCCGGGGGCACCTGCGGCCCGGCACGGCCGGCGCGGGCCTCGACGGTGGTGGACGCGGAGATGTTCACCACCGCGTCGGTGACCTGCTCGGCGAGATCGGCGAGGGAGGCCGGCCCCTTGGCGAAGGCCGGCACCGGCAGGGCGGCCGCGGCCACGGAGACGGTGACCGAGGCGCCGATCAGGATCGAGGCCATCACCGCGCGGGCGCGGGAGCGGGGCCGCGCCGGGGCGCGGTCGAACGGCGCCTCGGGGGCGCTCGCGACGGGGTGCATGGTCGACCTCTTCATGAACGCGTTTCCGGTCCCGCGGGCCTCGACCGATGGCCGATCGCCCGCGGGTTGTCCTGCAAGGTAATCCGCGGGCACCGGGGCGCCAACGGGCCCCCTCAGCGCGCCGTCCCCACCGTGGAGCCGGTCGTCGACCCCGTGGTGGCGCTCGGATCGGCCGGTCCGCGCGGCCCGCGGGCGGCCGGGGCGGGTGCCCGACCCTGCGGATCGCTGAAGAAGCGGAAGAAGTCCGTGTTCGGGCTGATCACCAGGCGGGTATCGGATCCCTTCAGCCCGCTCTCGTAGGCCTGCATCGAGCGGTAGAAGCTGAAGAAATCCGCGTCCTTCCCGAACGCGTCCGCGAGGATGCGGTTCTTGTCCGCGTCACCCTGTCCACGCAGCTGCTCGGATTTCTGCGTCGCCTCGGCCAGGATGACCGTGACCTCGCGGTCGGCCTTGGCGCGGATCGTGGCGGCGATCTGGTCGCCGTTGGCGCGGATATCGGCGGCCTCGCGCTCGCGCTCGGTCTTCATCCGCCGGTAGACGGCGGCCGAGTTCTGCGCGGGCAGGTCGACGCGGGTCATGCGCAGGTCGACGATCTCGATGCCGAGCGCCTTGGCCTGCCGGTTCACGTCCTCCTGGATCTGGTGCATCAGCTGCCCGCGATCGGTCTTCACGATCGCGTCGCGGGTCGAGCGGGCGAGCACGTTGCGCAGGCCGGAATTGGTGAAGCTCGCGAGCCGCTGGTTGGCCAGCCCGATATTGCCCACCGCCTGGTAGAAGCGCAGCGGATCGACGATCCGGTAGCGGGCGAAGGCGTCCACCTCCAGGTTCTGCCGGTCGGCGGTGAGCACCGTCTGGACCGGCAGGTCGAGGTCGAGCACGCGCTTGTCGAAGACGACCACGTTCTCCATGAACGGGATCTTGAAGTACAGGCCGGGCTTGTCCTCGCCGGTGGCGTTGAGGACGGCCCGGACGCGGCCGAACTGCAGGACGAGCGCCTGCTGCATCTGGCCGACGGTGAAGATCGAGGCGTAGAGGCCGATCGCGACGATGGCCGCGACCACGATCAGGCCGGTGCGGAGAGCTTGTTTCATCGGGCAGCTCCCGTCTGGGTCTGGGCGCGGGCGCCGAACTCGGAGAGCGGCAGCACCGGCAGCACGCCGGCCGCGGTGGTACCGCCGGGCTGCGTCCCGTTCTGGTCGATGATCACCTTGTTCACGGAGCCCAGGACCTTCTCCATCGTCTCCAGGAAGATCCGCTCGCGGCTGATCGCCGGGGCGGCCTTGTAGGAGGCGTAGACCTCGCTGAAGCGCGCGGCCTGGCCGGTGGCGTCGGCGGTCGCCTTCGTCCGGTAGGCCTCGGCCTGCTGGACGATCTGGGACGCCTTACCGCGGGCCTGCGGCACCTCGCGGCTGGCGTAGGTCTTGGCCTCGTTCTGCGCCGTGTCGGCGTCCTGCTGGGCCGCGTTCACGTCGATGAAGGCGGGGCGCACTTCCGGCGGCGGGTTGACCGAGACGAGCTGCACCACCTCGATGCGCACGCCGGCGCCGTACTCGTCGAGCGCCTTCTGGACCATCTCCTTCACCTCCTGGGCGATGCTCGACTGCTCGTTGGTGAGGATCGCCTGGATGTTGCGGCGGCCGATCACCTCGCGCATCGCGCTCTCGGAGATCGCCTTGATGGTGCCCTCCGGATTCTGGAGGTTGAACACGAAGTCGGAGGCCTTCAGCGGGTTGACCCGCCACTGCACCTCGAAGTCGAGATCGACGATGTTCTCGTCGCCGGTGAGCATCAGGCTCTCGTCCGGCACGTCGCGGTTGCGGCCCTGCCCGTTCGGGCCGGCGCGGAAGCCGATCTGGATCGAGTTCTGGGAGCCGACATCCGGCTTCACCACCCCGCCGATCGGATAGGGGAAGTTGTAGCGCAGGCCCTCGCCCTTGGTGCCGACGTAGCGGCCGAAGATGGTCTCGATGCCGACCTGACGGGGGTAGACGGTGTAGAAGCCGGTCGCGAGCCAGATGGCGACGGCCAGGACGGCGATCACCGCCGCGCTGCGGCCGCCGCCGACGCCGGTCGAGCCGCCGCCGCCGTAACCGCCGCCCGAACCGCCACCGCCGCCCGGGATCAGACCGCGCAGGCGGTCCTGCCCGCGCCGGAGCAGGTCCTCGAGGTTCGGCGGCGTCTTGCCACCGCCGCCGCCGCTGCCGCCACCCCAGGGACCACCGCCGTTACCGCCGGGCCGGCCCCAGGGCCCCCCGCCGCCGCTCTGATTGCTCCAAGGCATCCTAGCCGTCGTCTCCTGCCTGTCCGCGCCCGGCCCACGTCCCGACCGGCGCCCCCTGCCTGAACGGCCACGCTCGCCCGCCTAGTCCCGACCATCCGGACCGATCGCACCGCGACCGCTCCCGGCTGGAGGCCTCGAGGGCCCGCACGCGCATCTTCCCGCAGGATGTGCAGGCCCGGCGTGAGCGCGCGCACCCGACAGGCACCTGCGGGCGCACGCCCCGTGCTGTCAAGGCTGGCAGGTGGGCATGCGCGGCGCGGAACGCAAATGCGGCGGCGCGCCTCAGCGTGCGCGCTCCCAGTCGACGAAGGCGAAGGCGTGCTCGTCCCGCGGGCCCGCCGGGTGCGCCTCGCGGAACGCCTCCCGGAAGCGGGCGCGGTCGAAGGCGGGGAATCGCACGTCGCCGGCGGGCTCGGCCTCGACCTCGGTGAGGTGGAGCCGGTCGGCGTGCGGGAGCGCGAGCGCGTAGATCTCGGCGCCGCCGACCACCATCAGCTCCGCCCCGGCGGCGGCCAGCGCGGAGTCCCAGTCGTGGACGGTCTCGACCCCCTCGGCGCGGAAGCCCGTGTCCCGGGTCAGCACCAGGGTGCGGCGCCCCGGCAGGGGCCGGCCGATCGAATCCCAGGTGCGCCGGCCCATCAGCATCGGCTTGCCCATGGTCAGGGCCTTGAAGCGCTTGAGATCGCTGGAGAGATGCCAGGCGAGCCCGTTGTCGCGGCCGATCACGCCGTTGCGGGCGACGGCGGCGACCAGGGAAACGATCGGGCTCATACCGCCACCGAGGCCGCGATGGCGGGATGCGGGTCGTAGTTCTCGATGGCGATGTCCTCGAACCGGAAGGCGAAGAGGTCGCGCACCTCCGGGTTGAGCCGCAGGTGCGGCAGCGGGCGCGGCTCCCGGGCCAGGAGGGTGCGGGTCTGCTCCAGGTGGTTCCTGTAGAGGTGCGCGTCGCCGAAGGTGTGGACGAAGTCGCCGACCCCGAGGCCGGCCACCTGGGCGATCATGTGGGTCAGGAGGGCGTAGCTCGCGATGTTGAACGGCACGCCCAGGAAGGCGTCCGCCGAGCGCTGGTAGAGCTGGCAGGAGAGCCGCCCCTCGCTGACGTAGAACTGGAACAGGCAGTGGCAGGGCGCGAGGGCCATCCGGTCGAGGTCGGCCGGGTTCCAGGCCGACACGATCAGGCGGCGGGAATCGGGGTTGCGTCGGATCTCGTCGAGCACCCAGGCGATCTGGTCGACCGTGCCGCCGCCGGGCTTCTCCCAGGAGCGCCACTGCTTGCCGTAGACCGGGCCGAGATCGCCGCGCTCGTCCGCCCACTCGTCCCAGATCGTCACGCCGTTCGCCTTCAGCGCCGCCACGTTGGTGTCGCCCGCCAGGAACCAGAGCAGCTCGTGGATGATCGAGCGCAGGTGCAGCCGCTTCGTGGTGACGAGCGGGAAGCCCGCCGACAGGTCGAAGCGCATCTGGTGGCCGAACACCGAGAGCGTGCCGGTGCCGGTGCGGTCGTCCTTGGCGACGCCCGCGTCGAGGATGCGCCGGAGCAGGTCGTGATAAGCGTCCATCGCCCATTCCTGCGCGCCGGCGCGCCGGCCGGCAAGCGCGCCGCCGCCATATGTCCACCGCCGTCGCGCGGGAGCCGCTCCGGCGCAGGCCTGCGCGCGGCGCCCTGTCGGCCAAGCCGACCTTCAGACCGGCCAGAGCAGGTAGGTCACCAGGGCGAGGTTCGACCAGCCGTGCAGGGCGATGCCGGGCCAGAGGCGGCCGGTGCGCCAGCGCAGCCAGCCCAGCGCCAGGGCGAGGGGCAGCAGCGAGACCGGCCGGGCGAGCCCCCAGGACGAGATGTGGGCGGCGGCGAAGATGAGCGCGGTGACCAGGATCGCCCCCGCGGGTCCGACGGCCGCCCGGGCGCGGGCGAAGGCCTCGCCGCGCAGCAGCAGCTCCTCGGCCACCGGCGCCAGGATCGCCAGATAGGCGAGCCAGGCCGCGACCGCCGCCTGGCTCATGAACGGCGACAGCCGCACGTGCTGGCCGAAGCTCGCGCCGAACAGCTCCGCCGTGCCGGTGACCCAGGCGATGTGCAGCACCGGCCAGACCAGCAGGAGGCCCAGCAGCGCGACCGGCCGCATGCCGTTCGGCCGCTCGCGGTCGAGGGCGAGGCGGCGGCGCCAACCGGCCCGGTCGTGCCACCACGCGCCGCCGAGCACCAGGGCGGCGAGGTAGACCTGGCGCAGGGCGTCGATCGCGAAGGCCCGGTGGGCGAGTTCCACCGCGCCCAGGAACGGGCGCCGCTCGGGGGGCAGGAACGGGTCGATCCCGCTCCAGAGGTCGAAGCCGACGCGCACCGTGGCGAGGGACAGGAGGCTCGCCGCGCCGAGATAGACGACCACGAGGGCGACCAGGGCGCCGAGCCGCCACGTCGCGCCCCAGGCGCGCTCGAGCGGGCCCCGCGCGTCGGGGACGGCGGCGCGCGACTGCGCACTTCCGGCAACAGCCTCCCCCGGAGGCTCCAAATGAGGCGGCGGCGCGACACGATCGGGCTTCAAAACCGGACCGATCCCCTCTATATCTCGGGAGCCGGTCGCGAGGCCGGCTATGGCGATAAACGTTCTTCGCAATAAACCTATCGGACCCGGGGGCGGTACCCGGCGTCTCCACCCGAGCCCAGGACATGCTGCCGCAAGGGGCGTGATCGGAACCGGGGCTTCGGCGGGGGCGAAATAGGATCGACGAGGGCGTAAAGGTTGAGCTTTCGCTCGGCATGGTTCCGCCGTTATCGGGCCTTTGCAATAGTTGCCAACGACAACTTTGCTCCGGTGGCGGTGGCCGCGTAAGCGGTCCCCAATATCGACCTGAAGTCCTAGCGGGTAGCTCCGCATAGGCGGGGTTCGGAGGCGCCTGGCAACAGAAGCCTCCACTTCAGTCCTCGGTCCGGCCATCCGCGGCGGGGCGCCGGGCAGACCGGGCGAGAGCGCGACCGCAGATGGCAGACGACCTGATCCGCTACGACCTCCTGGTACAGGACGCCCTGCGCGGCGTGGTGCGCAAGGTCCTGACCGACGCGGCCCGCGAGGGGCTGATGGGCGAGCACCATTTCTACGTCTCGTTCCGGACGGAGGCCCCCGGCGTGCGGATGTCGCAGGCCCTGCGCGAGAAGTACCCGCAGGACATGACGATCGTCCTGCAGCACCAGTTCTGGGACCTCAACGTCACCGAGCACGCCTTCGAGGTCGGCCTGTCCTTCTCGGGCGTGCCGGAGCGCCTGCTGGTGCCGTTCGACGCCCTGTCGGGCTTCTTCGACCCCTCCGTGCAGTTCGGCCTGAAGTTCGACCTCAGCGAGGCCGGCGAGACCCCCGAGGAGGCCAACGCCGCCCCGGCCAAGCCCGGTCCCCGCGGCGCCGGCTCGGAACCCGGCGAGGTGCGGCCCAAGAGCGCCGGTCTCGCGACGATCGGCGCGGGCGCGCCGAAGGGTCTTCCCGCGCCCGCCGCCCCGGGCGAGAAGGACGCCGGCAAGACCGACGACAAGGCCCCCCGCCCCGCCGCCAAGAAGGAGGGCGAGGAGGGCAGCGCCGAGGTCGTGAGCCTGGACGCCTTCCGCAAGAAGAGCTGAGATCGCCCCTGGCCGACTCGGTCACGACCTTCAGCTGCGAGATCCGTCAGGCTCAGGCGCGGCGAGGCGAGGCGATGGGAGCGCGCTCAAATCGAAGCTCGGGGGCGTGCTCCATAGCCGGCCTCGACCGAACGTCGCCCAGACGATCGCCCAGGGAGCTTCACACAGTCGCGGCAGGCATTTCGGACCGCGCCAGCGCCGGTCGTGCTTCAGATCGACGGTCAGGGGCTCAGAAGTTTGACGAACGCGGCGCCCGCGCCGAAGAATGCGGCCGCGGCTGCCATGCCGGCGAAACCGATGGAGAGCGGGGCCAGGACACGGTCTCGACCGAGCTTGAGCGTCTCGGCGTGCAGCTTCGCCGCCTCGGCCTGAAGCTTGGTCTGCTCGTCGATCAGCTTCCGCTGCTCGGCCACGAACTTTTCCGTCTCCGCATTGGAGCGCAGGACGCGGGCGACCTGCTCGGCATAATCCAGCGTCACGGGAGCAACGGTGTCGACCATCGCGGTTCGTGCCCGATCTCAGCCAGCGCGACTCTGCTGACCCGTTCCGGCAATGTGAGAACGCACGGGGAACCCGTCAACCCGCTCACGCCCGCCGCTCGGCCTCCATCCGCAAGCCGTGCTCCGGCCGGAGCGTCACCCGGTGGAGCGGCGTGACCGCGGGGTGATCCGCCGGCAGCCGGAAGCGCACCGCCCGGACCACGTGGGCCAGCACGATCACCGCCTCCTGGATCGAGAAGCTCTGGCCGATGCAGACCCGCGGCCCCGCCCCGAACGGCAGGTAGGCGAAGCGCGGGATCGCGTCCCGGTTCTCGGGCAGGAACCGCTCCGGCACGAAGGCCTCCGGGTCATCCCAGAGCAGCTGGTGGCGGTGGAGCACCCAGGGCGCCACCATCACCAGCGAGCCCCGCGGCACCTTGATCCGGCCGAGCCGGTCGTCGCGGACCGCCTGCCGGCTGAGGAACGGCACCGGCGGGAACAGCCGCATCGCCTCCTCGATCACCGCCCGGGTGAAGGGCAGGCGCTCGACGGCGAAATCCCCCGGCCCGGCCGCGTCGACCTCGGCCTCGACCCGCGCCTGCGCGGCGGGATCCTGCGACAGGCAGTAGAGCGCCCAGGTCAGGGAGTTGGCCGTGGTCTCGTGGCCGGCGGCGATGAAGGTGACGATGTTGGCCTTCACGGCGAGGTCCGAGAGCCCGTTGCCGGTCTCGGGATCCTGCGCGGCGAGCAGCAGCGTCAGCAGGTCCCGCGGCGCCTCGCCCCCCGTCATCAGCGCCTTGCGCCGTGCGATCAGTTCGTCGACCACCTCGGCGAAGAAGCGCCCCGCGGGCCGCGCCCGCAACCGGCCGATCCGCGGCACGAAATCGGGCACGCCGAACACGTCGAGGGGGTCGATCGGCCCGACGGCCTCGAGGAAGCGCGTGATCGCGCGGCCCAGCGCGTCGGGATCGCTCGGCAAACCTTGCGTGAAGATCGTCCGCTCCAGCACGTCGAGGGTGACGCGGGTCATCTCCAGGGCGACGTCGACCCGCTTGCCGTCGCGGCGGACGAGGCGGCGGCCGAGCCGCGCCCCGGCGGCGTTCATCGCGTCGGAGAAGCCCTGGACCGTGCGGGCGTTGAAGATCGGCGCCAGCGTCCGGCGCTGGAGCCGCCACTCGTCGCCCTCGGCACTGAGCAGGCCGTTGCCGAGCCCCGGGGCCAGCACGCGGCGCTGGAGGTCGTCCTTGCGGTAGCCGTCGGGGTTCTCGATGAGCAGGTAGCGGATCAGCGCCGGGTCGCTCACCAGGGTGATCCGGCCCATCGCGCCCTCGGCCGCCACGACCGGCAGCTTGAAATGCGCGTCCATCCAGGTGGTGATCGGGTTCTTGCGCGCCGCCCGCAGGAACTCGAACAGGCCGAGCGGCTCCTTCAGCGGCGGCGGCACGACGGGGCGGAACCGGGTGCCGGCCATCGGTTCGGAGAGATCGATCGTGGCGCTCATCGGCTCCTTGTCCGGCGGGAACAGAGCCCCGCCCTTGTCGGCGCGCCGGGGAAAACCGGCATCGCGATTCACCCGCGCCTCATTTAAGTAGGCACCGCACTGCACCAGACGTAGAGGCCACGATGTCGCCCACCGAGACCGCCACCCGCACCGAGTCCGATACCTTCGGTCCGATCGAGGTCCCGGCGCATCGCTACTGGGGCGCGCAGACGCAGCGCTCGATCCAGAACTTCAAGATCGGCACCGACCGGATGCCGGCGCCGCTCGTCCACGCCCTCGGCGTCGTGAAGCAGGCCGCCGCCCTGGTGAACAAGGATCTCGGCGCCCTCGACCCGAAGCTCGCCGACGCCATCGCGGCCTCGGCCGCCGAGGTCGTTGAGGGCCGCTACGACGACGAGTTCCCGCTCGTCATCTACCAGACCGGCTCGGGCACCCAGTCGAACATGAACGCCAACGAGGTGATCGCCAGCCTCGCCAACGAGCGCCTGGGCGGCCAGCGCGGCGGCAAGTCGCCGGTCCACCCGAACGACCATTGCAACCGCGGCCAGTCCTCCAACGACACCTTCCCCACGGCCATGCACATCGCGGTGGCCCGCGAGATCCAGGGCCGCCTGCTGCCGGCGCTCTCCCACCTGCACGCCGCCCTCGACGCCAAGGCCAAGGCCTTCGACGCGATCGTCAAGATCGGGCGCACCCACCTGCAGGACGCGACGCCGGTCTCCCTCGGCCAGGAATTCTCCGGCTACGTCGCGCAGGTCGCCCTCGGCGGCTCGCGGGTCGCCGCGACCCTGCCGGGGGTGCTGGCGCTCGCCCAGGGCGGCACGGCGGTCGGCACCGGCCTCAACGCCCATCCGGAATTCGCCGAGCGCTTCGCCGCCAAGGTCGCCGAGCTGACCGGCCTGCCCTTCACGTCGGCCGAGAACAAGTTCGAGGCGCTCGCGACCCACGACGCCCTGGTGTTCACGCAGGGCGCCCTCTCCGCGCTCGCCGCCGGCCTGTTCAAGATCGCCCAGGATATCCGCTTCCTCGGCTCGGGCCCGCGCTCCGGCCTCGGCGAGCTGTCGCTCCCCGAGAACGAGCCCGGCTCGTCGATCATGCCCGGCAAGGTCAACCCGACCCAGTGCGAGGCCCTGACGATGGTCTGCGCCCAGGTGATCGGCAACGGCACCACGGTGAGCTTCGCCGGCTCCCAGGGCAATTTCGAGCTCAACGTGTTCAAGCCGGTGATCGCCAACGCAGTGCTGCAGTCGATCCGCCTGCTCGCCGACGCGGCGGTGAGCTTCACCGACAATTGCGTCGTCGGCATCAAGGCCAACGAGGACAAGATCGCCGACCTGATGAGCCGGTCGCTCATGCTGGTCACCGCGCTCGCCCCCTCGATCGGCTACGACAAGGCCGCCGAGATTGCCAAGACCGCGCACAAGAACGGCACGACACTCAAGGAGGAGGCCCTGCGCCTCGGCTACGTGACCGAGGCGGAGTTCGAGCGCGTGGTCCGGCCGGAGACCATGCTGGCCCCCAGCGCCGACTAGTTTCTTGGGTATTTGGCCGGCGCGGGTGTCCCGCGCCGGCCGCCATTGCCGGGAGGCGATCCATGGCCGAGATCATCAACCTGCGTCAGGTCCGCAAGGCGAAGGCCCGCGCCGAGGCCGACACGAAGGCCGAGTCCAACCGCATCGCCTTCGGGCAGCCGAAGAAGGCCAGGACCCTCCAGCAGCGCCGCAAGGCCCTGGAGACCGAGCGGCACGAGGGCCACCGCCTGGAGCGGGGCGAGCCCGATCCGGCAGACTGAGAGCAGATCCGGATGCAGCAGCCCCACCGTCCTTGCGAGCGGAGCGAAGCGATCCAGTCGCGCCACGCCGACCAGGGTCGCGCTGCCCTGGATCGCTTCGCTCCGCTCGCGAGGACGGGACGCGCAGCCGCCTCGCCATGAGCCCGGGCATCACCAAGCGCTCCGTGATGATCGCCGGCCACAGGACCAGCGTGTCCCTGGAGGACCCGTTCTGGGCGGCCCTGCGGGCGATCGCGGAGGCGCGGGGCCAGTCGGTCCAGGCCCTCATCGGGCACATCGACGCCGGCCGCGACGGCCAGAACCTGTCCTCGGCGATCCGCGTGTTCGTGCTGGAGGCCGTCCGCGCGATGCCGGAAACGTGAGCGCCGCGCGCCCTGGCCGCTCACCCGATCCTGAATAGGTGTCTGACGATCGCGTGACAAATCCACGCACGAAGGAGACCCCATGGCCAGTAGAGAGCCGCTGCTCAAGACCATCCCGATCGCGGAGCTGCGCCCGACGCAGATGACCGTGGGCTACCGGGAAGTGGCGGAGAAGCGGCGGCGCTGGCGGGAGTACGACGGCGAGAAGAAGAAGGAATTCCTCGGCGCCCACATGATCCCGACGCTGCTCGGGCCGAAGAAGCGCCACTACATCATCGATCACCACCACCTCTCCCGCGCCCTGCACGAGGAGGGCGTCGAGAACGTGCTCGTCACCGTGGTGGCCGACCTGCACTACCTCGACAAGGACGCGTTCTGGACGGTCTGCGACCACAAATCCTGGACCCACCCCTACGACGCCGACGGCGTGCGCCAGCACTTCGACGACATCCCGAAATCCGTCGACGCCCTGGTGGACGACCCCTATCGCAGCCTCGCCGGCGAGCTGCGCCGGGCCGGCGGCTTCGCGAAGGACACGACGCCGTTCAGCGAGTTTCTCTGGGCCGACTTCCTGCGGCGGAACATCAAGGAGAAGCGGATCGAGAACGACTTCTCCTCGGCCCTGGAGCGGGCGATGTCGCTGGCCAAGTCCAAGGACGCCGACTATCTGCCCGGCTGGTGCGGGCCGGTCACGCGCCACGTCCGCTGAGACCCGTAGACGGTCGCGGCGCCGCCTAGATGCCCCAGTAGGGCGCCGCGTCGTAGTAGCGGTGGATCTGCTCCTCCCAGGCGCCGTCCGCGGCCGGATCGGTGCCCTCGGGGGTGCGGGCCGGGGCGGCGCGCAGCTGCGCCTCGGTGATGTCGACCACGTAGGCGTCCTGCTGCGGCTCGAACCGCAGCACCGACCAGGGCAGCGTGTAGAAGTCCTCGCCGAGGCCCAGGAACCCGCCGAAGCTCATCACCGCGTAGGCGACCCGGCCCGAGACCTTGTCGAGCATCAGCCGCTCGATCTGTCCGACCCGTGTCCCGTCGGGCCGGCGGACATCCGTCCCGATGACCCGATCGCTGGCGATCAGGCGGCGGGGCTCCCGGCCGGCCGGGTTCGCCGTGCCGGGCTGACCGGTGTCCGTTCCCGTTCCCGTGGCCGTCATCGCCGCCTCCCGACCGTTTCCGCGCGACGCGCGCCGTCTGCCCGAAAAACGCCCCGCCCCTGGGCCACGTTCCGGCGGGCGCCCGCGCCCGCCCTCTCCAGCCGGACGAACAGCCCCCGCATGCCGATGCCGCGTTTCGCCCAGAGCCTCGCGCTCGCCGCCCTGCTCCTGCCCGCCGCCGCGCAGGGCCAGGATCGCGGCAGCGTCAATCCGAAGCCGCTGCCGCCCCTGGAGCATCCGGACGCGCCCTCGACGCCCGCCAAGGCGCTGTTCGGGCGGGTCACCAAGGCGTCCTCCGGTCCGGCCCACATCTACGGCTTCTACGCCAAGGGCTGCTTCGCCGGCGGCGAGGCGCTGCCGCTCGACGGGCCGAACTGGCAGGTCATGCGCCCGTCCCGCAACCGGATGTGGGGCACGCCCTACCTCGTCGACTTCATCGAGCGGCTGTCGCAGAAGGCCGCCCGGGTCGGCTGGCCCGGCCTCCTCGTGGGCGACATGGCCCAGCCCCGCGGCGGCCCGATGATCACCGGCCACGCCTCGCACCAGATCGGCATCGACGCCGACGTCTGGCTGACGCCGATGCCCGACCACCGCATGAGCCGGGCGGAGCGCGAGGAGACCTCGGCCACCGACATGGTCCGCCGCGACCGCCTCGACATCGATCCCCAGGTCTGGACGCCCACGCACCTGCAGCTGATCAAGATCACCGCCGAGCAGCCGGAGGTGGAGCGCATCTTCGTCAACGCGGCGATCAAGAAGGCCCTCTGCCGCGACGCCGCGGGCAGCCGCTGGATGTCCAAGGTCCGCCCGATGTACGGGCACAATTACCACTATCATATCCGGCTTTCCTGCCCGGCCGGCCAGGAGGATTGCCAGCCCCAGGGCGCGCCGCCGCCGGGCGACGGCTGCGAGGACCTCAGCTACTGGTTCTCGGACGCGGTGCTCCACCCGAAGCCCCCGAAGACGCCGCCGAAGGCCAAGCCCGCCATGACCATGGCGGCGCTGCCCGCCGCCTGCCGGGCGGTGCTGAAGGCACCGTAGGCCGGGACCCCGGGGATCGTCGCCGCTCAGGGCGCGGCCGCCTCCGCGTAGGGCGTGCCGGCCAGCGCCGCCGCGAGGCCGGCCGTCCCCCGGTCGATGACCGCCAGGAAGGCGGCATTCGCCGCCTCCGTCCGCCGCGTCGCCCGGAAGGTCCGGTGCGCCCGGAGGAAGGCCACGCTCCAGGTCGCCAGCAGCAGGCCGGCCGCCAGGTCGGCGTCGGGATCCTCCGGCCCGCGCCCGACGGATTCGGCGAGCGCGACCCGCACCACGCCCGCGAGTTCGTCCCGGATCGCCCGGGCCCGGGCCTTGAGCGTCTCGCTCCCGGCCGCCGTCGCGACGAAGGCGCCGCTGCGCGCCGAGAATTCCACGACCGGGTTCCGGCCCGTCACCAGCCGGTGCGCCAGCTGGCGGAGCGTCTCGATCGGCGCGACCCGGGGATCGCGCTGCCGCAGGGTCTCGCGCAGGAGTGCGCGCCCCTCCTCGTCGCGGTCGTAGAACATGTCCTCCTTGCGGGGGAAATGGTTGAACACGGTCATCCGGCCGACATCCGCCGCCGCCGCGATCTCATCCACCGTCACGGCGTCGAAGCCGCGCTCCAGGAATAGCCGCGTGGCGGCGTCGGAGATGGCCTGCCGGGTGGCGAGGCGCTTGCGGGACCGGCGGTCGGGAGGCGTTGACATGCGCCGCCTCATACCACATCCATTCATAGACTGAGTATAGAAATGGATTAAGTCCATGGATGAGCCTGTCGACGTCGTCGTGGTTGGAGCCGGGCCGGTCGGGCTCCTCACCGCCATCGAGCTGACCCTCGGGGGCGCGCGCGTCCGGGTACTGGAGCGCCTCACCGAGCCGAGCACCACCATCAAGGCGCTGGGGCTCGGCCCCCTGGGCGTCGAGGCGCTGCAGCGGCGGGGGATGGGCGCGGCGATCGAGGCCGCCGAGGCGCGGAGCCTCGCGGCGATGGACCGCCTGCCGGGTCAGGTCGGCGGCGGCCCGCGCGGGGCGCAGTTCAGCGGCCATTTCGGCTTCCTGTTCATCCGCCGCGGCCCGCAGGCGGAGCCGGACCGGCGCATGCGCGCGGTCGATCAGCAGAGCCTCGAAGCCATGCTGCTCGACCGCGCCGCGGCGCTCGGGATCGACCTGCGCCGCGGCTGCACGCTCACGGGCTTCACAGCGTCGGCCGACGGGGTCGAGGTGGCCTGGACCGCGCCGACGGGCGACGCGCGCGTCCGCTGCGCCTATCTCGTCGGCTGCGACGGCGGCCGCAGCGCGGTCCGCAAGATGGCCGGCTTCGCCTTCCCCGGCACGCCGCCGACGCTCACCATGTACCAGGCGATCGCCGATCTCGACGATCCCGCCGGCGCGCTGCCGGTCGGCTGGCACCGCGGGCCGGGGGGCGTCTACGGCCACGGGCCGTTCCCGCGCCGCCTGTTCATGCTGGATTTCAGCGGCCCGCCGGCCGACCGGCAGGCGCCCGTCACGCGCGACGAGATCGAGACCGCGCTGCGCCGGGTCAGCGGCACGGACGTCCGCGTCGCCCGGGTCGCGGTCGCGAACCGGTGGGGCGACAACACGCGCCTCGTCGACACCTACCGCCGGGGCCGCGTGCTGCTCGCCGGCGACGCGGCGCATGTCCACGCGCCCTTCGGCGGCCAGGGCCTGAGCCTCGGCCTGGGCGACGCCGCCAATCTCGGCTGGAAGCTCGCCGCCGTGCTGCGCGGGGAGATGCCCGAGACCCTGCTCGACACCTACACGGCCGAGCGGCGCCCGGTGGCCGAGGCCGTCACGGCCAACACCCGCGCCCAGGCGGCGATCCTGCGGCCCGATCCGCAATCGGGCGCGCTGCGCGACCTGATGGCGCGGCTCCTGGAGAGCGACGAGGTCAGCCGGATCCTCGGCAGCCTGATGCGCGGCCTGAGCGCCCGGTACGATCTCGGCTCGGCCGAGGACGCGGTCGGCCGGATGGCCGGCGACGGGCCGCTCGGCGCCGGCGGCGCGACGCTCTACGGCGCGATGCAGGACGGCCGGGGCCTCCTCGTCGACGGCAGCGCCGACGGCGCGGCCTCCCGGATGGTCGCCGCGGCGACGGGCCGGGTGACCTGCGTGGCGGTTCCGGACGGGCCCTCGACGCTGGTCCGCCCCGACGGCTGCATCGCCTGGACGGGCGCGGCAACGGCCCTCGACGGCCTGCGGGAGGCGGTGGGCCGCTGGTTCGGCCCGTCACCGGCCGGGCCGCTCGGCGCGCCGGCTCCGATGTGCTAACCGCCCCGGATGCCCCGCTGGCTCTTCATCCTCCTCGCGACCGCCCTCGCCCTCTCGGTCCTCGGCAGCGTCCTGATCGTGCTGCGCAGCCCGAACAGCACGCCGCCCCTGCGGGGCGGCGCCGCCGGCGCCCCGGTGCCGGGCCCGCAGACGCGGCCCGACGGCCGGAGCCCGTGAGGCTCGGGCGGCGCCGCCGGTTCCCGCCGGGCCGCAACAGCCGGCGGGGTTCTCGACCGGGTTCTCGACCGGGTTCTTGGCCCGGTTCTTGGCCCGGTTCTTGGCCAGCTTCTTGGCCGGGGCCTGCTGGTGGCAGGCCCCCGCGAAGCATTGCGCCAGCGGCCCGCCTCCCGGTCTCGGGCGCCGCCCGATACGGGAAGGCGGGGACCGCCGGACGACGTTCGGCGCCCGCCCTCCGCGAACCGCGCCGCGAGAGACTGGACCGCGCGGGCAAATTCCGGCTTGGTGCCCCGACGACGCGGGCCGGACGGCCGCCCTGCGCGGCGCTGTGAGGGGCTGATCCGGATGGAGACGGGCGGGACCGCCACGAGCCACGTGCCGGACGACCTCAAGGCGGAGGCGCACCGGGGCGATCCCTTCGCGGCCGCCGTGCGGGCGACCCGGATGCCGATGATCATCACCGATCCGGCCCAGCACGATAACCCGATCGTCTTCGTGAACGACGCCTTCCTGAAGCTGACCGGCTACACCCGGATGGAGGTGGTCGGCCGCAATTGCCGCTTCCTGCAGGGGCCCGACACCGAGGCGGCGGCCGTCGACCGCCTCCGCGCGGCCGTCCGGCGGGAGGAGGATATCCGGGTCGACCTCCTCAACTACCGCAGGGACGGCTCGACCTTCCAGAACGCCCTCTACGTCGGCCCTGTGCGGGACGAGGCGGGACGGGTGGTCTACTTCTTCGCCTCGCAGCTCGACGTCAGCGAGCACTACGCGCTGACCGCCGAGATCGAGCGTCTGAAGGCCGCCCTGGCCGAGGCCGAGGCCAAGCTCGCCGCCCGCTAGGCCGCCCGGAGGATCAGGGCTTCGTCGGATCAGGGCTTCGTCAGGAACCCGATCGGCTCGCGGCCCGGCTGGCCGAGCCAGAGCAGGACCGCGCCGAGGCCGAGGCCGATCAGGGAGGCCGGCGCCAGGGTGAGCGGCAGGCCCAGGATGTGCCAGAGCCAGGGCGCCGCCCCCTCCACGCTGCCCTGCAGGGCGCTGGCCTTGTCCTTGAACAGGGTGGCGATCACGTCGGAGAGCGGCGTCACCCGCAGCCCGTTGTTGGCGATGGAGCGGGCGCCGTCGTAGACCAGCGCGACGAAGCCGCCGGCCATCAGCAGGAAGCCCAGGACGCGGGCCAGGAAGCGGAACATCGCGGGGCCTTCTGAGCCTTGCCTTACGGGCCGTGGGTGCCGGATCGGCGCGCCCGCCCCGGGAGTATGGGGCCGCGCCGCAAGGTGCAAGCGCCCGGGGCGAGCGTCGATCCGCGCGGTTGCGGGGCCCTCGGGCCCGTGCCACAGGGTCGCCCTGCGGCGGCGGGCCGTGCGGGAACGGTCGACCTTGGACGCGCGCGCGACGAATCTCGGCCTCGTGATCTTCGATTGCGACGGCGTCCTGGTGGACAGCGAGCCCCTGAGCCTCGCCTGCCTGACGGCCGGGCTCAACCGGATCGGCGTGGACATCGACTTCGCCACCGTGCGGGCGCGCTTCACCGGCACCGCGATGCCCTCGATCATGGCGCATATCGCGAGCGACTACGGCGTCACCGCCCCGGCCGGCTTCGTCGAGGCGGTGAAGGCCGAGACCCTGGCGCTGTTCGACGCGGAGCTGCGGGCGATGCGCGGCGTCGCCGAGGCGGTCGCCGCCGTGGGCCTGCCGGTCTGCGTCGCGTCGAGCAGCGACCCGGTGCGGCTGCGCCACTCCCTGACGCTGACCGGGCTGCTCCCCCTGTTCGGCGACCGCGTCTTCTCCTCGGCGCAGGTGGCGCGGGGCAAGCCCTTCCCCGACCTGTTCCTGTTCGCCGCCGAGCGGATGGGCGTCGCTCCGGCGGCCTGCCTCGTGATCGAGGACAGCGTTCCCGGGGTCACGGCGGCCCGGAGCGCCGGCATGCGGGTCGCGGGCTTCACCGGCGGCGGCCACTGGGGTCACGACCCGGCGGGCGCCGGGCTCGCGGAAGCCGGCGCGGCCCGGATCTTCTCGGACTTCTGCGACCTCGCCGCGGTGATCGCCGCGGCCTGAACGATCCGCCTCCCGGACGCGTGCCCGGGACCGGCTTCCTGCCAGGACGGCCCTCGAAATCGGAAGTCCGTTCCGTTGACGGTGCGCCGTGCCGCGCCCATCTTCAGGGGTGCCGGCCCGGCCGCGCCCCTCGGGTGCGCGACAGGGCCGGCCGCGGTCCTTTGAGAAGCGTAGCTTGCGCCGCGTGATCAAACGCTAAAGCACTGCGCCGGCCCCGCGCCGCGCGGTCCTTCAGTCTGGAGGACGTCCGATGTTCACTCGCACATCGTCCCTTCGATACCCGCTCCCGATCGCCCCCTGCTGCCCCGCCGCCCGCCGGCGCTGTCGACGCTGAGCCCCGTCGATCCTCCGCAGCAGCCAACGCGATCCGGCACGGCGACCGGCCGGCCCAGGGAGTTCCCGATCCGATGCACAGCCTCGCAGAGTACAAACCCGAAGACCGTCCCGACCTCGCGGACCCGGCCCTCGGCCCGAGCGAACCCGCCCGGGTGATCGAGATCGGTGAGGTCACCGCCGGGATCGCCGTTCCCGAGGGGCGCGGCGTCCGGTTCTTCTCGTCCGCGCGCGATTTCGACGGGCTCGACGGCGCCGTGTTCCGCACGGCCGAGCAGGCCGCCCGCGCGGCCCGCGCGCGCATGAGCGCCCGGACCCGGCCCCCCGACCGTGCGCACCGGCCCGCGCTGCGGCGGGCCTGACCCGCCCGCTACTTGCTGCACTCGTCCCGGGTGCGCTTCATGGCCTCCGCGAATCCGCCGAGCGCGTACTCGTCGCTCGTCGGGTTCCCGCGCAGCGACGTGGCCTTGATGATGATCTTCGGGTTGCGGGCGCTCATCTCGGAGACGACCCGCGCCTCCTCGGCAGGGTTCTGCAGCCACGCATTGCCGTCCTTGACCACGAGGCCGTAGCGGCTGGCGCCGAGGTTGAGGCTCGGGTCGGTCGGCGCGGCCGCGGAGCCGGGCTTGACCTGGGAGGCCGCGGGCTTCGACGGGAAGCCCAGCATCACCGCCACCTCGTTCTGGATGTTCTCGCCCTTGCGCACGCTCACGAACAGGTAGGCGGTGTCGCGCTTCAGGGTCTTGGGCGAGCGCGTCTGCGGCTGCGCGATCGCGTAGCAGAGCTTGTTGCGGCCGTCGCCGTTCACGAACACGTTCCAGTCGCCGAAGATCGCCACCGGGGTGGCCTGCTGCATCCCCGGCGGGGTCGCGGTCTTCTTCTCGGCGCGCTTGCTCCGCTCGCGGCCGTGCCGCCGCCCGCGCCGCGACGGGGCCGCGTCGCCACCGCCGGCGTCCGGGGCCGCCGCCGCGTCCTGGGCGTGGGCCGCCGTCGCGACCAGGCAGGTCCCGCCGAGCACACCTCCGACGAGGCCGGTAACCAGCCCGGAGGCGAGCAGGGCGAGAGCTCCGACCGGGAGCGAGCGGGGGACGCGGACCATCTTCACTTCCTGACGACGGGCGGCTCCGTCAGGAGCCGGACCGGGGTTCGGGATTAGTGAAGCTTGCGTAAAACGTCGGCAAGATGGCGAGGCGGGATCCGTCGACAATCAGACGGCGCGGGCTTCCGTCGCCCGGGCCGCGATGACGCCGGCCGGGACCGGCAGTGCCTCGACCGCCGGGCCGGCGGGCACCGCGATCGCGTTCGGCCGGACCGGCGGAGCGGCCTTGCGGGGCGGATCGTTGTAGGGGGTGTTGTAGCCCTTGCGCACGGCGGCCCAGTAGGACTCGCGCGTCAGGCCGGAACCGGTCAGGGCGGCGTCGATCATCGCCGTGGCGTGCGCCGCGAAATCCGGAACCTCCTCCGTGTTCAGCCAACTCTCGACAGGCATCCTGCGAACTCCGATCCAGACGGCGAAGCTTGTAGCTGAGCGGACTTAGCCAGACGGTGAACGCGCGGGCGGGCCGAGGGTTGCAATGCACAATTTTGAGCGGTCCTGTGGATGAGCGGGGGCCCGTTCCCCGATCCGAGGCGACCGGGGGGCCACCCCACGGTCGGATCGGCGGGCCGCAGGCCCCCGGCAACCCTCAGGGGCTAGCGGCGCGAAGCGCCAGCCGGCGCCGGTCGCCGTCGGCCGCGACGGCTCAGCCCAGCCGCTCGATCCAGGCCTGCGCCTGGCGCCGGACGTTGTCGGGCGCGGTGCCGCCGTAGCTGGTGCGGCTCGCCACCGAGTTCTCGACGCCCAGCACCGCGTAGACCGCCTCGGTGATCCGCGGCTCCGCCTCCTGCATCTCGGGCAGCGACAGCTCTTCGAGCCCGACGCCCTTGGCGGAGGCCGCGCCGACGAGGCGGCCGGTGACGTGGTGTGCCTGACGGAACGGCAGCCCGAGCTCGCGCACCAGCCAGTCGGCGAGGTCGGTGGCGGTGGCGTAGCCGGAGCCGGCGGCTCGGCCGAGCACTTCGGCGTTGGGCTCCAGGTCCTTCACCATGCCGGTCATGGCGGCGAGGCACAGGGACAGGGCCTGGAGGGCGTCGAACGTGCCCTCCTTGTCCTCCTGCATGTCCTTCGAGTAGGCGAGCGGCAGGCCCTTCATGACGATGAGCAGGCCGGTCAGCGCGCCGATGATCCGGCCGCTCTTCGCGCGCACCAGCTCGGCGGCGTCGGGGTTGCGCTTCTGCGGCATGATCGACGAGCCGGTGGTGAACCCGTCCGACAGCCGCACGAAGTTGAACTGGGCCGAGGTCCAGACCACCAGCTCCTCGGCGAAGCGCGACAGGTGCACGGCGCAGATCGAGGCCGCCGCCAGCGCCTCCAGGGCGAAGTCGCGGTCGGCGACCGAGTCGAGGGAGTTGGCGGTCGGCCGGTCGAAGCCGAGGGCCGCCGCCGTGGCGTGCCGGTCGATCGGGAAGGAGGTGCCGGCGAGCGCGGCGGCGCCCAGCGGGCACTCGTTGAGCCGCGCCCGGGCGTCGCGGAACCGGCCCCGGTCGCGGGCCAGCATCTCGACGTAGGCGAGGCAGTGATGGCCGAAGGTCACCGGCTGGGCCGACTGGAGATGGGTGAAGCCCGGCATCACGGTGCCGGCGTGCTTCAGCGCCGCCTGGCTGAGGGCGCGCTGCAGGTCGGCGGCCTGCTGGTCGAGGGAATCGAGGGTGTCGCGCACCCAGAGCTTCATGTCGGTGGCGACCTGGTCGTTGCGCGAGCGCGCCGTGTGCAGGCGCCCGGCGGCCGGGCCGACGATCTCGGTGAGCCGGCTCTCCACGGACATGTGGATGTCCTCGAGCTCGCGCTTGAACGCGAAGCTTCCACCCTCGATCTCGTCGCGCACGGACTTGAGCCCGGCCTCGATCGCGGCCACATCCTCCGCCGGCAGGATGCCGGCTTGGCCCAGCATCGCCACATGCGCCAGCGAGCCGCGGATATCCTGGGGCGCGAGGCGCTTGTCGAACCCGATGGAGGCGTTGATCTCCTCCATGATCTCCGCCGGGCCGCTCGCGAAGCGGCCGCCCCACATCCGGTTGCTCATGTCGATCCTTCCGCGCCCTGACCGTCCCGAGGCCCGAGCCTGATGCCCGGCCGCACGCCCATCCTGGCCGGCGCGGGCGTCGCCGCGCTCGCCGTCCTCGGCCTCGCCCTATACGGGAGCGGTCTCCTGCCCGGCAACACGGGCGGCGCCCTTCAGCCCTGCGCCGCCGCCAAGCCGGCGCTCGCCCGGGTCGACGCCGCCGCGAAGGGCGAGGTCGCCGCCATGCAGGCCCCGCCGCAGGCCCGGCCCGCGCCGGACATCCGGTTCAAGGGGCCGGACGGCGCCGAGACCGGCCTCGCCGACCTCAGGGGCCGGCTGCTCCTCGTGAATCTCTGGGCGACGTGGTGCGCGCCCTGCAAGGCCGAGATGCCGGCCCTCGACCGGCTCCAGGCGCAGCTCGGCGGGCCCGACTTCCAGGTCGTCGCGATCAACGTCGACACGCGCAACCTCGAGAAGCCGTCGGAATGGCTGAAGCAGGCGGGCATCCACGACCTCGCCTTCTACGCCGATCCCGGCGGCCGCGTGCTGCCGATCCTCCAGCGCGACACGCAGTCGCCCGGCCTGCCGACCACGATGCTGGTCGACGCGCAGGGCTGCACGATCGGGGTGATGAAGGGACCGGCCGCGTGGTCGAGCCCGGACGGGCTTGCGCTGATCCGCGCGGCCCTGGGGCGGACGTCGTAACGGTCGCGGCCGCGCGGTTGCGCGCGTCTCCGATGCGCGGCAAGGCGTGTCGCGATGACCTCGCCCGCACCTGACCGCGCCCCTCCGAGGCGGAGGCCCCGCCCCCTCTCGATCATCCGCACGCTGCTCGCCGGCGAGGCGGCGGGCGGGCTGATCCTGATGGCGGCGGCGGCCCTGGCGCTGGTCGTCGCCAACGGGCCGCTCGCGGACACCTACGCGCACGCCCTCCACGCCGAACTCGGCCCGATGAGCGTGCAGCACTGGATCAACGACGGCCTGATGGCCGGGTTCTTCCTGCTGGTCGGCCTGGAGATCAAGCGCGAGGCCCTCGACGGGCGGCTGCGGACCTGGCCCGACCGGGTCCTGCCCGGCGTCGCGGCGCTCGGCGGCATGGCGGTCCCGGCCGCATTCTACGCGCTCACCAATCTCGGGGCCGGCACCCTGCGGGGCTGGGCGATCCCGGCCGCCACCGACATCGCCTTCGCGCTGGGCGTCCTCGCGCTCCTCGGGTCGCGGGTGCCGGTCTCCCTCAAGATCTTCCTCAGCGCGGTCGCCATCGTCGACGACCTCGGCGCCGTGGTGGTGATCGCGCTGTTCTACAGCTCCGGCCTCGACCTCACCATGCTGGCGCTCGCCGCCGCGGTGCTGGCCGCCCTCTACGGCCTCAACCGGGCGGGGATCGGGTGGCTCCCGGCCTATGGGCTCCTCGGCCTCGTGCTGTGGGTCCTCGTGCTGCGCTCCGGGATCCACGCGACGATCGCGGGGGTGCTGCTCGCGCTCACGATCCCGATCCGGGTCAGCCCGGGCCGGCCGGAGGACGCGCACTCGCCCCTGCACCGGCTGGAGCACGCCCTCGCGCCCTGGATCACCTACGGGGTGGTGCCGGTCTTCGGCTTCGCCAATGCCGGCGTCGACCTCTCCGGCCTCACCCCCGAGGCCCTGCTCCAGCCGGTGACGCTCGGCATCGCGGCGGGCCTGTTCCTCGGCAAGCAGGCCGGCGTGTTCGCGAGCCTGCGGCTGGCCGTGGCGCTGGGATGGGCCAAGCGCCCGGCCGGGGCCGGCTGGGGGCAGGTCTACGGGGTCGCGGTCCTGTGCGGCATCGGCTTCACCATGAGCCTGTTCATCGGCGGCCTCGCCTTCCCGGACCCGCAGCACGAGACCGCCGTGAAGCTCGGCGTGCTCGCGGGCTCGGCCCTGTCGGGACTCGCCGGCGCGGCGATCCTCCTCGTCGCGAAGCGCCGCGTCGCCCCGCACTAGCGGGCGGCGCGCTTCGTCATTGCGAGCGCAGCGAAGCAACCCAGTGCAGCGGAACATCGGGAAGCGTGGCGCCGTCTAGATTGCTTCGCTCCGCTCGCAATGATGGCGGCGCAAGGACGGCACCTCTTCCACGTGCCGGGCTCCGTCCGGCGCGAAAATGCGCTACCCCCCGTGGGCATGCGCTTCTATCTCGGCCTCGCCACCACCTTCCACGACCCGGCCCTCGCCCTGGTCGGGCCCGACGGCACCCTGCTCTTCGCCGAGGCGGCGGAGCGCGCCCTGCAGTACAAGCGCGCGCCGAACTGCGAGCCGGACGCCCCGTCGCAGATGGCCGCACTGCTGAAGGCGCACGTCCCGCCGGGCTCGGAACTCGTCGTCGCCTCGACCTGGGGCCCGCAATTCACCGACTTCCTGCGCGGCCAGGCCGGTGCCGGGGCCTTCGACCTGATGGCGCTCGCCACTCACACCACGGCGCTCAACCGCTCCTTCGTGCCCGAGCAGGCCGAGCGGGTGTTCATCGCCGACCTCCACGGCGCCCAGGAGCGGGCCGGCCACGGCACCCTGCTGGCCCTGAACCAGGAGGCGCGGATCACCGGCGTGGCGCCCCGGGCGACGATCGCCGGGCAGCGGCGCTACCCGCACCACCTGTGCCACGCCGCCTACGGCCTCTGGGGCAGCCCGTTCGAGACGGCCACCGCCCTGGTGGTCGACGGCATGGGCGAGACCGGTGCGGCGGCGATCTACCGCCTGGAGGGCGGCCGGATCACGGAGCTGCGCCGCCACCGCGGGCGCGGCTCGCTGGGCTTCCTGTACGGGCTGATCACCGACCTCGCCGGCTTCGATCAGGTGAAGGGCGAGGAGTGGAAGATCATGGGGCTCGCCCCCTACGGCCGGCCCGACCCGGACCTCGCCGCCCTGCTCGGCCGGCTCTGCACGGTCGAGGGCCACCGCCTGCGCTACGCCGACGCGGAGACGATCCGGGCGGTCGCCGCGGAGATCCGCGCCCGCCGCCCCGCCGACGCCCTGGAGAACGGCTGGCCCGACCTCGCCCGCTGCGGCCAGGACCTGTTCGCGACGCTGATGGACGCGCTGGTGGCGGAGGCCCACGCGCTGGCGCCGTCCGAGAACCTCGTGATCGCGGGCGGCTGCGGGCTGAACTCCTCCTACAACGGCCGGGTGCTCGGCCGGTCCGGCTTCACCCGGCTGCACGTGCCCTCGGCCCCGGCGGACGACGGCAACGCGGTCGGCGCCGCGTGGCTCGCCTACGCGGAGGACAATCCGGGCTGGGCCGGTCCGCCGCCGGAGCAGCGCCCGCTCACGCCCTATCTCGGCTCGCGGGTCTCCACGGCGCCGATGGAGCGGCTCGCCGAGCAGGAGCCCCGGGCCCGGCGCGTCGGCCACGCGGAGGCGACCCGCGCGGCGGCGCGGATCCTGGCCGAGGGCGGCCTCGTCGGCTGGGTGCAGGGCCGGGCGGAGTTCGGGCCCCGGGCGCTCGGCAACCGGTCGATCCTGGCCGATCCGCGGCCGGAAGGCGCCAAGGACGCGCTCAACGCCAAGGTGAAGTACCGGGAGGCGTTCCGGCCGTTCGCGCCGTCGATCCTGGCGGAGGCCGGGCCGGACTGGTTCGAGGATTACGCCGACAGCCCCTACATGGAGCGCACGCTGGTCTGGCGCGAGGCGGTCCGCGCCCGCGTGCCGGCGGTGGTCCACGCGGACGGCACCGGCCGGCTCCAGAGCGTCACGGCGGCGCGCAACCCGGCCTACGCGGCCCTGATCGGCGCCTTCGCGGAGATCACCGGCGTGCCGATCCTGCTCAACACGAGCTTCAACGTGATGGGCAAGCCGATCCTCCACGGCGCGGAGGACGCGATCCTGATGTTCTATACCACCGGCCTCGACGCCCTCGCGGTCGAGGACTGGCTGGTCGTGAAATGAGACGCGCCGCGCCCCCTGGGGGACGCGGCGCCGGTCCGATAACCGCGGACGCGGTTTACTCGCAGACCTCGACGCGGCGGTAGGTGAACTCGCCGTCGCCGAGCCACTCCTTGCGGCGCTCGTAGTGGCAGATCGGGCCGCGGCGCTCGCGCACCACGATGGTCTCGGGCTCCTCGACCACGACACGGCGCGGGCGGTACTCCGGCGGCGGCGGCGGCGGCTGGTTCGCGCCGTTGACGAGGGCGCTGCCGACCATACCGCCGACGACGCCGGCCGCGAGGCCGCCGACGATGGCGCCGGTCTGGTCGCGGGCGGTGGCCGGGGCGACCGCCCCGAGCACCAGGGTGACCGCGAGGGCTGCGGCCCCAGCGCGGATCGTCGTGAAGGAACCGTTCAAGGACACGCGAAACATCTCCCGTTCGTGTTGAGGATGATCCAACACCGGGAGGATTAAGAATCCGCGAAGTGGGCCAATTGAATTGTGTGCCGGATAAGGCGGCCCGCGGCCGCTCCGGCCTGAGGCGAGGCGCTGCCGTCCCCGCGAGCGCAGCGAAGCAACCCGGGGCAGCGCGCTTTGCCCGGATGTAGCCGTGTGCCTGGATTGCTTCGCTGCGCTCGCAAGGACGGAATGGGCACTTCCCGCGCCGGACGCGGCTGCCGCAGATCCCCCTTCAGAGCAGCCCGTCGAGAGATCCCACCACCGTCGTGGGCGCCAGATCCGCGTACTCGTCGGGCAGGCCCCTGCGGTTGACCCAGGCGGTCCGGAACCCGAAGGCCCCCGCCCCCGCCACGTCCCAACGGTTCGACGAGCAGAACAGCACGTCACCCTGCCCCACCGCCAGCCGGGTCAGGGCGATCCGGTAGGCGTCGGGATGGGTCTTTTTTACTTGCGCGTCGTCCACCGAGAGGACCGCGTCGAGGTGGTCGGCCAGCCCCGCGGAGGCGACCGCCCGGTCGACCATGGCGGCGTTGCCGTTGGTGAGGACGGCGGTGCGGATGCCGCGCTTGCGCAGGGCCGCCAGCACGCCCGGGACCTCCGGGTAGGCCTCGAGGTCCCGGTAGGCGTCGAGGAGCCGCTCGCGCAGGCCGGGATCGACGTTCGGGTGGACCGCCAGGGCGTAGTCGAGGGCCCGCACGGTGAGGTCCCAGAAGGCGGCGTACTGGCCCATGAGCGACAGGGTCCAGCTGTACTCGAGCTGCTTGTTGCGCCAGACCTCGGAGAGGTGGGCGGCGTCCGGACCCACCGCCTCGGCGTAGCGCTGGACCGCGGCGTTCACGTCGAACAGCGTGCCGTAGGCGTCGAACACCGCGGCCTTCACGCCCGCGAGGGGATTCGGTGCGTCGGTCATGGCGGTCCTCACTGGGTGCTCTCGCCCGATCTGGGGCCGGACCCGCGCGGCGGCGAGCCCGGCCGGGTCACTCAGGCCCGGCGCAGGCGCAGGCCGAACAGGTGCAGCAGGCCCGCCAGCAGGCCGCCGTAGACCAGGGCCCCGACGAGCCCCAGCACCGCCAGGACGACGAGGTCACGCCCGTGCGGCAGGGCCGGCACCAGCGCCTGGACGAGCCCCTGGCCGTAGACGGCGACCGCCGCGAGCCCGAGGCAGGCCAGCGCCACCCCCGCGACGGTGAGGCCGAGCGTGCGCCCCGGCGCCGTCCAGTCCCGGCGCTTGGCCAGGACGAGCAGCAGCAGCAGGTTCACCCACTGGGCGACCGCGGTGGCGAGCGCGAGGCCGGTGACGCCGTAGGGGCCGGTGAGCCACAGCTTCAGGATGACGTTGACGCCGATCGCGGTCAGGGAGGCCCAGAGCGGCGTCTTCGTGTCCTGGCGGGCGTAGAAGCTCGCCACGGCGCTGCGCACCAGCACGACGGCCGGCAGCGCGAGGCCGTAGGCCGCCAGCACCGAGGCCGCCCGCGCCGCGTCCTCGGCGCTGAAGGCGCCGCGCTGGAACAGCGCCGCCATGATCAGGCCCGGGATGGTCAGGAACGCCACGGTGAACGGCGCCGAGAGGGCCAGGGAGAAGCCCGCGGCCCGGTTCTGGGCCGCGTGGGCGCCGGCCACGTCGCCGGCCGCGATCCGGCGGCTCATCTCGGGCAGCAGCACGGTGCCGGCCGCGATGGCGATGACGCCGAAGGGCAGCTGGTAGAGCCGGTCGGCGTAGTAGAGCGCCGAGACCGCCCCGGTGGGCAGCCAGCTCGCGATGATCGTGTCGGCGAAGGCCGCGATCTGGAAGCCGGCCGAGCCGATCACCGCGGGCCCGAGCACGACGAAGAAGCGCTTGAGCGCGGGATCGAGGCGCGGCACCGCGAGGTCCGGCATCACGCGGACGCGGCGGCAGCCCCACCACAGCAGCCCGAACTGGAGCACGCCCGAGACCGCGACGCCCCAGGCGGCGGCGTAGGCCGCGTTCGGGAACAGGAAGCTCAACCCCAGGGCCGCCAGCATGGCGAGGTTGAGCAGGACCGGGGCGCCCGCCGCCACGGCGAAGTGCCGGTGGGCGTTCAGGATGCCCGACAGCAGCGTCACCAGCGTCATGAACAGCAGGTACGGGAAGGTGATGCGGGTCAGCGCCACGGCGAGCTGGAAGCGCTCGCCGTCCTCGGCGAAGCCCGGCGCCAGGGCGTGGACCACCCAGGGCATGGCCGGCAGGGCGAGGTTGAGCAGCACGAGCTGCACGATCAGCATCAGGGTGAAGACGCGGTCGGCGAAGCGGTGCGCCGCCCCGGGCTCGCCGGCCTCCGCGAGCCCGGCATAGGCCGGCACGAAGGCGGTGTTGAACGCGCCCTCGCCGAAGATCGCGCGGAAATGGTTCGGGAGCCGGAAGGCGACCACGAAGGCGTCCGCCAGCGGCCCGGCGCCCATCACGGCGGCCATGACCACGTCGCGGGCGAAGCCGGTGACGCGGGAGACCAGGGTCCAGCCGCCGACCGACAGGATCGAGCGGATCATGGGTTGGGGCGCTCGCCCACCACCTCCCCCCGCAACGGGGGCGGGCGGGAGCACGGTCGAAGCGTCGCGCGTGTCGATCGAGAGGAAATGGCCGGCCCCATCTGCACCGGGTCAGCCGGCGTCGCGCGCATCAAGAGCCGGTTTCGTGCGCCACCTCAAGGGTGCCGCGGACACAGGATCCGCGGCACCGGCGATACGCCTCAGCGGGTCGCCTCGGCGTACATCTTCTCCACGTGCTCCCAGTTCACGAGGTTCTCGATGAACGCCTTCAGGTAGTCGGGACGGCGGTTGCGGTAGTCGATGTAGTAGGAGTGCTCCCACACGTCGACGCCGAGGATCGGCTTGGCGCCGTGGACCAGCGGGTTCTCGCCGTTCGGGGTCTTCATGATCGCGAGCTTGCCGTCCTTGACGGCGAGCCACGCCCAGCCCGAGCCGAACTGGCCGACGCCCGCCTGGATGAAGTCCGCCTTGAACTTCTCGGCGCCGCCGAGATCCTCGTCGATCTTCTTGGCCAGCGCGCCCGGGATCGCGCCGCCGCCGTTCGGCTTCATCCACTGCCAGAAGTGGATGTGGTTGTAGTGCTGGCCGGCGTTGTTGAAGAGCGGCTGATTCGTGTTGTAGGCGGCCTTGACGATCTCCTCGACGCTCTTGCCCTGGAGATCCGTGCCCTCAAGCAGCTTGTTGCCCGTGTCGACGTAGGCCTTGTGGTGCTTGTCGTGGTGGAACTCGAGGGTCTCCTTCGACATGTACGGCCCCAGCGCGTCGTAGGCGTAGGGCAGTTCCGGCAGGGTGAAGGTCATCGCGTCTTTCTCCGCTTAGCAGGGGGCGGCCTCGTCCCCGGCGGGGGCTCCCGAGTCGAGAGCCCGCTAGGTAAGTCGGTGGCCGCGGGACGGCAACGCCGTTCCGCCACGGCGGCGCGGGAAGTTCCGCAGATCGCCGGCACGCGGCGGCTCGGCCGGCCCGGAGATAGCCGGCGCAGATCCGGACTATTCCGGTTTCCCCCGCATCTCGGTCCCGAGTTTTGCAATATGACGGCTAGGCCTTACTGTGCGGCACGCCTTGAGCGCCGGCCGTCAGCCGGCCCGTGTCAGAGAGTACCATGATCGCTGCGCTGTTCGCGCTCGCCGCCGCCATGATCATCGGGGGCTGCGCCGCCGTGATCCAGGGCTTCCCGTACGTGCGTCTGGAGAGCGGGCTCGCGATGGTGATCGCGGGATCGGTCGCGGCCTCGTCGGGCGCGGTGCTGCTCGGCCTCGGCGTCGTGGCGCTCGGGTTCCGGCGGGTGGAGCGCGCGCTCGGGCGCGTCCCGGCGGCCGGCGCGCGGCCGGCCCCCGCCGCGGCGCCGGCACCGGCGCCCCTCGACGAGGGCCGGACCCGGCTGCCGCCGGTCCTGCCGGCGGCGCCCGCCTTCATCGTGCCGTCGGTGGTCGAGCCGTCCTTCGATCCCGAGCGGCCCCGGATCGAGCCGAGCCTGGAGCTCCGGGCCGACGAGGCCCGCGCCCCCTTCTCGGAACCCGGCGCGGTCGAAGCGCCGAAGCCGGTTCCGGCCGAGCCGGCGCACACGGTCCCGCCCGTCCGCGTCCCGGAAGCGGACCGCCGCCCCGAGCCGGACGCGCCGACCGAGCGCGCGATCGCGCCCGAGGACGACCTGTTCGCCGCCCCCGAGCCGCCGCCGCGGGAAGAGCCCGAGAAGGCAGCCGCGGAGGAGCCGCCGGCCCTGCGCCCGAGCCTCGACACGCCCGCCGAGCCCGAGCCGGACCCGCCGGCCACCCCGCGCACCGTGGTGGGGCGCTACGCCTCCGGCGGCAACACCTACGTGATGTTCGAGGACGGCTCGATCGAGGCGGAGACGCCGCAGGGCCGCTTCACCTTCGCGTCCCTCGACGAGCTGAAGGCCTTCGTGGACGGCGGCGGCGAGTCCGGGACCCGCGGCGCGGCGTGAACCCGCCCCGGGGACGGCCGCGGCGTCACACCAGCGGGTTGAGGCTGTCGTTGCGCGGCGGGATCGGAGCCCGCATGGTCAGGGAGAAGCCCCCGGGGGCGTAGTCGGTGGTCACCTCGGCCTGGACCTGGGTGATCAGGACCCGCTGCAGCAGGCGCGAGCCGAAGCCCTGGCGGCTCGGCGGCGCGACCGGCGGCCCGCCGGTCTCGCGCCAGGAGAACCGCAAGATCCCGGCCGGGCCGCCGGGCTCCAGGGACCATTCCACCGCCACCCGGCCGGTGCGGTTCGACAGGGCCCCGTACTTCGCCGCGTTGGTGGTGAGCTCGTGGATCGCCATGCCGATCGGCACCGCGATCTCGGAGGGCAGGTCGATCGCCGGCCCGTCGAGGCTGATGCGCCCCTCGGCGGCGCCGTCCGGCGCCACCTCCGCGTAGGGCTTCAGCTCGTTGCGCAGGAGATTGGCGATCGACGCCGTCTGCCACGTGTCCTCGGTGAGCACCGAGTGCGTGTGTGCCAGGGATTTGATCCGCCCGACGAAGGCCTCGTAGAAGCTCTCGATGCTGGACGCCGTCCGCGCGGTGGACCCCACGATGGCCTGGACGGTCGCCAGCGTGTTCTTCACCCGGTGGTGCAGCTCGCGGATCAGCAGGCTCTGGCGCTCCTCCGCGACCCGGCGGTCGGTCACGTCCGCGACGACGCCGATCAGGCGGCGCGGCAGGCGGCCGGGGGCGTCGCGCTCGAACCGGCCGGCCATGTCGATCGTGCGCCACACGCCGTCGGACTTGCGCCGGATCCGGCCGCTGATGTGCAGGTCCCCGTCCTCCCGCAGCGCCTTGGAGATCGCCCGCCGGACCGCGGGGCGGTCGTCCGGGTGGAGGATGTCGTTGAGAAACTCGGTCTTGCCGATCGTCCCGTCCTCGGGCGCGTGCCCGAAGATCTCGTACATGTGCTCGTTCTCCCAGATCGCCTGGTCCTCGAGCATGTGCCACTCGAAGATGCCGAGCCGGGCGACCGTGGTGGCGACCCGCAGGCGCTGGTCGCGGGACAGGATCTCGTCCCGGGCCTCGACCCGCGTGGTGATGTCCTGGAGGACGCCGACCATGCCGATCGGCGCGCCGTCGGGGCCCGGCACGGCCTGCCCCCGCACCCGCAGGATCACGGTCCGCCCGGCCACCGTCGTGGCCGTGTCGAACTGGTAGGGCTCGTCGGTCCCGTCGGCCTCGGCGATCAGCGCGCTCAGGCGCGCGAGCTCCGCCGGCGACAGGCCGGTCTTCAGCTCCTCCCACGAGACGGAGCGGCCCGGCGGCCGCTCGAGGATGCGGGCGGCGCGGCGCGACAGGGTGAGGAGGCCGGTCGCGCGGTCCCAGCGCCATTCCCCGAGCCCGGCGGCCGCGAGGGCCTCGCGGTTCGCCTCGGAATGGGCCGCCGCGTCCACGTCGACCGTCTCGACCGCCAGGGTCCGGCCCGCGCGCCGGACCCGCACGTCGAGGGGCGTGCCGTCCGCCCGGCGCCAGACCTGGAGACCGTCCCGGAGCCCCTCCGGCCCCTCGCCCAGGAGTTCGGCGGCCGCGCGCCCGGGCAGGGTGCCGGGCGGCCAGCCGGCGAGATCGTGCAGGGCCCGGTTGGCGGCGACGATCCCCGCCTCGTCCGCCGACAGCACGGCGAGGCCGATCGCGGCCTCGTCGAAGCCGGCGCGCAACGGGTCCTCCGCCGCCGGGTCCTGACCCACCCTCTCATTCACTCGGAAGAATCCTCGAACGCGCCGTGGCGCGCTCCCGCCGGAGATGAGCCCCCTCCCGCCACGATCCCGGACCGCGGCGGGCCCTGAGGATGGCGCCCGAGCGTGACTGTGGCAAGGCGTTCCGCTCCGCCTGCGGCGACCGGGCACCCGCGCGACCCGACCGCGGGGGCTCTCAGCGGGGGTGGCGGGCGAATTCCAGATAGGTGGGCCGGCGGCCCGCTGCCAGCGCCTTGGCCTCGTAGCGCGTGCCGGGCCAGCCCGGGAACGGCCGCGTCCAGTCCCGCGCGTCCCGCGCCGTCCAGGCGAGGACCGGGCACCGCGCGGCCCGGACGAGCGTCCAGCCGGCATAGTCGTCGATGTCGCTGGCGAAGCGGAACAGGCCGCCGTCCTTCAGGACCCGGCCAATCTCGGCGAGCGACGCGTCGGAGACGAACCGGCGCTTGCGCTGCCGCCGCTTGGGCCAGGGATCGGGATAGAGCAGGTAGACCCGGTCGAGGCAGGCATCCGGCAGGCGCGCCAGCAGGGCGGTCACGTCCTCGTCGCGGATGCGGACGTTGCGCAGCGCACGCGCCTCGATCGCCGCCAGCAGCTTGACCACGCCGTTGACGAAGGGCTCGGCGCCGATGATGCCGACGGCCGGATGCGCGGCCGCCTGGGCGGCGAGGTGCTCGCCGCCGCCGAAGCCGATCTCCAGCCACAGCGCCTCCGGCGGCGCCGGCATGGCGGGGAACAGCGCGCGCGGATCGAGGATCGCGTCGCCCGGGGGCAGGTCGACCCGCAGGCTCGGCAGCAGCTCGGCGAGCCGGCGCTCCTGCTGCCCGCGCAGGCGCTTGCCCTTGCGGCGCCCGAAGAAGGCGCGCTCCGGCTCCTCGACCGGGTGGTCGGAGCGTCCAGGGGCGTCGGTGTCCACCGGCTCAGTCTACCTCGGAGATGGGACGCGTCCCGGGTCACGACCGGAGACGGGGCGCGTCGGTGGGATGCCGTCCGGGACAGCACGCCCGGCACGCCGCGACGCGGCACGATCGGGTGGCGCGGCACCCGCGCGGTCGCCGCAGCGCCGAACGCACCGCGCCGCCAGCGCCCGATCGGGAACACGGGCCGCGGGACCGCGGAGCATCCGGGACCGGGCGGCGCTCAAAGCACCGCCCGCACCGCGTTCACGTCGCCCCGGCGCGCCGCCGATCTCCGGCCCGCGCGTCGGCCCGGGGACGAGCGGAAGCCGCCCTCAGGCCAGCGCCGACTTCAGCTTGCCGGCGAGGTCGGTGCGCTCCCACGAGAAGCCGCCGTCGGCCTCGGGGGCGCGGCCGAAATGGCCGTAGGCCGAGGTGCGCGCGTAGATCGGCTTGTTCAGGCTGAGCGCCGTGCGGATGCCGCGGGGCGACAGGTCCATGGCGTCCATCAGCACGGCCTCGAGCTTGGCCTCGTCGACCGTGCCGGTGCCGTGCAGGTCCACGTAGATCGAGAGCGGCTTCGACACGCCGATCGCGTAGGCGAGCTGGATCGTGGCGCGGCTGGCGAGGCCCGCGGCCACCACGTTCTTGGCGAGGTAGCGCGCCGCGTAGGCCGCCGAGCGGTCGACCTTCGTCGGGTCCTTGCCGGAGAACGCGCCGCCGCCGTGCGGGGCCGCGCCGCCGTAGGTGTCGACGATGATCTTGCGACCGGTGAGGCCGGCGTCGCCGTCCGGGCCGCCGATCACGAACTTGCCGGTCGGGTTCACGTGCCAGACCGTGCCCTCGTTGACCCAGCCCTGCGGCAGCGCCTTCAGGATGTAGGGCTCGACGATGGCGCGGACGTCCGCGGAATCGAGGGACTCGTCGAGGTGCTGGGTCGACAGCACGATCTGGGTCACCTCGACCGGGCGGCCGTTCTCGTAGCGGACCGTGACCTGGCTCTTGGCGTCGGGGCCGAGCTTGGCGGCGTCGCCCTGCTTCGCCTTGCGGGCGTCGGCGAGGTCCTTGAGGATCTTGTGGGCGTAGAAGATCGGCGCCGGCATCAGCTCGGGCGTCTCGTCGGCGGCGTAGCCGAACATGATGCCCTGGTCGCCCGCGCCCTCGTCCTTGTTGCCGGCCGCGTCCACGCCCTGGGCGATGTCGGCCGACTGGGCGTGCAGGTGGATCGCGACGTCGTTGTTCTTCCAGTGGAAGCCCGACTGCTCGTAGCCGATGTCCTTCACGGCCTCGCGGGTCAGGGCCTCGAGGTCCTTGAAGGTCACCGAATCGGGTCCGCGCACCTCGCCGGCAATGACGATGCGGTTGGTCGTGGCGAGCGTCTCGACGCCGAGCCGCGCCTCCGGCATCGCCGCGAGGTAGGCGTCGACCACGGTGTCCGAGATCCTGTCGCAGACCTTGTCGGGGTGTCCCTCGGACACGGACTCGCTGGTGAACAGGTAGTTGGAACGCGGCATCGGACGGCCTCGGCTGCAGAGGTACGCCGTCGCGATCGCGGCGTTTGACCCTTCATGGGGCCGGGGTTCTCGCACCCGGCCGGGGGCCGGTCAAGATGGAGGAACGAACGGATCCGCTATACCGGACGAAGCGACCGGAAAAACGATCGCGCGACGCCCCGGGGCCCGCCCTCGCCCTCAGCCGCCGAGCTTGCTCTCGAGGGCCCGGATGGCGTCGGCCACGTCGCGGCGCGCCTCCTCGGAGAAGTTCTCGGTGATGTGGCGGCCGACGACTTCCGCCAGCCCCTTCAGCCCGGCTTCCGACAGGGTCGACTGCTCGCGCTCGCTGAAGCCCGGCGCGATGAAGTCATCGTTCCGGGGCATTCCTTTGAAGAAGTAATCCATCGGCACGCCGGTCATGCGCGAGAAGATGTCGAGATGGACGGCGCTGATCCGGTTGGTTCCCTTCTCGTACTTCTGGAGCTGAGCTGCAGACATACCGAAGCTCTGCGCGACGCGGCGCTGTGTGAGCGATGCCTTGCGGCGCTGCTCGGCGATGCGTTGCCCGACATAGACGTCGCGCTGATCGGTCTTCTGGCCCGCCATGAAGTGCTCGTCCACCCCCTGCCATGAATCCTGGCGGCAAAGCTTAGCGCGCCCCTCGGTACTTGTCACCGGCAGGCGTTCGACGTGGTGGACGATTTGCTCACGGCTCTGCGGCCGGGAGATCTGCAAGAATAGACAACTTGGTGTCCCCGGCAGGGCTCGAACCTGCGACCCCAGGTTTCATACCACTTCGGCTTTCGCCGCCGCGCCCCGAAGGTCCGCGTTCGTGGCCTGGACTATCCCTTCACCGTGGGCTGGACTGCATCCAACCGGTAGGTGCCGCCCGTCTAGTCTCTACACCTTCCCACAGAACGCCGGGGCGCCGCGCGGGCTTGGCTCGGGATCGGCAGAGCATCGGACGGCGGCGCGTCGATGCCGGAAGCTTTCCCCGACTTTGAGCGGATCCGTCGCGCGGTTTCCCGGCGCGACGCCCAATTGAACCTTCTAGGAAACCTGTGCTCTGTCCAGCTGAGCTACGGAGACGACCGGCGCTCCATAGCATTCTCGCCGGCCGAGGCCAACCGCGACCGGTGGGACGGCGCGGTGCTGGAGCCCGCGATCGCGGGGGGAACCGATGCGCGGGGGCGCGGCGGTCGTGCGGGGACGCCCGCTGGCGGCCTCGATGGCGACCTTGATGGCGGCGGCGCTCGCCGCGGCGGCGCCCTGTCCGGCACGCGCCGCGTCGCGCGCCGGGCCGTCGGCGTGCGCGACCGGGCCGGCGCGCGACGAGGTGGTGGCGGAAATCGGGCCCCGCGGGGAGATCCGTATGGTCTCGGGCCTCCGGGCGGTGCTGGACTCGCTGCGCTGGCCGGACACGCCGGAGGCCGCGTCCGCCGCGCGGACCTGGCTCGAGAACCGGCGGGGCGCCCGGGTCACGGTGGTTCTCCGCGGGCAGCCCGACCGGTGGGACCGCGTGCGGGCCGACCTCCTGGTCGCGGAGGGCGACATCGCGGAGAGCGCGGATCTGGCGGGCGCGGATCTGGCGGGCGGCCTCATCGGGGCCGGGCTGGCATACGCGGACGCGAACGAGGCCGATTCGCTCTGCCGGCCCGGCCTGCGCCTCGTGGAGGCGGCCGCCCGCGCGCGCGGGCTCGGCCTCTGGGGCGCGGCGCGCCCTGCGGCGGGGGACGGCCCGGCGCTCCGGGAGAAGGTCGGACATTTCGTCGTCGCGGAGGGCCGAATCCGCCATGTCGGCGAGCGCGGCGCGCGCACCTATCTCGATTTCGCGGCCCGCGGCACGGACGGCCTCACGGTGACGGTATCGAAACGCACTTGGCGAATGATGCGCGCCCGTGGTTTGAGTGCGGCCTCGCTCGAGGGCCGGCGCGTGCGGGTGCGCGGCCTCCTGGAGGTCCGGCGCGGCCCGACCCTGGAGGTCGCCCTCGACGGGCTCGAGACGCTCGAGGAGACGGACCGGCCGGAGGTCGATCCGGAGGGGGAACGGGGATTGCGGCGCTGATCGCGATGGGCGGGATCACGGGGCACATCGGCGCGGGGCGGACCCGCGCGGCGGAGCGGCGCACCCTCGGCGCGGCGGCGTTGGGCGGCCTCGCCCTGCTGCTCGGCGCCTGCGTGGCCGACCAGACCGAGGCGACCGTGCGGCCGGCCGTGGTGCGGGTTCCCGCGGAGGCGCCGCGCACCACCGGCCGCGAGCGCGCCGCCGATGCCGACCACCTCAAGCTCGTGGCCTCCTTCGGGGGCGAGGCCCGGGCCCCCAACGTCACGCGGATGCTGACGGAGGTGACCGACCGCCTCGTGAAGGCCAGCGACCGGCCCGACCAGGCCTACACGGTGACGCTCCTCGACTCGCCGGTGGTCAACGCCTTCGCGCTGCCGAACGGGCGGCTCTACGTCACCCGCGGCCTCGTGGCCCTGGCGAGCGACACCTCCGAGGTGGCCGCCGTTCTGGCGCACGAGATGGCCCACGTGACCCTCAACCACGCCACGGCCCGCAGCGAGCTCGAGCTGCGCTCGGCGCTCGTCAGCCGCGTCGTGGCCGACGTGCTGAACGACCCCGATACCGGCGCGCAGCTGCAGAGCCAGTCGCGCTTCGCCCTCGCCCGGTTCTCCCGCGAGCAGGAGCTGGAGGCGGACGCCACCGGCGTGCGCACCCTGGCCAAGGCCGGCTACGACCCGTTCGCGGCCGGGCGCTTCCTCGCCGCGCTCAACCGCTCCACAGGACTGAAGGCCGGCAGCGCCGCCGCGCCCGACATGCTGGCGACCCATCCGGGCACGGCCGAGCGCATCACCCAGGTCACCCGCGCGGCCCGCCGCATCGGCGCGCCGGGCATCGGCACCGACGACCGCGCCGCCTACCTCGCGGCGGTGGACGGGCTCGCCTACGGCGACAACCCGCGCGACGGCGCGGTGCGCGGGCACCGCTTCATCCATCCCGGCCTCGGCATCGCCTTCGAGGTGCCGGAGGGCTTCACCCTGGAGAACACCCGCTCGGCGGTGCTCGGGACCACCCCGGACGGCGCCCGGCGCCTGCTGTTCGACCAGATCGAGGCCAAGGACGGCCAGCCCCTCGAGGCGGTGCTCAAGGCGAGCTGGAACGACGCCCTCGACCCGGCCGGCTTCGAGACCCGGGACGTCGCGGGCCACCCCGCGGCCTTCGCGCTGTCGCGGGGGAAGGAGTGGACCTTCCGCCTCGCGGCCATCCGGATCGGCGACTCGACCTACCGGATGATCATGGCCGCCAAGGGCGCCACCGATCCCGACCCGGCCTTCCGCCGCTGGACCGCGACCCTGGTCGCCGTGTCGCCCGACGAGGTGGTCCTGCGCCCCCTGCGGCTGCAGGTGGTCCAGGCGACCTCGACCAGCGCCGAGGACCTCGCCCGCCGCATGGCGGTGCCCGACCGGGCGCTCGACCGGTTCCTCGTCCTCAACGGGCTGGAGCGAGGCGCCGCGCTGGTGCCGGGTCGCGGCTACAAGATCGTCGCGGAATAGCCGCCCTGCGCGGCCGCGCCTTGTGCGGGCGCGGGGCCCGGACATCCTGCCCGGGTCGTTCAGGGAGAGCGCCGTGATTCGATTCTTCTACAATCTCAGCCCCAACCCCATGAAGGTCGCCCTCTGCCTCGAGGAGATGGGGCTGCCCTACGAGCCGGTGCCGGTCGACACCCGCAGGGGCGAGCAGTTCGATCCGGCCTACACGGCCGTCAATCCGAACGGGAAGGTGCCGGCGATCGTCGACGGCGACGTCACCGTGTTCGATTCGAACGCGATCCTGATGTACCTGGCGGGCAAGACCGGCCGGTTCCTGCCGGAGGGCGAGCCGGTCCGCGGCGAGATGCTGTCCTGGCTGATGTTCGTGGCGACCGGCATCGGGCCGTTCTCCGGCCAGTGCGTGCATTTCCGCCACTTCGCGCAGGACGGGGGCGCCTACGCCACCGAGCGCTACGCCTTCGAGGCGCGCCGGCACTGGGGCATCCTCGACCAACGCCTCGCCGACCGCACCTACGTGCTGGGCGACACCTACACGATCGTCGACATGGCGGTCTGGGGCTGGGCCCGGATGGTGCCCTTCGTCCTCGGCGAGGGCGCCTTCGGGGACCTGCCCAACGTCAAGCGCCACCTCGACGCGCTCAACGCGCGGCCGGCCGCCCAGGCCGCCGAGGCGCTGAAGGGCCGCCACGCCTTCAAGGCGGAGATGGACGCCGAGGCGCGGGGCTTCATGTTCCGCGCCGTGAAGGGCGCCGCCTGACGCCCCGCCGGACCGGTCCCGCGCCTCAGGGCGCGGGGGCGGTCACCGTGAGCATCGGCAGGGTGACGGAGAGCGTTCCGGCCGGCACGCGCGCGGTGCCGAGCGTGAGGCAGGCGCCGAGTCCGAGACAGAGAGCGAGACCGAGCATCGAGGTCTCGAAGCCGCGATAAACCCATTCCATGACGGTCCCCTTTCGCGAGGCAACCGCAGGATGCGCGCATCGCGTTAAGGGATCGGTGCGCCAGCGCGCACGGTCTCACAGTCCGGAGGCGACGAGGGCCGCGCCCGCCGCGATCAGCGCGACGCCGGCCCAGGCGGCGAGGCTGAGGGTCTCGCCGAGCAGGGTGGCGCCGAGGATCGCCACCAGCACGACGCTGAGCTTGTCGATCGGCGCGACCCGGGCAGCGTCGCCCAGCGACAGCGCGCGGAAGTAGCAGAGCCACGACGCCCCGGTGGCGAGCCCCGATAGGACGAGGAAGACGAGGCTCCGACCGGAGATCTGCGCGAGGCCGCCGGCCTGCCCGGAGGCGACCACGATCGCGCCGGCGAAGACCAGGATCACCGCGGTGCGCACGAAGGTCGCGACGTCCGACGGCACGCCCGCGACCCCGACCTTGGCGAGGATCGCGGTCAGCGCCGCGAAGCCGGCGGCGGCGAGCGCCCAGAAGCGCCAGGATTCCAGCAGGGGGCTCACGGAAATTTCCACGCCGTCCCTATTCGCAGGGCTCGGACGCATCCTCGTCCTTGCGAGCGCAGCGAAGCAACCCAGGCAGCGCCACGCTCGACGATGTCGCGCCGCCCTGGGTCGCGTCGTTGCGCTCGCGCTGACGGCGCGGCCCAGCGTGACCTGCGCGACTCCTTGCCGAACCGTCAATGTTTCCCGTGAAACATCCGCTGTTCACAGGAGCTTGTCGACGGTGATCGGCAGGTCGCGCACCCGCCTGCCGGTAGCGTGGAAGACCGCGTTGGCGATCGCGGCCGCGGTGCCGACGATGCCGATCTCGCCGAGCCCCTTCACGCCCAGCGGGTTCGCCTTGTCCTCCTCCTCAACGAAGATCACGTCGATGTCGTAGATGTCGGCGTGGACCGGCACGTGGTACTCGCCGAGATTGTGGTTCATGAACCGGCCGATGCGGTGGTCGAGCATCGACTCCTCCTCGAGCGCCGAGCCGATCCCCATCACCACGCCGCCGAGGATCTGGCTGCGCGCCGTCTTCGGGTTCAGCACCTTGCCGGCCGCGATCGCCGAGACGATGCGGGTGACCCGGACCTGACCCAGCTCCTCGTCGACCTTCACCTCGGCGAAGATCGCCGAGTGGGTGTAGGCCTCGTATTTCTGATTGAAGTCCTTGTCGGGCCCGGCCTCCTCGACGGCCTCGACCTTGTCGACGCCCGCCGCCTGGAGCACCTCGACGAGCGACACGCTGCGGCCCGGATCGCCCGCGACCGCGATGCGGCCGTCCGCGAACACGGCGCGGTCGAAGTCGACGTTGGCCAGCGGCGAGTTCTCCATGGCGCGGGCGAGCTTGAACACCTGCGCGCCGACGTTGCGGCAGGCCTTCATCACGGCGGTGCCCGAGGAGGCGGCCGTCCACGAGCCGCCGGCGACCGGGGCCTCCGGCAGGCGGGTGTCGCCGAGCTTGGTGGTGACCGCGTCCATCGGCAGGCCCAGCGTGTCGGCCGCGATCTGCGTCAGGATCGTGTAGGTGCCGGTGCCGATGTCGCCGGTGGAGTTGCCGACCGTCAGGCGGCCGTCCGGCGTCAGGGTCGCGATGGCGCTCGACTGCATCATCATCGATTCCCAGATGCCAGTGGCCACGCCCCAGCCGACCAGCTCCCGGCCCTCGCGCATGGAGCGGGGCTCAGGGCTGCGCCTCGCCCAGCCGAACCGCTCGGCGCCCTGCCGGAAGCAGCTCTTCAGCTCCTTCGAGCCGAAGGGCTTGCCCTCGGCGGTGGCGTCGGACTCGGCGTAGTTCCTCAGCCGCAGCTCGATCGGGTCGAGCCCGGTCGCGTAGGCGAGCTCGTCCATCGCGGTCTCGATGGCGAAGACGCCGGTCACCGCGCCGGGGGCGCGCATGTCGCCGGGCGTCGGCGTGTCGAGCTTCACCAGGCGGTAGCCGAGGGCGACGTTGTCGCACCGGTAGAGGACGCCCGACCAGTTGACGACGACCTCCTGGTAATCCTCGTACTGCGAGGTGCCCTGGACGGCGTCGTGGCGCAGGGCCGTCAGCCTCCCGTCCGGCTCGGCGCCGAGCGCGATCGTCTGCAGCGCCTCCGACCGGTAGGTGAAGCTCCACAGCTGGTCGCGCGTCAGGGTCACGCGCACGGAGCGCTTCAGCTCCTGGGCGGCCAGCATCGCCAGGAACAGCTGGTACTGCGGGCGCAGGCCCGAGCCGAAGCCGCCGCCGAGATAGGGGTTGAGCACCCGGACCTGATCGGGCTTCAGGCCGAAGACGTTGGTGAGATACTGGTGGCTGTTCGAGACGCCCTGGATCTTGTCGTAGACCGTGTAGGTGCCGTCCTGCTCGACCACCACCGTGGAGGCGTGCGGCTCCATCGGGTTGTGGTGCTCGTCGGCGAGGCTGTAGGCACCCTGCACGCGGACCGGTGCGCTGCCGAACGCCTTGTCGGCGTCGCCCCAGGGCTCCGGCGGCGGCTTGATGCCCGTGCGCTTGTAGGGCGGGTCGTAGGCGGTGCCGCGCAGGGCCTCCAGGTCGGTCCCGGGCTCCTCCATCGCGTAGCTCACGCGGACGAGGGACGCGGCGTAGCGCGCCGTCTCGAAATCCTCCGCCACCACCAGGGCGACCGGCTGGCCGCTGAACACGATCAGGTCGTCGTAGAGGGCGCGGAACGGCGAGCCGGGGGGCGCCACCTGGTCCTGGAAGTTCTTGTCCCGCCACGCGGTGCGCGGCCGGTTCTCGTGGGTGAGCACCTTGAGCACGCCCGGCACCGCCTCGGCCTCGGCGGAGTCGATGGCGGTGATCCGGCCCTTGGCGATCGAGCTCGACACGACCACGCCGTAGGCGAGGTCGGGGGCGGCGAACTCGCCCGCGTACTTGGCGAGCCCGGTCACCTTGGCGGGCCCGTCGATGCGGCTGCGCGGGCTGCCGACGAAGGTGTCGCGCCCGGTGGAGCTGAAGGTCTGTGTCATGGCAGAACCTACTGGATGCGCTTGTCGCTGAGCGACTGGGGCGTGCCGGCGGCGGCCTGCTCGAGGCCGCGCACGATGGCGCGCCGGGCGAGATCGATCTTGAAGCCGTTCTCCGACTGGGGCTTGGCCTCCGCGACGATCAGGTCGGCCGCCGCCTGGAAGCTCTCGCGGGTCGCGGGCCGGCCCTCCAGCAGGGCCTCGGCCTCGCGGTTGCGCCAGGGCTTGTGGGCGACGCCGCCGAGCGCCAGCCGCGCGGTCTTCACCCGGTCGCCGTCGAGTTCCAGGGCCGCCGCCACCGAGACCAACGCGAAGGCGTAGGACAGGCGGTCGCGCAGCTTCAGGTAAGTGTAGTGCTGCGGGAAGCGGCTCTCCGGCAAGTCGACCGACACGATGATCTCGCCGGGGGCGAGGTTCGTGTCCCGCTCGGGCGAGTCCCCCGGCAGGCGGTGGAACTCGGAGAACGGGATCGATCGGTCGCCCTGCGGCCCGCTCACCCGCACGGTGGCCTCCAGGGCGGCCAGCGCGATGCACATGTCGGAGGGGTGGGTGGCGATGCAGTGCGCGCTCGTCCCGAAGATCGCGTGAATGCGGTTCATCCCGCCGATCGCCGGGCAGCCGGAGCCGGGCGCGCGCTTGTTGCAGGGCGTGGCCACGTCGTAGAAATAGTAGCAGCGGGTCCGCTGGAGCAGGTTGCCGCCCGTGGAGGCGGCGTTGCGCAGCTGCGCCGAGGCGCCGGCCAGGATGGCGTTGCGCAGGAGCGGGTACCGGGCCGCGACCCGATCGTCGTAGGCCGCCTTGGCGTTGGTCACGAGCGCCCCGATCCGCAGGCCGTCCCCGTCGTCCTCGATCCGGTCGAGGGGCAGGCGGGTGATGTCGATCAGCCGGCCCGGCTTCTCGACCTCGTACTTCATCAGGTCGATCAGGTTGGTGCCGCCGGCGATGAAGCGGGCCCCGGCCCCGAAGGCCTGCACCGCCTCCGCCACCGTGCCGGCGCGGACGTAGTCGAAGCGGTTCATCGGGCGCCTCCCTGCATGACGTCCTCGATGGCGTCGACGATGTTGGTGTAGGCGCCGCAGCGGCAGATGTTGCCGCTCATCGCCTCGCGGATCTCGTCCCGGGTGTGGGCGCGGCCCTCGTTCATCAGGCCGACCGACGAGCAGAGCTGGCCCGGCGTGCAGTAGCCGCACTGGAAGGCGTCGTGCTCGATGAACGCCTCCTGGATCGGGTGGAGGGCGTTGCTGCCCGCCCGGTCGCCGAGGGCGGCCAGCCCCTCGACCGTGGTGATCTCGGCCCCGTCCTTCATCACCGCCAGCGTCAGGCAGGAATTCACCCGGGTGCCGTTCACCAGCACCGTGCAGGCCCCGCACTGGCCGTGGTCGCAGCCCTTCTTGGTGCCGGTGAGGTCGAGCCGCTCGCGCAGGAGGTCGAGGAGCGTGGTCCACGGCGCGACCTGCAGTTCGCGCCGCTGCCCGTTGATCGTCAGCGTGATGCCGATCGGCGTGTCCGCCGACACCGGCGGCTGGGTCTCGAGGCGCATGATGTCGTCCACGGTCTGGGCCGGCCGGGGCCGGGCGGGAGCGGATCGGTCCGGAGCAGCGACCGGCAGCGACGCGCGGGCCGCGGCCTGGGCTTCCGGTCGATAACCATTCCAATCTGCGCCTGTTCCGGAGCGCGCCGTCTCAACCCGTGAGCGAGGGTGTCGCGCCTGCGGCGCGCATATCGGCCGCCGCACCGTCCGACATTGCCGGCCCCACCCCGCCTCGGCTAACCCTCCTTCCCGCAGAGTCCACGCCGCACCCCGGAGCCACCGATGGCCGCGCTCGACGCGATCCTCAACGACATCGACACGGACCTGGAGAACGCCCTGGAGCGGCTGTTCGCCTTCCTGCGGATCCCGTCGATCTCCACCGATCCCGCCTATGCCGGGCATTGCCGCGAGGCCGCCGCCTGGCTCGCCCAGGACCTGACCGCGCTGGGCTTCGAGACCTCGGTGGAGGAGACCTCGCTCCACCCGGTGGTCCTGGCCCACCGGCCGAAGCCGGGCGCGCCGCACGTCCTGTTCTACGGCCATTACGACGTGCAGCCGGTCGATCCCCTCGACCTGTGGAAGACGCCGCCCTTCGAGCCGCACATCGCTGACGACGGCCAGGGCGGCAAGACGATCGTCGGGCGCGGCGCCTCCGACGACAAGGGTCAGGTGATGACCTTCGTGGAGGCATGCCGGGCCTATATCGCCATGCACGGCGAGTTGCCTTGCGGCGTCACGATCCTGATCGAGGGCGCCGAGGAGAGTGGATCACAAGGCCTGCCCGAATGGGTCGCGGCCAACCGCGAGAGACTCGGCTGCGACGTGGTCTTGGTCTGCGACACCGGCATGTGGGACCGGAAGACCCCGGCCATCACGTCGTCGCTGCGCGGGCTCGCCTATTTCGAGGTGAAGGTCACCTGCGCCGACCGCGACCTGCATTCCGGCTTCTTCGGCGGCGCGGCGCGCAACCCGATCCACGTTCTGTCGAAGATCATCGCCGACCTGCACGACGCCGACGGGCGGGTGACAATCCCGGGCTTCTACGAGGGCGTGCACGAGCGCCCGCCGGAGGTGCTGGAGCAGTGGCGCGGCCTCGGCCTGACGCCGGAGACGCTGCTCGGGCCGATCGGCCTCAAGGAGCCCGCGGGCGAGCGCGGGCGGATGCCGATCGAGCTGGTGCAGTCCCGCCCCTCCTGCGACGCCAACGGCATCATCGGCGGCTATACGGGAGAGGGCACCAAGACGGTGATCGCCTCCACCGCCTCCGCCAAGGTCTCGTTCCGCCTCGTGGACGACCAGGACCCGAAGCGGCTCGCCGAGAGCTTCGAGGCCTTCGTGCGCGCGCGGGTGCCGGCCGACTGCCAGGTCGAGGTCATCACCTACAAGGGCTCGAGGGCGATCAGCCTGCCCTTCGACATGCCGCAGCTCGGCGCCGCCAAGGCGGCGCTGCAGGACGAGTGGGGCGTGCCGGCGGTGACCGTGGGCGCAGGCGGCTCGATCCCGATCGTCGGCGACTTCAAGCGGATCCTGGGGCGCGACACCCTGCTGATCGGCTTCGGCCTCGACGACGACCGGATCCACTCGCCGAACGAGAAGTACGACCTGACGAGCTTCCACAAGGGCACGCGCTCCTGGGCGCGGATCCTCGCGGCCCTCGGCCAGGGCTGATCCCGGCAGCGGCCCGATCTCAGCGGGCGGGCGCCGCCCGCATCTTCCCGTCGACCCAGGCCCAGAGCGCCCGAACCTCCTCGGCGGCCTGGCTGCCGGGGGCGAATTCCGTGACGCCGAGCCCGGTCGCCAGGGCGTCCTGGTGGTCGACCCGGTGGATGATCCCGGGCTCGGCCAGGACGCCCAGGGCGCGCAGCTGCGCCGCGTAGGCGCTGGTGCGCGGCGAGGGCGGCGGCGGGCACTGGTTCAGCACCAGGGCCAGCCGCTCCCGCAGGCCGAGGCCAACCAGCGCCTGGAGCGTCGGCCGGGCGGCCACGATGTCGAGCCGGGAGGGGCGGACCGGCATCAGGACGAAATCGGCGTCCTTCAGGGCCGGGGCGAGGCCGGACGCGCTGCCGGCGGTGTCGAGGACGGCGAGGGTGGTGCCCTGCTCGGCGAGGATGCCGAGGATCTCCGAGAGCTGGCCCATCTCCCAGGGCTGGACCCGGTCGACCGCGACGGCGTCGCGCGCGCGGTCGCTCCTGCCGTCGGCCTTGCGCAGGGCCCCCCAGCCGGCCAGCGAGCTCTGCGGGTCGAGATCGAGGGCGGTCACCTGCTCGCCCGCTTCCGCGGCGGCGACCGCCAGGGAGGCCGCCAGGGTGGTCTTGCCCGTCCCGCCCTTCTGCACCGCCAGGGCGAGGACCCGCAGCGGCCCGGCGGCGGGCCGGGGCGCGGTCTCCGGCGCCGGTTCGGATCCTTCGGGATCCATGCGTGTCCCACCTCTCCACATCTGCCAGCCGGGCCGCGGCCCATGCGGCGCCGAATCGAACGCCCGGCACGACCGTGCTTAGCGTGACGGCGTGGGCCGGAGCCAGCGTCGCGCCCCGGCACCTGTGGACCGCCCCGAGGCGGCTCCCGATCACCGGGACCGCGGACCGGTCCCGGAATTCCGCCGCGAGGCCGCCGCGCTACCGCATCGCGGGATCGCGCGCCGGGCCCGCGCGTTGGGCCGGCATCCCCACAGGTTGAGCGGCGCGCCAAGACCCTCGCCCCGACAAGCTCCGCGACAGGATTTCCATGCGCCTCGACCGCCGCCGCCTGCTCGGAACCAGTCTCCTGGCCCTCGCCGCCCCCGCGGCGCGCGCCGCGACGCCGTCGCCCCCGACGAGCCGGCCCGTGGGGACGCTGGAGCTCGCCATCGCGGCGGACGCGCCCTCGACCCCCACGGGGCTCGCCATCGCCCGGGGCGGCCGGATCTTCGTGATGATGCCGCGCTTCACCGGCGCGGAGCCGATCACCCTCGGCGAGGTGCTGCCCGACGGGTCGGTGAAGCCCTACCCGGACGCGGCGACCAACCGCCCGGATCCGGGGGCGCCGCAGGCGTCGCTGTTCCACGTCCCCAACGGCGTCTTCGACCGCGATGACACCCTCTGGATCCTCGATGCCGGCCTGCCCGCGGGCAAGGGGCGGCCGGTGCCGGGCGGCGCGAAGATCCTGGCGATCGATATCGCCCGGAACAGCGTCCGCCGGACGATCCCCCTCGACGCGGGCATCGGCCCGGATTCCTCCCTGAACGACCTGCGGGTCGACGTGCGCGACGGGCGGGCTCTGGCCTACGTCACCGACCAGGGCCAGTCCGGCGCGGGCGCGATCCTGGCGGTCGACCTCGAGAGCGGGCGGGTGGTGCGGCGCCTCGCGGACCACGTCAGCACGCGGTCCGAGGAGGGCCTGGTCAAGTTCGTGGAGCGCCGCCCCGTGATGGAGCGGAAGGGCGACGCGCCCGAGAAGAGCCCGAAGGGCGGCGCCAACGGCATCGCGATCAGCCCGGACGGCCGCCGCCTCTACTACGCGCCGCTGATGAGCCGGCGGCTCTACGCGGTCGAGACCGCGGCCCTGCGCGATCCGGGCGTCGCGGACGCGGCCGTGGCCGCCGCCGTCGAGGATCTCGGCGAGAAGGGCATGACCGGGGGGCTGACCACCGATTCCCAGGACCGGGTCTATCTCAGCCTGCAGGAGCACAACGCGGTCGGCCGACGCCTGCCGGACGGCACCGTCGAGGTGCTGGCCGCCGACGACCGGCTGGTCTGGGCCGACACGTTCTGGATCACCCCGGACCGGTGGCTCTATATCTCGGCGGCCCAGGTCAACCGGCGGCCGGAATTCAACCGCGGCCGGGACCTGCAGCAGCCGCCCTACGCGATCCTGCGCATGCGCATCGACGCCGACCCAGTCCTGTAGCGGATCATGACGGACCTCTCGCACGACCCGGACTTCTTCGCCCTGCTCACCGGCAGCTACGCGCGGCGCCTCGGCGAGCCTCTGGTGCCGGCGGATGCGGACGCGGACTGGCTCTACGCGGCGGCCCCGTTCGCGGTGCTCGCCCATGACGGGGGCGCGGATCCGCGCTTCGTCTACGCCAACCGGACCGCGCAGGCCTGCTTCGGCTACGCGTGGGACGAGCTCGTCGGCCTGCCCTCGCGGCTCTCGGCCGAGGCTCCCGAGCGGGCCGAGCGGCAGCGGCTCCTCGACGCGGTCACCCGGGACGGCTTCAGCCGCGGCTATCGCGGCCTGCGGATCGCCAAGGACGGCCGGCGCTTCTGGATCGACGAGGCGGTGGTCTGGCAGCTCGACCGCGACGGCGCGACGGTGGGGCAGGCGGCGACCTTCGCCCAGTGGCGCGACGCGTGAGGGCCGGGCCGCGCCGATGCGCGCGGCCGCCGCCCGGTCAGCCGTCCTCCTCGATGCTGACCTGGGCGATCTGCACGGCGCCGCCGTTCCAGTGGGCCGCCACGACGTGGCCCAGCGCGACCGCGAGGACGCAGAGCACCACCGAGGCGAACACGTTGACCATGGCCCGGACCACCGCGCCGTTCCGCATGAGGTCGAGGGTCTGGAGGCTGAACGACGAGAAGGTCGTGTAGCCGCCGCACAGCCCGATCATCACGAACAGGCGGACGTTCTCGGAGACCGGGAAGCGCCCATGCGCCAGGGTCAGCGTGCCGAACAGGCCGATGATGAACGAGCCCGTCACGTTGATGAGGATCGTGCCCCAGGGCAGGTCGCGGCTGATGGGCAGCGCCAGCACCGAGACGACGTAGCGGGCCAGGGTGCCGAGGGCACCGCCGATCATGACCAGGATGCAGGTGGTGAAGGACATGCGCGCTCCAGTGCGTCGGGCGGGCATGAGAAACCCGCCGTCGCGGCGGGTGCTTGCAAGACGCACTCCCACCGCCGGTTTCGCGGTAGGAGTCATCAGCCCTGACGGGCGGTTTCGGGGAACTCCATCCCCATCGGGAACGGCCCATAGCGCCTGCGCGGGCCGAGCGCAACGGCCGCCCGGGGCAGCCCCCGGGCCCGCATGTCAGGCCCGCTTGTCAGGCCCGCTTGTCAGGCCCGCCCCTCCTGCACGGCGTGGCAGGCGACGCCGTCGAGGAGCGCCGGCACCTCGGTCCGGCAGCGGTCGTTGGCGAGCGGGCAGCGCGGGTTGAAGGTGCAGCCGGGCGGCGGGTCGATCGGGTTCGGGATCTCGCCGGAGACCGGCACCCGGGCGCGGCCGACATGGGCGAGGTCGGGCACCGCGTCGAGGAGCATCCGCGTGTAGGGGTGGCGCGGCGTCGCGAACAGGTCCCTGGCGGACGCGACCTCCACGAGGCGGCCGAGATACATCACGCCCACGCGGGTCGCCATGTGGCGGACCACGGCGAGGTTGTGGGAGATGAACAGGTAGGTCAGCCCCAGCCGGTCCTGCAGGTCGCGCATCAGGTTGAGGATCTGCGCCTGCACCGAGACGTCGAGCGCCGAGGTCGGCTCGTCGCCCACCAGGAACTCGGCCTGGCTCGCCAGCGCCCGGGCGATCGCCACCCGCTGGCGCTGCCCGCCTGAGAATTCGTGCGGGTATTTTTTGGAATCATCCGCGTGGAGGCCGACAAGTCCCAGAAGCTCGCCGACCCGGGCGCGGATCGCCCCCTCCCCCTGGATCAGGTCGAAGGCCCGGATCGGCTCGGCGATGATCTTCCCGACCCGCCAGCGCGGGTTCATGGACGCGTAGGGGTCCTGGAAGATCATCTGGATCCGGGCGCGCAGGCGCCGCCGCGCCGCGGCCTGGCGCGGGTCGGTCATCGAGACGCCGGTGATCCGCACCTCGCCGGCCGTGGGCGGCAGCAGGCCGACCACCATCCGGGCCACCGTCGACTTGCCGGAGCCGGATTCGCCGACGATCGCGAAGGTCTCGCCCTTCCGGATCTCGAAGCCGACGCGGTCGACCGCCGTGAGGAATTTCCGCGGCTCGCGCTCGATCACCCGGTTGAGCCAGGGCTTCGAGACGTCGAACTGGCGGCGCAGGTCGGTGACTTCGACGTAGGCGCTCACGCTGCGCGCTCCGCTGCATCGTACAGGTGACAGGCCACCCGGCTCTCGTCGACCGGGATCGGCTCGGGCCGCTCGACCCGGCAGCGGGCGAAGACCTTCGGGCAGCGCGGGTTGAAGGCGCAGCCCTTCGGGATGGCGGTGAGCCGCGGCATCGAGCCCGGGATCTGGCTGAGCCGGTCGGCCTCCTGCGAGAGGGTCGGGATCGCCCCCATCAGGCCGACCGCGTAGGGGTGGTGGGGCTTGGCGATCACCGAGGCGACCGGGCCGATCTCGGCCACCCGCCCGGCATACATCACCGCCACCCGGTCGGCGGCCTCGGCGATGACGCCCATGTCGTGGGTGACCAGCATCACCGCGGTGCCGTGCTCGCGGCACAGGCGCTTCAGCAGCGTGATGATCTGGGCCTGGACCGAGACGTCCAAAGCCGTGGTCGGCTCGTCGGCGATGATCAGCTCCGGCTCGGCCGCGAGCGCGAGCGCGATCACCACCCGCTGGCGCATGCCGCCGGAGAACTCGTGCGGGTAGCCGTCGATGCGCCGCTCCGGCGCCGGGATGCCGACCTCGGCCAGCAGGTCGATGGCGCGCGTGCGGGCGGCCTTGGCGGACAGGTCGGTGTGGGTGCGCAGGGTCTCGACGATCTGGTCGCCGACCCGGAACAGCGGGTCGAGGGAGGTCAGCGGATCCTGGAAGATCATGCCGATGCGCTTGCCGCGCACGCGCCGCATCGCCTCGGGGGAGAGGTTGTCGATGCGCTCGCCGCGCAGGCGGATCTCGCCGCCGGCGATCCGGCCGGGGCGGTCGATCAGCCCGATCACCGCCGAGCCGGTCACCGACTTGCCGGCCCCGGACTCGCCGACCACGCCCAGGATCTCGCCGCGGCCGATGTCGAACGAGACCCGGTCGATGGCGGTGAGCGGCCCGCGGCGGGTGTCGAAAGCGACCGTCAGGTCGCGCACGGAGAGGATGGTGTCGGTCATGCCTTGGCCGTTCCGGCGTCCGGCCGTCGGACGGCCACTCCCGTCCTTGCGAGCGGAGCGAAGCAATCCAGCGGCGCCATGGTCACCAATGTCGCGCTGCCCTGGGTCGCTTCGCCGCGCTCGCGATGACGATGCCCGATCATTGCAGCTTCGGATTGAGCGCGTCGCGCAGCCAATCCCCCAGGAGGTTGATGGCGATGACGAGCCCGGCGAGCGCCAGCCCCGGGAAGGCGACGATCCACCACTCGCCGGAGAACAGGAACCGGTTGCCGGTGCGGATCAGCGTGCCGAGCGACGGCATGGTCTCCGGCAGGCCGGTACCGAGGAACGACAGCGTCGCCTCGGTGATGATCGCCAGCGCGAGGTTGATCGTCGCGATCACGAAGACCGGGCCGGTGACGTTCGGCAGGACGTGGCGGACCATGATCACCGGCGGCGACAGGCCGATCAGCCGCGCCGCCTGGACGTAGTCCTTGCCCTTCTCGACCATCACGGAGGAGCGCACGGTCCGGGCGTACTGCACCCAGAAGGACAGGCCGATCGAGACCACGATCAGCCCGATCAAGGGCCCGACGTCGAGGGCGCTGCCGAAACTCGCCTTGGCGACGCCGTCCACCACCAGGGCGATCAGGATCGCCGGGAAGGTGAGCTGCACGTCGGCGACCCGCATGATCAGCGTGTCGAGGAAGCCGCCCGCGTAGCCGGCGATCAGGCCGAGGGCGATGCCGAGGATGCCGGAGGTCAGCACCCCGAGCACGCCGACGATCAGCGACAGGCGCAGGCCGTACAGCACCGCCGAGAGCACGTCCCGGCCCTGGTCGTCGGTGCCGAGATAGAACGGCGCCTGTCCGTCCGCCTGCCAGATCGGCGGCAGGTTGGAGTTGATCAGGTCGAGCTGGGCCGGGTCGTAGGGGTTCTGCGGGGCGATCCACGGCGACGCGAAGGCGAGCCCGACCATCAGCAGCGTGGCGACCAGCGCCGCCACCGCCACCTTGGAGCGCAGGAAGTTCGCCAGCAGGTCGGAGTCGCGCCAGCGCGCGAGCCGCGAGGGCTTCGCCTCCGGCAATGGGACCGGCGGGGCGTCGCCCGCGTCGAGGTCGTATCCGCTCATCGGCCGCCCCTCACGCCGTGTCCGATTGGGAAGCTCAGGGAGGCAGCCGCCGTTCTCGCGAGCGGAGCGAAGCAATCCAGCAGCGCCACGCCGACCGGACGCGCGCTGCCCTGGGTCGCTTCGCTGCGCTCGCGATGACGGGGTGGCCAGGCGGAGGAGTCCGTCATGTCCGACCTCACGCCGTCCGCCCGGCGGGCAGCCGCAGGCGCGGGTCCACCACCGTGTAGAGGATGTCGACCACGAGGTTGATGGTCACGAAGATCAGCGCGACGAGCAGCAGGTACGCGGACATGATCGGGATATCGACGTTCTGCACGGCCTGGACGAAGAGCAGGCCCATGCCGGGCCACTGGAACACCGTCTCGGTGATGATCGAGAAGGCGATGACCGAGCCGAGCTGCAGCCCCGCGATGGTGATCACCGGCACCAGGGTGTTCTTGAGCGCGTGGCGCAGGTGGACGGCCCGGGTGGTGAGCCCCCGCGCCCGGGCGAAGCGGACGTAGTCGGTGCGCAGCACCTCCAGCATCTCGGCGCGGACCAGCCGCATGATCAGCGTCATCTGGAACAGGCCGAGCGTCACCGAGGGCAGGATCAGCGCCTTGAGCCCGGAGGCGGTCAGGAAGCCGGTGGTCCACCAGCCGAGCCGCACCGTGTCGCCGCGCCCGTAGGAGGGCAGCCAGCCGAGCGTCACCGAGAACAGGTAGATCAGCAGGATGCCGATCAGGAAGGTCGGCAGGCTGATCCCGATCAGCGAGACCGCCTGGAACAGCCCGGCCAGCCAGGACTCCCGGCGCAGCGCGCAGTACACGCCCATCAGGATCCCCACCACGAGGGCGAAGATCGTGGCGCAGAAGGCGAGCTCCAGCGTCGCCGGCATGCGCTCGGCGAGCAGCTGCGAGACCGGCTGCCGGAACTGGTACGAGATGCCGAACTGGCCCCGCACCACGTTGCCGGCGTAGCGGACGAACTGGACCAGGACCGGGTCGTCGAGGCCGAGATCCGTCCGGATCTGGGCCCGCTCGGCCACGGTGGTGTCGGGCCCGACGATCTGGTTCACGGGGTCGCCCGCGAACCGGAACATCGCGAAGGCGATGAGCCCGACGACCGCGAGGACCGCGGCCGCCTGGATCACCCGGCGCAGCAGGAAGGCGAGCACGCCCCGGCCCCTACTGCGGGTCCTTCGACACCCAGTAGAGCAGCAGCAGGTTGTCGGCGCGCTGCGTCAGGTGGACCTTCTTGGAGACGCCCCAGGCCAGCGCCTGCTGGTGCAGCGGGATGTAGCCCCAGTCGGCGTTGAGGACGTCGAAGCCCTCCTTGATCAGGGCGTCGCGCTTGGTCTTGTCGGTCTCGGATTCGACCTTGTCGGCGATCGCGTCGATCTTCGGGTCGCAGTAGCCCGCGAGGTTCCAGCTGCCCCGGCCCGACTTGTCGCCGGGCTTCCGGCAGCCGACGATCTCGTAGAGGATGTTGTGGCTGTCCAGCGAGGACGGGGTCCAGCCCAGCAGGTAGAACGAGGTGTCGTAGGCCGGCGCCAGCACCTTGGCGAAGTACTTGGCCTTCGGCTGGGCGTTCAGGTTCACCTTGACGTTGATGCGGGCCAGCATCGAGACCACCGCCTGGCAGATCGCCTCGTCGTTGACGTAGCGGTCGTTCGGGCAATCCATGGTCAGCGAGAACCCGTCCGGGTAGCCGGCCTGGGCCATCAGCTCCTTGGCCTTCTTGAGGTCGGTGGCCGGGCGCTTGAACTCGGCGCCGCGGTCGTAGAGGGCCGGGGCGATCATCAGCGCGGAGGGCACCGCCTGCCCGCGCATCACGCGCTTGGCGATCGTGTCCTCGTCGATGGCGAGGTAGAAGGCCTCGCGCACCTTGATGTCCTTGAACGGGTTCTTGCCCTTGACGCTGGAATCCTTCAGCTCGTCCCGGTCCTGGTCCATGCCGAGGAAGATCGTGCGCAGCTCAGGTCCCGCCATCACGGTGGCGGTGCCGCTGGCGTTGACCCGCTGCTGGTCCTGCAGCGGCACCGGGTCGATCCAGTCGACCTCGCCGGAGAGGAGCGCGGCGACGCGGGTCGCCGGGTTGGCGATGGTGGTGAGAATGGCCTCGTCGAGGTTCGACTCGACCTTGCCCCAGTAGCCGTCGAATTTCTTGAAGACGGTCTTCACGCCGGGCTGGTGCTCGGTGATCACGAACGGGCCGGTCCCGTTCTCGTGCAGCGTGGCGTAGCTCGGGCTGGTGGCGCTGGGCGGCGTCGGCTGCACGACGCCGTTCTTCTCGGACCACGCCTTCGACATGATCACCCAGGTCGGGAACTGGGCGATGGCGATCGGGTTCGGCTTCTTCAGCACCATGTCGACGGTGAAGTCGTCGACCTTCACGAACTCGGCGTCGGCGGGCACGTTGGTGGTGAAGTTCGAGCCCGGGGCGCGGACGCGCTGGGCGGAGAAGATCACGTCGTCGGCGGTGAAGGGCGTGCCGTCGTGGAACTTCACGTTCTTGCGCAGGTGGAAGCGCCAGCGGGTCGGCTCGGGCGTCTCCCAGGATTCCGCGAGGCCGGGGGCGAATTTCAGGTTCTTATCGAGGGTGACGAGGGACTCGTAGGCCGCCTGCTGCATTCCTTCCGTGAAGCTCTCCTTGAGGGAGTACGGGTCGAGGGATTTCAGGTCACCCTGGAAGGCGAAGCGGAAGACGTTGGCGGCCTGCGCGGGCAGCGCGGCGAACGCGAACGTCGCGACCGTGCTCGCGGCCACGCCGCGGGCGAGGGTCTTCAGGGCTGAGCGGGACAAGCGGATCTCCGAGACCGTGAATGCGCCACCGGCCGGCTGCCCCGGCGGTGTCCACCGCGGCGTCAGCAAGCATCGGACCATCTGTATACAAGACGAGGGCCGAGCCTGTCGCGGGGGCGCGACATCTCGTGTCTTTCGAAGCGCGTTCCGAAGCGCGTTTTCCCCGCTTCATCCCCGTTACAGAATCGCGGCTTCGACGCGCCCCGTCTTGGCGAGCGCAGCGAAGCCATCCAGGGCGGCGCCGCGCGACGGCGCGCTGCCCTGGGTCACGTCGCTCCGCTCGTGATGACGGAGCGGGCGGCATCCAGTGAAGACGTCGACCGGACGCCGCAACGCGCGGCCGGCGCCGGCCTACTCGGCCGCCACCCGCGCCGGCTCGTGCCGCGCCTCGGCCTCCGCCGCCTCGCCCTCCGCCACCGCCTTGCGCCGGAACAGGCGCATGACGACGACGAAGAAGACCGGCACGAAGAACACCGCCAGCACGGTCGCGGTGATCATGCCGCCCATCACGCCGGTGCCGATCGCCTGCTGGCTCTTCGAGGCGGCGCCGGTGGCGATGGCCAGCGGCACCACGCCGAAGATGAAGGCGAGCGAGGTCATCACGATCGGCCGGAACCGGAGCGTCGCCGCCTCGACCGCGGCCCGCACCACGGAGGTGCCGGGCTTCCAGAGGTCCTTGGCGAACTCCACGATCAGGATCGCGTTCTTGGCCGAGAGGCCGATGATCGTGATCAGCCCGATCTTGAAGTACACGTCGTTGGGCATGCCGCGCAGGTACACGGCCGCCACCGCGCCGATGACGCCGAGCGGGATGACCAGCATCACCGAGACCGGGATCGCCCAGCTCTCGTAGAGCGCGGCGAGGCACAGGAACACGATCAGCACCGACAGGGCGAGCAGCAGGCTCGCCTGGCTGCCCGCCTGCTTCTCCTGGTAGGACTGACCCGTCCAGGCGTAGCCGAAGCCCTTCGGCAGCTGCAGCATCAGCCGCTCCATCTCGGCGATGGCGTCGCCCGACGTGTAGCCGGGGTTCGGCTCGCCGGTGAAGCGCACCGACTGGTAGCCGTTGAAGCCGACGATCTGGCTCGGCCCCATGCTCCATTTCAGCTCCGCGAAGGACGACATCGGCACCATCGTGTTGGTGGCGTTCTTCACCGCGTAGTTGAGGATGTCCGACGCGTTCATGCGCTGGAGCTGCTCGGCCTGCACGTAGACCCGCTGCATCTTGCCCCGGTTGGGGAAGTCGTTCGGGTAGACCGAGCCGAGGTTGAGCTGGATCGTGTTGTTGATGTCCTCGAACTTCACGCCGAGCGCGGCCGCCTTCTCGCGGTCGATCACCAGCTCCGCCTGCGGGGTCGGCGGCAGGCCCTCGATCTTCACCTTCTGGAGAACCGGGCTCTGCGAGGCCAGCTTCAGGAGCTGTTCCTGGGCCGACAGCAGGGCCGCGTAGCCGCGGTTGGCCCGGTCCTGCAGGCGGAACGAGAAGCCCGCCGCGTTGCCGAGGTTGTCGACCGGCGGCGGCTCCTGCGCGTCCACCGTGGCGTCGCGGTACGTGGCGAGGGCTGCGTTGGTGCCGGCCACGAGCGCGGCGGCCGAGTTCTTGGCGTCGCGCTGGCTCCACGGCTTGAGGGTGACGAAGGCCTGGCTGGTGCTCGGGGCCTGCCCCGAGAACGAGAAGCCGTTGAGCATCGTCACGGTGGCGACGCCGGGCTGCGCCAGCAGGTGCTCCTCGACCTTGCGCACCGCCTCCTGGGTACGGTTGTAGGAGGCGCCCGGGGGCGTCTGGATGTCGACCGTGAAGAAGCCCTGGTCCTCGACCGGCAGGAAGCCCTCCGGCAGGTTGACGAAGGCGTAGGCCGTGCCCGCCACCAGCGCGACGTAGACCAGCATCACCCGGCCGGACTTCCGGATGAACGCCGCGGTGCCGCGGCCGTAGCGGGCGGTCTCGCGATCGACGAAACGGTTGAACATCCCGAACACGCCGCCCTTGGCGTGGCCGTGGCCCTTCTCGATCGGCTTCAGGAAGGTCGCGCAGAGCGCCGGCGTCAGCGACAGGGCGAGCAGCGCCGAGAACGCGATGGAGGTCACCATCGCGATCGAGAACTGCCGGTAGATGATGCCCACCGAGCCGGGGAAGAACGCCATCGGGATGAACACGGCGATCAGCACCAGGGTGATGCCGATGATCGCGCCGGTGATCTGCCCCATGGCCTTCTTGGTGGCCTCCTTGGGGGGCAGCCCCTCCTCGTTCATGATCCGCTCGACGTTCTCCACCACCACGATGGCGTCGTCGACCAGGATGCCGATGGCCAGCACCATGCCGAACATGGTGAGCACGTTCACCGAGAAGCCCGAGATCCACATCACCGTGACCGTGCCCATGAGAGCGATCGGCACCACGATGGTGGGGATCAGGGTGTAGCGGATGTTCTGCAGGAACAGGAACATCACGAGGAAGACCAGCACCACCGCCTCGACCAGCGTGTGCAGCACCTTCTCGATGGAGGCCTCCACCGCCGGGGTGATGTCGTAGGGGATGTCCCACTTCAGGTCCGGCGGGAAGAACTGGGACAGCTCCACCATCTTGGCGCGGATCGCCTTGGCGGTCTCGAGCGCGTTGCCGTCGGGGGCGAGCGTCACCGAGATGCCGGCGGCGGGGCCGCCGTTGAGGCGCGTGGAGAACTGGTAGGCGTCGCCGCCGAGCTCGATCCGGGCGACGTCGCGCAGGCGCACGTTCGAGCCGTCGGGATTGGCCCGCAGCACGATGGCGCCGAACTCCTCGATCGTGCCGAGCTGGCCCTTCACGATGATCGGCACGGTGAGCGCCTGCCGGGTCGGGCTCGGCTGCGCGCCGACCGAGCCGGAGGCGACCTGGACGTTCTGGTTGCGGATCGCGTCGGTGACGTCCGAGGCGCTGAGCGAGAGGCCGCGCAGCTTGTCGGGATCCACCCAGACGCGCAGCGACCGCTCCGTCGAGTAGAGCGTCGCGCGCCCGACCCCGGGGATGCGGCGGATCTCGTTGATGACGTTGCGGATCAGGAAGTCGCCGAGGCCGACCTCGTCCATCGACCCGTCCTTGGAGACCAGGGTGATGATGTTGAGGGTCGCGGCCGAGGCCTCCTCCACGAGGATGCCCTGCTGGCGCACCTCGGCCGGGAGACGCGCCTCCACGCGCTTCAGCCGGTTCTGCACCTCGACCGAGGCGAGCGACGGGTCGGTGCCGGGCTGGAAGGTGGCGGTGATGTTGACCGAGCCGAACGAGTCGGTGGTCGACTCGAAGCTCATGATGTTGGCGGCGCCGTTCAGCTCATCCTCGATGAGCCGAGTCGTGCCGATGTAGAGGCTCTCCACGGAGGCGCCCGGATAGGCCGTGGACAGGGCGATGGAGGGCGGGGCGATCACCGGGTACTGCGCCACCGGCAGGTTCGGGATGGCGAGCGCGCCGCCGAGGCAGATGAACAGCGCCACCACCCAGGCGAAGACCGGGCGGTCGATGAAGAAGCGTGCCATGATCGGGCTCTCCCGGACTCAGTGGCGCTGCTGGACGGCGGCGGCCCGCGGGGTGACCTCCGCCTTGTCGCCCGGCACGTCGGGCGCCTCGTCGGTGTCGTGCTTCGGTCCGGTCTCGCCGTGGACCGGGGTCTGGTCGAGGGGCTTCACCTTGGCGCCGACGGTGATCTTCTGGAAGCCGTCGATGATGACGCGCTCGCCGGCCTTGAGGCCCGAGCGGATCAGCCAGTTCTGCCCGACCACCGGCCCGACCTCGACGGGCTGGCGCATCACGGTCTCGTCGGCGCGCACGATCCAGACCTCGGCGCGACCGTCGTCGGTGCGCTGGATCGCCTGCTGCGGCACCGCGATCGCGTCGGAATCGATGCCCTGCTTGATCCGCGCCCGCACGTACATGCCGGGGAACAGCTCGTCGTGCGGGTTCGGGAACTGCACCCGCAGCGTCACCTGGCCGGTGCTCGGGTCGGCGGTGACGTCCGAGAACAGCAGCCGGCCCGCCAGCGGGTAGAGGGAGCCGTCATCCATGATCAGGTGGACGTTGGCGGTGTTGTCCTCCAGCCGCGCCAGCTCGCCGCTCGCGAGGTCCCGGCGCAGGCGGTTCAGCTCGCCGACCGACTGGGTGATGTCGACGTAGATCGGGTCGAGCTGCTGGATCGTGGCGAGCGCCCCGGTGGAACCCGGCTCGATCAGCGTGCCCTCGGTGAGCAGCGCCCGGCCGATGCGGCCGGTGATCGGCGCGCGCACGTCGGTCCAGCCGAGGTTGAGCTGCGCGCGGTCGCGGGTCGCCTTGGCGCCGGCCACCTCGGCCTCCGCCTGCTTCTTGGCCGCGAAGGCGGCGTCGTACTGCGCCTGGCTCGCGGTGGCGCGGGAGAGCAGCTGCTCGAGCCGGTCGGCCTGCTGGCGGGCGAGCACCAGGGCGGCCTCCTGGCGGGCGAGGGCCGCCTCGGCGCTGGCGAGCTCGACCTCGTAGGGCGCCGGGTCGATCTTGTAGAGGATGTCGCCCTCCTTGACCTGGCTGCCCTGCTCGAAGAGCCGCTTGACCACGAGCCCGGAGACCCGGGAGCGGACCTCGGCGATGCGCATCGGCGCGACGCGGCCCGGCAGGTCGCGCAGGTAGGGGATCGCCTGGGGTTCCACCTTGACGAACCCGACCTCCGGCACCGGCGGGGCCGGCGCGGCGACCTGCTTCGGGTTGCAGGCGGCGACACCCAGCAGGAGCAGGGCCGCGGGCAGGAGGGCGGTCGCGCGGGCCGAGGCGCGGAACGACGACGGGATTCTGGCGGACAAAGTGCGGGTCACGATTACCGACGCTCCTGAAAGCATGCGTCTGCTGAGGCTGGCGCGGAGCGTGGGCCCGCGCATCGTCGAGTCAGATCCCGGGACCGGTCACGAGGCCGGTCGGACGAAGATCAGGACGGGCGCGCCATCATGCCGGCCGCGAGACCGGCGCGCGCGTCAGGCCCGGCGTGGAGGCCGGTGCGGCGAACCGTCCGGCGCGGAGGCCGGTACGCTGTCGGACCTGTAGTCGAACGATGCGTTGACAGTGTGACGGGGGCGCGGCGCATCGACCGGCGGGCGCGGCAGCCCCAGTTCGGTGAGGATCTCGCTGTCGGCGGCGCAGAGATCGGTGCGGCCGAAGACCGAACGCTTGGCCTCGGACCGCTTGGCCTCGGGCTGCGCGTCCGGCGTGCCGGACAGGATCGTCAGGCGCGGGCTCGCGATGGCGCAGGCCGGGCCCTCCGGGCGCGCGGCCTCGGCCCGCGCGGGCGCGGCCACCAGCGCGGCCGTCGCGAGCACGAGCAGCGCCAGCGCGGCGAGGCCCCGGGCGAGGCGGTCCGGCAGGCCCGCGGCGCGGCGGGTCAGGAGAGCGGCGGATCGGATCACGAGTCTGAGATAAGCACGGCTGTCGCCGCGCGCAATCACCCACGGCGTCGCGCCACCCGCCCAGTGTTGCGCGCAGCACACAGCTGCGCCCGGAAGTGGCCATACCGGCGGGCCGGCCTCAACCTTGCCGTGAAGTCCGGGCCGGCTCGCCCCATGCGCGCAGGGGTTCCGCGCGGGCTTGGCCGAGATCTGCGAAGACACGCCGAGATCCGCGAAGACACGCGAAGACCCGCGAGTCCCCGCGCCGCGACGAACGGAGGACGGAAGACCATGGCGAGACGGATCGCGCTACTCGGGCTCGCGGGCCTGCTGCTCGGGAGCGCCCCGGCGGCGGCCGCCAACCCGCTGGACAGGGGTCCGATCGCGGACTTCCTCAACATCTTCCGCAGCCAGGCGATCCCGCGCGAGACGGTGGCGTGGACCGGCAAGGAGAAGCCCGGCACCATCGTGGTCTCGACCCGCCAGCGCCGGCTCTACTACGTGCTCGGCGGCGGCGCGGCGGTCCGCTACGGCGTGGGCGTCGGGCGGCAGGGCTTCTCGTGGTCCGGCACCAAGACCGTCACCATGAAGAAGGAGTGGCCGGACTGGCGCCCGCCGCAGCAGATGCTGGCCCGCCGCCCCGACCTGCCGCGGTACATGGCCGGCGGCCAGGACAACCCGCTGGGCGCCCGCGCCCTCTATCTCGGCTCGTCGCTCTACCGCATCCACGGCTCGAACGAGCCCGAGACGATGGGCGCGGCGGTCTCGTCCGGCTGCATCCGCATGACCAACAAGGACGTGACCGACCTCTACGACCGGGTCCGCGTCGGCACCAAGGTCATCGTGCGCGACTGACCGGGCGGGCGGCCGCGACGGCCGCCTCCCTCCGGCCGCCCCCTCCTCCCGCGCCGCGGAGCCGCAGCCGGTGGCGTGCGCCCGCCCGCGTCGACAGGCGCGGCGGGCCGGTGTTAGGAGCCGCGCCGTCGGGCAGAGCCGGATCGCCCGACCGCCACGAGGGACAGCATGAACGAGCGCATCATCCTGCGGGCCGGCGAGGCCCTGGTCGCGGGCGGGCCGCCCAACACCGCCTCCGAGCCCGAGGTCATCATCGGCGAGCTCGACGGGCCGGTCGGCACCGCCCTGGCCACGCTGACCGGCGATCAGGTCGTCGGCCACAGCCGCGTCTTCGCCCTGCTCAACACCGACATCATGGTCCGCCCGGTCACCCTGTGCGTGTCCAAGGTCAGCGTCACCGAGAGCAAGTACACCTCGATCCTGATGGGCACCGTCCAGTTCGCCATCGCCAACGGCGTGCTGGACGCCGTGCGCGCCGGCTACATCCCCAAACACAAGGCCAACGACCTCGGCATCATCTGCTCGGTCTGGCTCAGCCCGGGCGTCATCGAGGCCCAGCACGTCGACCACAAGGCGCTGTTCGACATCCAGCGCCGGGGCATGACCGAGGCCATCCGCAAGGCCATGACCAACGAGCCCTCGATCGACTGGCTCCTCGAGAACCAGGACAAGATCACCCACAAATACTACCAGATGGGCCTCGACGGAAAAATCTGAGCGCCCGGCGCCGCGGCGGTCGACCGCCCTGCCGCGTCGCCCGGTCAGCGGCGGGCGGGGCGCGCACGATCCCGCGGGCGGCCACGGCCGAGCCTGTCGCGATCCGGTGCCTTCGGGTAGGATGGCGGCATGAGCAGACGCGCCGATTCCCGTCCGTTCCGCCGCCTCGCGGCCGGCCTCGTGCTCGGGGCCTGCTGGCTCCCGGCCGGTCCCGCCGCCGCCCAGGCGCTGTTCTGGCCGTCCATCGGCTTCGCGCCGCTGCCCTCCTTCGCGTGGCCGCAGATGCCCGAGGACGCGTATGGCCGCTGGACCGGCTCCTACGCCCGCCTGTCGACCGGCTACGCGGTCAGCACGTCCCGGCATCTCGGCAGCTATTCGGGACCGACCATCGGGTTCGAGGGCGGCCGGATGTGGCAGGAGGGCCCGATCCTCTACGGCATCAGCGGCGGGTTCGACTATCTCGCCGGCCTCGGCGGCAACCTCACGCCGGGCTACGGGCGGCTCGCCTATTCCAACGACTTCGCCGGATCCCTGGAGGTGAAGGTCGGCACCCTCGTCGCGCCGGACGTGCTGGTCTACGCCAAGACCGGCGCCCTGGCCCTGCACCAGACGCTGCGCGTCGGGCCGACCCCGGGGTCGCTGCCGTTCGCGCGCCAGGACATCGCGGTCCGGCCGGTGGCCGGCGTGGGCGTCGAGTGGGCGGTCACGGACCGCCTGTCGCTGGCGGTCGAGGCGGGCGTGGTCGGCGGCGGGATCCGCTGAGGCGCGCCCCCCCGCCGGCCTCGCCGAGCGGTGCCGTCCGGGGCGCGGCCGCCTATTTCGGCACGAACGCCCAGTAGTCGAGATCGAGGATCACCGCCGGGTCGTAGCCGTCGCCGGCGCGGTCCGGGAAGGCGCCGCAGGGCTGGTTCTTGGTGGCGACCGTCCGCAGGCGCAGGAGCCCGACATCGTCGCGGCCGACATCGGCGGTCGCCAGCACCTCGCTCCAGGCATAGACCGTGTCGCCGGCGAAGAGCGGCGCCACGTGGCGGCCGGCGTTGATGCCCGCGAGGGCGAAGGCGTTGCCGAGCCCGTTGAAGCTCAGCGCCCGCGCCAGCGAGATCACGTGGCCGCCGTAGATCAGGCGCCGGCCGAAGCGGGTGTCCTTGGCGGCCAGCCCGTCGAAATGCACCTTGGCGGTGTTCTGGAACAGGCGCGTGGCGATCTGGTGCTCGGCCTCCTCGACGGTCATGCCGTCGACGTGGTCGATCTTCTCACCCACCGCGTAATCCGCGAAGCGGTGCGGGCTGCCGGCGAGGTCGGTGTCGTAGGCGGCGGCCGAGAGCTTCGGCAGCGCGCCCGCGAGGTCCTGTGGGTCGACCACCTTGGCGAGGCTCGGCACGTGCTCCTCGGCGATCGCCGCCTCGGGGTCGCGCTTGCGCACGAGCACCCAGCGGCAATAGCTCAGCACGGTCTCGCCGCGCTCGTCGGAGCCCACCGAGCGGACGTAGACCACGCCGGTCTGCCGGTTCGAGCTCTCCTTGAGGCCGATCACCTCCGACACCGTGGAGAGCGTCTCGCCCGGGTAGACCGGCCGCCGGAACCCGCCCTCGGCGTAGCCGAGATTGGCCAGCGCGTTGAGGGAGACGTCCGGGACGGTCTTGCCGAACACCATGTGGAAGGTGAGCAGGTCGTCGAGCGGGCTCTTCGGGTAGCCGATGGCCCGGGCGAAGGCGTCCGACGACTGCACGGCGAAGCGCGGCCCGTAGAGGCCCGTGTACAGCGCCACGTCGCCCACCGTCACGGTGCGCGGGGTGGCGTGGCGGATGGTCTCGCCGAGGCGGAAATCCTCGAAGAAGCGGCCGGGATTCGTCTTCACGGGCGTTCGACCCTACTGCGTGTAAACGTAAGCTGCGGGCACGGCGTATTCATGCAGCAGACGGCTGATGAACAGCAGCAGCAGGATGAGGATGATCGGCGAGATGTCGACGCCCCCGAGATTGGGCAGCAGGTTGCGGATCGGCCGCAGCACCGGCTCGGTCAGCCGGTAGAGCACCTCGCCGATCTGCGCGACGATCGGGTTGCGCACGTTCACCACGTTGAACGCGACGAGCCAGCTGAGAACCGCGCTTGCGATGAGGACGTAGATGAAAAGCTGGACGACCGTGTCGAAGAGCCAGATCAGGGCGTTCATGCGGGTCCGCGCGTATCCTTCGGGCCGCCAGCACCCCAGCGCCGGAGCGGCGCGCGGCGGGCGACGTTGAAACAGGGAATTGACAGGCTGAGCCGCCCGCGCCTACAAGGCCGGCGCCTCGACGGGGCTGTAGCTCAGATGGGAGAGCGCCGCAATCGCACTGCGGAGGTCAGGGGTTCGAATCCCCTCAGCTCCACCAGGCTTTCCTGGTGACAAGACAGCGTCCCGGTTCCGCAGCGATAGCGCTGGCGCGGCCGGGACTTAGCGCCGGTCCGCGGAGATCTCTTCCCGCCCCGCGCCACCTGCCCGATCCCACATCCCGACCCGTGACCGCGCCTGGCTCCAGGTCTCGGTCCGGGCTGCCCGGAGATCCCCCGCCGCGAGCCGAGGCCGCGTCCGGGCCGGCGGCGAGCCTGCAACCATCGCGGCGCGGCAGGGTTCGGTCCCGATCGGAGACGGAGGAGGTCGCGTGGCGTCCTGGATCGAACAGGCAGTCTGGTGGCAGGTCTTTCCCCTCGGCTTCGTCGGAGCCCCCGACGAAACCGACCCGGCCGCACCGGTCACGCACCGCCTCGCCCACCTGCACGGCTGGCTCGACTACGCGGTCGAGCTCGGCGCGTCCGGGCTGGCGCTCGGGCCGATCTTCGCGGCCTCCACGCACGGCTACGACACGGTCGACCATTTCCGCATCGACCCGCGCCTCGGCGACGCGGCCGATTTCGACGCCCTGGTCGCGGCGGCCAGGGCCCGCGGCCTCCGCGTCCTGCTCGACGGCGTGTTCAACCATGTCGGGCGGGCGCACCCGGCCTTCCAGGACGTCCTGCGGCACGGGCCCGAATCCGAGCGGTCCGGCTGGTTCCGGCTGTCCTGGCCGCGGGGCTCCGGCCCGGGCATCGAGCCGGACTACGCCTGCTTCGAGGGGCACCGGCAGCTCGTCACGCTCAACCACGACGACCCGCGAATCGCCGACCACGTCGCCGCCGTCATGGGCCACTGGCTCGCCCGGGGCGCCGACGGCTGGCGGCTGGACGCGGCCTACGCGGTGCCGCCGCGCTTCTGGGCGCGCGTGCTGCGGCAGGTCCGCCTCGCGCATCCGGAGGCCTACATCGTCGGCGAGGTGATCCACGGCGACTACGCCCGCATCGTGCAGGACACCGGCATGGATTCGGTGACCCAGTACGAGCTCTGGAAGGCGATCTGGAGCGCCCTCAACGATCGCAACCTGTTCGAGCTGGCCCACGCCCTGGACCGGCACAACGGCCTTCTCGACAGGTTCGCGCCCCTGACCTTCGTGGGCAACCACGACGTGACGCGCATCGCGAGCCGGCTCACCGACGAGCGGCACTTGCCGCACGCGCTGGCGATCCTGCTGACCTGCGGCGGGACGCCCTTGATCTACGCCGGCGACGAGCAGGCCTTCCGCGGCGTGAAGGAGGAGCGGGTCGGCGGCGACGACGCCATCCGGCCGGCCTTCCCGCCGACGCCCGCGGATCTCGCTCCCTACGGCTGGCCGATCTACCGGCTGCACCGGGACCTGATCGCCCTCCGGCGGCGCCACGCCGGACTCCACCGCGCGCGGGCGCGGGCGCTGCACCTCGCCAACGCGCAGATCGTGCTCGCGCTGGGCGACGGGAGCGCGCGGGTGCTGACGGCCCTGAACCTCGCCGACGCGGACGCGACGCTGCCGGTGCCGGAGGCCCGGGCGATCGAGGCCGGCACCGGCGATCTCGCCGAGGCCGGCAGCACCGGCGCCCGCGTGACCCTTCCGGCCCACGGCTGGGCCGTCCTGACCGTGTGACCGCCGCGCCTCGGCCGGAAAGGGGCCGGAAAGGGGCCGACCGCCCGCTCTCCCTAGCCGGTGCGGCGGGCCGTCCAGCGCCCCGCGCACGCACCGAGCCCGGACAAAGTCCAGCGACCGGTCCCGGCGGACCCGCGCAGGCGGCCCGTGACCGAGACGCTGGCCAGCCCCTTGCGGATCGTGCCGGTGATCCGGCCGTCCGGCCCGGCTCGGCCGGAGGCGTCGACGCCGTTGCCGCCGGCGTCGTCCACGGTCCCGTCCCGGATGACGATGGGATAGCTGTAGGGCCCCGTGCAGCTCCCGCTCTCCGCGGTGGCGATGACCGACCAGGACCCGTCGAACCGGTTGGCCGCGGAGGCTCCCGTCGCGGCGCAGACGGTCGTGCAGGCGGTCAGGATCAGGGCGGGCGCGAGCCGTGCGGCGCGAAGTCGGGTCATCGTCTCCTCAGTGATGGTCTCGGATCTCGGATGGGATTCCTCCGTGCCGGGCGGATCCGTCGCGCGGCACGGCGCGCGGGCGGACCGTCAGTCGGTGCGGTCGCCCGACGGAGCGTCGGGAGCCGGAGCACGGGGTGAAAGGGCAACGGGCCGGACGCGCGCCCGGAGCGGCGCGGGCGCCCGGCCTCGCGGCCGTGCCGGACAAGAGGGCCATCCGCCCGGCACAACCTCGGAAAAGGGGCGCGGAACCCGGCGGCGCCCGACGGCGCACGGCGCGTTCCACGACCGCGATATGGGGCCTAACACATTCGTGGGAATGAGATATTTTTACCAGTACGCCGTGTTTCTTACCGGCTCCGCGGGATGCCACGCGCCGACATGTCTCAGCGGGCCATCCCGACAGACACGCCGTTCCGCGACAGGCCGGTCGGCCCGGCGCGGCCGCCCGCGGGGCGGCTGCGCAGGAACGTGTCGAGCCATGCGGGCATCCCGGTTCCAGGCCGGAACGCCGCCCGGCGCTCCCAGGCCTTCAGGAGGGTGAGCCGGACGAGGTCGTCCCCCTGGACATCGCCCGCGATGGCGTCGCGGGTCAGCGTCAGCGCGCGGCGGCGCAGGTCCGGCACGGCGTCGACCAGCGCCGCCCCGAAGCCGACCGGGACCTGCCCTTCGGCCTCCGCGGCGTCCGCGGCCTCCGACAGGCGGTCGAGCAGGCGTCTTAGACGCGAAGTTTTCTCAAGTTCTGCAACTTCTGGAAAATTCTCGCGCCGACTCGTACATGATGTCGCACCCGGGGCGGAGATCACGTCCCCGTGTTCCGCGGGCCCCCGCACTAGTGGGTCAATATCCTGCACGGTCGGCATGGCCACGTCTTCTGGGAAGGGGGGCCGAGAGCGCGCGGGAACGGCGTCGCGGCGTTGCGAGCATTTATCTTTGGCTCAAAACGCCCGCGTCAATGGTGCGCGTATACCAGGAAAATAACTTAGATGAGGGAACCGGCTTGTGCGCAACCCGTTTGTGCCCCGCTGCCGACAAGGCAGTGACCGCGTGAAGGGGTACGGAAGCTGTGACGGCGGGCGTCGACAGGCATGAGCTCCGGCAGATCATCGCCGGCCTGAGCGAGGGCGTGATCCTGGTCGAGCCCGACCAGACCATCGCCTACGCCAACGCGGCCGCCCTGGCGATGCACGGTGCCGAGAGCCTCGACGAGCTCGGCTCCACCGTCGACGCCTATCGCGACCGCTTTTGCCTCCGCTACCGCAACCACATCACGCCCAACCAGTACCCGATCGAGCGCGTGATCGCCGGCGAGCGCTTCCACGACGTGGTGGTCGAGGTGCGGCGGGCCGACAAGCCCGACATGGACTTCGTGCACTCGCTGCGCAGCCTCGTGGCCACGGACCGCGACGGCAATCCGAGCTGCCTCGCGCTGATCCTGAAGGACGTCTCCGACCAGTTCGAGGCCGAGGAACGGTTCGAGCGCACCTTCAACGCCAACCCGGCCCCAGCCGTGATCACGCGGCTGTCCGACCTGCGCCACGTCAAGGTCAATCACGGCTTCCTGGAGATGACCGGCCACACCCGCGACGCCGTCATCGGCCGCAGCGTCTACGAGGTCGACGTCCTGGCCGGCGCGCGCAACCGCGACCTCGCCGTCGCGCGGCTCAACGCGGGCGGCACGATCCCGCAGATGGAGGCCTGCCTCGACCTGCCCGACGGCGGGCGTCGCTTCGTGATCGTCGCCGGGCAGCCGATCGAGATGGGCGACGAGCCCTGCATGCTGTTCACCTTCGCGGACCTGGAACTGCGCCGGAAGGCCGAGGCCGCCCTGCGCCAGAGCGAGGAGCGCTTCGCCAAGGCGTTCCGGATGACGCCGATCCCGACCGTGCTGGTGCGGGCCGAGGACGGCCAGGTCACGGGCGTGAACGAGGCGTTCAGCCGGGTCTTCGGCCTGGGCGGG